>NZ_CP023668.1 GCF_002441935.1 Mesoplasma lactucae ATCC 49193
TCCTCTGAACTTTATCTAATAAAGAATAAGAGAAAAATTGAAAAAAATCCCGAATTATTTTAAATTTCTTTTTTGTTTTTTCTTTATAAAACCGCAAGAAATAGGGGTTTTAATAGTATACAATGATTAATGCGGGTTGAACCACCAAGTAGATTCCGTAAAATATTATTAAAGAAATTCTACACTTACTCAAACGTGTTGAATTTCAAGGAAGGAGGGCCTTCCTTATAGAAACAATACGAAATGAATCAAGTATTAATACTTGTGCTGTTAGTTATCATTATTTACATTATTTCTAAATAGTTATTTAATAAATTAATAGTTAAAATGCATGTCGGGTGGGACATGCATTTTTAATTTTTGAAATAAAAAAATAGATCTCGAAGGATCTATTTGTATGCAATATTATGTAAATAATATTCCTACACTTACTCATACTTTTATTATATACAAAAAATAAAAAAAGTAATCTAAATTAATAGATTACTTAATAGAAATTACTTATTGGTTAATAAGTAAAGTCACCAAACCTCATTTGTATTTTACATCAACTTATTGAACAATTTTACTTCTGTTAAATAAGTCTCCAAAGTTTGTATATTTCTTAAAGTTATCATATGTAAATACTTCATTAAAGCTACTACGGTTGATTAAATAGTTATTTATCCATAAAGTACCCAAAGCTTCACGAACGAAGCTATCAGCAGGGTTATTTACTTGATAAGCACTATTTGTTAAAGGGTCTTTATTCTTTAATTCTTTGTTAATTCCATAAACTTTGCTTTCCCATTGTTTATAACCAAATTCAGTTGCAGGAATATAGTTAGCAGCATTTGCCGCCTTATTTAAATTAGTTCCTTCTTTGTAAGTTATTTTTTCATCAAGTAGATATTTTGTAAATTCTTTAACAGTTTCTTCTTTTAAATCAGCATTTTTACCAACTGATTTAAATCCGGCTAATCCAAGCCCTTGTGAGTAGAAACGATCTCCACCATTTTTAGTTGGATTGTAAACAACAGTTAGTGATTCATTATATTCACCATTAGGTTTGATTGATTTTGGGTCACCCATAATATCGTATTTTGAATCAGGGTCATTTGGATGATCGCTTTTTCACTTAATGTAATTTGGTGATTTTTTATTTATGGACATATCACCAGTTTTATAATCTTTTGGATATGCTTTATTAGCAACCCATCTATTAGTTTTTTTATCTAAGTAGAAGGGGTCAACACTAAACGCCCATAATCCGGCACTTGAACTTGAAGTCATTAACATTTTTCCGTTTTTAAATTCAGTTGAAGTATATTGTTTTTGGCCATTCTTAACAATGGCTCCCATGAAAGCACCACTTTCATGCATTTTGTCATAATAATCAGCGTCTTTAATATTGAATTTTAAATCGAAGTTATCCCTGAATCCTGTTTTATTTACATCGAAAGTGAAATTTTGATTATTAAAAGGGTCGATTGCACCTTTGCCAGTTGATTGGTTTAAATATAGTTGGTTAGGCAAATCATCTAAACCAAAACCTATATTTCCCTTATATTCATCTTTGCTGTTATATTGTTCAACTAAATTCAAAATATCTGAATATTTAAAATGTGGATCATTCTTTGTATCGAATTTTTGCCCAGTGATATCATAATAAACTTTAGTATTCAAAACAGTAATATCATAAGACTTAAATAAGGGTAAACCATATTGCATATCTTTGTAGTTGTATTCAGATAATAATGTTTTATTAATTTTTCCATTAGCATCAAAAGTTCTCATTTGACTAGATGCTTGTGAAGTTGAGTACTGTGCAACTCCACTAGCTCTTGTTAAATATAAATCAGGTAATTGATAACCAGCTGATATTTTGGTATAAGTATTTTTCGGTTCTCAATAAGCATATAATTGCGGAATTTCTTTTAATCCTTGTGACTTTCTTTGCTCATTTATTTTTGGAAGTTCAATTTCATTAAAGTTATTAACAATACCGGCGTTATTCGGATCTGAATCTTCTTTAATTCAAGCATCTTTAGCTCTTCCAGCTGATGCCATAACATCACTATTTAAAGCTAATAGGGGTCGTTCATCTAAAACTGGATGAAAGGGTGTAAAAGCTAAAACTAAACCAAGACCAGTTACTAAAAAGATAATTACTATTAATCATCTTCATGAAGTCATTAATCATACTCTTAACTTTTTCATTGTTTTAAGATTCCTTTCATTAAGGGTTTGTTTAATAAAACAAACCCAACAAATAATGGCGCCACACTTAAAGTAGCAGTTGCCATTTTTAAATTAATTAAGTTAACTCCACCATTTAAGTTAGGAACAAGTTGCATTTTATTTAATTGATCTGCTGTCATAGTATTAATGTAATACATTAAAACAGGAACGGTTGCATACTTACTTCCAGGTTCTAAAACTAAGATTGGTCATAAAACTGCATTTCAAGCAGTAATAAATCCAGTAATAAAGTTAGTAACAATCGCTGGCATGATTGCTGGAATGGCAATCATTCAAAAGTAAGCTCCAGGTTTCATTCCATCAGCAATTGCTGCTCGTTTAGTATTTCTGCTTAAACGATAAAACATACTTCTAAATTGATAGATTCCATAAACATTACCTAAAAAAGGAACAATTAAAGCTAAAGCCATATTTTGTCATCCTAATTCAGTATTTTGAATAAATCTTCCTAAAAGTAGGGCTTCTCCTGGAATGGTCATAATTGCCATAAATAGAACTTCAATAACAACATTGAATTTAGTTCTTCAATAATAAAGTCCAAATCCAGCCAAAGCACACATAATAGTTTGTCCGATCATCATGATGGTTGTAATTCACAATGAGTTAGTAAAGTACTGTCAGGTTGGAATACTATTATTTTCTTTTGTTAATTTAAATAAAACTTCATAAGCTTTAGTATCCCAAGTTTTTGGGAAAAAACCTCTTGAAGTTCCTAACTCTTCAAAGGATTTAAAAGAGTTAAAAACCATGTATAACATTGGAAGAAGAATTACTAATGCAACCAAAGCTAAAATAAGAATTAATGCTACTTGATAGTAATATTTTTTATTAGTTTTTCGCACGTTTTTTCCTCCAGACCAAGCGGTTGATAATAGTTAAAGTTAAAACTATTAAAATCAAGATAATTGATGCTGCACTTGCTTTTCCATAGTTTTGAATTTCATTAATTTGTGCATAAATATAATAAACAATTGTTTGTCCACCATGCGCAACTGCAGCATTATAGTTTGTAAATAATCCAAACGGAATAAATTTTAAAGCAGAGATTATCCCGGTTGTTAAGGTATATAGCAAGATTGGTGCAATCTCAACTAAGTCAATCTTGAAAAACATTTTTCAAGATTTCATTCCATCAGCTTTTGCTGCTTGATAAAGTCTTTTATCAATTGCCATATAAGCAGTTGTAAACATGATGACTCTAAAAGGTAGGGTTTGAAAAACCCCATAAATTACTAATAAAGCTTTTGTTTGAGCTTGATTGGTAAATCCCATCGGGTTAAAGATGGTTTGAAAAACCATCCCGATAGCTAAACTTGAAGCTAAAAAGGGCATAAAGAAAGCTGATTGTAAGATTCTTGGATGTCAAACCTTACTAATTCCTTTGGCAATTAAGATTGCTAAAAATAAAGAAATTGGAATTGCAATTAATGCATAAATAACGGTATTTAAAATTGCGTATAAGAAGTTTTTATCTTCAAAAATTTGTTGAAATTGATATCAACCACCAACAAACTCACCACTAACAGGCACTGAGTTAAATCCATTTTTGAAGATAATAAAAACAGGATAAGCAATAAATAACAGAATTAAGATTACTGCTGGCATTACTCATGCTGCTTGATATAGTCAATTAGTTTTTTGCTTACTCATCTTTATAGACCTCTTCAATGTCAACGTTATAAACAACAGCGTTTTCATAAGGACTATCTAAAAGGGGATTTTCAGGATCAATTAATCTTCCTTGATCATCAAATTCAATTACTCTACGACCATATAAATCGGCAATTTCTAAAATCTTAGAGTGGGCTGGTTTAATCATTCTAATTTCTTGTGGTTGAGTTCCAAAATCATTTGGAATGTTATAAACCAATAAGACGTTGTCTCCAACATATTCTTGATTTACCAAAGTTCCTTGACCTAAATAATGACCAGTTTGTTCATAGACAACGTCTTGAGGTTTAACTCCAATTGTTTGTCTATTTCATTTAATAATGTTTGTATTACCAACAAATTTAGCAGTGTAGATATTTGGTGGTTTATTTCAAAGTTGTGAAGGATTTCCATAACTTGAAATATGTCCACCTTCCATTAAATAAATAAAATCAGACATACTTAAAGCTTCTTCTTGATCGTGAGTAACCATAATAGTTGGTACTCCTAAATCTTTAACTAAATCACGAACTCAATCTCTTGTACCTTTTCTTAAAGCGGCATCAAGAGCTGAAAAAGGTTCATCTAATAAAAGAACTGTTGGATTTTTAACAATCGCTCTTGCTATGGCTACACGTTGTTTTTGTCCTCCAGATAAAGAGTGTGCTTCACGCTTTAAGAAGGAAGCCATACCAACTTTTTCAGCTATGGCTTGAACACGTTCTTGGCGTTCTTTTTTTGGAATACCTTGCATTTTTAAAGGCATTTCAATGTTTTGATAAACAGTTTTATTTGCATATAACGCGTAGTCTTGAAAAACAACTCCAATGTTTCTTTTTTGAGTTGAAGTATCTAATCAAGTTTGACCATTATAAAGAATATCTCCGTCATCAACTTCTAAAAAACCAGCTATAGCATTTAAAGTTGTTGATTTACCACAACCAGAACTTCCTAATAAAGAAATAATTTCTCCATCCATTAGTTTTAAAGAAATTCCATCAACAACAGTTTTCTTATTCTTCTTGTTTCCATAACTAATAACTAGGTTATTTACTTCTAACATATTGAGAACCTCTTACATTAATAATGAAATTGTCTAAAAGAACATCAACACGATGATCATAATCTTTGAAATCAAATGGATATTCTTGATAAGTTCCATCAGGTTTAATTTGAATTAAAACACCTTTTTTAAATAAGTCTTCACCTAGAGCTTTATTTAAAAGTCTTCCATACATTACAAGTTGTAATGGAGCATAATTCATATTAATAAATGCACTTGTTTTAAAATCACCAACAATATAATTACCATCTTTATCAGTTAATAAAAGATCTGCAATTCCACACATTAAATTATCTTTATCACATAATAAAACTTCAGAACCTCATCAGTCGTATTTATCTTGACTATCGTTTAATCAATTACTCATACCTTTGAAGTATTTTCCAACTTCATCTTTATATTTATCTTCTCAGTCATTTTCAGTATCGTTTTTAACGATTCATTCTTCAACTGTTGGAATCATTTCATCAAGATAAGATTGTTCTGCTAATTCGTGAGTCATTGTTCCGATTTTTGCTTTATATCTCATACGATCCCAATCAACTTTTTCAAACATGAAAGTTGTGATTTGTTTCAAAATTCTTGAAGGAGAATCTAACATGTCATCTCCAATTCAATAAGAATGATCTTTTGGTTTAAAAACTAAACCTTCAGCTGCTTTATCAATTTTGGCACGTTTATCGGCATATTTCTGTTTGTTATTTCCCATTATTCAATTAATCCCTTTTTATTATTTTCTGAATAAAAAAAGACAAGAAAAGGGGTAATTTTAGAGATAAAAAAAGAGTGCTTCTTCTCCTATAACGAAAAAGCTACTCTCTTAATATATCTCATAGTCCCTAATTTGGATTAGGGGTGGAGTCAGTAGCCCGTTATGCTACCCTATATAAGCTTTTCTTGTAATATTCAGTTTCTAACTTAATCTTACTTAATCTTTTTTGAAAAAGTAGACTTGACATTAAAATAATAGTTTCAAAATGAAACTAAAAATGTGGATAACTTAATCTAAGGTTTTACTCTTAGGCTTTGTTGCATTTCTAATTCACAAAAAGAATTTTTTCCAATATTTAAATAAATTTTAGAGTTTATTCCAAGAATCATGGACTGTGATTTGTTAACAATTAATCTAATTTTGTGCTATCAATCATGGACTGTGTTTAGCTAACACTTATTTCAAAAATATGATATATAGGAGCTTTTATGGACTGTGATAAGCCGAGAATTTTTCATTTTTTATGGTATGAAGATCTATTTCATGGACTGCGATTTGTTAACAAAATTTTGTAATTTATGGTATGGGCTATGGACTGTGAAATGACTACAAAATTTTTATTTTTGTGATATGAGAACCCAAATTCATGGACTGCGATTTGTTAACAATTAATCAAATTTTGTGATAAATAAGCAAAGGAAAAACCGATCTTAACGACCGGTTTTGTGGACTGTGATTTAATCACACTTATTTAAAATTTAATATCTAGTTAATAACTTTTGATTTATTATATAAATCTCCAAAGTTTGTATATTTAACAAAGTTTTCATAATTAAAGACTTCATAGAAAGAATTTTTACCTCTTCCTGGAAGATAATTATTCGTTCACATTGAGTTTAAAGTATTATAAGCAAATGTATCTGCTGGGTTATTTTCAAAATAAACATTCTTTTCTAAAGGATTATATTGAGCATATTTCTTATCTAAAGCGTTTGTTCCATTTAGTTTTGTTTCTTTTCAAGCTTCATATCCAATGGTTGTTGTTGGAACATAGTTAGCAGCTAAAGCTAGTTTATTTAATTTATCTCCTGAAAGTACATAATCAATAAATCCATTTACAGTAGCTTCTTTTAAACTAGCGTTTTTACCAACTGATTTAAACCCAGCTAATCCTAAAGTTCTTGATCAGTTTTTTAATTCACCACTTCTAGTAGTATCTGCTGTCATGTTTAAACATTGTCCAAATTCATCATCATTTGGTTGTAATGATTCATTGTCTTTATTTGGATTGAAAGTTTCTTTTGAGTTCCCATCTTTGATTCATTTTTGATATTGTTTTGAATTTTGATTAATTTGCATTTTACCAAGTTTATATCCTTCAGGATAGGGAATAGCGATTGGTTTATTTCCATCATCCATTCCTTGGTTTGCTACTCATTCATTTTTAGTTTTACTTCAACGATATGGTTTGATATCAAGTGGAAATAAACCAGCAGTTGAACAAGAACTCATTAACATTTTTCCTTTTCTCATTGTAACTGAGGTATAAGTTTTTTGACCTGAATTAACTGGTGCTCCAATAAAGTAACCTGAGTCCATAATTTTTTGGAAATAGTCTCCATCTTTGACATTGAATTTCATGTCAAAGTTATCACCAGTTCCAGTTGTTTTATAGTCAAAAACAAAGTTTTCGTTAGGTTTATAAGCACCAGTTCCTGTAGCTTGATTTTCAAAGATTTGGTAAGTAAAATCATCAAATCCAAGCATAGGAATTTTGTTACCTTTTTCATCTCTTGAAAGGTCGGGTCTAGAATCTCAAACTTTAAGTAAATCTAAAACTTCATCATAAGTAAAGGTTTTATTTAGTACTCAATCTTTTCCTGTTAATTGTTTGTAAACTTTCGCATTCACGATATTAACGTTAAATGATTTAAAGATTGGTGCACCAATTTGACGATTTTCAAAGTTAAATTCTGGTAAAAAAGTTTCGTTAATAGTTGAGAGATTATTGAATTCTCTAATTTGATTTTTAGCTTCACTAACTGCATATTGGCGAACATTTCCAGGTCTAGTCAGAATTAAGTCCGGAAGCTGATATCCGGCAGCTATTTTTGTATAGGTGCTTTTTGTTTCATAGTAAGCATGAATTTTAGGAAGTTCTGGATGTTCTTTTGCTCAATATTCATTAAAAGTATCAATAACACCAGTTTTATCATCATTAGTTCAAGCTTTTCTTGAAGGTTCAGCATAACCCATAACATCGCTTCCTAATGCAAATTGTGGTTCTTCATCTATTTTTGGATGAAAAGGTGTAAAGGCTAGTGTTAAGCCGACTCCTGTAGCCAGAAATAAAACTACAAGAACTCATTTCCAGGTTTTTTGAAAGAATTGATTTATTTTGTTCATTGTTTTAAGACTCCTTTCATTAATGGTCTATTAAAGATTACGAATCCAACAAAGATTGGAGCCATGCTCAATGTAGCTGTAGCCATTTTTAAGTTAACAAGGTTTACACCTGCATTAACTTTTATTCCAAATCCCATTTTTGCAAGTTGATCAGAACTTAAAGTATTAATGTAGTACATAAGAACAGGAACGGTTGCAAACTTACTTCCGGGTTCCATAACTAAGATTGGTCATAAAACAGCATTTCAAGCTGTAATAAATTGCACCATAAAGTTAGTCAAGATTGCTGGAACTATAGCTGGAATTGCTATAGTTCAGAAGTACTCTCCTGGAGTCATTCCATCAACCATAGCGGCTCTTTTTGTATTTGGTGTTAGTCTATAGAACATACTTCTAAATTGATAAATTCCATAAACATTTCCAATAAAAGGCAGGATTAAAGCTAAAGCTGAGTTTTGTCATCCTAAAGCGGTATTTTGCATAAATCTACCTAGTAATAATGCTTCAGCTGGAATTGTCATAACTGCTGCAAATAAGCATTGTACAAAGGTATTAAATTTAGTTTTTCAGTAGTATAAACCAAAGCCGGCTAAAGCACAGATAAGGGTTTGAAAAATCATCATAACTGTTGTGATTCACAATGAGTTTGTGAAGTATTGTCAGGTTGGAATATTATTTTTTTCTGAAGTTATTTTAAATAAGGTTTTATAAGCATCTGTATTCCAAGTTTTTGGTAAGAAATTATTTGAAGTTCCTAATTCTTCAAAAGACTTAAATGAATTTAAAACCATGTAAATTAATGGTAATAATATTCCAATTGCTAGAATGGATAAACCGAAAACTAAACCAATCTGAATCCAATATTTTTTATTTGTTTTTCGCATGTTTTTTCTCCCTTCAAATTAGTGCATTAGCAATTGTTAAGATTAAAACAATAATGATCAAGATAATTGAAGCAGCACTAGCTTTTCCATAGTTTTGGATTTCATTAATTTGCGCATAAATGTAATAAACCATTGTTTGCCCACCATGAGCAATTGCTGAGTTATAGTCAGTAAATAATCCAAACGGAATAAATTTAAAAGCAGAGATTATTCCTGTTGTTAATGTATATAAAATGATTGGTGCTATTTCACTTAAATCTATTCTTCAAAAGATTTGATATCATCTCATTCCATCAGCTTTTGCTGCTTTATACATTCTTTGATCAATTGCCATATAAGCAGTTGTAAACATAATTACTCTAAAGGGAAGGGTTTGAAAAACTCCATAAAGAATTAGTAAAGCTTTTGTTTGAACTTGGCTAGTAAATCCCATCGGGTTAAATAGGGTTTGAAAAACCATTCCTAAAGCTAAGCTTGAAGCTAAGAAAGGCATAAAGAAAGCTGATTGTAGGATTCTTGGATGTCAAACTTTGCTAATTCCTTTAGCGATAATAATCGAAATAAATAAAGAAATTGGTATGGCTATAGCAGCATAAATAACTGTATTTGCTATAGCCCATAAAAAGTTCTTATCTGTAAAGATTTGGTGGAATTGATATCAGCCACCAATAAAATCTCCACTAACAGGAACGGAGTTAAATCCGTTTTTAAAGATTATGAATAAAGGGTACGCTATGAAAAGTAGAATTAAGATTACGGCTGGTAGCACTCAATTCAACTGGTATAGCCAAGTTGTTTTCTTGTGTTTCACAGCTAAATAACTCCTTCTATTTCTAAAGTTAAGGAATTAAGCATTGGAGTTAATTTAACTTCTCGTTCTTTAATTAAGTTTCCATTTTCATCAAACTCAATTAATCTTCTTCCATAAAGTTCAACTACTTCTTTAATATCGGAATGAGCAGATTTAATCATTTTAATTTCTTGTCCATCTTCTAATTGATAGATTAGAATTGCATCATCTCCTGCATAATCCATTCTAATTAATATTCCAATTCCTAATAGTTTAGAAGTTTTTTGATAAAGAACATCTTGAGGTTTAACTCCAATAGTTTTATTGTTGTAGTTAATAATGTTTGTATTACCAACAAACTTAGCAGTATAGGTATTACATGGTAGATTTCATAAATCGTATGGATTTCCTTCACATGCCATTTTTCCATCATGAAGTAAGTAGATATAATCACTCATACTTAAAGCTTCTTCTTGATCGTGAGTAACCATGATTGTTGGGATACCCATTTCTTTAACTAAGTCATGAACTCAATCTCTTGTTCCTTTTCTTAAAGCTGCATCAAGAGCTGAAAAGGGTTCATCTAATAAGAGAACGGTTGGATTTTTAACAATTGCTCTAGCAATAGCAACTCGTTGTTTTTGCCCTCCAGAAAGTAATGAAACTTGTTTATTTAAAAAACTAGCCATTCCAACCCTTTCAGCAATTGTTTCTACTTTTTCTTTTCTCTCTTTTTTATTCATTCCAAGCATTTTTAAAGGCATTTCAATATTTTGATAAACACTTTTATTTGCATATAAAGCATAGTCTTGAAAAACAACTCCAATATTTCTTTTTTGAGTTGAAGTATCTAATCAAGTTTGACCATTATAAAGAATGTCGCCACTATCAACTTCTAAGAATCCTGCTATCGCATTTAAGGTTGTTGATTTACCACAACCAGAACTTCCTAATAAAGAAATAATTTGTCCTTTATCCAAGGTTAAAGAAATATCATCAATAACTGTTTTTTTATCTTTTTTCTTTCCATAAGAAATACATAAATTCTTAACTTCTAGCATTTTTTAAAACCTTCCTTAAAGTTATTTGCTTCTATTGATAAATTTTTACAAAAAAATAAACCAACAGAAACATCAAAAATGCTTCCGTTGGTTTTATAAGTTTCTTGAGCTTCTAGGCTCAAATTCTTGTCAATAATTACTCTCATAATCAATGTTTCTCCCTTCAATTTTTAAAGAAATAATTCTAAACAAGTGAAAAAAGCCTAAAAAAAGGGTGCTTCCAAGGTTTTTGAAAGCATCTTTTTTCGGTTAATATCTCACGATATTTATTATTTAGTTATTATTTGTCTCTCACAAATAATTTATTTCTCTTTGAAAGTTAGTATACCTAAAAATTGGTATTAATTACAAGAAAAATAAAAATTAATTTTCAAAATAAAAAATGGCCTAAACCATTTTATACAAGTCAACAATTATTTTATTTCCATAAATAATTTCTCAAAATTATTTAATGTTTCTTTTGATAAATCTTCTTTTTTAACAGTTTTTTTAAAAACCGATGCATTGTTATAAGTTTTGTTTTTTAATCCAAATTTTTCTAAATCTTCTTTAGAAAATAAATCTTCAATCACTTTAAAACTAGGGTTTATATCTGTAAGAGTAATTGCTTCATAATCATTATCTTCCGCAATCTTTTTAAACTTCATACCTGCATTATCCCCATCAATCAAAAATCTTGGATTCTTCCTAATTTTTCTTAGTTTTTGTATTAATTCTTCGAATTTTTCTTTATTCATAAGAACGCCTTGAATTGGTATGAAGAAAAGAATTTTACCTAAACCGAAGAAATTTTTCATAGCAGATAGATAACTATAGTCTGTTTCACCTTCTACAAAAACAACTTCGACATTCGGATCCATAATTTGGTGTTGTTCAACGGTTAGAGCGGCTTTTAAATCATAAAGAATATCGTAATCTCCTTCTTTGCTGTCGTTCATTGTAAAACGATTTTTAATTGTTGAGTTGCTTCCTTCATCAGATTCTTGTACGATTCTTAACTCCTCTAAACAATCGTTATTTACCATCTGACAAGAGTGTGTAGCAGTAACAAAAGTTAAATCATTTTCTATAGAATAATCTTTTAAAAATTCTCTTAATTCTATAATGCCCTTTGGATGAAGTCTTGATCCTATTTCATCAATTAAAACTATATCTCCAGGCTTAAAAGGCTTTTCTAATAGATAATTGAAAAAGAAATTAAAGAATCATTTAAATCCTTCAGACGTTCTTGAAATAGATACAGCTTGCTTTTTATCGGTCATCGCAAAAGTTACATCCGATGGGTTAATTAGTAGTTTAAATTTATAACGTTCTTTTCCAACATTATAAATATTATTAAATTTTTTAGAAATTTCTTGCAGTCTTTTGTTTAGAGGCGCTTCCATGTCTCTAATAAGGCTTAATCTCTTATTTGTTTTGTAATTGTTATATGAATCAGTGAATTCTGAAGGGTCTTGGTTTATTGCCTTAAATATTCTTTCTAAGAAGGGGTTCAATTTCATTTGACCGTCATGTACTTCAACAGATAAATCAGAATCCTTTATTTCTAAATTATCCTTATATTCATAAATGTTTGGAATTAAGTTAAAACCTAATTCATCATCAAACGGTGAGGTTAAAACCTTAGATAATTTATTATATTTTTTAGATAGAATTCTTTTTACAAATTCATTGTTTCTAGATTCACCTTCTTCAACTAAATAATTTTTTAGTCATGTCGAAAGAATTGATAGTGATTGAATATCGTTTTTCGCGTTATCTAAAATGAAGTTGCGGTTCTTAAATCATTGAGTATTCATCTCAAATTGCGCTTCTGCAAGTTCTACTTGTTCTGTGTTATTGTAAATATATCTACCGTTGGAATAGTGACCATTATTATTTAACGCAGGTATTTCATTTTCCTTTGCTTTTTCTATAACTTTTTCACATATATCTTTGAATTCTTCAAAACCATAATCAATTCTTTCTTGTGTTTCGTTATTGCATTTTCATGGTGTACCAAATCACTCATTCTTTGTTTTCTTATAGTGGAAAGTAAAACCACTATCAGTATTTACAACAAGATCTAATGAGACGTCTTTTTCATCTTTAGACATTGCTCTTTCGTTGATATCATAATCTGTAATTCGATTGTAGTTTGATATATTTTTAATAGCTGCTAAAACGTTACTTTTACCTAAGTTATTTGGTCCTATTAATGTAACTAAATCTCCAATTTTTCCTTTGCTTAACGCTTGGTTTAAGATGACTTCATCATCTTTTTTAATTCCTAAATTTCTGTATTTAGAAATTTTAATTTTTCTTTGGCTCATATACCTATAATTCCCCTTTTAATAATTTCAGCAATTCTTTTGCTTGTTTTGTATTCATCTCATTAACAATAGCAATAATTTCTTCTTTATCTTTTGATGTCCTTTCATTGGCATCAAAATCATTCAATATGTATTTAATTACTTTGTTTTTTGAGGCAAATTTATTTTTTTCAATAAATTTAAATAATTTTAAAACTTGTCTATTTATCTCTTTTGTATGCCCGCTATCATATAGCTCTATATATCTATACAAAGTAGGTCTAGATATGTTTAAATAAGTAGCGAGTTCTGAGATTTTTATATCCATGTTTTTTAATATTTCTTGCATGAATTTATATTAACTCACTTTACATTTTTTGTAAAGTATTACAAAAAATGTTTTTAAATTTATTTAGAAATAAATAATTATTTACCTAATTTCACCTTTTAAAAGTGAAAGAGAATTAAGTATAATAAAAGATAACGTTATTTAAAGAAAATAAGTAACAAAACTTTATATTTAAAACAAGTTATAGAATGAGAGAAATATAAATGAAAAAATTAACTTCAAATCAAATTAGACAAATGTGATTAGACTTCTTTATTTCAAAAGAACACCACTTTGTTGAACCAGTTAGTTTAATTCCAGTAAACGATCCAAGTTTATTATGAATTAACTCTGGAGTTGCTACTTTAAAACCATATTTTGATGGGAGAAAAACACCTCCATCAAAAAGATTAACAAACTCTCAAAAAGCAATTAGAACAAATGATATTGAAAATGTTGGAGTCACTGCACGTCACCAAACCATGTTTGAAATGTTAGGAAACTTTTCAATTGGAGATTATTTTAAAACAGAAGCAATTCACTTTGCTTGAGAATTATTAACTTCACCAGAATGATTTGCCATTCCAAAAGATAAACTATATATCACTGTTTTTGAAGAAGATAGTGATGCTTATGATGTTTGAACTAAAGAAATCGGGATTCCCACAGATCATATTTTTAAAATGACTCGTGATACCAACTTCTGAGATGTTGGACAAGGACCATGCGGTCCTAACACTGAAATCTTTTTTGATCGTGGAATTAAATGAGATAAAGATAATTTAGGAACTAAATTATTATCAGAAGATATGGAAAACGACCGTTATATTGAAATTTGAAACATTGTTTTCTCACAATATAACAATGATGGTCATGATAACTATAGTGAACTTCCAAGAAAGAATATCGATACTGGTGCTGGATTAGAACGTTTAACTTCAATCTTTCAAGATACACCAACTAACTTTGAAACTGATTTGTTCTTACCAACTATTAAAGCAGTTGAGCAATTAAGTGATGGGTTTAATTATTCAATTGAAAACTATGAAAACCCAACAAAAGAACAAACAAGAATTAATACTGCTTTTAAAGTTATTGCAGATCACGTGAGAGCAGTTTCATTTGCCATTGCTGATGGAGCTTTTCCTTCAAACAAAGATCGTGGGTATGTTATTCGTCGTTTAATTAGACGAGCAACTACTTATGGAAGAGAATTAGGAATTAATGAACCATTTCTATATACATTAGTTGATTATGTAATTGATGTAATGGGTGAATTCTATCCTTACTTAAAAGATAAAAAAGAAATTATTCAAAAAACTATTAAAAAAGAAGAACAACAATTCTTAAAAACTTTATCTAAAGGATTTGAAAAATTAGAAACTATTATTAAAGAAAAAAATAAAGTTGATGGAGCTGATGCTTTATTATTATTTGAATCATTTGGTTTCCCGATTGAATTAACACAAGAACTAGCTGCTAATAGAAATGTTGAAGTTGATTTAGATGAATTCAACCGTTTATTAGAAGAAGCTAAAGAAGCTAGTCGTACTTCTAGAAAAGATTTAAAAGCTTGAAATAAACAAAACGAATTATTTACAAAATTAGATGTTGAATCTGAATTCATTGGTTATGACACTTTAGAAAATCCAGAAGCTAAAATTGTTTATATGTTTGTCGATGAAACTCCGGTAGAAAAAGCTTCAACTGGAAGTGTCTTTGTGATTTTAGATAAAACTCCTTTCTATGCTGAAAAAGGAGGACAAGCTGCAGATAACGGATATCTATTCTTAAAAGATGGTTCAAAAGTATTTGTGAGTGACGTTCAACAAGGACCAAAAGGTCAAAACATTATGGAAGTTGAATTAAAAGGTCATGAACTTAAAGTCGGTGATCTAGTTGATGCCAAAGTTAATGAAGAAAAACGTGAATTAACTATGAAAAACCATAGTGGTACTCACATGGTTCATGCAGCTTTACGTCAAGTATTAGGAAACACTGTAATGCAATCTGGTTCATATAACGATGAACACGGATTAAGAATGGACTTTACTTATGATGGTCATATTTCAAATGAAGAACTAGAACAAGTTCAAGATACAGTTAATGACATTATTAACTTAGGTATTAATCGTGAAGTTTATCATACAACTATTCAAGATGCGATTAATAAATATCATGCCTTAGCTTTCTTTACAGAAAAATATGATGATATTGTTCGTGTTGTAAAATTTGGTGATTTTTCTAGTGAACTTTGTGGGGGAACTCACGTTGAAAACACAAGTGATATTGAAGACTTTATTATTACTAAAATTGAATCAAAAGGAGCTGGAGTTTATCGTGTGACTTGTTTAACAAGCAACGATACAGTTTCTGAATATGTTAATAATGTTTTTGATGAACAAAAAGAAGAAGTTGAAAACTTAATGTCTAAATACAATATCTTAAAAGATACTTTAAGTGATAAAGATTTAGAAACTAAGTTTGAACAAATTAAAAAACTAACTGTTGATAAGAAAAACATTACCAAATTAAAAGAGTTAATTAATGAATTTAAACAAAGCTTTAAAGATTGAGATAAAAAAGTTGAAGAATTAAAAACTAATAACAAGATTAAAGAATACGAACAAGTAACACCAACTAAAAGCAAAAATGGTGTTGATGAAATCAATTTAACTGTTAAAGATCTAAATATTAAAGAATTAAAAGCTTTAGCTGATGTGTTAAGAAACAAATATGATGGTGTAATTGTGATTCTTTTAAGTGAAACAAATAATGGTAATTTTGCTGTTGTTGCAGTTTCTGAAAGCTTACAAGATAAATACAAAGCAATTGATATTTTCAAAAACCTTGAAGTTTCACCAAAAGGTGGAGGAAATGCTAATATCGCTCAAGGTAAATATTAATAATAGAGTAAAATAAGCGTAACGAGGGATTACGTTTATTTTTTTATTAGGGAGAGAAAAAATATGGGGCAAATAGAAGAACAAAAAAGTGAAGTGCTAGGACATTTAAATAGCAATATTAAGATTGATTTGCACATTCATTCAATTGGTAGCACAAAAAGGGATGAAAATTTAGTACCTGAAAGTACAATAGACAATTTAAATATTTTATTCGATAAATTAGAGGAGTATGGAATTGGTTTATTTTCATTTTCTGACCACAACAATTTTGATAAGGAAATCTTTATGGCAGCAGAGGAAATGATTTCTAAAAGAGAAAAGAAAATAGTTAAAAATATCATTCCAGGAGTTGAATTAAATGTTAAATTTGATGATTCTCCGGTTGATGGTCAGCTCAATGTATACTTTGATGCTAAAAACGAAAATGATTTGCAAAAAATTCAAGATGTTATCGCTGAAAAATGCTGCCACATACAAAAGAAAGAATTTCTAACTGAAAAACAATTAATTGAATTAATTTCAGCAATTGGTTTAAATGTTCTAATAATTCCTCCACAAACAAAAGGGAAGGACCACAAAAAAATTAATGGGTCTGCTACAGATATGACAAGAGATTTTGATAATAAGTTTGGGTATTTTTTTAATGGAGCTGAATACCAAAAACCAAGAGTCGAAGGAATATTTAGAAATGATTTAAATAGAATTAATATGCCATATGGATTGATAACTGGTAGTGATTGTCATAATTGAAACATTTATCCGTATCATGATGAAAAAACAAGAGAAGAACAAATGGCCGAAGATCCTAAAAAGTACTTTACTAGTGTAAAAATGCTTCCGAATTTTAGGGGATTATTGTTCGCACTTTCTTCACCTACAACCAGAATAGATAGAATAATTAATGAAAATAATATGAATTATATAGAAAGCATCGACATTAATGGAGAGAAAATCCTTCTAGATAAATCAGTAAATGTTTTTATAGGAAATAATGGTTCTGGTAAGAGTGCTTTATTTCAAAATATATTAAAAGATAATTCCAAAATAAATAAGGTACCTGAGTATTATGAAAAAATAAAAAAGATTAATGGCTTGTCTTTTAATAATGCTTCTCAGAATTTGGATATAACTTCCATTTCACAAAATGAAATAACGTATAAAGATTCACTTATTGATGATGTAGTAAACGAATTAAAATTAAACATAAATAATGATGATTTCGTAAAATCAGTTAATTCAACAATAAAAGTTATAAAAGACGTTGTACAACAGAATATTGATTTTGATAATCAAAAAATTGAATTAAATAGATTTGATTTTAACGTAAAAATTCTTGATGATAAACCAATGTTTTATCCAAGAATAGAAAAAACAAAATGCTATAGCAAAAAGGATTATGAAGATGTAGTGACAAAAATTAAATCTTCTATCGAAAATATACAAGACATTATTAGTGGGCTTTCCAAAAATTTATTGAAAGAAGATATTGAAACAAATGAAGATATTCAAAACCTAAATAAGGTTATTGAATATTTAGAATTTTTAAATAAAAAATATTCTTTAAAATTTTATGAAGAAAAAGCAAAGGAACGTATGTTTGCTAAAGTTGATAGCTTAATAGGTGATAAAAATAAAGCGATGAATTCTAAAAGAAATGCAAAAGAAAAAGAACTTACTAACTATCGAGATTCTAAGGATAAAATAAACAACAAAGTAAAAGGTTTTATTAAATCCAAGATTGCCAAAGAAAAAAACAAAAACATAACTTACGATGCTATAAGACAGGAACATTTAAGTACGTCTGGTGGAATAGCAGTATCTAAACCAGATGAATCTGGGTATGAATTTGAAATGCATACAAAATATCACGGAATCACTTTAGAAAAAGGTGAACTTATCGCAAGCATTTTTAACAAAAATTGTGAAAAGTTTGAGTTGATAACTACTGATGAAGAATTGAATGATTCTATAAATAAACAGTATATTTCTCCAGAAGCTAAAAATGGAATCAACGAAATAATTGATGCCAAAAAAGAGAAATTCATTAACTCTTATTCAAAAACTAATATTATTATTAATAATTCTTATGATAGCGAAAAAGGTTCTACACCAGGTGAAGAAGCTAAAATTTATATAAAATATAAATTAACAAAAGCTGAAAATAATAATGCCATAATTATGTTCGACCAACCAGAAGATAATATTTCTAACAAAAACATTAACGAAATAATTGAAACTATTAATGCTATTAGGGATGAACATCAAATTATTATTATTACTCATAATCCTTTATTGGCCATTAATTTGGATGCAGATAATATAATATTCCTAGAAGCTAATAAAAAAACAAAAAAAATAACACCGAAATTCGGTTGCTTAGAACAAGTAGACCCGTTTGATACTACAAAATTAATTATTGATGAAATGGAAGGTGGAGAAAATGCAATCAAAAGAAGATTTAAATTTTACAACTCAACAGAAGGATTGTAAGGAAATAGTTATCAATCTTGAACTTACTAAAAACAATGAAATTATTTTTTGTGTCGATGACAATGAAATATATAAATTGACTTCAGAAGGAGAAAAAGTGCCTGGGGAAGTATTTGCAAAAATGTATGATGTTGATGATGTACTCAATACAAAATTCAAATTAATTTCTAACAAACAAAAAGGAATGTCAAGGGATAAATTTTTTGATGAATTATTTGAGCTATTAAAAATTCAAATTGAATCAATTAATGAAATAATTGACGAAGAATCTTTAAATCTAGCATAGCTAGATTTTTTTATTTTAAATTGGTGTGAATAAGTTTAGAAGATCTCATTATTGATATAATCTAACTAGTGATGAAATTTTATAATTTCAGTATTAAGGGATAATGGTTATGAAAAAAGATTTTAATGAGTTTATTCAAACTCTGCAACCAGGCATAATGACCTATGAAGATTTGGTTGATGTAGATAAAGTTATTTCAAATTATGAAAAATGATCTTTTGAATTTGATGAGGTAAATAAAATTATCGGAGATAAGGAAAACTTTTATAAAAATTTAAATAAAGTTTTAAATGATAATCCTTCTATAAAACAATATGTACCACTTCTTTTTGCTACAAGAAATGAGCAAAAGAAAATGTTAGGTAAAGATTATGAATTAATTCAATTTAATAACAAAACTCCAAACGAAGAAGTTATTGAAGTTATTAAGAATTCACCTTTAGATGAATTAGTTGGAAAAGGTTATGTTAAGAATATTAACGATTATTTAATTGGTGTTGAAGTGGGATTAGACACTAATGCTAGAAAAAATAGAACTGGTAAAGTTATGGAAACTAAAGTTGCAGAATTATTAGCAGATAAAGGTTTAGATGTAACTTTACAATACAACTCTAAAAATCTATTAATTAATCACTTAATCAGTGAAGAAGATATTTTAAAGATTTTCCCTGATGGTAGTGCAGATAAAGTATTTGATTTCATGTTTGAATACGATGGAGAAATTTATTTAGGAGAAACAAATTTCTACTCATCTGGTGGTTCTAAATTGAATGAAGTTGCAAAATCATACATTCTATTGGATGAAAGAATTAACAATGTGAAAGGTTTTCACTTTGTTTGAATTACTGATGGAGTTGGATGAAAATCTGCTAAAAATCAAATTGAAGAAGCTTATGGAGATATTGAATATATTTATAACTTAGATGAATTAAAAAACCATACAGTAAAGGAGTTGTTTTCTAAATAATGAAACCATTTGTAAAATGAGCTGGAGGAAAATCCAAACTTGTTGATGAAATCAAAAGTAGAATTCCAAAGGATACTAAGAGATTAGTAGAACCTTTCGTTGGAGGTGGGGCTTTATTTCTAAGTTTAGAAATGCCAAATTCTCTAATTAATGACAATAATAAAGAACTAATTAACCTTTATAAAACAATTAGAAATAATCCTAAGAAATTAATGAACAACGTTGATAAATTAGCAATTGAATATAACAAAAGTCCTGAAGAGTTTTATTACTATTTAAGAAATCTTGATAAAGCGGATGTTATTTACAAAAGCTTTAACCCAACTTTTAGAGCCTCAAGAGTTTTATTTTTAAACAAAACTGATTTTAATGGATTATATCGAGTGAATGCGAATAATAAATTTAATGTACCTTGAGGAAGAAAAGAAAAAGCACCAGAAATTTATGACAAAAAAAATATTGATGAAATTTCTGATTTTTTAAAAACTACAACAATTGTAAGTAAAGACTATAGAAAACTTCAAAAAGACATTAAAGCAGGAGATTTTGTTTATATTGATCCACCGTATGACAAATTAAAAGAAGATACTTTTACAACTTATACTAAAGACGATTTCGATAGAGCAAATCAAGTTGAACTAAAAGAATTCTGCGACGAGTTAAATAAAAAAGGAATTAAATTCTTAGTTTCAAATCATAATACAGAATTTATAAGAGATTTATATAGAGACTACAATATCTCAATTGTGATGATGGCTAGAAACATTAATTCCAATGGACAAAAAAGAAATGCTGTGGAGGAAGTATTAATAAGTAATTATTAATCAGAATATGAAGAATTTTTACGACAAATATGAAAATCTACTTACACCGGATAACTATGAATTATGAAGGCTAAAAGAAGATGTAAATAGAATTAACGCTACTATAAAAGATGCTGATTTAATTTTAAGTAATGATGAGGGGAGTAAGTTTCCTAATTTTAAAAAGATTGAAAAACAAATTTACAAACTAGAAAAGTCAATTAATTCTCTTAGTGATAAAAAAGAATCTCTGGTCAAGAAAATTAAAATCAAACGGAATATCAAACAAATTAACAAAATTAAATCAAAAATTGGTTTAGAAACATCTACACCTACAAAAATAAAACCTGTAAAAAATGCTTTTTTAATTTTAGGAAATCCAGGTTGTGGAAAAACTTATTATATAGAAAATGATTTTTCAACAAAAATTAATAAAAAAAATGCTTTTCTTTTCAACTGCTTTCAAATGCAAAATAATTTTAGAGATGAATTGTTTTCCCAATTTATGAACTATAGTTATCTTTTTAAGAAGGGAATATATAAAAGGTTACCTAATTTCTTTTACAAAATCTTCAATTTCTTTTCAATTTCTGTTCTTGCCAACTTTAGTAGCGATTCCAGGAGCGATAATTTCTGCCGCCGAAAACAATTGAGAATTAAAATGATATTTTTGATTGTTGATAGCTATTTCCTGCCTATTTATTCTAATCTCTATAGTTATATGGATTGTTCATTGATATAACTTCAATTCGCACGATGTACTTGAAATTAAGAAAAGCATATTTTTAAGACATGATGAAATTTACATGATTTTTGACGATTTAGATAGAGTTGAAGATGCACAAAAAAGGAAAAATATCTTAACAGATATAAGTCTTATTGCCGACATGCTGGTTGCTTCCAATAAATTTAAGATTGTTAATATAATTGTTTTAAATAATGGCGAACCTTATTTCAGTGTACAAAAAACACATCCGCCCACAAACTTTTCAACGACCGATAAAGTAAAAAATGAAGAGTTAACTATTGGTAAATTTTTCGATTTTTTATACCCGTTTGGAAAAAATAAAAATGAAAATATAGAGGCAATGAAAAATTGGATAAAAAATCCGAATAATTATCAAGGTAAAAAATGAGCAAAATATAGATACGACATCATCAATGTCATTGAAACAGAATTCACAGCTGATTTTTTAAAACATATAGTTACACCATTAGACTTAAGAATTCTTCCTAACGTTTTCAATGAAATTAATATATTATTAGAGCTTTATAACGAACATATTTGAAAAATTATATTTGATTTTGATTTTTTTCTAACTATAGCTACTTATTATTCTTTTTTTAAAAATATCGATTACATTAAATATGTGCAAATAAATGAAAAAAAATGAGTAGAATTAGATTTCTCTGATTTTCATACCGAAGTTAAAGGATCTACAGGAAAATGAGAATCGTTATTCAACAATCTTTATTTAGGAGAAAAAAATAGAGAAATTATTTTTAGTTTGTTTGATTCCTTGACCGATGAATCATTTGGAAGCAAAATTGGTTGAACATTGTTTGATGTTGAAAATGTAATAAATAGATTGAATGATTATTTTAGCAACTACAACGAAATCTCAATTTCAGAAATTTTTGTTTTTTTGGATAGAGAATTTGGTGGACTAATGAATAGACAATCATTTTATACATATATTCCAGGTATTATTTCAGCACTTGATAAAAAAATTAAAATTAACTATGAACCTAATATTGAAAATGTAATAGTTGAATATGGTAGCAAAGATTTTTATGGATTATACTATTTATTTTACCAATCTATCGGTTTGCCATCACAAAATTGGAGCAACACTAGATTTAGTATTTCCAACATTTTAAATGACTACTCAACGTTAGAAAAATTTAAAAATTTAAAATGAAAATATAAAAAAATTATTTTTAACATATTTATTACTAACTTTGACAAATTGATTCATTGTCGTTTCACAAATTCCTTTGTTGATTCCGACGGTCAAGAATGAGTGCAATTTTTTGAAGACCTTAGAGAATCTAATTATCAACTTTCTCTAATGGAAAATCCATTTTTTATTCCTGACAAACATATCAAATTTTATGTTAAATATCCAAATATTTTCATTGATGAATTTGATATAAAAAACCCATCAAGCCTAAGATTTGCTATATATAACGCGAAAGACGGGGAACACTCCCTTTTTAATTTTAATTTTTCTCTTCTTACAGAAAGCCTTGATAGTCAAGATTTTTCTGCATTAAGTGTAAACGAAAAGGCTAGAGATATAATAGAAATCTTTAACTTACCTTTGTTCACAGAGGAAAGCTATTCTTGATTTGCTAAAAATATTTACTACTTTGAAATATTTGTTTCTTTCTTAGTTACATTAGTGGGAACGAAAAATCAAGAAATTATAATCGAGATTAATAAAATTATTAACTTAAAATGTTTGAAAGATTCAGCAAATGAATATTATTCAATAGATGATGATAGAACGTCAAATGCACCAACATATTTTAATAATATGATTGATAAATTAATTTCAGTTTTAAAATAATAATTAAAAAAAATCATTCCTATAGCGGGAATGATTTTTTATATATTAATTTTTATTAATTAAGAGATTGTCTGATTAACGTTTTAAGTATTTTTTAATTTGTTTGATATCTTTTTTATCTCTAGCAACCATAATTACTAATCCGTTGTCTAAAACGTAGTATTTATCAGCAAAGGTTGTTTCTGATTTAACAGCAGTAGGTAAGTTTTTGATTACTTCTTTTTGTTCTGAGCTAGTTAAGTTAGTAATAGGTCTGATTTTTAAAACAGGACGATCGCTTGATGAAACTTGTTGTTTTGTTCTTTGGTTAATAATTGTATCGTTTGTAATGATGTTTGTTGTAGTGGTTGTATTAACTGGTTTTTCTTTAGTTTCAACTTTTTTAACTGGTTTTTTACTTGATTTAGCTTTGGTTGGTGTTGTTTTTTTATCAGCTTTCTTTTCAAGATCAGCTGTTCTTTTATCAACAGCTTTTGTTTCAGCTTTAATCTTAGCATCTTGTTTAGCCATATCTTTTTTAGCTTCTTTTTGCTCAGTTTTAATTACTTTTTCTTCATGGAAGTTGGTTTTTTTAGCATCAGTTGGGTTAAACATGATTTCATTGTCATCATCGTTAATTGTTGTAACTTTTGTTGCTGGTTTATCAACTTTTTTCACAGGAGCTTTTTTAACTGTAGTTGGTTTTTTAGTAGTTGTACGTTTTTTTGGTTCAACGTTACTTGTTTTTCCTAAATCAATCATTGGTTTTGATTTATAACCTGTTAATCATTTAATGATTTTTTGATTATCAACCATATCAACATCATTGATTTCAGCTTTTTTACTTAATCCAAGTCCATCAAAACGACGAACTACTTCTTCAGCATTGATTTTAACTGTGTGTAAGTTTAAATCTTTTTTAACTTGACTAGTAGTTTCATCAATGTTCTTTTTATCAACTACAAAGTAGATATTTTTATATCCTTTTTCTTTTAAGAATTTTTCTGAAATTGCTTCAGATTCCATTCTTCCTGCAACTTTAGCACCACTTCAGAATTTACGATGAGAAGTAAAGATTACTCAATCTCCATCGTTCATAGTGTTTCAAAGGTTTTTACCTCTGTTTTCAAAACCATCAGCAATCCCTCATAAGTTTACAATTCCATCAGGTGATGCTTTTTGTAATTTATTATAAGTTTCATGATCTAGTAATGGTTTTAAGTCTTCAATTTGGATTGGAGTGTTAACACAACGTTTGTATTTTGCCATGTTATCTCCAACTGGTTGGAAGTATACTCTGTTCATTATTATTCACCTCTCTATAATTCTAATGGAATATTGAATTAAAAACGTGTTATAAGCGCATTATTTCAAAACACTTTGCAACTTTTTTCTAGCTATAAAGATAAATTAAGTCATTTTTTTTAATCTAGCTATAGAAAAATGACTTAATTTGTTTAAATTTGTATAATAACAAATGATTTATTTAATAAAAGTTAACAAGAGAAATAACTTTATAAAAGGGAGAAATGATTAGAATGTTATATTTACAAACTAATAATGTTTTAGTAGAAATTAAGACAATAACTTATCTTGATAAGAAAGAAAACATAACAAAACAAGGTTATTTAGTTGGAGATAAACTCTTTTCTCACTTACCAAAAAAAGTTTTAAATAATAGTTTCTTATTAACTAATTGAAATAGAGCTTTAAAATACAACGTTAATGAAGAAATGATTTCTGATGGAATTGAAATCAAAAACTCAACTTCTAGTTGAAATCAAATTGAATTTGATTTGTACCTTGATTATGAAAACGAAAGGTTAAAAACTTTATCAAAAGACGTCTTTGCTAATAAGATTATTTCTCAAACTACTTTTCAAACTACTTTTTTACATAAAATCATTGAAAGTTATAACAAATTTAAAACTGATAATGATTTTATGATTGACTATGAGTTATTTTCACAAGTTATTTGTCAAACTGTTAAACAAACACCCTTAAACATTGATGGTGATTTAGTTAATAAAAACTTTGATTTGAATTATAAGAAGGTTAAATGAAACAAAATTATTAAATTAGGTAATGAAACTAAACTTGAAAGAACTAAGAATAACCAACTTGTTTATTTAGTTAATAAAGATAAGATTAATTCACCAATCAAAGACATCTTTAAATATATTAACTTTGCAACTGATGAATGTTTCTGCTGTGGGTATGTAAAAATTCAAAATGATGAAAAACTTTATTTAAACCTAGAGTTTGAATCAGATATATTAATTAGTGATTTAAAAGAACAAGTCTTTAAAGAACTAAAACCTTTATTTAATGATTCAAAAGAAAAGTATCTTCATTATTACAACATCACATCAAATCTTGACTTTTTAATTGAAGATTTAAACCAGTTTAAAAATGAAGGTTATTTTGAAACAAAGAACCTACTTGAGCAACAATTTGAAGAAATTAAGCAAAATTATTATCAACAGTTTTATTCAGAAAACCTTTTAAAACAAATGCTTTTCTATAAAGTTAACACTTTAAGCGAATTAGTTGATTATCGTGAAAATTTAACCAGATATGGGGTTGTTTCACTTGATGATAAGAAAGAAATCGATTTAAGACAAAAAGCTTTGAATAGTTAGAAAATGAGAAGGTTATTTAACGATAAAAACCTTTATTTCTAGCCATTTCCTGGCTTTTTTATTTTTTATAAAAATTAATAAAAAAATACCTTTTCTTTTTTGCTTTTTATGGTTATAATCTAACTTGCATGTGTATTTTGTGTGCGTAAAAGACAACACACCAGAGAGAGTTGTCGTTAAATAGGAGGATTAAGATGGCTGAACAAAAAATCAGAATCAAACTTAAAGGGTATGATCACGCAACAGTTGATCAATCAGCAACAAAAATTATTGAAGCTGCTCAAAAAACTGGAGCTCAAGTAAAAGGACCAATCCCTTTACCAACTGAAAAACAAATCATTACTGTTTTAAGAGCTGTTCATAAGTATAAAGACTCACGTGAACAATTCGAAAAAAGAACACACAAAAGAATTTTAGAAATTTCTAACCCATCACCAACTACAATGGATACTCTATCAAGAGTTCAATTACCTAGTGGTGTTGACATCGAAATCAAACTTTAATATTTAACTAAAGAAATAAATTAACAAAATATACATGATTATCAATCAGGAGGATAAGAAACATGAAAGGAATCTTAGGACGTAAGGTTGGTATGACTCAAATCTTTACAGAAACTGGTGCATTAGTACCTGTAACTGTAGTTGAAGTACAACCTAACAAAGTTTTACAAGTTAAAACTGCTGACAAAGATGGATACCAAGCATTACAATTAGGTGTTCAAGACAAAAGAGCTAACTTAGTAAACAAACCTGGAACTGGTCACTTTAAAAAAGCTGGTTCTAATCCTAAGCGCTACGTAAAAGAAATCAGAGGAATGGAAGGATTTGAACAAGGAGCAGATATTACTGCTTCAGATCTTTTCAACGCTGGTCAATTCGTCGACGTGACAGGAATCTCAAAAGGAAAAGGTTTTGCAGGGTCAATTAAAAGACATAATTACCACACAGGACCTATGGCTCATGGATCAGGATACCACAGAGGTGTTGGATCAATGGGAGCAATTATTAACAGAATCTTCAAATCTAAAAAAATGCCCGGACACATGGGACATGAAAAAGTAACAATTCAAAACTTAGAATTAGTAACAATTGATGCAAACAACAATTTAATGTTCATCAAAGGTTCAATTCCAGGACCAAAAAATGCATTTGTTCAAATTCGTGAAAATGTAAAAGGTAAAAACCCAACAGAAGCAGCAACAATTTTAACAAGAAACGCTAAACCAACAACAGAAGCAGCACCAGTTGCTGAAGAACAAGCATAAGGAGAGATAGTATAAATGAAATCACAAGTATTAGATATCAAAGGTACTAAAGTTAAAGACATTGAATTAAATGATTCAGTTTGAGCAATCGAACCACATGATCAAGCAATGTTTGACGCTGTTATCGCTCAACAAGCTTCAATGAGACAAGCAACTTCTAAAGTTAAAACTCGTGCTGAAGTTCGTGGTGGGGGAAGAAAACCTTGAAGACAAAAAGGAACTGGACGTGCGCGTCAAGGTTCAATTAGATCACCTCAATGAAGAGGTGGGGGAGTAGCTTTCGGACCAACAGGTGAAAGAAACTACAAACTATCTGTTAATAAAAAAGTTAGAGCTTTAGCAATGAAATCAGCTCTTTCACAAAAAGCAAAAGAAGACAACTTAGTAATCGTTGACAAATTTGTGTTTAGTAAACCTTCAACCAAAGATATGGTTGCAGTATTAACTAGCCTAAACATTGATGGTCAAAAAACTTTAATTATCACAAAAGAACACGATAACTTAGTAGTTAAATCAGGATCAAACCTTGAAACAGTTAACATTCTTAACCGTAGTCAATTAAACATCTTTGATTTAATGAACGCTACTAAATTATTAGTAACTGAAGATGCTATTCAAGCAATTGAGGAGGTATATGCATAATGCACGTAACTGAAGTAATTAAAAAACCAGTCTTAACTGAAAAAACATACTTAGGACACGCTGATGGAACATATACTTTCATCGTTGATAGACGTGCCAATAAGACACAAATCAAAAAAACTTTCGAAGAAATTTTCGAAGTTAAAGTTAAATCTGTCAGAACTTTAAACTATGATGGAAAAGCAAAACGTTTAGGACGTTTTGAAGGAAAAACAAATAACTATAAAAAAGCCGTTATTACATTAAAAGACGGTGAACAATTAGATATTTTAAACGACTTATAGAAAGACCTAACCCTTAGGTAAATTATTGTAAGCGTACTCACAAATAAAACATATGAGTTTTAGAAAGGGAAAACCAATGGCAATTAAAAAATATAAACCTACGACTAATGGTCGTAGAAACATGACAACCATTGATTATTCACAAGTATTAACAACTGATACTCCAGAAAAATCATTGACAACGTCATTAAATAAAAAAGCCGGACGTAACAATCAAGGACGTATTACTACTCGCCACCAAGGTGGGGGGCACAAACGTAAATACCGTATCATTGATTTCAAACGTAATAAGTTTGACGTGCCAGGTAAAGTTGCGACTGTGGAATATGATCCAAACCGTAACGCATTCATTTCATTAATCAACTACGCTGATGGAGAAAAAAGATACATTATCGCTCCAAAAGGAATCAAAGTTGGAATGGAAGTAATCTCAGCTGAAAACGCTGATATTAAAATCGGGAACACAATCCCATTAAAAAACATCCCAGAAGGTACATTAGTTCACAACGTGGAAATGAGACCAGGTAAGGGAGGACAAATGGCTCGTAGTGCGGGTGCATCTGTTCAAATCGTTGGTAAAGACGAATCAGGAAAATACGTAACTTTACGTTTAGCTTCAGGAGAAGTTAGAAAAATTCTAGCTGACTGTTTAGCTACAATCGGTGAAGTTGGAAATGACGACTACAATTTAGTAAACTGAGGAAAAGCTGGACGTAACCGCTGAAAAGGTGTTCGTCCAACAGTTCGTGGGTCAGTTATGAACCCTAACGATCACCCTCACGGAGGGGGAGAAGGTCGTGCGCCAATTGGACGTAGTGGACCAGTTACCCCATGAGGAAAACCTGCTTTAGGAGTGCAAACTCGTAATAAGAAAAAAGCCTCACAAAAATTAATTGTAAGACGTCGTACTAAGTAAGAAAGGAAATAGGAAGATTATATGTCAAGATCATTAAAAAAAGGTCCTTTTGTGGATGAATACTTAATTAAAAAAGTTGAAGCCATGGGAGATAAAAAAGAAGTTATTAAAACTTGATCACGTAGATCAACTATTTTCCCTGAATTCATCGGACACACATTTGGTGTATATAACGGAAAAGAATTTATCCCAGTTTACGTAACTGAAGATATGGTTGGACACAAATTGGGAGAATTCTCACCAACTCGTAAATTCGGTGGTCACGGAGACGACAAGGCTAAAAAATAGGTAGAGGAGAGTCATAAATTATGGAAGCAAAAGCACAATTAAATATGATCCGTATCTCTGCAAGAAAAGTAAGACTTGTCGTAGATGCGATCAGAAATAAACCAGTAGATGTAGCAATCGCTAATCTACAAAACATGGATAAACGTTCAGCAGAACCAGTATTAAAATTATTAAACTCAGCAATCGCTAACGCAGTTAATAACAATGGTATGGACGCTGACAAATTATACGTAAAAGAAGCTTACGTGAACGAAGGGCCAACATTAAAACGTTTCCGCCCACGTGCTCACGGTAGAGCTTATGAAATTTTAAAAAGAACATCACACATCACTATTGTAGTTAGTGATGAAAGATAGGAAGGAGCAGGAAAATGGGACAAAAAGTATCACCAAATGCATTACGTCTTGGAATCGTTAGAGATTGAGAAGACCGTTGATATGCAGAAAGAGAAGAATACGTTAAATGACTAGATCAAGATATCAAAATTCGTAAAGCAGTTTTAAAACAATTAGATAACGCTGCTGTATCAAAAATTGATATTGAAAGAACTAAAAAAGAAATCACTTTAATCATCAAAACTGCTCGTCCAGCAATCGTTTTAGGTGCTGAAGGAAAAAATATTGAAAATATTGCTTTAACAGTTAAAAAAATCGCTAAAGATAAAAACTTAAAAGTTAATGTAAAAGTAGTTGAAGTTAAAAACCCTGATGCAGATGCAACACTAGTTGCTCGCTGAATCGGAGAACAAATTACAAACCGTGCTTCATTCAGAACTGTGCAAAAACTTGCTATTCGCCGCGCTTTAAAAGGCGGAGTAAAAGGAGTTAAAACATCAGTTTCTGGACGTTTAGGTGGAGTTGAAATGGCTCGTACAGAAGGTTATTTAGAAGGTGCAGTACCTCTATCAACCCTAAGAGCTAACATCGATTACGCTTTATACGAAGCAAAAACAACATATGGACAAATCGGAGTTAAGGTTTGAATTAACCATGGTGAAATCATTGGTAAAATGCCAAAAGATGAAACTAAACCAGCTGCTGAACAAGATATTAAGAGAAGACAAAACAACGCTCGTCGTAACAACAGAACTCTTAATGTTGACAGAGGAGGTCGAAAATAATTATGTTAATGCCAAAAAGAACAAAATATCGTAAACCTCACCGTGTAAGTTATGAAGGTAAAGCCAAAGGGGCTAAACAAGTTGACTTTGGAGAATATGGACTAATGGCAATGGAAGGTGCTTGAATCACTGCAAGACAAATTGAAGCTGCCCGTGTTGCTATGACACGTTATATGAAACGTGATGGGAAAGTTTGAATGAGAATCTTCCCACAAATGTCAATGACAAAAAAACCTGCTGAAGTTCGTATGGGATCTGGAAAAGGGAACCCTGAAGAATGAGTAGCAGTAGTTAAAAAAGGAACAGTAATGTTCGAAATCGGAGGAGTTTCAGAAGAAACTGCTCGTGAAGCATTAAGATTAGCAATGCATAAATTGCCAATCAAATGTAAATTTGTTAAGAGAGGTGACGTTAATGCCTAAGAATAATCAAATGACAGATCTACGCAAAATGAGCGTTGATGATCTTATCAAAACTGGTGAAGATAAAAGAGCTGAATTATTCGCTTTAAAATTCCAAGCTGTCTTAGGTAGCTTAGAACAAACTCACCGTATCAACCAAATTAAAAAAGAAATCGCAAGAATTGAATTAGTTCTTTCAGAAAAAAAACGTGAAGGACAAAACGTTAATAAATCTGTTAAAGCTGATTACAATAAAGCAGTTGAACAAGCTGATGCTGATGGAAAAAAAGTTCGCGAAAAACAATTAAAACAATTACAAGATTTACAAAACAATTTACAACAACCAACTGAAGAAGCACAAGCTGACGCATTGGCAAAAGCTACAGTAACTGAAGCTAAAGGAGAAACAAAATAATTATGGAAAGAAATAGTCGTAAAGTATTAACTGGTAAAGTTGTGTCTGACAAAATGGACAAAACTATTACTGTGTTAGTTGAAACCTATAAAGATCACCCAATCTACAAAAAACGTGTTAAATATTCTAAAAAATATAAAGCACATGATGAACAACAAGAAGCTCGTATCGGAGACAGAGTTGAAATTATGGAAACTCGTCCCTTATCAGCAACTAAAAACTTTAGATTAGTTAGAGTTATTGAAAAAGCTGTTCTTTAATAAGAAATTATAAGAGAAGGAAGTATTAAGATATGATTCAAGAATTATCAAAATTAAAAGTTGCAGATAACTCAGGTGCAAGAGAACTTAGAGTTATCAGAAACCTTGGGGGATCACGTAAGAAATTTTCTGGAATTGGAGATATCGTTGTGGCATCAGTGATATCTGCTCAACCAGGAGCTGCAGTTAAAAAAGGGCAAGTTGTAAAAGCCGTTATTGTAAGAACTACTCGTGAATTACGTCGTGAAGACGGAACATACATTAAATTCAGTGAAAATGCTGCTGTGTTAGTAAAAGATGATAAAAACCCACGTGGTACTCGTATTTTCGGGCCTATTGCTCGTGAAGTTAAAGAATCAGGGTTTGTTAAAATCTCATCATTAGCACCAGAAGTACTATAGGAGAAACAGAAAGATGGCAAAATCAAAATTATTAAAAGGTGATATTGTTAAAGTTATTGCTGGTTCTCACAAAGGAGAATCTGGTCCAATCACTTGAATATCAAAAGATAAAACAAGAGTATCAGTACAAGGAATTGAAGTTTCAAAACACCAAAAACCTAGTCAAGCTGATACAGAAGGTGGAATTAAACAAATTCCAGCAACAATTCATATTTCAAACGTTGCTTTAGTAGATCCTAAGAAAAAAGATACTGCTACAAGAGTTGGTTACCAAATCAACGATGGTAAAAAAGAACGTTTTGCAAAAAAATCAGGTCAAGTTATTAAATAGTAGGAAGGAACAAGAAATTTATGAACAAAAGTAGAATCGAAACAAACTACAAGGAAAATATTGTTCCTGAACTATTCAAAGAATTTGAATACCAATCAGTAATGCAAGTACCTAAAATTGATAAAATCGTTATCAACATGGGTATTGGAGACGCTGTTCACGATTCAAAAAGAATCCAAGAAGCAGCAGATGAACTTGCAATTATTACAGGACAAAAACCTTTAGTTACAAAAGCTAAAAAATCACTTGCCGTATTTAAATTACGTGCAGGAATGCCTATTGGAGTAAAAGTTACTTTAAGAGGTAAAAAAATGTACGATTTCTTAGATCGTCTAATCAACATCTCATTACCACGTGTACGTGACTTTAGAGGGGTTTCAAAAACAGCATTTGATGGATTTGGAAACTACACTCTAGGAGTTAAAGAACAAATCATTTTCCCAGAAATTGATTTTGATAAAGTACAAAAAATCCGTGGAATGGATATTACTATCGTTACAACTGCAAAAACTAATAAAGAAGCATTCGCACTACTTGAAAAAGTAGGAATGCCTTTCCAAAAATAATACTTAAGAAAGGATATAAGAAAAAATGGCAAAAAAATCATTAAAAACAAAACAAGCTAAACATCAAAAATTTGCTGTGAGAAATTACACTCGTTGTAATAACTGTGGAAGACCTCACGCTGTGCTAAAAAAATACGGAATTTGCCGAATTTGCTTTAGAAAATTCGCTTATGAAGGACAAATCCCTGGTGTCAAGAAAGCATCTTGATAGAAATTAATAGGAGAAAAGAATAAATGACTACAGACGTAATCGCAGATATGTTAACAAGAATCCGTAATGCAAACCAAAGATATTTACCAACAGTAAGTATGCCAAGTAGTAAGATGAAAGTTGAAATTGCTCAAATCTTAAAAGCAGAAGGATTTATTGAAGACTTTAAAGTTGAAGGCGACAAAAAGAAAACTTTAACTATTAACTTAAAATACAAAGGTAAAACCCGCGTAATTCAAGGACTTAAAAAAATCTCTAAACCAGGACTTAGAGTATATGCACCAGCAAATGAAATTCCTCAAGTATTAAACGGATTAGGAATCGCTATTGTATCAACATCAAAAGGAATCATGACAGGTAAAGACGCTCGTAACCAAAAAGCTGGTGGCGAAGTGTTAGCCTTTGTCTGATAAGAAGGGAAGTTAAGAATATATGTCACGTATCGGAAATAGATCTTTAACTTTACCTGCAGGTGTTGAAATTAGCGTAGCAGCAAATAACGAAGTAACAGTAAAAGGACCAAAGGGAACTCTTATAAAAGAATTCTCACCTTTAATTACAATTGATGTAAAAGATGGTGCAGTAACCACCACTCGTGCAAACGAACAAAAACATACTAAACAATTACATGGAACTACAAACTCAATCATCAAAGGGATGATTGAAGGAGTTTCAAATGGATTCTCTAAAGAATTACAAATCGTTGGGGTTGGGTACCGTGCGCAATTAGCCGGAAACAAACTTAACTTATCTTTAGGATTCTCACACCCAGTTGCATATGATATTCCAGAAGGAATTACCATTGAAGTACCTAAACCAACTATTGTTATTGTCAAAGGAATTGACAAACAATTAGTTGGTCAAGTAGCAGCTGATATTAGATCATACCGTCGTCCAGAACCATACAAAGGTAAAGGAGTTAGATATGCTGATGAGCACATTATTAGAAAAGAAGGAAAAGCAGCCGGTAAATAGGCTGTAAGAGGAGATTAGAGAATGAAACACACTAAAGCAGAACAAAGAAAAAGAAGACACTACCGTGTTAGAAACAAAATTAGTGGTACTGCTACAAAACCTAGATTAAATGTTTTTAAATCTAACACTAATTTCTATGCTCAAATAATTGATGATACTACTGGTAAAACATTAGTTTCAGCATCAACATTAAAACTAAACGACTTAAAATCTAAATCAAACATTGAAGCAGCAAAAGCTGTTGCCAATGAATTAGCTAAAGAAGCTAAAAAAGCCAATATCACTGAAGTAGTATTTGATCGCAGTGGATATTTATACCATGGTAAAGTAAAAGCATTTGCTGATACTATGAGAGAAAACGGTATTAAATTCTAGAAAGGGAATAAGTGAATGACAAACGAAGAAACAAAAGTAACTGCTCAAACAACTGAAGTAAAAGCTCCAGTTGCTAAAGCAGACGAAAGAACAAGTAGAGCTCCAAGAAACGACAGAAACGATAAAAGAAAACCAAAACGTAATACTCAAAACCGTCGTCCTCGTCAAGAAAAAGACGATTTCGAAGAAAAAGTAGTAACAATTAGACGTGTTACTAAAGTTACAAAAGGTGGACGTCACTTCCGTTTCGCAGCTGTTGTAGTTGTAGGAAACAAAAAAGGACAAGTAGGATTTGGAACAGGTAAAGCAAACGAAGTTCCTGATGCTATTAAAAAAGCCGTAAAAGAAGCTCGTAAAAACTTAATTACTGTACCTTTAAGAGGTACAACAATTCCTCACGAAATTTTAGGAACTTATGGAGCAGGTAAAGTTTTAATTAAACCTGCTAAAGAAGGGACTGGAGTAATTGCTGGGGGACCTGCTCGTGCTGTAATTGAACTTGCCGGAATTTCAGATATTTATGCTAAATCTCTAGGATCAAATACACCAATCAACATGATTAGAGCTACTCTTGATGGGTTAGCTAATGTTCAAACTCTTGACCGTGTAAACGAATTAAGAAAGAACAAACCAACAAAAAACACAACAACAGAAAAAGTAGCTCCTAAAACAACTGAAGCTGCTATTGCTTAAGGAAGGAGAAGGTATCGATGAAATTAAACGAATTAAAATCAACAAAAGGAAGTCGTAAAGACGTAACTAGAGTCGGTAGAGGTACTGGATCTGGAAAAGGTAAAACTGCTTCACGTGGACACAAAGGACAAAACTCACGTTCTGGTGGTGGAGTTAGACCTGGATTCGAAGGAGGACAAACTCCTTTATTCAGAAGATTACCAAAAGTAGGATTTAACTCACTAAATCGTAAAGAATATGTTTTAATTAACTTAGGACAAATCGAAAACTTCGATTTTAATGATATCAACCCAAAAACCCTAGTTGATAACAAAATCATTAAAAATGAAGACGTTTTAGTAAAAATTTTGGGAAACGGTACATTAACTAAAAAAGTTAATGTTAAAGTTAACAAAATCTCTCAATCAGCAAAAGATGCTATTGAGAAAAATGGGGGAACTGTAGAGGTGTTTTAGTTGTCAAAACTTATTAAAGCTAGAAGAGATAAAGAACTAGCAACTAATAAAAAAAGACATTCTAAAAAAGTAAAAAACGATTTCGACAAGTCAAATTTCTTTGTAAAAAACAAGGATTTGATTTTGAGAATCGTTTTTACTTTTTTTGTACTTGTTATAATCCGCGCAGGGATGTATTTAACTGTGCCTGGAGTTACAATCGATCAAAAAGCGATGAGTGACGCTCAGGGAATGGATTTTTTTCAATTAATGTCTACTTTAGGTGGAGGAAGTATTGGTAAATTCTCAATTTTAGCATTGGGAGTTTCACCATACATCACTGCATCAATTATTGTTCAACTACTTTCAACAGATGTTATTCCAGTTTTAACTAACTGGGCTAAGTCTGGAGAGCGTGGGAGAAAGAAATTAGACCGCTTAACTAAAGTCTTAATGATTCCGTTTGCAATTATGCAAGCTGAAGCTACTGTCTTTACGTTAGCAAATATGAAGAGTGCTGATGGTAAATCAGTTATCAATTTAGCTTGAGAAACTGCAGGAAGCCAAGTTGGAATGGCTCCAGCTGCTTTCTACTATGTCTTGATTCCGTTAATTATGTTAGCTGGATCATATCTAATGCTATGAATTGCTGATCAAATTACTGTTAGAGGTGTTGGAAACGGAATTTCAATTATTATCTTCTTGGGAATTATTACAACATTCCCAAACAACTTTAAATCAAGTTTCCAATATTGAATTCCTTCAATGCATGAAAGTGCTGGGATACTCTTTAGCGGAATAATTAAATTTGTAATTTATGTTGTTGTGTTCTTATTAGTTATCTTCTTTGTTGTTTTAATGAATGAAGCCGAACGTAAGATACCAATCCAACAAACCGGTAGTGGTCTTGTTAAAACAGAAGATTACACACCATACTTACCGTTGAAATTAAATAATGCTGGAGTTATTCCTGTTATCTTCGCATCAGCGATTATTTCAACCCCAATTACAATTGCACAAATTGTAAGAGCTGGAAGTCCAAATTCTGGATTTGTTAAGTTCTGTGACAATGTCTTGTCATTTGGAAGTTGATGAGGAATTGCGATTTATGCAGTCTTAACGATTGCCTTCACATTCCTATATGCCCAAGTGCAAATCAACCCAGAAAAAATCGCTGAAAACTTTAAAAAGTCAGGAACATTTATTCCAGGGATTAAACCTGGAAAAGACACAAGTAAATTCTTAGCTGGAACAATTAATAGACTTTCAATTATTGGGTCATTGTTCTTAGCAATTATTGCTGTGTTACCATACATCATTTCTAAAATCACTGGTTTACCCTCACAATTTGCAATTGGAGGAACTGGATTAATCATTTGTATTTCTGTTGCAATTCAAACAATTCAACAACTTAAAGGTCGTGTGATTCAACAATCATTTATCGACAAGAAAAAACAAAAATTCGGCGACAAACAAGTGATGGAACAAGAAAGAGAATCTCATATTTGATAGGAGAATGTTAATATGAATATTATTTTATTAGGAGCACCTGGTTCAGGAAAAGGAACACAGGCTGAAAAATTAGTTAATAATCAACATTTCGTTCAGTTTTCTACTGGAGACGTAATGCGTAAAGAAATGAAAGAAAATACACCTCTTGGTCAAGAATGTAAAAAATACATTGATAATGGTCAATTAGTGCCAGATTCAATCGTTAACGCAATGGTTGATAACTACTTAACAAACGAAAAACACGATAACTTAATCTTCGATGGTTATCCAAGAACTTTAGATCAAGCAAAAGAATTAGACAAAATGTTAGCTAAATTAGATTCTAAAATTGATCGTGTAATCTATATTGATGTTGCGCCTGACATTATTATGGAAAGAATCAGTGGACGTTTAGTGTGTCCAGTATGTAAAAGAAGTTATCATACAACAAACCGTAAACCAAAAGTTGAAGGAATTTGTGATTATGATGGAGCTAAATTAGTTCGTCGTAGTGATGATGAACCTGAAAAGGTTAAAACTCGTTTAAAAGAATACGAAAAAAACACTAAACCATTAATTGAATACTACAAAAACATTGAAAAAGTAGTAAAAATTGATGGACAAGATCCAAATCCAGAATATGCTTATGAACAAATCCTTAAAGACTTGGGGATGAATAAGTAAAAATGGTAACAATTAAAAACGAAGAACAAATTGAAAATATGCGTAAAGCTGGAAAGGTTCTTTCTGAAGCTCTACACATGCTTTATGACAAAGCACAAGTTGGAGTTAATATCCTTGATTTAGATAAAGCGTTTGCTGAATTTATTGCTAAAAATGGATGTGAATCTAACTTTCTAGATTATGGTGGATTTCCAAAAACTATTTGTGTTTCAATCAATGACCAATTAGTACATGGGATTCCTCGCGACCGCGTGATAAAAGATGGGGATATCGTCAGTATTGATGCTGGATGTATCTATAATGGATGACATGCAGATTCAGCTTTTACAAAAATTTGTGGGACACCGAAAAGTGAAAAAGATGTTATACTATTAAGGGTGACTGAAAAATCTCTTGATATGGCAATCGAACTTGTTAAACCAGGTGCGAGAATCGGAGATATTGGTGCGACAATCCAAGAATATGTAGAAAGTTTTGGATTTTCTGTACCAAGAGATTACACTGGACACGGAATCGGCGCTGAAATGCATGAAGATCCCTATGTTCCAAACTATGGATCACATGGATCTGGGATGAGACTTCGTGCTGGAATGGTTATTTGTATTGAACCAATGGTTCAAGAAGGTAGTCATTTAACCAGAACTGATCCAGATGGATGAACAGTGTATTCAGTCGACCACAGCAATAGTGCTCATTTTGAACATACTATTTTGGTCACTGAAACAGGTCATGAAGTATTGACACGTTATAAAGGAGATAAATAGATATGGCTAAAGAAGACTTATTAGAAGTTGACGGGACTGTTGTTGAAGTTTTGCCAAACGCAATGTTTAAGGTGAAATTAGAAAACGACGTTATTATAGATGCCCACGTGTCAGGTAAAATCCGAATGAATTACATCCGCATTTTACCTGGAGATAAGGTAACTGTCGCAATTTCACCATATGATATGACACGTGGAAGAATTACATATCGTTTTAAAGGTTAATATCCAAAAACGATATTTAAAAGGTTATAAAATCAAATCTTTTGTCAATTGTTCTTTTTGATAGAAGTAAAATACTAATTTAGATAAATTAGTTTTTTTGTAGATGGAGGGCTATAAAGATGAAAGTAAGATCATCAGTCAAGAAAATTTGCGACAACTGTCGTGTAATTAGACGTAAGGGACGCGTAATGATTATTTGTATCCACCCCAAACATAAACAACGTCAAGGGTAATAACCTGACGAGTTTTGTTTTATTTGAATAAAAATAGTAAAAGAAAGGAATTGAATTAATGGCTCGTATTAATGGAGTAGAAATACCAAACAATAAAAGAGTAGTAGTTGCTTTAACTTACATTTACGGTGTAGGACCAACAACATCAGAAAAAATCTTAAAAGATGCAAACATTTCTGAAGATATTCGTGTTAAAGACTTAACAGAAGAACAAATTAAAGAAATTACTCAAGGATTAAGTCATGTTAAAACTGAAGGAGATTTACGTAGAGAAACTTCTTTAAACATTAAACGTTTAATGGAAATTGGAAGTTACCGTGGAATTCGCCACCGTAAATCATTACCAGTTAGAGGACAATCTTCAAAAACAAATGCAAGAACTGCTAAAGGTCCTAGAAAAACTGTAGCAAACAAGAAAAAATAGTAGAAGGAGTTTATAAGATATGGCAAATAAAAGACCACAAGGTAAGAAAAAAATCAAAAAAAATATCCCTAAAGGTATCGCACACATTCATTCTACTTTTAATAACACAATTGTTACTATTAGTGATGAAAAAGGTAATGTATTATCATGATCAAGTGCTGGTGCATTAGGATTTAAAGGATCTAAAAAATCAACACCATATGCTGCTCAAATGATTGCTGAAGCAGCTGGTAAAGGTGCAATGGACAACGGTGTTAGAAGCATCGCTGTTGAAGTAAAAGGTCCTGGACCAGGACGTGATGCTGCTGTAAGAAGTTTACAAGCAGTAGGTTTAGAAATTTCTTCAATTAAAGATACAACACCAATCCCACACAACGGAGTTCGCCCTAGAAAACGTCCTAGAGGTTAATCAAGATGAAACAATTTACAAGACCTGATTTTAATCTTTTAAAAGAAGAAAAAAGTAATTCTTATGGGGAATTTATGGTGGAACCTCTTGAAAGAGGTTTTGGAACTACTTTAGGAAACGCAATCCGTAGAACATTACTAGCAGCAACCCCTGGAGCTGCAGTGTACGCTATTAAATTAGATGGTGCACCACATGAATTCATGTCACTTCCAGGAATCGTTGAAAACGTATCAAGAATCGTTTTAAACATTAAACAACTAGTATTAAAAATCGATCCAAAAATGTACGGAGACGAAGAAGTAAAACTAAAAATTAAAACTACTACACCTGGAGACATTACAGCTGGAGATATTGAAGTTCCTGCTGGAGTGGAAATCTTAAATAAAGATTTACACATCGCAACTCTATCAGATGGAGGAGTATTCGACTTAACTTTATATGCTAAAAATGGTCGTGGATATAAATCATTTAAAGAAAATAAAGAAGAAGTCAAAGAAGTCGGTTTAATTACTATCGATTCTAATTATTCACCAGTAACAAAAGTTGCTTATCATGTTGAACCTACCAAAATTGGTCGTTCAATTGATTTAGAAAAATTAATAATCGAAGTAACAACAGATGGATCAATCACACCTGTAACAGCAATTTCAATTGCTGCTAAAGTGCTAGTTGCCCATTTAGAATACTTTGTAGACTTAAACCAAGAAATTAACGATTTAGAAATAATCGGTGTTGAAGAAGAAGATAATCAAGAATTGGACGAATCAATTGATGATTTAGACTTCACACAACGTTCATTAAACTGCTTAAAAAGAGCAGGAATTGAAACTTTAAGAGATTTAGTTTCTCGTTCTGAAGATGAAATTCAAGAAATTAGAAATCTTGGACGTAAATCATTCAAAGAAATTAAAGATAAAGTAAGCAATCTAGGTTTAAACTTTAAACAAGATTAATAAGAAAGTAATAGAGGAGGTTAGTTTTTATGTCATACATTCAAAAACGTGGTAAAAATACCGCTTGAAGAGAATCATTAATGCGTAACTTAACAACTGAGTTAATCCTTAATGAATCATTAGAAATCACTGAAACAAGAGCTAAAGAATTAAGAAAACACTTCGATCACATGATCACTTTAGCAAAACGTGGTGACTTACATGCTAGAAGACAAGCTAATGCTTGATTAAGAGATATCCAAGCAAACGAAAAAGAAACTGCTTTACAAAAACTATTTACTGATTTAGGAAAACGTTACAAAGACCGTAATGGTGGATACACAAGAATCCTTAAATTAGACAACCGTAAAGGTGATAATGCACCAATGGTTATCATTGAATTAGTTTAAGAAAAAGTTAAAAAAATAAATGAGATGCACTTAGGTGCATCTTTTTTTGTATTGTGATATTCTTATTTTGGAACTGTTAAATTTAAGGAGGTGTTACATTGGCTACAACTCTTGTATATAATGATGCAAAACAACGACACGAGTTCTCTACACGTGTTAAACAGCATCCAAATTACGAAGCAATGACTTTAGACCAAGCTTGGGATTGATATTACACCACCCGTATTTTAGAAGTCTATTCTGACGATTTTAAAAAAATTCTTTCTTTAAATACTTATAATGTTGATGAAACAATGAAAGTATTTGAAGGGGAGCTACAATTAGAAAACCGTGAAACAGCAGAATTCTTCTTAGCGTATGCTTACGATGGTAATATACCAACCATAATTGTTAACTATAAGTTCCCATTTAATTAAGAATTTCTCACATAAGTAACTACATCAAATAATAAATGTGGTTCAACACTTGTTGAATGTCACTCATCCGAATTGATGTTAGGTGCATAAATATCACCAACATAGTTATCTTTGATATAGCTGACGATTAATTCATCAGCATAAGGTAAAACGAGATCAAAAACTTCTCTTCCCCCAATCACAATTAGTTCTTTTGAACTATTTTGATATGGTTTGATAAAGTTATTTAAATCTGAGATAAGCAAAACTCCTTCAGGCAACTGAAGGTTTTTTTGATGTGATAAAACAATATTTTTTCTATGTTTTAATGGTTTTTGATATAGAGAATCTCAAGTTTTTCTTCCCATTAAAACATCATGATTAATGGTTGTTTTAACAAAATGTTGCATTTCTTCTTTGATATTTCAAGGTAAATTATTATCTTTAGCTATAACACCATTCATACTTTGAGCTCAAACTAGTTTAATCATTGAAATTTCGCCATTTCTTCCTATTTTTAAGTATTATCACATATAATTGAAGTAAGGTTTACTATTATTTTGTTTATAAAAAGTATAAACTAATAGTAATAATTATACTTATCAGATGAGGTATCCATGAAAGAAAACGAAGCATTAAGTCAATATAGTAAAGAACGTTTAACTAAAAAAGATCTAAACGATTTTTCTATTAAATTAAATGATTTAAATGAAAAAGTTGATGAATCTTTAGAAGATTATTTAGATACCAAAAAACAATATAACCAAAAACAAACAACAAAAGAACAAGTTAAAGCTAAAAAAGAAGTTTATGAAAAAGCTAAAGAACGTTATAATAAAGCAATTAAAATCAAAGCTTTTAAGAATAACTTAGACAACATTAATAGCATTGTTAATAAGATGGATGAAAATGATCCAAGTTATCAAAAAGCTAAAGAAGAAGAAAAATATGCTCAACAACTTTATAACGATTTTAAAGAAGTTGTGAGAAGTCGTGGTAAATATGGAAGTTTAGAAAAACTAAATGATATTGCTGTTGAAGTTAAAAACTTATCATTTTCATATGATGAAAACGGACCATTAGTTTTAGATGATGTTTCTTTTAAAATTAATAAGGGTGAATATGTAGCAATCGTTGGTCATAACGGAAGTGGGAAATCTACTTTATCAAAAATTTTAATTGGAGTTATTACTCCAAATCATGGAACTGTTAAAATGTTTGGAAATTTAATGACTCCACAAAACGTTGAAAAAGTTCGTCAGTTTATTGGAATTGTTTTCCAAAACCCAGATAACCAATTTATTGGTTCAACTGTTCAAGATGACATTGCTTTTGGTTTGGAAAACAAACGTGTTGATCCAAAAGATATGCCTGGAATTATTCTCGATGCAGCAACAAGAGTTGGAATGCAAAACTATTTAGATAAAGAACCATTAATGTTAAGTGGGGGACAAAAACAAAGAGTTGCGATTGCTTCAACTTTAGCCTTAAACCCAGACATTATTATCTTTGATGAAGCTACAAGTATGTTAGATCCAAAAGGAAAACGTGAAATTAAAGAAATCATGGTTGATTTAAAAAATGAAGGTCACAAAACTATTCTTTCAATTACTCATGACATGGATGAAATTTTAAACGCAACTAAAGTTTTAGTTATGAACCAAGGAAAAATGATTAAGTTTGGAACGCCAGATGAAGTTATGAAAGATAAAAACTTCCTTCGTTCAGCTGGATTAGAACTTCCGTTTTATGGAATGGTTGAAGAAGCTTTAGAAAAACAAGGTTTAACTATTAAATCTGGTGCAAAAACATTAGATGAGTTGGTGGATAATATATGCAAAATCAAGTAAATAAACAACAACTTCGTCTTGCTAAAAAAGAAGCTAAGCTTGATGATAAAAAAAGAAAAGCTTTTGATAAGAAAAACAATAAACCTTATTTTGAACAACTTAAAGAAGCTAAAAAAACCAAATCTAAATTTGATTACACTAAAGATATTGATTTAAAAGATGTTTCTTATACTTATTCAAAAGGCTCACCTTTTGAATTCAAAGCTTTAAACAATGCTAATGTTACTTTGAAGGATGGAAAAATTACTTGTATTATTGGAACCACTGGTTCTGGTAAATCAACTTTAATTCAGTTAACAAACGGATTATTAATTTCAGAAACTGGAGTTTCTTTAATTGGAAACTATCCAATTCCTGCTGGAGTTAAAAAACTTTATGATGTTAAAGAATTAAGAAAAGAAATTGGTTTAGTTTTCCAATTTGCAGAATACCAATTATTTGAAGATACAGTAGAAAAAGATATTTCATTTGGACCAATTCACATGGGTGAAAACAAAAAAGAAGCAGTTGCTCAAGTTCCAAAATTATTAACTTTAGTTGGCTTACCAACTAACTATGCTTCACGTAGTCCTTTTGAATTATCTGGAGGACAAAAAAGAAGAGTTGCCATTGCTGGAATTTTAGCAATGAATGGAAATACTCTTGTTTTAGATGAACCAACTGGAGGATTAGATCCCCAAGGTGAAGAAGATTTCATGAATTTATTCTTAAACTTGAATAAGAAATATGGAAAAAGAATTATTATGGTTACTCACAACATGGATCAAGTTTTAAAAATTGCTGATGAAGTAATTGTGATGCATGAAGGAGAACTATTTAAAAAAGATACTCCTTTTAAAATCTTCTCAGACAAAGCTGTCTTAGAAGATATGGAGATTGAACCACCAAAAGTATATGAGCTAATCTATGCTTTAAAAGATCGTGGAATTGATTTAACAGGAAAAGAAATTAGAACTGTTGATGATTTCGCTTTAGAGTTTAAAAACTATTTAGACAATAAAAAGAAAAAATAAACCATTAAAAGAAAGGAAGAAAATATATGCGCTTATCATTTGGTCGATATATCCCGATGAATTCAGTAATCCATCGTATGGATCCAAGATTTAAATTAGCAATGATTATTTTATTAATCGTAGCTATTTTCTTCCCGACTGGTTATACTGGGTATCTTGTTTTAAGTACTGCAATTTTAGGATTGTACGCTTTATCAAAACTAAGTTGAAAAATGCTTTCAAAACTATTAATTCCAGCTTCAATTATTTTCTTAGTTATTTTCATTATTAACATGTTCTTAATGAAAATAACTCCAGATATGATTAATGCAATTAATAGTAATCCAGAATTTTCAAGTTATTATCATCCTAGTGGAAACGGATTTGCTGGATTTATTCCAGGACCAAGTCAATGAATAACTTTTAATGGAAATGACGTTAAAATTACCGCTTTAGGTCATTTCTATCGTTGAAAAGCTTTCTGATTTTCAGAAAAAGCTGTATATAGTGCCTTTTTAATGGCATGACGTATTTTCTTAATGATTACTTTAACAACAATTATTACTGGAACTACTCAACCATTAGAAATTACTTTAGGGTTAGAAGACTTAATGATGCCATTAAAATGAATTGGAGTTCCAGTTTATATTCTTTCAACTATTATTTCACTTGCTTTAAGAATGATTCCAACCTTAATGGATGAAGCTGGAAGAATTATGAAGGCTCAAGCTTCAAGAGGAATTGATATGAAAAATGGAAATATCAAAGATAAAGCTAAAGGTTTAGTTTCTTTAATCATTCCCTTATTAGTTTCATCATTCCAAAAAGCAGAAGACTTAGCTTATGCAATGGACGCTAGAGGATATGATCCTCATGCTAAAAGAACAAGATTCCACCAATTCAAATTTAAATGAGTTGATTTAGCAATCTTTACTTTCTATGTTGCAATTGCTGTTTTAATGATTGTTTATTCAGTTACTTGTCCAACATCTGGAAGTTTCTTACATATCCCATACATTGATAAACTAACTGTTTATTAGAAAGAATTATTAATGAGTATGTTAGATTTTAAATACCATTATTTATTAACTATTAGTTATGATGGTTCTAGTTTTAATGGTTGAATTATTCAAAATAATAAAAGAACCATTCAAGGTGAATTAACAAAAGCCTTAAATAAGTTAACAAAAAAAGCAGATTTCAGTCTGCTTGGCGCTAGTAAAACTGATGCTAAAGTTCATGCTTTAGATCAAAAAGTTTTGTTAGGTGTTGATTTTGAAATTAAGAATTTAAGCTTATTTAAAAGAGGACTAAATCGTAGTTTACCTCTCGATGTTAGAGTGAATGATTTAATAACCGTTGATAAAGATTTTAAAGTTCGTGATGTAAAACAAAAAACTTATCGTTACACAATTAATGATCAAAACTTTGACTTATTTACGCAACGTTATGAATTAAATTGGTTTGAAGAAGAAATTGATATTAATAAACTTCAAGAAATATTTAACCTTTTTGTTGGTAGTCATGATTTTTATTTATTCTCAGGTTTATCTGAAAAAGAAAAAGCTGATTTTAAAACCACAAGAGATATTGAAGAAATTAAAGTTTTAAGAAATAAAGAAAATAAGATTGAAATCTATTTCAAAGCCAAAGGATTTATCCGTTATCAAATTAGAATGATTGTTGCTGCAAGCTTACAATGTTATTTAAATTCAAAAAGAAGTAGTGTTGAATTAATCAAAGAACGTTTAAACGGTAAAGGGGATAAATCTCCTTTTAATATTGATGCAAAAGGTCTTTGTTTAATGAAAATCGAATATTAATGTTCTATAATAAAGACGTGAAAAAATGTTGGGGTTTCGAAAGAAATACAATGTAAAAGTGATTGATGTAATTTCAATCACTTTTTATTTTGTCAAAAATCAAATGTATAATACCTATGTGAAGAAATGATGATGGTTTCAGAAAAACATTGTTACTTTTAAAAATATTTATATAAGATAGATTAATCATTATAGATATTAAGATGTATAATATAAGTGCGTTGAAGTAACATGAGTTTCGAAAGAAACACAATTACTTAAAAATGGTTGGCTAACAACCATTTTTTTATACCAAAATAAAAACACGGACTGCTATTCCCGTGTGATTACCATAATTATTACTATCCGAAGAGAATAATAATTATTACAATAATAGCTATGATTGAAGTCACAGCTACAATTGCTAAGAGTTTCATTAGTTTTCCTTTCCGTTGGAAAGGTAAATTGTACAAAACAATCACTCCTTCCTTTACCATTAAGGAACTAATGCTATTCTACGTTGAAGTAACATGAGCCCCTAGGACAACGCTTCGATCGAAATCGCCAGCAGTAAGACAAAGTCCATAAATTAATTTTACATTACATTTTTTTAATCATTTGCAAGTGAAATTTCAAACGATTTTTAAAAATCATCCTATTAGTTTATTGAAGAAAAACTTCTTTAAATTCAGTTGTTATTATGGAATTAAACCTAAATGTGAGATATGATTTAAACAAGTGATACAGATAACTAAAACAATGTCACTAAATAATAAATAAAGTTAAGAATTAATTATTGATATTTTATTTAAGTTTTTGGATGAGCATTCCTATGAGTGTGAGAAGGAAATTAAAATTAATATGAATTATTAATTATTCGTTCTGTATGACTAATGATAGGTATAAACCTATCTTTTTTTATTCTTTTTTGTGCTGAAATAAGTTAAAATAAACTCATAAGTTTTAATTATTATCAGATAATAGAAATATAATTATAAAAGACTTTAAAAACGTTTAAATAAATTAACAATAAAAAAGAGAAAGGGAATGTGGAATGAAACTTAAGGGATTTAATTTAATTGTTAAGAACTCATTTCGCAATGCCTTTCGTTCTTGATCGCTATTAATTGGGCTAACCCTTTTAATTGCGATGTTATCTTTAGTAATTTCATTAATTAGTTCAATTTCTAATGTTGTTATTAATAACTATAATGAACTTGCTTCAATTTCTAATTTAAGAGATATTGTAGCTGATGTTAATCAGCAATTTACTGTTAAAACATCAACAAATGATAGTGCTGATGGAGATGTGCCAAGAAACAATGTTGAAGCCCAACAATACTATATCTATCGTTTAAATGAACAATACAAATACACAAACCCTAACTTAACTTTTGATTGATCTAGAACTGATGGAAGAAACTTTATGGGGGTTAAAAATCATGATAATGATTTAACCATTAAAGGAGTTGCTAAAACAACTAGTTTTACTTCTGAACATCGTGTTGATCAATTAGTTATTTCAGAAGGAAAAGGATTTGGTAATAGTGCTAGATATACTGTTATTGATTCTACTTTTGCTAAGAAAAACAAAATTAAAATTGGTGATATTGTTCGTTTCCAAGAAGATAACTTAGGAAACCAATTTTTAGTTAAATCTTTAGAAAATAATATGGATCCTAAAATTCAAAACCAAATTGATAGTATTGAAGATTTAGATGATCCAAATGATACTTTTAATAAGTTATTTTCAACTTATAAATGATTCCAAGTTGTTGGTTTTGGAGAATCTGTTGATTTTACAATGCCAATCATTTCTCAATCAACACCATTGCCAAATAAAAGAACCGAATTAATTGCTTATGTTAATCCATCAAACTTTGGATTAATTCAAAATGATAAAAATGATTTAGGTTTATGAGCTTTCGATCAAAACCGTTCTCCATTAACTGCTAGTGGGAATGGGGATAGTGAAGCTTACTACTCATTAAAATTTAATAACTTAAATGGTTATAAAATCACTGATGCTGATATTAAAAAAATGAACCTTGATTTATTAACCATGATGGGAAAAGAAAACTTTATTTCATCAAGTGGGTATCAACCAATCCTTTATAAAAACGGGGATGCAGCTTATCCAATGTCTGGAAGAACTGCTGCAATTAAATCAACAATTAAGATTTATCAAATTATTGCTTCAATCATTTTAATTGTCTTAATTATTGTTGTTGTGTTCACAATTGTTTTAGTAACGCAAAAACAAATTAATCAAACTAAATCTCAAATCGGGATTTTAAAAGCTTTGGGATATCGTAAACGTGAAATTGTTTGAAACTATACTTCACTACCATTCTTAAGTGCTCTGTTCGGGGGATTATTAGGATTTATTATTGCACAATTCGTCCAAATCCCAATTTCAATTGTCTTTACAACATACTTTAACCTTGATTTAGTTAAATGACATTTCGATGTTGTAGCATTTGTAGTTGTTGTATTTGGAATGTGAATCTTTGTAACTGCAATTACCTTCTTGATTGCATACTTAACAATGAGAGAAAACACTATTGATTTAGTTTATGCTGCGAAATCTTCAAATATGAGTGAACTTGGTTTATTTGTAAAATCATTAAACCGTTCTAAAAAAATTGAACCAACTATGAGAGCTTCATTATTAGGAAGCTCGTTAGGAAAAATGACTGGAGTTGGATTTGTTGTCTTACTTGCAACAATTCTGATGACAATTACTTTTGCAATGCCAACGTTCTTAAAACATAACGAAAAAGCAAGTTATGAAGGATTGAAATATAAACAATTAGTTGAATATAACGATCCAGTTTACAATAACCCATACACATTCTTAAAAACTTATGATGCTTCAATCAAAGTTCCAGAAGACGAAAGTATTTTCAATTATTCAAAAGCTTTAGGAAAATTAACTTCTAAACCATTGGATAAAGATGGAAATTACGACATGGATAAAATTACTCAACAATTATTATCTGGAAAAATTCCAAATGAGTATTATGCTTTAGAATTAAAAGCTGATCCTGATGGAACTGTTAATCCATTAAATGTTATGACTGCTAACTTAAAAATGTTAAACAGTTATGGAGTAATTCTTTCAACACAATACATGAAGTTAATTTCTGATTTTGCTGAAATTGATCCATTTGGTTGAAACATTTTAAATAATCAATGACCTGATTATTTAAACTTTGTAAATAATATTCATGATGTACCAGTAATTTATCCATCAAATAAAAATGGTGAACAAACAAAAGAATACTTTAGAATTTTACAAACCTTCTATAAAACATATACTGAATCAATTGGTTTAGTTATTACTCGTGATTTCTATGACCCATTAGTTACTAAAGATGGTAAAACTATTGATAAAAAAGATATGACTTATGATGAACAAATTAATCAGTTCAACAAAAAAGTTGGTGTTGATAAAAATTATGATTACTTTGGAACTTATAAAAATGAAAGACGTAATGGTGATTTCACATTTGGAAGTTATCTAACTTCTTTACAACCAAACAATAACTTTACAATTAGTGATTCACAATCACAAATTGGTGCAAATCACATCTTAGGACAATTAAATACACCAACTTCAACAGTTGATAAATATATGACAATTGATCCTGATGAAATCATGAAAAAAGGTACTGATGTTGGAATTGCTGAATTAAATTCTTACATGGCTGATATGTTAGGTTGATATTCAATTTACTTCTCACAACGAAGTGGAACTGCAATTACTCAAGCTGCATATTCACGTCCACCATACTTTGTTCGTCAATACTTTAAAAAAGCATACTATGCAATGAACAATGCTGATGTTTATAACTTCTCATTTGGAGTTACTCCATTTAACCCTGATGAAGAACAATTAGGAGTTAAATTAAAAGTTGAATCAATTGATAAAAAACCTTTATCATTCAACATTTATGGAGTTGAAGACAACAATGAATTCGTTGACTTAAGAGATAAAAACAACAATGACTTAATCAAACGTTTATATGATAAAAATAACGATGATGAAGTTAATTCAATTGTTATTAATGAATCACTTGCAACTAAGTTAAAACTAAAACAAGGTGATGATGTTGATTTAAACATGTTGTATCAAGAAATGAATTCTGATGACAACGGAAATAAAAAAGCATATGAAGTTAATGATTGAGTTCAAGATAACCCGAGAGCCAATAACTTAACTGATAATTATCAATCAATGGCTGATATGAACACTTTAAATGTTCAAGTCAAAGATCCAAACACTGGTCAGTATGATGAAATGAGTGCTGGTTCACTAAACATTAATAATAAACCTGGTGAATTATATGAAAAATTCATGGCTGGAAATGTTAGTGTTGATGAACAAATGCAAAAAACTAAATTCAAAGTAATTGGTGTTCACAAAGGTTATGGAACCCCGATGGGTTGAATTCAAAATGATCAAGCTAAGAAATTGATGAAGTATGAACAAGCCCAAAGATATCTATGGAATACTTTATTTGTAACCCAATTTAAAAATGCCTTTGCTTATACTAACAATGTTAACTTTGAAGTTAAGTATACAAAAGCTGATGGAAAAGGACACATTCCTGGAGAAAAAAACACAGATGGTTTAATGGCTTTAAGTTATGATGAGTTTAAAAAAGTTTATCTTGATGATGAAAACAATCCTCAACATCAACAAGCTTTAAAAATCTGACAAATCTTTAATAATGCTTTCCCTATCTTTAACTTCAAATTCTCAATGAATGAAGATATTGGAGATATTCAAGCTGGAATGCCTTCATTTGATAAACTTGGAGACTATGCTCCTGTGACATTAAACGGGGGAATTAGTGGAAACAAAACTTATGATGGAATTGGTGATAGTGCCATGAGAACAATTATGCCAATTAGTATTTCTCAAGGAATTTTAAACCAATTAACTTCAGTTGTCTTAGCAATTCTTGTTTTAGTAATTACTTTGGTTGTTATTATTACCTTTATTATTGTTTTATTAACAACATCATTAATTATTAAAGACAACACAAGATACATCGCCACTTTAAAAGTCTTAGGCTATGAAAACAAAGAAATTGTAAACATGATCTTAGGAATGTATGCAATTATGATTGTGATTGCCTTTGTAATTGGATTTGTAGCTGGATGATTCTCATTGGTTGGAATCATACATTCATTTGCAATGAGCTCAAGTTTTGTAATTCCAGTCATCTTCCCATGATGGTTAATCTTTGCTGTCATTGCTGGAGTTGGTGGAATCTACATCATTACTTTTGCAGTTGGATATCGCTATGTTGCAACAACAAACGCAACCTTAGTTCTATCAAATCAAGAAATTTAATAATCTAAAAATAAGAACCTTTGAGTTCTTATTTTTTTTCGAGAAATTCACTAAATTTCAGTGTTGGACCACACTTAAAAGGTACTTTACGGTAGAATAAAAACTAAGAAAAGAGGAAAAAGTTATGAAAAGTTTATTAGCTGCTATTGCTGCAACCACTTTAAGTGCGTCACCAGCTGTAGCAACAACAACCACAATTCAATCAAATAAGATTGAAGAAAATAAAAATGATTACGCACTTGCTAGTGCAACAAAACCGAATATCTACAACGGTTACACTCAAAATCAATTGACTGTAATGAATGTTGATGATAAAAAAGACACTTATAAAGGAGCCGCTTACGAAGAAGGATATAAAACAAATATAAAAAATCAAACTGGTGCTGGTAAAAATAAATGGTACGAAAATAATGTAACTGACTATTCTAAAGTATTCAATAATTCAGCCGAAAAAGACAAATGAGTTGCCAATAATAGATGAGTTACTTTAAATATCGAAGTTAAGTACAACACTTGAAACAGTTGATATGGATGAAGTAACCCTTTAGGAACTGGAGGAAAATATACAAATTTCGAAACCATTAATGAGACCTTTGCTTTACAAGGTTCTTCAACTTCAAACCATGACATAAAATATTATACTGATGGTGACCATTCGGAAAATGAAAGAGTCAAATTAGTTGCTAGAGAAATTTGAGAAGGAAATTCTTTAAAAATTGTTTTAAGTTACCAAGGATTAGTAAAATGACAAAGTGGTTCAAATGTGAAACATGCTGGAATTATTGCCGGAAGAAATTCAACTTGAGGTATGAGTAAAGATTATGGAGATTTCGATCTTAAAAATCTTAATGCTTCAAAAATATTAACAACTGTTGGATATGGAACTTATAGAGTTAATATGGATGATATCTTTATCCAAATTCTTCAAGAAAGAGAAAAATTAAACCAAGTTACTAAAGAAATAACTGACTGAAAATTATTAGTATCAACAAACATTTCAGATTTTAATAATGTTATTACTTTTAAAGTTGGTGAAAATGACGCCATTGTAAAAGATATGAATGATGTTTTGTCTGGAAAGTATAATGGATTAGGAACTGATATGGTTATGGAAGTTAGTTCAAATGGAATCACATTGAAATATAACAATGCTACAACTGGTAGAAGTTCAAACAATGTATTTTCATTCCCTTCATCAGCATATGCTTATAAAATAGCAACTGAAAAATTAACTTGGGATGGTATTTCAGGAGCAACATTAGTTAGCTATGCCAAATAATAAATTAATTTTAAAAGACATAAAAAAAAGCTTCAGTAAAAAAGAAGTTTTAAAAGATATAAATATAAATTTTGAGTCCGGAAAAGTATACGGACTTTTAGGAAATAACGGAGCGGGGAAAACTACTTTAGTTAGAATTCTTTTTAATGAAATCAAACCAGATGGTGGTTCAATTCAATATACCGGACAAAACCAAGCCTCAATTAATTATGACAATTGATATTATTTCACCGAAAATCATGATTTACCATTGGAATTTTCAACATATGAATTCTTATGAACTGATGCCATGCTTGCTAAAATTAGTGAAGAAGAATTTAAAAAAAGATTAGAAAGTGCTCAAAAAATAATTCCTATTAATTTTGATTTAAAAACAAAAATTAAAAAGCTTTCATCAGGACAAAAGAAAATGGTTTCTTGTTTAGCAGCACTAATTTGTAAACCTAAAGTTATTTTCTTAGATGAACCAACAGCTAATTTAGATCAAGAAAATAAGGGTATTATTGTTGATCTAATAAATGCTTTAAAAAATGAAAACAGAATTATCGTAGTAATCACACACTTGATTAAAGAAATTCAAGATTCTTTAACTGATGTTGTGATTATTGATGATGGAATTGTTAAAAAAGAACAAAAGTTAACTTCTAAGGATGATGCTTATCAAATTTTCCAAAATACCATTAAGACTGGAAAACCAAAAATTCAAAAAACTAAAAAAATGGAGGAATTCTTAAATGGGTAATTTTGAAAACACAATGTACTTAACAAAAACTAGATTTAAAGCACTTAAATTCAAGAAAAGAAACTTCATCTTATATGGTGTAATAATGAGTCTAATTTTATTATGTGCAATTGGAATTGGAGTCATTGGAGTTACTAGTAAGTATCCAGATGATTTAAGAACTTTTACAAATATTGTAGTAACTATTGAAACTATAATCATTGGAGTATTTTGCATTGTTATGAATGTTTGAATTTTTAGAATGGAGAAAGATACAAAAATAATTAAAAATGAACAGCATTATGGATATAATAGTCGTTCAATTTTCCTTTCGCGCTTAATCGAGTCTCTTGCTTGAGTGGTCTTAATTCTTGTTTCAATAATAATTATTAACTTAATATTTGCTGCAGGATTTGGAGCGTTTAACAATGTTAGTTTATATAAATCTTATTTAATCGCTCTTGGATGATTTGCAATTATGGCAATTATGGCAACAGCCTTAACTATTTTATTTACAACGTTTGCTTCTATAATTTGAAGTACATTATCAACTGTTCTTTTAGTTATCGTGTTAGCTATTTTTCCAGCAATCGGTTCAATAAACGCTATACCTTCAAGTCAAGATGATTTTGATCAATATCAAAATATCTTAAGATATCAAAATACAAGTAAACTATATCCTGCTTTGAAAAGTGATAAGTATACAAAAATTTATGATAATTGAGAAGGCTTCATTATGTATTCTTCGTGGGAAGAGAAAACTTTTGGTTGACAAGAAAAATGAATGAATCCTAATAGTGAATTCGATTTATCTGAAATTAGGAATTTCTATATTACTTTTGATTCAATATTCAGAAATAATGAATCAGAGTTTGAAAAGTTTAAATACACTGATATTCAAAATTTTTATAATAAAAACGCAGCCGATAAAGTAAATGCTGAACCAATTAGAAAATTATTAAAACAAGTTTCAAAAATGGATACTGGAAATTACAAAGAATTAATTTCTATCTTGGAAGATGTCTTTTCTGATGACGATTTATCGTGAGGAATGAGATATTATGATCCATATGGAGACACAGGAAGTTATGATAACAAAATAACTTGAGAAAGTATGGCTAAAGATAGAAAGGCAACACCAGCAATGGTTATGTTTTACCAAGTCTTTGTAAATGCAATGAATAATGTGATTGAAGATATATCAGAAATCTCACATGCAACTCCAGAACAATTAGAGAATATTAAAAAAAGCAGCTACATCTCAGAATTAGCTAATAATACCAAGAAAAGAGCTTTTTATAATCCATTTACTCAATTTAACTTAATGTTTAGCGGAGTTGATTATAAAAATGAATTAGGTTCAAATACTTTAGCTAGTCAAGACAGTGCATTTAGTGCTGTTCCAATCATGAAAATGAATAAATTACCAACTACTGATAATCCTGAAGATTGAAAAGATATTAAAGGTGTTAGAGTTGTTAAAACTGAAGGTTTATATGTTGGATACTTAGTTTTAAACGGATTAATTATCTTTGCAAGTTACTGAATCTTTAAAAAACAAATTCAAAAATAATTAATATTATTCTTAACAAAACGTAAAATTTAATTACGTTTTGTTTTTCTTTTGCAAAGACATTATTTTTTTGTTTTAATCTGATTAAATTTTCATTGAAAAAAAGAATATTAATCCTTATAATTAATTATGCTTACGACACTTTTAACCCCGGACAAGTTAAAGGAGATTAGCAATCATGAAACAAACAACTTTAATCAAAGCTTCTGATATCAAAAAAGATTGATGAATCGTTGACGCTGAAGGACAAACAGTTGGGAGATTAGCTACACAAGTAGCTATGGTATTAAGAGGGAAACACAAACCTACTTTCACTCCACATATCAACAATGGTGATCACGTTATCATCATTAACGCTGACAAAGTAGCCTTCACAGGTAAAAAAGAACAAGGGAAAAACTACTACCACCACTCAATGTACCCTGGTGGATTAAAACGTAGAAACGTTGCCACTGTAAGAGAAAGAAAACCAGAATTCATTTTAGAAAACGCAGTTAGACTGATGTTACCTAAAGGAGTTCAAGGACATAACCAATTCCGTGCATTACACGTATTTGCTGGAACTGAACACCCTTACGCTGCACAACAACCAAAACAACTTGTTGTAAATACTACTAAGAAAAAATCACTTAAAGAAGGAGGACAAGAATAATGGCAGATAAAAAAGTAATTTATCGTGGAACTGGTAGAAGAAAATCTTCTACAGCTCAAGTTATCTTAACTCCTGGAACAGGGAACGTTATTGTTAACGGAAAACCTGCTTTAGAATTTTTCCCATACGCAACTTTAGTTCAAGATCTTGAACAACCATTAGTTGCAACTGGAACTGAAAAAGACTTCGATATCACAATCACTGTTAGAGGTGGAGGATTCACTGGTCAAGCAGGAGCTGCTAGATTAGGAATCGCTAGAGCTTTATTAGAAGCTTCAGAAGATTACAGAAAACAATTAAGAGCAGTTGGAATGTTAACTCGTGACGCACGTATCAAAGAACGTAAAAAATACGGATTACGTGGAGCACGTAGAGCACCTCAATTCTCAAAACGTTAGTATTCAGAAATTGAAGAAACTATGAAAAGAAACCAAAATTATTGGTTTCTTTTTGTTTTTAAACCTCATGATTCTATTTCCGTTTCATTGGAAAAGAAAGTGTAAAAACAGGCTTATTTAACCGTTTTTAAATCTGCTTATAAATATAATTAAAGTAATAGAAGTTAATAGATTATAAGTTAACTTAACTATGAAAGGAAAATGGGTAAATATGATTTATACAATTACGTTAAATCCAGCAATTGATCATGTTATTGAAACAAAAGATTTTGTTCTCGATGAAACAAACTACTATCAAAATGATTATCAAACAATTGGTGGAAAAGGGATTAATGTTGCTGTGTTATTAAACAACCTTCAAGCACAAGTTAATGCACTTGGGATTATGGGAAAAGATAATAGTAAAGTCTTTTTAGAAAAATTTAAAGAAATTAACTTACATAATAACTTTATTATGTTTGACGGAAACACAAGAACCAACTATAAGATAAAAGATCTTGATAATAACAAAGAAACTGAACTTAATGGGTTAGGTGACAGTTTTGATGCTCATAAATTCAAAGATGGAATGGAATTTTTAAGAAAGAACTTAAAGGCAAATGATTTAGTTATTGCTTCTGGTTCTGTTCCAACATCATTACCAGATGGTGTTTATTTTCAAATTGGTGAACTAGTTGAAAAGAAAAAAGCTATCTTTATTCTTGATTCATCTAAAAAATGAAGTTTAGAAGGGATTAAAGCTCATCCTTATTTAATCAAACCTAACTTGCAAGAAATTTGTGAGTTGTTAAAAATTGAATTTAGAAATGATTATTCTTTATCTGATTTAGAAAATATGATTCTTGAGGTTAGAAAACTTGGAGCTAGAAATATTTTAGTAAGTATGGGTGGACAAGGCGCTTTATACTTTTCTGAAAATGATGAACTTTATAAGGTTGGGATTGCTAAAGGTAAAGTTGTTAACTCAGTTGGAGCTGGTGATAGTATGGTTGGTGGCTTTGCTTATGGACTAGTAAATAATTTCTCAATTGAAAAAACCTTACAATATGCAGCAGCTAGCGGTGGAGCTACTGCATTTAGTGAGTGAATTGGTTCAAAAGAATTAATTGAAGAACTTGTACCAACTATTATGATAGAAAAACTAAAATAAGGATAAAACAATGGCATTAAAAGATATGTTTCGTTCAGAGACCTCTTTTTTTGGTTTAGAAATTAAATCTAAAGAAGAAGTTTTAGAATTTTTAAGTGATAAATTTTTAGCAAATAATATTGTTAATAGTTATGAAGATTTATTACAAGCCTTAAATGATCGTGAATCACAAGATTCTACCGGAATTGGGGATGGAATTGCCATTCCCCATGCTTTAAATCCTTGTGTTTTAAAATCAACAATTGGTTTTGTTAGATTAAAAGACCCAATTGACTGACAAAGTTTAGATGGTTCATTAGTTGATTTAGTGTTTTTAATCGCTACTAATGGTAGTGATGGAAATGAACACTTAACTGCTTTAAGCGGACTTTCTCAAGTCTTAGTTAAACCAGAAAACCAAGAAAAACTAAGACAAGTTAATTCTTTTGAAGAATTACAAGAAATCTTTTCTGAAAAACCAGAAGAAGAAAAACCAAGACAAGAAGCTAAACCTGAACATTATGAATTGGTCGGGGTTACTGCTTGTCCAACTGGGATTGCACATACCTATTTAGCACAAGAAAAGCTTTTAGAAATTGCAAAACAACTTGGAGTTAGTGCTAAAATTGAAACCCAAGGTCGTAGGGGAGTTGAAGACAGATTAACTCCTGATGATATTAATAATGCAAAATACATTATTTTAGCACATGATAAAGATTTAGAAGGAATGGATCGTTTTAACGGCAAAGAAGTTATTGATACTTCAACTCAAAATGCGATTTATCATACTAAAGATTTAATTGCAGATTATGATAAACAACCTAAAAAGAAAATTAAAGCTAAAAAAACAGATGACAGTGTTGGAGAATTAGATTTAAAGAAATTCAAAGACTTTAAAGGAGTTTTATTAGCTGGAGTTTCTAAAATGTTACCTTTTGTTGTTGCTGGGGGAATTTTATTAGGATTAGCTTTCTTAATTGATTTCATTGCTTTAAAAGGTGACGTTCCAGTCAACGATGTAAACGCTTTTGGAACCGTTAATAAAGGAGCTGGCTGATTTGCTGGTTTAGGGAAAGTTTCTATGTCAATGATGGTACCAATCCTAGCAGCTTATGTTGCTTATGCATTGGTTGGAACTCAAGGTTTAATGCCAGGATTAGTAGCTGGAATCATTGCCAATCAAGACACTTTACTTTATGTAAAGAATGGTCCGACTCCTGACGCTCCTTGAACTAACCTTTGAGGAAGATTGCTACCAAGTAATCTAGAAACAAATTCTGGATTCTTAGGTGGAATTGCTGGAGCATATCTAGCTGGAATTCTAGTCTTTGGTTTAACAATGGCTTTTAGAAACTTTTCAAAAAGCTGAACTGGTGTGAGGGATATTGTTTTAATCCCTGTTCTTTCATTACTTGGAGTTGGAGTTGGAATGTTTGCTTTAAACATTCCACTTGGATATGCAATGTATGGAATTGAATGATTATTAAAACAATTAGCCTTACACAACTTACTAATCTTAGCTGCCTTAATACTTGGTATTATGGTCTGTGTTGATATGGGAGGTCCAATTAATAAGATTGCTTATGTAATTGGGGTTCTATCTGTAACAACTGGTGATGGTGGAATTGGTGTTATAACTGATGGTGCTAACCAAACAAACGTTTTAATGGCTGCTGTAATGTTAGCTGGAATGATGCCACCATTAGCCATTGCTTTCTCAACTCAAGTCTTTAGAAAGGCTTGAACTAACAAACAACGTGATGCTGCAAAAGCTAACTGAGTTATGGGATTATCATTTGTAACTGAAGGAGCAATTCCATTTATGATTGATGACTACAAACGTGTAGCTGTTTCATCAATGGTTGGTGGAGCTTGTGTTGGTTTATTAGCTGGTGGATTAAAAATCGGAATGCCAGCTCCACACGGAGGAATCTTTGTTTCTCCTTTAGCAAAATCATATCTATTTTCAGAAAATGGAATTGCTGGAAATGGTGGAGCTGCTGTTGGATTTGGAATTGCTATGTATATCTTAATTCCGTTTATTGGAATGGTGATTGCTGGAAGTATGATGGGTGCTTGAAGAAGTCATGATATTAAAAAAGGTAAATTACAATTAACAGAAGCTTAATTACTAAACTAAGTTATTCTTAATAATTAAAATAGTTACTAAAACTAGTAACTATTTTTTGTTTTTAAGAGAAGATAAAAACACTTATTATAAACTTATAAATGTATAGGGCTATGGTATAATGCTATTATAAAAACACGTTATAAATTATAAAAAAATGAGAGGTTAACAAATGAGAAAGCTATTAGCAATCTTGGGTTCTGTGTCACTTATAGCTTCATCTAGTTCTGCAGTTGTTGCTTGTACATCAACTAAAGAAACTAACAAAGTTAATGATGAGACATATTTTAATAATAATCTTGCTAACATGATGGGAGCTGGTTTTGATAAAGCCAAAGCTCTAATCTTAGATGATCAATTTGGGATTTCACAAACACAAACTTTAAAAGGGTTAAGCAATATTAAAGCTAGCAAAACTAATCCTGATTTTAATCCTAATGATGGTAATTTAAACAACCATTCAATGAGTGGTGATGTGATTTCAAAATACTTTGGTAACCAAGTGATTGGTGATAAAGCTATAACTGGTAAAAATATCTCTTATGGAAATCAAAATGGAGAAATGGATGGAATTTCAGCATTAATTCCAGATCAAATTCGTCCAATTTATGAACGTGTAATTTCTGTTTTTAAAGGTTCTGAAACCTTTATTGAACCTTTTATGAATGCTAACTCATTAAACCAAAACTTAGATGGAATTTATAATTTAGCTTCTGGATTTGGAACAACTGTAAATGATTTAATCAATAAATTATTACAAGCCTTAAAAGTTGATGTTTCTGGTTTTAATAAATCAATTAGTGGTGCTATTACTAGTGTTAATGGGGTATTTGGATCTGAAGTTGTTAACCAAATCAGAAATGTTTTAACCCACGTTGGAAATGATTATGATACCTTAGTTAATAATGCTCATAAAGATATTACAGATAATGTCCATAAATTTAGTGACATTAGAGGATATGTTGATACTCAAATTGAATCAATTCTTGATCACATTGTTGATTTTGATAGTGATGATGGCTTAGAAATTCCTTTTATGATTTCTAGTTTACAAACAACAGGAACATTAACTAGTTTAGAAGCTAAGATTATTACTTTAGTTGATACTTTAATTAAAAAACAAAATGTACCAATTAATCCAGCTTTAAAAGGAATTGATGCTAAAAGTGCTGAAACAGCACTTATGCCTTTACTTCAACCAATTGTTTCTTTAATTATGGTTTCAAATGTTGCTTTTCAAAAATTAGATCAATATAAAGATTACGAACCAATTGATAAAGAACATTTATTTGACGCCAAAATTAAGAATTATGATTGATTAAACACATTTAGTGATACTGCTATTAATGACCAAACTTCACCAGTTTTAGCTGATAAAGCTTTAAATATTAACTACTTTGTATCTAATTTAAATTACTATTTTGGAAAAATCCAAGATGCTGATGATCAAGCAACTTATCGTTTACAACAACTTTTATTCTTATTATTTAATGATAAAAGTGATAAACAAGAAAACAAAAACATTAATTATGGAGTTCAAAATTCTACTTTATTAAGCCACATTTACAATATTGGTTTTGGAATTGGATATCTTGAAACTTTACCACCAGATGATGCTGGAGAAGATTATGATTCAACTTTGAACCTAGCTCTTATGACTTGTTTAAGTTCACCACAAATTAAAACTCAAATTATGGATGGTTTAGTAAAACCTATAATTCTTGGATTAATTAATGGTGATGATTGAAACTATGTTGTTGTGATTGTAAATGATATATTAAATACCATTTTAAAAGGTAATTTAATTCCAGCTTTAAATAATTATCCAACAAGTGAAATTATTAAAGCAGTTCAAAGAATCTTACAAAACTCAGTTAATAACCCTGATTTCTTAGCTTTCCCATTTAGAAGTTTGATGATGGGAGATTTAAGTAAATTAATTAAAGGAGTTAATATTCCTGACAATATTAAAAGTACAATTGATATTATTTTTGGACAAGGAAATAAGAATCTTTTTGGTTTATTAAATAAACCATTATGACAAATTCTATCTTTATTTGGAATGAGTGTTGGTTTACCTGGGATTAAAGGAACTATTATTCCTAATTTCGGAGATCAATTCACTTTATTATCAATTCCAGAATTAATTTCATTATTAAACTCATACATGAATAATGTTTTTCCAAATGAAAAGAACTTGTCTAAATATGTAACTTATAAAAAAGATAAAGATGGAAAAGACACAACTGAAATTGATTTAACTCATTCATTAGAAATCTTTAATTTAAAACCCAAACTAGTTATTGATTTAATTATGCAAGTGATTGGTACAAAAACCGATGGAACAGATAACTTAATTTCTAAATTCTTAAGTGCTTTATTTGGAATTACAGCTGATGGAGGTCAAACTCCACCAAGCCCAACTTCAAAAACAATCACAGTTCAATTAGCTGATGATAGTGGAGACAAACCAAGTGATGGAGGAGATACACCAACTCCACCAACTGTCAAAATTACAATTGATGTTCAAGGAGCTTTAAATGTCTTAGGTTTTGAAGGGTCAGATACTTATAAAAATCCTTCATTATTAGGAGATATCATGCAACTATCTTTACCTTTATTAAAGGTAACTGGTGATACATTTACTTTAGCTGATGAAAGTGTTTTCAAAATCGACTTAATGAATAGAGAATATAAAAACTTTATTTCCTTATTTGATATGTTTACATCACCAGCTGACTATCAAGACATGATTAGAACTTTTGTCACAGATGATAGTATTTATAACTATCAATATGACCCAAGTAGTGTGAAATACTTTGCTGATACTAATAAGAAATTAGTAAAAAGTTATGATTTCACAATTACTTTTAAAAATCCAATTGATGGGACAAACACTAAATATTGATTTAGTGTCAAAAGAAATTCGAATGCAGAAGTCTTTGAATTCTATAACGTTGTAAATAATACAATTATTTAAAAATTAGAAAAATCTAAATTAAAACAGAAAGGAGCAATTAAATAATGAAAAAATTCTTATCACTTCTAGGTGCGATTACAATTACAGCTTCAAGCGTATCAACAGTTGTTGCTTGTGGTTCAAAAGACAACACAACAAAAGTTGAAGATAATAAAATACCTGAAACTCAACAAGTAAAAGATATTCGTCAACAATCAGTTGAAGAAGCTAAAGGCTATATTTTAGCTGATGCTTATGGATTAAACCTAAAGAAAACCGTTGAACAAGCTTTTGCAGCATCAAGTAGTGACTCACCATTAGTTAATGGAGATACTTTAAGCAGTGCTAATCTAAAAGGCTTAAATATTAACGGAACTAAAGGAACTGACTCACAAGCTTTAGTTGATTTAATTAATAACTCAAATATTAATATCCCAATTATTAACAAGCAATTTAAAGACATTATTATTCCTGGAGTTAATGAAACTCTTGGTGATTTAATTGCTCAAAACGGTAGTGCAGTTGCAAATATTACTAAACTATTACAAAAAATGCCAATTACCCAATTACTTTCTGCTTTTGGAGCCGCTTCTGGTCCTCTACTTGGAGTGATTGCACCAAAAATTGCTGATGCGATTAAAGGATTAAATCTACCTGGAGTGATTGGAGATAACTTAGATATCTTCTTAAACGGAGTTGCTAGTGGATTATTAACAACTGCAAATGGTTTTTATAGTAAATATTCAGTTGATGCTTCTTTAGAAGAAATTGATAGTTACTTAACTTTAGATCCAGCAATCATGAACCAAACAGTTAATGAACTACAAAAAAGTTTATATGCATCAATCTTTGCTTTAGTTGGTTATGCTAAATTCCCAGATACTTACCAAACATATGGACTTAATACCTTATTATCTAATAAAACAGTTGACTTATGATGAAATTTGACAGGCGCTGGTACATTCACTATGCCTGATATTACAATTCAAAACACATTATCATTGTTAATGAATAAACCTGAAAATGCAGCTTGAAATAATTCAAAAGCTAAACCAGGATTAGTGAAAGAAAAAAATGGGGTTTTAAAATATGCTTTACAAACCTTAAAAATTCTTGAAGTTTTAATAGCAACTTATGATTCTACTTTAAATGATAATTTTGTTATCAATGATGCAAATCATTTGTTTGATGCAAATCAAGATAACAATTCTTATTTAAAAAACTTTACAAACAAAAAAATTCCTTATGAAGTAAAAGCCATGGGCTCTAATGGTATTCATCTAGATTATTTACTGAATAAAATTGGATACTTCTTTTCTAATAATGAAGAAAACGGATTTCGAATTTTAAAACTTATGAATATTATTTTCTGAAGTATATCTTCAAACGGTAATACTAATCTTGAAAATATTTATGAGTTAATTAGAAGTGCTTATTATTCATCACAAGGATTTGGAGCAGGAGCAAAATTAGGATGAGGAGGTGCTTCACTTGTTCTTGGAGGAGCTTTAACTAATGTGTTGTTACCAATTCTAAACGACACAAAAATTGAAGCTAGTTCTATTTCTGCATTACTTTCTTTAGTAGGGACTTTTATATCAGACGAAAAAGCCAAAAAAATAATTTCTAACATTGGCAACTTCATTAATAGTGATTTTGCTAAAAATGAATTCTTCCCACATCCATTCTCATATCTATACTATGGAGATATTAATAAGATAACTGTTCCTTGTGGTGATTATGATATTAGTTGATTAGCAAAAGCTTTGAATATTGATGAAGTAAACTTACACAATATGCTAAATCAAGCAAAAATTAATGACTTTATCAAAACTTTTGCTAAGAAAGACATCAACTTAGGGCTATTAAATAATATGACTATTGATGGAGCAATTACTGATATTACTAGTCAATTAAACAATGACAATCCATTAACAAAAGAAGCACAAAGAGTAATTACAATTACTCCAATCAGAAATATGATTAAACTTTTAATCGTTGATAATACTCCTTTTGCTAATGAACCAGATGCTACAAGTAATGGTGCTTATTCAAAATCATTATTATATCAATTAATAACTGGAGCTTTAGATGTTACTGGCTATCCAAAATTATTAGGATATCTAAATATGAAAAGTGATAGTGACAAAGCTTTGATTCCAGCTGATGCTGATAGAGGACATACCTTTGTTTTTGCTAACTCATTTATTGGGCAATTAACAACTTGATTAGTTCCTAACTTAGCAAAAGTCAATGACCCAACTGCTAATAATGGAAGAGGAAGTTTGATTGATCTTAATAGTGCAGCAAACGATCCTTCTTCATCACAAGACTTATTTGGGGCTGTTTGACAAGTTGGTTGAGATTTATTAAAAGGAGCAAACTACCAAGCAATGGTAAATGAGTTTGTTTCTAACAATTCTATTTGAACTGTTTCAAATGTGATTTCAAATTATGATCCAAACAATAAAAATGTTTTATTAAGTCAAACATATGATTTAAATCTAAAAACAGATAGTTATTCTGATTCTACTAATGGGATTTATGAACCAGGAGTTGACTTAAACTATCGAATTACAATCGCTAGAGTTAATGTTAATGAAACATTTAGTTTCAAGGCCTTAACTAGATTGAAATAAACTATAATAAATTAAAAGAAAATAGGTGAATTAAAATGCGTAAAATTTTATCTTTACTAGCAGCAATTACTTTGACAGCAACATCAGCTACAACTGTTGTTGCTTGTGGAGCTTCTGCTTATAATGGTCTTGGTAAAAACGATACATATAAAGATATCGTTTTCCCATCAAGACAAGTTTCTGAAAAAGAAATTACTGGTGCTGCTATGGCTAGATTACGCACTGTAATTCTTGATAATGAATATGGTTTAAGTGATGCTAAAAACAAAACTTTTTCAATGAAACAAAGTGCTGATGCTTTAACAACTCTTGATAATAGTGAACCAATTAGTAATGTTTATAATCGTTATTTTAATGAAGGTTCACTTCATACTGCCACATATTCAGACAATATTAAATTACAAGGAACTTTGGGAGAAGATGGAGAAATCTTCAAACAAATCTTTGATAAGTTAACAGACTTTATTCCAGCTCCTTTGAAAACTATTATTTTCCAATTATTTAATATTGATGTTAATAAAATTGCTGATAAATCAGTTGAATCAGCAAGAACTTTAATCTCAATCTTAACAACTATTAATGCTCAAGTTGTTGGGACTGGAATTCCAATTGGAATTGATAAATTATACAGCTTAAACAAGGTTGGAAAATTCACTCCAGTTGATGTCTTAAATAATCTACTTAATGATTTAGTAAAAAAACTAACTCAAGAAAAGGTTAATAGTTTTTTTGATAGTTTAACTTTTGGAGTTAACTTTGATTTATCTGATTATAAAGTTGAAGACTTAAACTCCATCTTTATGATTGAAGTTGCTAATGCAGCTAAACTGTTTGGCAGTGAAAAAGTTGATGGTCCTTTATTTGGATATGATAATGACAACAAAGTTTTAACTAGTGATTCCACTGAATTAAATAAAGCCTTAATCGCTAGTGGACAATTTTTAGGAACAACTTTTTTAACACCACCAAAACAATCATCAAATAACATTATGATGGGTGTGATGCATATCTTTAGAGCACTTTCTGCCTTATCAATTAAGATGCAAATCTTTAATGATGATAATAAGAGAATTGATAATACTGATTTTAATAATAAAGATCACATCTTTGATAAAGACAAAACTAACGTTCAATTTATTAGTGAACGTTTAACTGGTAAGAAATTAAGTGAAGTTGCTAGTGAACATTCAACTTGAGTAAATCAAGAAGATTTAAAATATTTAAACTTTGGAGAATTAATTTCTAACTTAGTTTATTTCTTAGCACCAAATGATGAAGGAATTCAACAAGGACGTTTATTTAAATTATTAAACATTATGTTTGCAGATAAAGTTGTTGATAATAAAATTAGTTCTAATGTTTCAAGTTTATTAGCTGGAGTCTTTAGTTCAACTAATAAAGATGTTGTTACAAGTGATAATCTTTCAACCGTTGCTAAAACATTAGATGATACCTTTACTAATGCTTTTTTAACTAATACACAAATTCCTGACCCAGGAACAGGTAATAAATTTGCTTCTAATTTAAAAGATTGATTAGATACAAATGAAGAATTTAAGAAAAATCCTTTCACAGTTGCTTATCATGGAGATTTAACTAACATGGTTACAGCTAACTCTTTAGATGGTGTAATTGGAGCTCCTTTCAAAGCTCAAGTTCAAAAAGTTTTAATGTCTATGTTTACTTTCTATGAAACTGCTGAAAGACCATCAGCTGATAAAAGCCAAATTAACTTATTAAACTTATTTAATTTAAAACTAAGAACTATCTTTTCTGCTAGTGGAGTTAAGGACTTTTCAGTAGAAGATTTAACTAAGAATAACGCCTTATTTCCAAATGTAGCTGACTTCTTTGTTAATAAATCAATTATTAGCTTAGCTAAAGATTTAAGTGAAATCTTTGCTTTAAGTGGAATGGAAACAAGCAAAGTTCAAGGAGTTGGTGTTGATAAAATCCCTGGTTTGAAATATCGTTATGCAATTATTCCTGAATTTAAAGAAGTAATTAATGAAATTCTTTATGGAACAGAATTAACAGCTGACAATAAAAGTATCTTATGAACAATTATTAATAATCTAAATGATCCAAGTAAGAACTTAAGCTTTATTGGATATGATGATCAAATGAATTATAAAGTTGATTCACCAATCGGAAGATTATTAATCTTCTTTGTCCCAGAATTTGCAAACAAAGAAAAACAAACTCCTATTGATAAAGATATTAATGGAAAAGATGTAACTCCATATCAAGTAATCTCAAGAGATACTTTAAAAAATAGTGCTGGTTATACTGATAACTTCGGATGAATATTATCTGGAATTGCTAACTTCTTAAAAGACATTATTCCAGGAACTAATTATGAATATTGATTAAAACCCGTTTTAGGTGGAAGAAGAAATATTAATGGTAATTATGGTGATAATAGTCCAGCCTTTACTATCATTGAAGGAAACGATGTTAGAAAACCAAAATTTACTTACTTTAAAGGTAAATATAGAAAATTAGATTTCTCTCAAGTGATTAAATCTGGAGATATGTATATCCAATTTGATCCAACTGGACTTGAAATCCTAAATGATAATGGTCAACCAATCCAATTGGGTTCAGGACATAAAGCAGTTTATCATATAACATTTGAAAGACTTGGTGTAAATGGAGCAGCAGGTACACCAACTGATACTTTAAAATTCACTAAAATAGAAAAACTTAAATAAGATTGAAAAGTAATTAATTTATAAAAATTAATTACTTTTTCTTTTCTTTGTTAAAAAGGCTTTAATTTGTTTTTTAAAGCATTATAGTATAATAAGTATATGAAAAAGTAAACTTATAAGGTTTAAGATTTTAGGGAAATAAGGGAAGATTATTATGAAGAAATTACTAGCATTACTAGCCTCAATTACGATTGTTGGTTCTAGTGCTTCAACTGTTGTTGCATGCGGAATTAATGCATATGCTGATCTTAACGACAATGGTGATGATAGACCAAGTGGAAACAATAAAGACAACGGTGGAAACAATGAAAAACCAGAATCAGGTTGAAGTGGTGATCCAGGAAAACGTAATCCTGATAATAATAATCCTGATAATGGAAATAGTGGAAACGACAATAATGGTGGAAACGATAATGGAAATAATCCTGATGACCCAAACAAAAACCCTGATAACAAACCAGAAACCCCAACAGTAATGACAAATAGAAACAATATCTTAGCTTCATTTGAACAAATGATTCAAAAAACAATTTATCAAGACCAATATGGTTTTGATGGAAACTACTTAAACCAACAATTATTCAGTGATTCAATGAGTAATTGAATTAATGTGAATCAAAATAACAATATTAAAAGTAATTTAATGGGTGATGAAGGTGATGCTAAATTTAAGGAAGGTAGTTCATCTGACTTTATTAATCATTATTTAAATTCTCCAACAGAAAATGTTAATTTGAATGGTGATAAAGGAAATATGAATGCTAAACCATTCAATGATTTCTTGCCAGAAAAAGCTAATAAAGTAATTAATGGAATCAACACATATGACGAAAAATTTGGGGTTTATTCTCCAACTGCAATTTTAAATGCAATAGCATTTGTATTGAATGGTTTAGGGATTCAAAAAGCGGCTGATAAAGTACTTTCTTTTAAAGAACAAGTTCTTGGAATAACTAATCCTATTTTGAATGATCCTGAAACTAGAAAAATCATAAAAGACATTGAGCCTACAACAGAATTAAATAACTTATTTGGAGAAATGACTATAGGCGATAGTCAAAAAAGCATTATAAATGGTGTGGCGTGACTTTTAGCTATTGGAGTAGGAGACACTGCTCAAATTAATCAATTCTTACATATAAATGACTTATCACTATATACTTCTAACGCCTCATTGGAATATTTAGTTAACTTAATTGGAGATTTAAATAAAACAGATGATAAAGGAAATCCTGTTAAAAAAATTGATGCTAACAATTACAAAGAATACATTCTTCCAAAAGGGATAATCAATAAGGATAATTTAAAAAATTTAGTACAAAATTCTTATTCTATTTTTGCTTTATTCACAGGGTATCTACAAGCTTTTAGTGACTATAAAGTCGCTGCTCCAAAAGATGCAAATCACATTTTTTCAGATAATAAAACGAACTGAGATGTTTTAAGTGAAGTCCGTAATACAAAGATTAAGAACGCAACAGTTGGAACAGGAATTAATGTATATTCTCTTGTTGCTGATTTAGATTATTATTTAAGTGATTTTAAAACTGATATCGGTATGTATAGAATCCAAGCTATTTTTGCTATTTTTTGTCAAGATAAAGATTACAATGGAAGTTGAAAAAATGTTCAAGGTGGAAAAACATTACTTCTTGATTGAGATGACAAAAAGAACAATCAATTGAACACTAGCGTAAATACTCCAATTATAAGTCTTGCTACAAAAGTCTTATCTCAATTGATAAATGTTGAAAAAGTCTTAAAAGACGCAAAAGTAGATTGATTAGTTACCTTATTAGGTTATCCAATTACTAATGCAACATTACAACAAGTTTTCTATCAATTATTTATGAACTTTAGTACACAAACTCAAGTGCAATTATCTAAAGGAATGTACCATCAAATTTGTGAAAAAGGTGGATTTTTCTCACTTCTTCCATATATTGATGAAAATTGAGTTAATACCCTTTTAAACAATCCATTAAAATTCCTTTACAAGGGAGATTTAATTTCTTGGTTATCTAATTTTACAGATAATGTTAAAGGTACAGGACCCAAAAGCTGACTTGCAGCAGCGGGCGTATCCGCGGCAGCGAAACCCGGTATCGAAAAAGTAGTTAATTCATTAAAACCAATGGCTAATTCCAATGGTCAATTTAATCTTCAAGAGCTATTAATTCGCCCATTAGGGGAATTGCTAAATATGTTTAATGCTGGACTTTTTGACAAAAATAAATATCGTTTCAATCCAGCATTTGCAAGTTTTTACACAAATAAGGACATTTCAGAATTAGCTGATTATTTAGCTATAGAGATGTTCAATGTTAACAAAATGGCTAAACGGGCTGTATATAAAAACAAGGCTTTCGATATTGAAAAAATTAAACCCGTTTTAGAGTGTCTATGAGACAAAAACGGAAATAATATTATTGATGAATTTTTCAATATTCTTGAAAAATATACTGGTGTTAATCGAATTAATAAATTAAATAATTTGTTTGGATATGTTGGTATTAATAAATTTGATACAGATAAATTATTTGGTCAATTATTACTATTATTCTTGCCACAATTAAGAGATAAAATTCGTGTTGAAAAAGGCAAAAATGTTGTTGCAGGAGATGACAAACAAACTTCACCAATCATTGATACAGTTGTGAAAATTTATAAACAATTTATGGAAGAAATTAACATTCCTACAAATTACAATTCAGCATTAAAACTAGCTTATGATAATAGAAGAAATGAAATTGTTTATACAAAAAACATAGAATTAAATGAAAATAATTTAAAAGGAAGTGCTAAAGTAACTTATACTTGAACAAATCCAAATGGAACTAAATTTGCAACAATCTATACATTTGAATTTTCTAGAGAAAAAGATACAGAAAAATTTAAAACAGCCGTTACCAAAGAACCCGTTAAATCAGATGATACTGATAAGAAATAATAATTATTTACAATTTATTTAAAAGAACTTACATATGTAAGTTCTTTTTTGTTACAATCATTTTAACTTAAAAACTTAACTTATAAGTTTACAAGGGAGATGAAAAGAAATGAAAAAAATGTTATCAATTTTAGCAGCTATTGGGATAGTTGGTTCTAGTGCATCAACTGTTGTTGCTTGTGGGATGAAGGCAAATTATAAAGTTGAAAGTACTAAACCAGAAACTCCAAATTCTGATAAAGATAATAGTTCAACTAAACCATCACAACAACCAAGTGGAGTTGATTTTGGTGATAGTACAAGAGGTGAACTTCCAAAACCAACAAATCCAGATGAACCAGATAAAACTATTCCTCCAGTTAAACCAGTAACTCCAAACAAAGAAGAATTTGATTATCAAAACCAAGATAATATCATGGTTGCTTTACAACAAGTCGTGCAAAAAACTATTTATCAAGATCAATATGGTTTTGATGGTTCTTATTTAAATAAATTAATCTATAATGATTCAACTCTTGATTGAACTAAAGATAATACAAATGCTGATCTTGATAAAGTAAAAAGTGAACATGATGCTTTAACAACTGATAGTATTAGTGCTTTTACTAGTCATTATCTTGGCAAAGTTGAAGGAAATATTAATTTAAATGGTGATAAAGGATTAGATAATGCTAAACCTTTTAATGATGCGTTACCAAAACAAGCAAGTGATGCTTTAAATACAGCTGATGATTATATTAATAAAGTTGGAATTTATTCACCATCAGGATTGTTTGGTTTACTATCAACAGGTTTAACTGCTGTTGGTTTAGATTCAGTTGCCACTCAATTATTAAGTTATCGTCAAACTATTGAAGAAAAAGTTGACCCAATCTTAAATAATCTTGATGTTAAAAACGTCATTGATTCATTTTCATCACCAGATTTAATTAAAAAACGTTTTGGTGAATTAAGCGTTTTTGACTCACAAAAATCAATGATGATTGGGATTGCTTGAATCTTAGCAGTTGGTGCTGGTGATGAAAAACAAATTGATGCTTTCTATAACATGGAAGACATTTCCATTTATCAAAAAGCTATGGATTATTTAGTTGATTTGGTTGGAAACGTTAATAAAAACGGACAAACTTCTTCAATTAAAAAAGAAAACTATACTAAATACCTTTTCAATGAAGACAAAACAATGAATAACGACCATTTACAAAAACTATTAAATAATGGTTATTCAACAGTTGATATCTTTGCTGGATATATTCAAGCTTTTAGCAATTATAAAGTAGCAGAACCAACAGATAGTGATCATATCTTTTCTGTTAAGGAAAGTAACTGAACTGTTATTAATCGAATTAGACAAACTAAAATTAAGGATTCTAATTTAGACTTAACTTTAAATATTCATTCCTTTGTAGCAGACTTAGATTATTATTTAGGAGATTTTGATAGTGATAAAGGAATGTATCGTATTCAAGCCTTACTTGCAATCTTTTGTCAAGATCGTGACTATAAGGGCAATTGAACAAATGCTCAAAAAGGTAAAGCTTTATTATTAGATTGAAATGATAATTTAAATCATCAAATTGATATTAATGTTAATACGCCAGCAGTAACCTTTGCTACAAAAGTTATTGCCAAACAAGTTGATGTTGAAAAGGTTTTAAAAGACGCTGGAGTTGATTGGTTAGTCTCTCTACTAGGTTATCCAATTACTAATGAAACTCTACAACAAATTACTTACCAACTATTTATGAGTTTATCAACTCAAGTTCAAGTTCAACTTTCAAATGGGATGTATAACAAGATTTGTAAAAAGGGTGGTTGATTATCAGTTCTTCCTTATATTGATGAAAGTTGATTCAATCAGTTGTTAAACAACCCTTTACAATTCTTATATAAAGGTGATTTAATTGCTTGATTAAATAACTTTACAAATGCAATTCATGGAACTAGTGTAGCCTCAAGAGCTGTTGCTAATAAAATTATTAATGAAGCTAAACCTGGAATAGATAAAGTTGTTCAAAGTTTAAAACCATTAGCAGATAAAACTGGTAGAATGAATCTTCAAATTCTATTTACACGTCCCTTAAGTGATTTACTTTCATCATTTAACCTTGGATTATTTAATGAAAATAAATATCGTTTTGCACCAGAATTTGCTAGTTTCTATACAGATAAGACATTATCTGAATTAGTTAACTATTTAGCAAGTGATATGTTAAAAGTTAATAAAATGGATAATCGTGATACCTTAAAAAAATATAGTCTTGATCCTTCAAGATTAAAACCGATCTTTGATGCTTGTTATTTAATAGATGAAAATGGAAATGAACATAACATTGTTGATTTATTCTTTGAAGCTTTAAAAGAACCTAATGGAGTTAAAAGAGTTAATAATCTTTCTAATCTCTTAGGAATTATTGGAATTAATAAATATGATGAAAATAAAATCTTAGGAAAATTTTTAATCTTCTTCTTACCAGAAGTTAAAACAAATAATCTTCTTCATGGTGTTGATAAAAAAACCGGAATTCATTATGTAAAAGGTGATGATAAATTACAATCAGAATTAATTACAACTGTTTTAGGTTTTTATCAACAATTTATTAAAGAAGTAAATATTAAAACTGACTATGATAAAGCTTTAAAAGCTGTTTATAGTGAAAGAAAAGAAGAATTTAAACAAGAAGAACCACTTAATTTAAGTGATGATTTATTAAGTGGTAGTCAAACTATTTCATATAGTTGAATAGCTCCTGATAAAACTATTTATCAAACAACCTATAGTTTTACTTTCCACAGAGATTCTTTAAAACAAAAATTTACAACTGAAGTTAACCGTAGTGAAACTACAATCACTCCAGCTAACTCTCCAGAACAAAAATAAATTAAAATTAAGAACCTATAGCAAGATTGCTAAAAGTTCTTAATTTTGTTTTATAATCTAAAACAATAAGAAAAGGGGATTTTTATTATGACAACAAAAACAAATAAACCATTAGTAGCGATTACTGGTGCTAGTGCTGGAATCGGAAAATGTTTAGCCTATACTTTTGCTGATGCAGGTTATCCAGTTTTATTAATGGCTAGAAGAAAAGAAATTTTAGATAGTTATACTGATATTGAAGAAAAGATAACAGCAAAAGTGGATGTACGTGAAATTGAAGAAATTAAACAAGCTATTAAATTAGCCGAAAGTAAATATGGTAAGGTTGATTTATTTATTAATAATGCAGGAATTATGCCATTAGGAAGTTATTTAACTCAACCATTAAGTGAAAAATATGACACTATTGATATTGATGTTAAAGGAGTAATTAATGGAATGGATAGTGTTCTTTCAGATATGGTTGAAAGAAAGCATGGAACTATTGTTAACATTTCTTCTATAGCTGGAAGATATACTTCTATTGATCATGCAATTTATAACGGAGCTAAAGCAGCTGTTAATTATATTACTGAAGAAGCTAGAAAAGAAAACGCTAAAAACAACGTTCGTTTTACTTTAATTGAACCTGGAATTGTGCAAACTGATTTAGCCAAACATTCAACTGATATGGATGCTTTAAAAGAATATAGTGAAAAAATTGAAGCTGTAAATGGTGGATTAGATCCTAACTTTATTGCTGAAATGATTTTAAAAATTTATGAATTACCACAAGAAGTTTCAATTAAAGAAGTGCTTTTAACAAGTACTAAACAAGTTGGATAAGCTTTTAAAAACACTTATATAGAACTAATAAAGGAGAAATCCTTTATTTTTCTTTATAATAAAATTATTAATAAACATTTATTTTAAAAGAATTGGGAAAATATTAAGTTTTGAGTTTTGAACTAGTTAAATTAAAAAATGAAAATCACCATAAAGACAAAATTATCTTTACTAGTGTAATTGGAATCTTTATTGTTTTAGGAATTGGTAGTTTTATTGCTACTTCTTTTTATAGTGTTGATTATAAATTTGCAGATACTATGTATAAAAGTATGAAATATAAGATTTTTAGAGGATGAGAAGCTTATACGATTATGGATGGTAATGTTGGTGTAATTACTTGTTTAATATTGATGTTCTTAGTTTTATTTGAATCTTATGTTTTATTTATAGCAAGACATCATCCGGGTCATTGATTTGCGCAATGAAGAAATCACAGAATTTGATTCTATGTTGTTGGATTTGTTGTCATTGTTGCTATTGAAGTTCCAGTAATGATGAAAGTTTGTTTTGCTAACTATGGATTTGGAAAAAAATTTGATTGAATTTTATTAATTGGAAGCGATTATCAAATTCCAATCTTTATTGTTTCATTAGTTTTACAATGAAGTTTTTACTGATTCATGGCTTATATGATGCTAACAAAAATTGCTAAAACAGATTTATTTTTAGACGATCATTATTGAAGAAGAGCTTTAATTTTAGTTGTCATGTTAGCTTTTAACTATATTATTATTTTGATTTTTAAACCAGGATTTGGAAGAGTTTATTACTTTAATATCAACTGACAAACTATTTTTGACTCTGATTTCAATTTGAATGCTCCAGAAAACATTGCGAGAAAAGCTTTTTATTTAAATCAAACTCAATTCCAATACGGATATACATTTTTAGATGGAAATTCAGATTTACTAACGTCAACTCCTAATAAAGCGATTTATAATATTCCACCTGAAATCACTCAACCTTGATATAAGGCAAGAGGATTCTTTGGTTCAAGATATGTTGGAACGCGTGGAACTACTATTGATGGTGCTTATATTCCCGGTGATTATGGAATGTTACCAAAATCAGATGCCTTCCCATCAGGTCATACTGCTGCAACCATTTTTATAGGTTCAACAATTTGAGTTTTTGCCAAACCTAATTTAAAAATTAAAAAGAATCGTAAATATATTTATATTGCTTTTGTTATAGCAATTATCTATTTATTAGATATGATGTTTGCTTTGGTTTCTTCATCAGGGCACTGATGAAGTGATATGGCATTCCAATTATTTATGATGCCTGTTTGATTTATCTTAGCTTATTTACTATGTGATAAAGTCTTATTTAAACTATGTTCTTGATTTGGTTATAACTATGTTAAAAAAATAAGTTATAAAGATGAAAGAGATACTGTTAATAAAGAAAATAAAAAAGCTAAAAAAATTTCAAAATAAAAAAGAAAGATTAATTTTTAAAATCCTCTATAATGAGAAATGGAAATCAACTTTTAAATAAGTTAAAGGTTATTTCTTAACTGATAAAAGAATTTAATCAACCCAAAACAAAACGTTATGTGTATCTAGCATCGTTTAAAGATTGTGTTCTTAGAAAAATTTTTCGATTCTTTTTATCATCTTGAATTACAATTCTACTCAAATCTGTAATTCAAACTTTTTTAAAAATTAATTACTTGAACTTTTAATATGAAGTTCAAGTTTTTTTATGTCAGAAAATGGCTCGATTTTTGATATTCACTTTAATTTGTTAGAATAATAAAGATATTAAAAAGTTAACAAATTATAAAGGAGAGAATAATTATCGAAACAGACAAGAATAAAAACATCGAAAACAGTGCTGAAGATTTAAATATCTATTCAGAACACTGAGATCGCCTATTAGCTTTAGAAAGTGATATTGATGAAGACAACATCTCTATTCAAAATAACTTTAAAGCTTTAAAAGCCATCGATAGATTAAAAAAAGTTCAATTAAAAGAACTTAAAACTTTATATCATGACCAACATCTTTCAAAAGATGAATATGATAAACAAAAAACATTAATTAACGATAAAGCTTTAGAATCTAAAAACGAAGTTTTAGATGAATTAAGCTACAATACATCTTTTATTGTCGCTAAGTATAAAGAGCTTACCGACTTACAATCTCATAAGAGAATTAAAGAAATTAATAAAAGACTTTCAACAGAACAAAAGAAAGTTAATCGCAAAGTTAAACAAGATAAAAAACTAGCAAAACAAGAACTTAATAAGGTTGTTAAAACTTATAAAGAAAATGGTGTTTCAAAAGAAAAGATCAATGAATTAAAAGAACAATATGAAATTCGTTTCTTAAAAAAACATGAAAAAACTTTAGCAAAACAAGAACAAATTAACGACGGATTTATTAAATCTAGTCGTTCAACTTCTTATCAAGCAATTATGATTGCTTTATTAGTAGCAGTTCCAACCTTATTATTAATTGGATTATTAGTAAATTATCTTTACTACATTCCACAAACTAATAAACAACACATAGCAGCAGGTAAAGATGCTTTATGAAATAATGGTGGCTATGGCTTTGAATTTTCAAGTGTCACAACCCCAGGATTTATTATCAGTATGATTCTAGTAGTGATGATTCTTGTGTTTACAGCATTCTTAATTAAGCACTCTGCAAAAAGAATCGTAATCGATCGTGAAACTAATACTGCCAAAGTTGCAAGTATTGGATTTATTGCCGCTTTCTTTGACATGATGGGGGTTGGAAGTTTTGCTTCTGGTCTTGCTATGTTTAAAGCTGGAAATGTTATTAAAGATGACAAAATGACACCAGGAACTTTAAATATGTCATTTTGTGCACCAATTATGATGGAAGCATCATTCTTGGTTGGAGCAATTAGTGTTGATATTTTAACACTAGTAGTTCTAGTAGTTGCTGCTGTAATTGGTAGTTATATTGGAGCTAGTTTAGTTGATAAATTTAATGCTCAAACTATTAAATTAGTAATGGGAAGTGCTTTATTTATTGCTGGAATCGTAATGATTTTAACAACACCACAAGTAGCTTTAATTGGAGCTGCTGGTGGAGCTAACGGAATTGTTGGTTGAAAATGAGCCGTTGCTGTTCCAGGGTTCTTATTAATTGGAGTCTTAATGAGTTTTGGAGTTGGTAGTTATGCTCCAAGTATTCTATTATTAAGTTTATTAGGAATGGGATTAATTTATATTGCTCCAATCATGACTTGTACTTCAGCATTCTTAATGCCAGTAACTTCATATAAATTCTATAAAGATAATAACTACTTACCAAAAACCTCATTAACAACCATGTTAGGAGCAATTTTTGGTTCAACCATAGCCTTTTTATTCTTCTATGCAGGATTACAAGGATCTGGAGTAATGTCTGCTGATGGAGTTGCTTATAAATCAATTGTTAAATGATTAACAATTGCTGTAATGTTCTATTCATCAATTACAATGTTTATTCAATATTTCCAAAACCGTAAAACTGCTGGTGAAAAAGCTGAAGCTATGAAAAAACGTAATAAACGTAAATCATTAACCAAAGTTAATAAACAAGATTTAACTCCAACTATTAATCAACAATATGAAAAAACTCTAGATCGTTATAGTAATGATTTAGATACTAAATCAATTGTTGAACAAGAAAATATTCCAATGGACGAATGAGTTAAAAACCCGAACTCAGAAGAAGATTTAGTTTCAGATTCAGTTGATAAAGTCTTAAAAGATATTGATACTTCAAAACCAAATCCTAAAAGAAAAACTAAGGTTGAAAAACCAGAAGAAAAGAAGAAAACTAACTAAAAAACTTTAATTTAAGAGTATTATTATAAATAATAAATATTTTAAAACACGCAATGATTTTTATCATAGTGTGTTTTTTAGTATAATTAATTAATATTTTAAGGAAATAAAATTAACATTTATAAAAAGGGAGAGATTTTTATAGAACAACCTGAAAAGAAACGGGTGTCAGTTCAGCATGAAAAACCAATCACTAGTTTAAGTATTGAATCTGAACACTGAAACAAACTTTTAGAGTTAGAACGCGATATTGATGAAGATAATATCAACATTCAAAATAACTTTAAAGCTTTAAATGCGATTGATCATTTACAATCAGTCCAATTAAAAGAACTTCGTTCTTTATATCGTCAAAATGTTATTTCAAAAGATGAATTTAAAGAACAAAAAGAAGTAATCTCAAAAAACGCTGAAGATTCAAAAAACGAAATCTTAGATGAATTGAGTTACAATACCTCTTTTATTGTTGCTAAGTATCAAGAATTAACTGACTTACAACAACACGATAAAATCAAAGAAATTAATAAAAAATTCTCAAGAGCAAATCGTAAGATTAATCACAAGATTAAACATGAAAAACGCCAAGCTAAAAGAGAAATGAATAAAGTTGTTAAGACATATGAAAAAAATAATATGCCTGAAGCAAAAATTGATGAATTGAGAAATACTTATCAAACCAAACAACTTGAAAAACAAGAAAAATTAATGCAAAAACAAGAAGTAATCAACCAAGGATTTATTAAATCTTCAAGATCTGCTTCTTATCAAGCAATTATGATTACCTTAGTAATCTCAGTACCAGTTTTATTATTAATTGGATTATTAGTAAACTACTTTTACTATGTTCCACAAACTAATAAATTTGGTAATGATTCATTATGAACAGGAGGGTATGGGTTCCAATTTACAAGCCATACAATTCCAGGATTTATTATTTGTATGCTTTCAGTAGCATTAGTAATTGGATTTACTTGATTCTTAATCAAGAAATCAACAAAAAGAATTGTAATTGATAGAAATGCTCCAACCGGAACATTAATGTCAATTGGATTCTTAGCTTCATTCTTTGACATGATGGGGATTGGATCATTTGCTTCAAGTTTAGCAATGTTCAAAACTACAAAATCAATTAAAGATGATTCAATGATTCCAGGAACAACAAATGTTGCTTTCTGTGTGCCTAATACAATGGAAGCTGCATTCTTAACAGCAGCAGTTGATACAAATATTGTGTCATTAGTTGTTTTAGTATTATGCGCTATGGTTGGTTCTTATTTCGGAGCAACTATTGTTAAATACTTTGATGCACAAAGAGTGAAACTTGTAATGGGTTCAATCTTAATCATTGCAGCAATTGTAATGATTTTAACAACTCCTCAAGTCGCTTTAATTGGAGCTGCAAAAGAAGGAGCAAAAGGAATTATTGGATGAAGATGAGCTGTAGCTGTACCAGCATTCTTATTAATCGGAGTCTTAATGGCTTTTGGAATTGGTAGTTATGCTCCAAGTTTACTAGTTTTATCATTATTAGGAATGAGTACAATTTACTGTACTCCAATCATGACTTGTTCATCAGCATTCGTAATGCCTGTAACTTCATACAAATTCTATAAGGATAATAACTACTTGCCAAAAACTTCACTTGCAGTAATGCTTGGGGGAATCTTTGGTTCAACCATTTCCTTCTTATTCTTCTACTGTGGATTAATTGGATCTGGAACTATGAAATCTGATGGAGTTGCTTATACTTCAATCATGAAATGATTAACAGTTGCTGTTATGTTCTATTCATCATTCACAATGTTATTTGGATACTTTAAAAACCGTAAAGCGGCCAACGAACAAAAAGAAAATGAGAAAAAAACAAACAAACGTCAACCGTTAGGAAAAATTAGAAACAAAGCTAATTTAACAAACGAAATTCGTCAACAATATCTAGATACCTTAAATAAATATAAAAACTCTTTAGATACTAAAGAAATTGTTGAAAAAGAAAACTTACCAAAAGAGGAATGAGTTAAAAACCCAAACTCTGATAAAAGAGAACCGGTAGTTGAAGTTCAAAAAACTAAGAAACTACCTCGCGTTAAGAAAAAACAAGTTAAAAAATAACTGGTCAACAGCATGCCTATGCTAATTGATCTCTTAATGCTAGAAAAAAGGAGAAATTATGAAAGACAAAAAAAGCGCGAAGCAAGATTTAACAACCGATGCTTCCAAAACAGCGTTACAAACTTCATCGACTGATTTAGTGACTTTAAAAGCACCAAATGATAAGATGAAACACTTAAAATCGTTTCTACTAGTAGGAACTTTAATAGCTGCTTTAACCACAACTTTAATTGGGTTAATTGTCAGTTTACTTTACTATGTACCAGGTACATCAGAACCGAAGTGAGAAAAATATAATATAGCAGATCACGTAGGACCATTTGTTATAGCCATGATTTTTGTAGGGGTAATTATCGCCTTTACTATAGCTTTGGTTTTAACAGCTAAAAAACATCTAATTTTAGATACAAAAACTGGTTTAGCTTCTGCTGGATCAATTGGATTTATTGCATCATTTACTGATGTAATTTCAGTTGGTTCTTATGGAGTGACAATGGGATTAAACAAACCATTGAAAATGAATTTAAAACCAAAACTAATGCCAGGAACTTTAACTGTTGGTTATGCAGTTCCACAAATGCTAGAATCAACTTTATTCTTAGTTGCTTTTGATGTTGAAATTGTAACTTTAATTACCATGATGGCAATTTGTATTGTTGGGGGAATTGTTGGTTCATTTATCGCTAAATATGTAAACTCACAAGTCTTTAGATTAATTGCTGGAGTAATGTTATTTGTCTTTGCGATTTTAATGATCTTAGTTCACCCACAAGTTGGAGTTATTAAAGCTGCAGCTGATGGAATTGGAACATCTGGATTAAGAGGATGAAGATTAGCAGTTGGATTAATTGCTTACTTCTTCTTAGGAATTTGTTCTTCATTAGGATTAGGAATTTTTGCTCCTTCTTTAGCAATCTTAGCTTTATTAGGATTATCACAAACTGCTATTTTAGCAATCATGTCAGCCAGTGCTTCAGGAATGATGCCACCAGCTGCCATTAAATATATGAAAGATAAAAACTACAACTTAAAGGATGCCTTAATGATGACATTTGGTGGAGTCTTTGGAACTCTTGCAGCCTTCTTAATTATCTTTGTTGGAATTCAAGTTGGTGGAGATGTTGAAATGAAAACATTCTACAACGTCTTAAAATGAATTGCTGTTGCAGTTATCTTCTACTGTTCATTCATGATGCTTTTTGACTTTGGAAAAGACTTCAAAAAATATGGATGAAATGATGACACAGACGATGTCATTCCAGATATGAAATAGGGTATAAAAACATTTAGTTTTAGCCACTTAACAACAAATTACTGAAAATTTATAAAAAACTTTTGAAAAGTATTGATTTATTAAAAACCTTTCATTAGAATAGTAATTGTTGTTGTTAATCGGAATATAGCTCAGCTGGTTAGAGCACTCCGCTGATAACGGAGAGGTCGTTGGTTCAAGTCCAATTATTCCGACCATTTAAAGAAAAATATTAACAATATTACACAAGACTTTTAAGTCTTGTGTTTTTTTATTTTTTGAGGGTTTTATAGTAAAATAAATAAATACAAAAGGGAGATAAACAATGGATTTTTCACATAGAGCAATAGAAAAAAAATGACGTAAATATTGAGAAGAAAACAATATCTACAAAACAACAGATACTCACGATAAAAAAGCATACATCTTAGATATGTTTCCATATCCATCAGGAGCAGGACTACACGTAGGTCACGTGAAAGGATATACTGCTACAGATATTATCGCAAGATATAAAAGAATGAATGGTTTTGATGTTTTACACCCAATTGGTTATGATGCGTTTGGATTACCAGCTGAACAATACGCTTTAAAAACTGGAAATGATCCGCGTGAATTTACTTTAAAAAATATTGATGTTTTTAGAGAACAATTAAAAAAATTAGGATTTTCATATGACTATGACAAAGAAGTTACTACTTCTGATCCTAACTTTTATAAAATTACTCAATGAATCTTTGAACAATTTTATAAACATGGATTAGCTGAAATTAGATATGCAACTGTAAACTGATGTCCTGGTTTAGGAACAGTTTTAGCAAATGAAGAAGTTGAAATTAAAAATGGACAAATGGTTTCAGAAGTTGGTGGTTTTCCAGTTGAGAAAAAACCAATGAAACAATGAGTACTTTTAATTACTAAATATGCTGAAAAATTACTTGATGGTTTAGATAATACTCAATTCCCAGAATCAGTTAAAGAATTACAAAGAAACTGAATTGGTAAATCTGAAGGAATGGAAGTTGAATTCAAAATTGAAAAAGGTGATGACTTAAAAGTTTTCACAACTCGTCCTGACACTATTTATGGAGTTACTTATTTAGTTTTAGCTCCAGAAAATGGTATTGTTCCAGAAATTACTACAAAAGAACATACCAAAGAAGTTTTAGATTATATTGATGCTACATCTCGTAAATCTGATTTAGAAAGAAAAGATGAATCACAACCTAAAACTGGTGCATTTACTGGAAGTTATGCAATTCACCCATTAACTGGTGAAAAATTACCAATTTGAATTTCTGACTATGTTTTAAATGACTATGGTTCAGGAGCAGTCATGGGAGTTCCAGCTCACGATCCTCGTGATTGAGACTTTGCTACAAAATTTGATTTACCAATCAAATTTGTAATGGAAACAAAAACTCAAGATAAAGTTTTCACTGGAAAATCAAAAATGATTAACTCTGGTGAACTTGATGGTTTAACTCCAAAAGATGCTATGAAAAAAATCAAAGATATCTTAGTTAAAAAAGGTATTGGAGAACCAAAAGTAAACTATCGTTTAAGAGACTGATTATTCTCACGTCAACGTTTTTATGGAGAACCATTCCCAGTTCTATTTGATGAACAAGGAAATATTGTCCTAGTTCCAGAACAAGATTTGCCAGTTAAATTACCTCATGGTGATTATATTAAACCTTCAGGAACTGGAGAATCTCCATTAGCTAACTTTAAAGACTGAGTCAATGTTGATTTAGATGGAGTTAAATACAGAAGAGAAACTAACACTATGCCGCAATGAGCAGCATCAAGTTGATATTTCTTAGCTTATATCTTAACTGACAAACCAAATCAATTAATTGATATTAACTCACCAGAAGCTATGGAACGTTTTAAAAAATGAATGCCAGTTGATTTATATGTTGGGGGACAAGAACACGCTGTCACTCACTTGTTATATTCAAGATTCTGAAACCAATTCTTATTTGATATTGGTATTGTTCCTTACAGCGAACCTTATCAAAAACTAATTAATCAAGGAATGATTTTAGGACCTGATGGAGAAAAAATGTCTAAATCAAAAGGAAACACAATTTCACCAGACGAAATTGTTGAAACCCATGGAGCAGACACTTTGAGACTTTATGAAATGTTTATGGGACCAATTGATGCTTCACTTCCATGAAGTTATGAAGGATTAGATGGTTCAATGAAGTGATTAAACCGTGTTTATCGTTTAATTGACACACAAACTTTCACAGATACTAATAATGGACACTTAGATTACATATATAATGAAGTAGTCAAAAAAGTTACTTCAATGATTGAAGATCTAAAATTCAATACAGCTATTTCTCAACTTATGGTCTTAGTTAACGCTATGTACAAAGAAGAAGAAAATACTATCTATAAGCCTTACGTTGAAGGATTAATTAAAATGTTAAGTTTATTTGCACCTTATATTTCAGAAGAAATGTGAGCAATGCTTGGTAATAAACCTAGTGTCACTCAACAACAATGACCAACATTTGATCCAACAAAACTTGTGTTAACTACAACTACAGTTGTTTTCCAAGTTAACGGTAAAGTTAGAGGTAAAGCTGAAGTTAATAAAGGATTGTCCAAAGAAGAACTCTTGAGCTTAGCCAAAGATGACGACAATGTAAAAGCAAACTTAGAAGGTAAAACAATTGTTAAAGAAATCGTTGTACCTGATAAAATCGTGAATATTGTTGCTAAGTAACACAATGTTGCGAAATAATATTGTGTTAAAATAAGAGTATTAATTCTATCTATACATGTTGTTACCGATTTTTAACGGTTAAATATCTTCTCTCTATAGAAGACATTTTGGGATAGATTAATATATTTTATATTTCAATAGAAAAGGAGAAAAAAATGAGAAAACTAACAAGACAATTAGTTTTATTAGTTGCAGTTTTCATTATCTACTTCGGTTATTCAGCATGAATTGACAGTATGGCTTTATACAAGTTAGCTGGAGTTTATGTCGAAGGTATGGGTCTTTTAAATGCTGCTAATCCACACGGAACTTTATTAACAGAAATTCTTAATGGGTTGTCACTAAATGCCGACGTAACCGCTGGTATGGGTGCTAATGCTAAAAACATAGCATTAGGTATGACCATTAACAATGGTAGCGCTTGATTACTTAACCACCAAAGTGGTCTAAATATTTCAGTTGATGCCACTGGTGGACCTTATACTGTTACTGGATTCCAATTTACTGGATTAATGGCTTCAGACTCATTACTTTACTCAATCCTAACACCATTTAAATTAGTGTTAGTTGGGGGGGTATTTGGGTTACTTGTACCGTTGACAAAACAAGTATTCTTTGGAACTGTGATGGGAATCAAAGATTACATCAAAGCAAGAAGAAACAACGTTTTATTCAACTACCAAAAAACTATTTCTTACGTATACAGCTTGAACTCATACTTACAATTAGGTGATTATGAACAAATCAAATCAGCATACGCAGGATATAGTGGATTAGCCTTTAAACCACAATTCTTAGATACAATGATGGATGATATTGCGAACTCTTTAATTAGAGAACAAGATATGAGCATCTACATCAAACCTTCAGATGTTGTTTTAAATTCAATTAAACAAATGTATGAAAAAGAACGTCGTTTAGCAATTTCTATGAAACCTGATGAAATGTTCTTTGACTTTAAACGTGGTTATGAATATACTTCAAACGGTTCTAAATATGTTATTGCTTACTACAAAGCTTTAGATACAAATGCAAATAGTAAATCTAAATTAGGGTGAAAATTATTTTCACTTGAAATGTATAAATTCCCAATTGCAATGATTTTGGCTATTATTCCAATGATCATTGTAGCGGTAATTGTTTTACCAATCTTAAGTAAAGGTACAAGTTCAGCTGGTAAAGCTGCTCCTGCTGTAATCTTTGGTGTTTGAATGCTATTTGGTATTCTCTTCCACGCTTTATCTGTGTTTACAAAAGCACAGTATCGTGTAAACTGAAAATCATTAGTTGTTCCAGCTATTTGTTACTACGTAGCTTTAGCTTTAGCTGCATCTAGCTTTGTTGTTGGATTAAACGCTGTAATTAACTTAGGTTCAATCGTAGCACCAAATACATCTGCTACAAAAATGTGACCTTGATTCTCAGCTGTTGCTAATATGGTATTAACTACAGCCTTAATGTTATATGTTGTTGCTACTTTGATGGACGGAAACGTTTCACCAATGGGAATGACAAGTAAATTAGCCGTTGATGGTATTGTATTACCAATCATCGCCTGAGCATTAGGTATCTGCTTCAACATGTATGGAAGCTTCTATGATCATGGATCAGAAGCTAACACTTGAAACAGTGTTGCCTTTGGTATCACTGTAGGATTCTGAATTTACTTATCAATTTCTAACGTATTACTAAATAACTTAGTATTACCTTCAAGAAAACGTAGAATTGCTTTAAAAGCAGAACTAGCTCAAGAAGGACAAGACGCAATTGCTAAGCAAGAAGCTGCTGGTCAAATGCCAACACCAACTGCAAAAACAACTGCTAAAAAATCTGATAAAGAATCAAAATCAAAATAAAAACTAATTAGGATGTTCAAGTGATTGAACATCTTTTTTTGTGTAAAAATATAAATTAACGAGAGAAGTGATGAGAATGATTAAACAAAATGAAGCAACCTTTAAAACGATAAGAAAATTAAAAGAACTTATTTATGACTTAGCCCAATTCGAAAATATTAAGACAACCTTTCCAGAAACAGAAGCAATTATTGATGGAGCTAAACTTGAAAATGTTGATGAAGTCGATGTTTATATTATTAATGGATTGAAGAATGCTTGATTAAAACTTATTTCAGAAGAACATCAATATATTGATCCTGAATTTATTAAAGAAATAAATTCAATTGTTGGCAAGAACTTAGTTCTAAATGCTGGTGAATATAGAACAAAGAGCATTGGCGTTGGTGAGGTAGAAGAACTTATTCAGCCAATTAACCAAGAAGAATGAATAGATAATATTCAAAGCCTTAATAATATTGAATACCCTTTAGAAAGAGCAATTAATTTCTTAGTTTTTTCAATCACTTCACAACCTTTTTGAGATGGGAATAAGAGAACTGCTTTCTTAGCTGCTAATTCAGTTTTGATTTCTAATAACATTGGAGTTTTATCAATTGATAAAAATCATCTAATAGAATTTAATGTGAATTTAAACAAATACTATAATAATTGTTCAGATGAGAACTTAAATAACTTATTACAAACATTAAAAAAATCCATTGATTATACTGAAGAGTATTTAAAAAGAAATTAGGCATACGAAAAAAGTAACGCCACAAGACGTTACTTTTAATTTATTAAGTTCTAGATGTTTAACATTTTTCTTAATTCTTTTTCAAACTTGTGACCTTTTTCAACAGCACGAGTATTTGAAGTTGAAACGATGTTAAAGTAAATTTTTAGTTTTGGTTCTGTTCCAGAAGGACGAATTGCAACTCAGCTTTTATCTTCAAAGTAGAATTTTAATAAGTCTTGTCCTGGCATGTTGTATAAACCATGAATGTAATCTTCTGATTTAACACATCTTTCACCAGCTAATTCACCAATTCCGTTTTTTCTTAAATCTTCCATAATTGGTTTAATCTTAGAATCTTTTTCTTCTGGTGAGAAGTTTAAGTTTAAAGTGAAAGTAAAGTAATAACCATAAACATCATAAATATCATTTAAGACATCAACTAAACTTTGATCATGGTTTTTAGCATTTCAAGCCATTTCAGCAGTCATAATTGCTGCTTGAATTCCATCTTTGTCTCTGGTTGAATCATCAATTACATAACCAATTGATTCTTCATAAGCAAAAACAAAGTTTCTTCCTAATTTAGCTTCTTTATTAATTTCATTTCCCATTCATTTAAATCCAGTTAAAGTTTTAACAACTTCAACATTAAATTGTTCATGAGCAATTCTATCTCCTAAATCACTTGTGACAAATGAAGAATACATAGTAGGGTTAGTTGGGATTTTTTTCTTTAAATCTAATTGGTGTAATTTTCAATTAATTAATAAAGCTCCAACTTCGTTCCCATTTAAAATAACCATTTGACCATCGTGTAAAGTAGCAACTCCTAAACGATCAGCATCAGGATCATTTATTAAGATTAAATCAGCATTATGTTTTTTAGCATAAGCTAAAGGAATTTGTCATGCTGGTGGGAACTCTGGATTTGGGTTTCCAACATTTTTAAAAGTTTCATCTTCATTAGCATGTTCTTCAACTTCAATCACATCATAGCCTTGGTGACGTAAGATTTTCGGGGTGTATTCTGTTCCAGTTCCATTAACAGCTGAAAAAATGATTCTTAATCCATGTTTACTAATTTCATGCTTATGGAATTGTAAGTTGTTAATCATTTTTTCATATTCATGAATAATATGATGAGGAACTTCTTCCATTAATTTGTCATTAACTTCATAAGTTCAAGATAAGATATCTTTAATTTCATCCATTTCTTTAGCAATAAAATCAGTGTCTTCTGGCATTAATTGACAACCAGTTTCATCATAAATTTTATAACCATTATATTCTGCTGGATTATGAGAAGCTGTAATCACAACTCCACCAATACAATTCATAGCTCTTGTTGAGAAAGAAACAACAGGAGTTGGTTGCATTTTATTATCAGCATATAAATAAGCTTTAATTCCTTCGCTTGAAAGAATTTCAGCTACAGTTTTTGCAAACTTAGCTGAGTTATGACGGTTATCATGACCAATCACAACTCCACGTTTTCAATCACTTTGGTTTGGATATTTTTTCTTTAATAATTTTGCATAACTTCTAGTAACTTTTTTAATTGTATAAATGTTAAAACGGCCAGGACCAGCGCCAAGCATTCCTCTAATTCCAGCAGTCCCAAATTCTAGTTCAATTCCAAAAGCACTCTCAAGTTCTCCAGAACTATATTTAGATAAAAGGGTTTTTAACTCTTTATCTAAATCTTCTTGTTTCGATCATTGTTGATAATCTTTATTGTTTTTATCAAAACTCATTTTATTTCTCCTTTTTATTTATTTAAAAAAATAAACAAGATAAATCAATATCTTTACACTACAGAAAATAAAACCTTCAAGTCTTATAAATTGTAGTGTTGTATAATACTATTATAATTACTTTTAAGAACAATAAAATTAAAACCAAAAGGAGAGAGAAATGACACCACATATTGAAGCTAAAAAAGGTGAAATTGCTAAAGTTTGTATTTTAGCTGGAGACCCTTTAAGAGCAAAAAGAATTGCTGAAACTTATTTAGAAAATCCAAAATTAGTTAATAGTGTTAGAAACATGTTATTTTACACTGGAGAATATCAAGGAATGACTTTAACTGTTGGATCACATGGAATGGGAGTTCCAAGCATGGGAATTTATTCATACGAACTTTATAAATTCTATGATGTTGATTACATTATTAGAGTTGGTTCTGCTGGAGCTTATAATAAAGATTTAAAACTATTTGATATCTTCCAAGTTGAAGAAACTCATGGAGAAAATGATTTCTTCAAAGAAAGTGGTGGAGCTAATACTAGAGATGTTCGCCCATCAAAAGATTTATATGAACTAATCAATCAAGTTGCAATTGATAATAAAGTTGATTTAAAGCATGGAAAAGCTCACTGTAGTGATATTTTTTACAACCCAGAAAGTTTTGATGCTTTAAAATTTGCAAAAGATAGAAACTTAGATGTTGTTGAAATGGAAACATATGCTTTATTCAGTAATGCTATTTTATTAAATAAGAAAGCTGCTTGTTTATTAACTATTTCAGATTCATTTACAAGTGATGAAATTGCAACTCCCCAACAACGTCAAAATGGTTTTGACAACATGTGTGAGTTAGCTTTAAAAACAGCTTTAAAAATTAACGAAACTTTATAATAATTCTTACAACCACATCTGGTTGTATTTTTTTTGAGAAATTTAAAGTTGATGCTTATTTTTCTATTTTTGTTTGTTATCATTAATCCTAAAAGGGAATTAGTTATTAGTTAAGGAGTTTATAAAAATGACAAAAACACAAACGAAGTCTGTCAAAAATTCTGATGATAATCAGAATGGCAATAGCCAAGTTTTTAAAACAAAAATGAAAAACTTTTTAGGAGTTAGAACAATTGGTTCTGATCTAAAAAGTTTACCAAAGGGGTTTAAATATTTCATTGCTATAGCAATTGTAGTTATCATTGTTTTTAACTTTGTATCAGTTACAAATAATGAAGGTACTGTATTTTTACCTTTACAAAAATACCGTGGGGTATTAGATGGAAATACACCATCTTTATTTGGAGATAGTAAATCAGCTGCAACTGCTGTAGCCATACTTTATTCATTCAATGGGGTTGCTGCTTTCTCAGGAGTATTAATGGTTGCGTTAATTAACTTCAATAAAGCTTCGCAATATTTCTGACAAATGGTTAATGCATTATTCTTCGGAATGTTTGCTTTATCAGTTGGATTTGTTGGAGACTTATTAATGAATGCCATTCTCTTATTATTTGCACCAGTTGGGTGATATTTATTTGAAGTTGCTGGATTTGGAAACAGAAAACAAGATGCGAAAGGTTGAAAATTCAATTTAGCATTTTATTCAATTTTAATTTTATTAGCCTTTATTGTAATCATGTTTTGATATTGAGCTTTACCTGGAGCTACAAAAGATTTATTCCCAAAAGGGGAAGGTTGATATACAAACTGACCTGATGGAAATCATAAAGGTAAAACCATCCAAATTCTTGATGGAATGACAAATGGTTTAAACACTGTTGGATTTGGAATGCAAATGGCTAACTTAAACCAACAATTCTATGTTTGATTCTGTGTAAATATTTTAAAAATATTACAATTCTCTGGATTAGCTGGAAAATCAACATTAAACGTTAACATGTTAATCGAATTTGGAGTTTGATTCGCTTTATCATTAACTGGTTTATGAAACCGTAACTTGAAAAAAGTTATTATGCCTTTGTTTGATAAGAAAACTAAATAATGGTTGTAAATCAAACTAAAGAAAACCAAGTTTTTAAAGCCAAAATGAAAAACTTTTTAGGAGTTAGAACTATTGGAGATGATCTTAAAAGTCTTCCTAAAGGATTTAAATATTTCATTGGTTTTTCAATCATTGTTATTATCGTATTTAACTTTGTTTCAGTGACCAAAGACTTTAATACAGTCTTTTTACCATTACAAAAATATCGTTGAGTTCTAGAAAATGGATCTGTATTTGGTGATAGTAAATCAGCAGCAACCGCTGTAGCCATACTTTATTCATTCAATGGTATAGCCGCATTTACTGGAGTTTTAATGGTTGCTATGATTAACTTCAATAAACCATCACAATATTTTTGACAAATGATAAACTCATTATTCTTTGGAATGTTTGCTTTATCTGTTGGATATGTTGGGGACTTATTTATGAACATCATCCTTTTATTATTTGCCCCGGTTGGTTGATATCTATTTGAAGTTGCTGGTTTTGGTAAAAGAAATCAACAACCAAAAGGATGAAAATATAATTTGGCATCAGCTATCATTATTATTCTTGTAGCCTTTATTGTGATTATGTTTTGATACTGAGCGTTGCCAAATGCAGGAAGTGATTTATTTCATGAAAACACTCCTTATGCTGATAGTGATGGAAGAAATGGAAAAGCAATTCATATTCTTGATGGAATGACAAATGGTTTAAATACAACTGGATTTAGTTTACAAATGATGAACTTAAACCAACAATTCTATGTTTGAACTTTTGTAGATACTTTAAAGATTCTTCAATTCACAGGAGTTGCTGGTAAATCAACTTTAAATATTAATATGTTAATTCAATTTTCAGTTTGATTTACTTTATCATTAACTGGATTATGAAATAGAAGTTTAAAAAAACTTTATCAAGCCTTTATTTAAGAAATAAACTTTAAAACAATCTCTTAATAGATTGTTTTTTTTGTTTTAATAGATAAGAAAAATAATTTCAAAACAAAATTAAGATTGGTACAATTAAAACAATGTGTAAAGCAAAATAGATAAGGTGATTAAACTTTGAAAAAAGAACAACAAACAAAAACACCTGAACAAATTCAAAAACAAAAAGACTTTAAACTAAAAATGAAAAACTTTTTAGGAGTTAAAAATATTTGATCTGATATCAAATCAATTCCTAATGCTTTTAAATGGTTTTTAGTTGTGGCAACAGTTATTATTATTGTTTTTAACTTTGTTTCAGTTAATGCTAAACAAGGACAATCAGTCTTTTTACCAACTCAACAATATGATAATGTTTTAGCTCATGGTTCATTATTTGGGAACTCTAAAAGTGCTGCTACAGCTATTGCTGTTCTATATTCATTAAACGGAATTGCAGCCTTTACTGGTTTATTATCAGTAGCTATGATGACTTTTAACAAAGGTTCACAATACTTCTGAGGATTAATGAATGCGATTTTCTTCGGATTATTCTCACTTTCAATTGGTTATGTTGGGGACTTCTTCATGAACATTATTCTAATTTTAGGAGCACCTTTGGGATGATACCTTTTTGAAGTTGTTGGCTATGGAAATAGAAAACAAGAAACTAAAGGTTGAAGATTTAACTTAGCCTTTTACACAATCTTAATTGTTGTAATGTTTATTGTTGTAATGTTCTGATATTGAGCTTTACCAAATGCTTCAACTGATTTATTTGGTAAAAATAACAATCAATATTTAAACGGGCAACTAAATGCAGATGGAACCCCAATCTTAGGTGGTTTAAACAATCCAAACATCAATGGTAAAAACTTACAAATTCTTGATGGGGTTGCAAACGGAATGCAAACTGTTGGATATGGAATGCAACTTGCTAACTTAAACCAACAATTTTATGTTTGACTAGCAGTTGATGTTGTTAAAGTTCTTAAATTTACAGGATTAGCTGGATCTGATACTTTAAATATCAACATGTTAATTCAATTCGGGGTTTGATTAATCATTGCTTTATATGGATTATATGAACGTAACTTTAAAAGTTTATTTAAAAAATAATAATTAAGAAACAAGCTTGACATGAGCTTGCTTCTTTTCATATATAATTTTTCCAAAAGAGAAAAAAGGAAATAAGATAAAAACAATGAAAAACTTTCTTGGGATAAATAATGTTAAAAAAGATATTATGAATCTTTCTTCATTCTTTAAATGATTATTAGTTCTATCAACAATCGCAATTGTTGTTTTTAATTTTGTTTCTGTCAAAAACGTTTATGAAACTGTCTTTTTACCGCTACAACAATATCATAAGGTATTAGATAAAGGTTCTCAGTTTGGTAAAACGCAAAGTGCTGCTATAACTATAGCTATACTTTATTCACTAAATGGGTTAGCCGCTTTTACTGGGGTAATTGCAATTATTATGATTTCTCAAAATAAGGTTTCACAATACTTTTGAGGAGCAATTAACTTCTTCTTTTTTGGTTTATTTGCTTTATCTGTTGGTTATGTTGGGGATTTTTTTATGAACTTCATTCGTTTCTTTGGAGCTCCAATTGGTTGATATTTATTTGAGAAAAAGGGTTATGGGAAACGCCAAGCCAAAAAAGAAGGGTGAAAATATAATTTAATTTTCTATTCAATTCTTTTAGTACTTTCATTTATTATCACCATGTTTTGATATTGAGCTTTGCCAAATGCTTCAACTGATTTATTTGGTAAAACTAATAACCAATATTTATTAAGAACTCCAGATGTTAATGGAAAGAATTTACAAATTCTTGATGGAGTTGCAAATGGTTTAAATACAGTTGGTTATGTGATGCAATTAATTAACTTATCACAACAATTTTATGTTTGATTATGAATGGATATTGTAAAAGTGCTTAAATTTAGTGGATTAGCTGGAAAAGCTACTTTAAATATTAATATGTTAATTCAGTTTTCAATTTGAGTTTTTATGTGTTTTGTTGGTATCTATAAAAGAAGTTTAGAACCAATTTATAAACCTAAAATTGATTTATGAAAAGCTAGTTTAAAAAAATAAACTTATTTGTAATCTTTTCTTAAAGAAAAAGTGGTAAAGGTTATAATAAAAGTATGTAAAAATACTTATAAGAGTTCTATTATTTAGAAGTTAAAAGTAATGGAAATTAAAAGGAGATAATTATGATTAAAAAAATTGGAATTTTAACATCAGGTGGAGATGCTCCCGGAATGAACGCTGCGATTGCTGCTGTTGTTCGTGAAGCAAAAATTAAAGGTATCGAAACTTATGCTGTTTATGATGGATACAAAGGATTAGTTGAAAACAACATGGAAAAAATTGATCCTGAATTTGCAATTAGTATCATGAACTGTGGAGGAACTGCTATTGGTTCTGCTCGTTTACCAGAATTTAAAGAAGAAAAAGTAAGACAAGTTGCTGTTGATAACCTTAAAAAAGAAGGAATCGAAGCTTTAGTTGTAATTGGTGGGGATGGAAGCTACATGGGAGCTCAAAGACTTACTGAAATGGGAATCAATTGTATTGGTTTACCAGGAACAATTGACAACGATATTGTTTCATCAGATTACACAATCGGATTTGATACAGCTTTAAATACTGTTGTTGAATCAATTGATAAAATTCGTGACACAATGCAATCACATAACCGTGCTGCTGTTGTTGAAATCATGGGAAATGGTTGTGGAGATTTACCATTATATGCTGCTGCTGCAACAGGAGCTGACATTTTCTCAATTCCAGAATCAAAATTAACAAAAGAAGAAATTCTATCACAAGTTAAAAAATTACATGATGAAGGAAAAAGATCAGTAATTGTTTTAGTAAGTGAAAAAATGTATGACTTTACTTCAGAACAATTAGCAAAAGACATTGAAGCTGCATCAGGATATGTAACTCGTGCGACTGTTTTAGGACACGTTCAACGTGGGGGAACTCCTTCTGCAATGGATAGAGTTTTAGCAACTGCATGTGGTGTATTTGCGGTTGAACAACTAGTTGCTGGTAAAGGTGGACTATTTGTTGGATTAGAAAATGGTAAGTTAGTTGCTCGTGATATTGAAGCAACTTTAAACATGCCAAGAAAAGATAAATCACAAGAAATTAAAGTTGTTAGAGATATCAACGAAATCTTTTAAGAGATTAGTCTAATAAAGGTGTATATTTCTTCAAAAAAATATACAATTAACAATGTAAAAAGAAGAGGAGATCTTAAAAATGATTACAAAAGCTGACTTAGCAAAAAGAGTAAAAAGAACTAAGATTGTTACAACAATTGGTCCTGCTACTCACAATACAGAAGATATTCAAAAATTATACGAAAACGGAATGAACACAATTCGTTTAAACTTCTCACACGGTTCATATGATGAACACGGAGCAAGAATTGCATCTGCAAAATCTTTACGTGAATCAAAAAACGAACCAATCTCAATCATGTTAGATACTAAAGGACCTGAAATCCGTGTTGGTAAATTTAAAGACGGAGCACAACAAGTAAGTGCTGGTCAAAAAATTACTATTTACACTGATGCAGATTCATACGCAAACAAAGATTGTGGACAAGGTGAAATGACTGTTGCTTACGACATGTCTCAAGATTTAAAACCTGGAGATGTTGTATTAATTGACGATGGTAAATTAGAAATGACTGTTGACTCAGTTAAACCAGGAGTTGTAATGTGTACTGCATTCAACCCACACGTTGTTAAAACTAACAAACGTGTTAACTTACCAGGTGTTGACTTCTCAATGCCATTCTTAGCAGACAAAGACAAAGCTGACTTAAAATACGGATGTGAACAAAAAGTTGACTACGTAGCAGCATCATTTGTTAACACTGCTGACAACATTAAAGAAATCAGAGACATCTTCAAAGCAAACAACCAAGAAGACATTCAAATCTTTGCAAAAATTGAATCACAAGTTGGAATCAACAACATCGATGCAATTATTGCAGCTGCAGATGGAATCATGGTTGCTCGTGGAGATTTAGGATTAGAAATCCCTTACTGAGAAGTACCTCAATGAGAAAAAATCATCATTGAAAAATGTAGAGTTGCTGGAAAACCAGTAATCGTTGCAACACAAATGTTAGACACAATGACAGATAACCCAGCACCAACTCGTGCAGAAGTTACTGACGTTTATGAAGCTGTAATGTTTGGTGCTGATGCAACTATGTTATCAGGAGAAACTGCAGCAGGAAGCTACCCATTTATCACTGTTAACACAATGGCAACTATTGATAAAAGAGCTGAAATTGATTTCTACGATCAAGCAAACTACAAAGCATTAGTTGAACAATCACGTAAAACTACTACAGGAGCAAACGCTGATATCGCATCAAAAGTTTCAGACTTAGCATTCGATGGAAAATACCAATTCGCAGTAGTATTAGACGAAGATGGAGCATTATTAAAAACTTTATCAAAATTCCGTCCAAACTTAGCAATCTTAGGAGTTTCAACTTCAGAAAGATTATGAACTGCATTTGGAGCATGAGCTTCAGTATACATGAACAAAGTTGCTGACTTAACTAAAGTTGACGACGCTGCAATGTCACAAATTGCTAAAACTTGAGGAGCAAAATCAGGGGACAAAGTATTAGCTATTAAAGCTGGAAATGTTACTGAATTAACTGTTGCTTAATTTTAAGAATTAATAATAATTAAAAGAAAATGAGGTTTTACCTCATTTTTTTGTTATTCAAAAGAAAGATGACACCGAAGTGTCATTTCTAATTTATTAATTATTTACCAAAATTGATTTGTTCTGAAGTTTTAATAACTTCTTCTCAATATTTATCTTTAGCTTTTGCCATATCAATTGCTCCTTGACCTAATAATAGGTTTTTTGGCGGATTTGACATATTTGCTAGTTTGATAACAACGTCCATTGCATCATCAGGATCAATTCCACGATTAGCAGGATCATTAACATAAGCTTTTAATCATTCATCGAATTTATCATAATCAGGAATATGTTCATCTTGTTGAATTAAACTTTGTTTTAAGAAACCAGTTTTAAATGCTCCAGGCATTAATGAAGTTACATCAATCCCAAATTGTTTAACTTCTTCTCCTAAAGCTAGGGTTCATCCATCAACTGCGAATTTAGAAGCATTATAAGTACTTCATCCAGCTTCAGTTGTAAATCCTCAAGTTGAAGAAACATTAATAATTCTTCCTTGTTTTTGTTTTCTCATAATTGGAAGAATGCGTCTTGTTACATTCATCATTCCAAAAAGATTAACATCAAATTCATCTTTGATTCTTTCTGGTGAAACTTCTTCAAAAGCTCCAGCTTGTCCATATCCTGCATTGTTCATTAAAACATCGATACGACCAAATTTATCCATTCCTTTTTCAACAGCATCTTTTACTTGCTTAGCATCAGCTAATTTAGTAATTTCAACTCCTAAAAAATTTGGATTATTAATTTCTTTAAAGTTTTCTAACTTTCTAGAACTGGCAATAACTTTATTATTACTTGCTAGTAATTTTTGTACTAAGATAGCACCAAAACCACTTCCAGCTCCAGTAATAAATCATACTTTTTGTTCCATATTTTTTCACCTCTTGTTGGTAATTATACTCTTATGAAAATTTATGATTTTTGTGATTTGCTAATTAAACTAATTAATTTCAAAAATCTATTTCAACTATTAAAAATAGTGATTATAATTAAATTAACTTAATAAAATATTTATCTTGATGGACACGGTTTTAAGAACCTTTAATCAATGCAGAGAGCTAACGGTTGGTGTGAAGTTAGCGGATTAAAATCTTAAGATTACTACCATTTATAAAACAAGGTAACGTTTAATAGATTATCGATAAATCTTGAGAGATATAGATGAAAATCTATAAGTAGGATGGTACCGCGTTTTATTCGCTCCTAGCTAATTGAAGCTAGGAGCTTTTTTATTGGAGGAAATAGAAATGAAAATTACATTATTAGATGGAAGCGTTAAAGAATTTGATAAAGCTTTAACAGTTAAAGAAATAGCTGAAAACATCGCTGTTTCATTAAAAAAAGCTACAGTTGGAGCCGTTATTGATGGAAACCAAAAAGTAGCTAGTGATTATTTAGTTGATAAAGATTGTACTTTAGAATTAGTAACTAACAAACAAGAAGGAATGTATGATGAATTCATCTCATCAACAGCTGCTGCAATCAGTGCTTATGCAACTGATCAAGTATTTAAAGATGCTCAAATTGCTGAAGTATTTTACAATGCTGATGAATATGAATTTGCTTTTACATTCCACAGAGACGAAAGATTGAAATTAGAACAAGTTTCAAAAATTCAAGACGAAGTTAATAAATTATTAACAACTGATATCAAAATTGAAAACAAAAAAGTAACTGAAACTAATGACTTAGGATTAAATACTTATCAATTACATACTGCTGATGAAGAAATTTATAAAAAAGGGTATGCAATTGTGACAACAATTAATGATACTTATAAAATTGTTTCTTCAGAACCAATTTGTGTTGAAGATAAATTATTAAAAGAAATCCACTTACAACAATTAACTGGTTCTTATTGATTAGATGATTCAAAAAACGTAATGTTACAAAGAATTCACGGATTAGCTGCAACTTCTAAAAAAGAATTAGATAAAAAAGAAGAAATCTTAAAAGATAGACGCTCAAGAGACCACCGTGAAATTAACAAAACTTTAGAAATCTTTGATTTTGATCCATTAATTGGACAAGGATTACCAATCTGATTACCAAACGGAACAATCTTAAAAGATACTATTAAAGATTACTTAAAAGAAAAAGAATGAGAGTATGATTATGTTCAAGTTCAAACTCCAGTAATTGGAACTTTAGATTTATACCGTACTTCAGGACACTTAGATCACTATCGTGATGATATGTTCCAACCATTTAAAGCTGGAAATGAAGAATTTGTTTTAAAACCAATGTCATGTCCACACCACATTGCAATTTATCGTTCAAAACCACGTTCATACCGTGATTTACCATTACGTTATGCAGAACATGCTTTACAACACCGTTATGAATCATCTGGTTCATTAACTGGACTAGAACGTGTTCGTGCGATGGAATTAACTGATTCACACATCTTCGTTCGCCCAGATCAAGTTGAAGAAGAATTTAAATCAATTTACAAATTAATCGAAGAAGTTTTAGCAACTTTCCACATTGATATTGATTATTTAAGTTTCTCAGTTCGTGATCCTGAAGATAAAGAAAAATACTATCAAAATGATGAAATGTGAGACCGTGCTGAAGCTGAATTAGAAGGTGTATTAAAAGACTTAAACTTACCATACAAAAAAATGGTTGGAGAAGCTGCTTTCTATGGACCTAAATTAGACATTCAAGCTAAAACTGCTCAAAACCACGAAATCACAATCTCAACAATTCAATTAGACTTCTTATTACCAGAAAAATTTGATTTAACCTATGTTGATGAAAAAGGGCAATTAACTCGCCCAATTATGATTCACCGTGGATTAATCGGAACTTATGAAAGATTCGTAGCTACTTTATTAGAACAAACTAAAGGTGTTTTACCAGTTTGATTAGCTCCAAACCAAATTGAAATTATTCCTGTTGGTGGAACTGATGCTGAAAAATATGCAGAACAAATACGTCAAGAATTTAAAAAACGTCACTTACGTTCACACATCGATTTAAGAGATGAAAGATTAAGCTACAAGATTCGTGATGCTCAAGTTCATAAAATTCCTTATCAATTAGTTTTAGGTAAAAACGAAATTGATAACAATACACTTACATACAGAAAATATGGAAGTGAAGAACAAACAACCATTCCAGCAAACGAATTCTATGATTTAGTTTCAAAACAAGTTGCTGAAAAACAATAATTTATTAAAGCATTCCTAAAAAATAGGAATGCTTTTTTATGCTAGTCTAATAGTTCCTTGATAAGAACTATTGATATCAAATTTTTGCATTCCTTTTTTAACTCTTTTGTTTGGTGAAACTTTATAAGTTACGGTTTTATTCTTTAAATCTCATTTAATGTCTTTATCTAAGATGAATTCAGAAGTACTTAACTTAGCTTGCTTTGCTAATTCAATTCTTAATTCTTTATAATTATTTTCTTTTAATTTAACAGTACTAATTCGTTCAAAAGGTTCTTTAATTGGGCCTTGAACATCAACAATTGATCTTGTTAAATCATAACTTCCTTCTTTAGAACTTGAACGCATTCTAATTGATGCTGTTGTTATATCAATTTTTAAATTAGGTAATTCTAAATTATAGTAATAATCATAACCACGTTTAAATAAGTGTTCATAATATCTTTGTTTAAGTAATTCTTGTTTTTCACTTAAAGTTAAATTCATATTTTCATAACGACTTAAGGGATTTGAATCTAAAAATTCTGTTGGTGTATGCATAGCATCTTTATCATAAGTAATATAACTTATTCCAGTATTTTCATCACTAAAAACTGGGTGGTTATTATAAGGAACGTATTCTAACATTATAGAATTGCGATAAACACTGAGTTCTCCATTATCACCAATTCCAGGAATCCTATCATTATCCATTCATCGTAAAAATTTTCAACCACCATTTACTAGCCTTGGGTTACGAAATTCAATAAAACGAAACATTTCTTTTTGATATGAAGTGTGTTTTGCACTTTGATAATATTCATAAAAACCAATACTCTCAACATAAGGTTTTTGTCTTTGTAATAATAATTTGTTTGGGTATTTATCTGACTTTCTTTCTGGTGTGACATAAATGCTTGGTCTTCAAGCTGAAACTTGAGTAAATCCAGTCCCAAAAATCGTAAATGTTGTTAATAAAGTCAATCATTTTCTCATAGTTTTACCTACCTTTTTTCTATTTTATTTTCCAATATAGAATAAGAGAAAAATTATCAAATAATCCCACCTAATTGTAATTTTTCAACTTTTATTTAGTATAAAATCTTCTTGAATAGGAGATGGTTTACATGGGAAAAACCTTAAAAGGAATTGGGGCTAGTGACGGAATTGCATTAGCAAAAGCCTTAATTTTGACAGAAGAAAAACTAAATATAACTAATCAAAAAACCACAGATACTACAGCTGAAATTAAGAAATATCATGAGGCAGTTGAAAAAACAGTTAGTGATATAAAGAAATTGATTACAACTAGTGAAAAGAAATTTGGACCAGAAAAAGCAGCTATTTTTGAAGCTCATCAAGAAATAGCAACAGATCCAGAAATTAAAAATGATGTTGAAAAATTAATCAACGATGATAAAAAAACTGCAACAATGGCAGTTAATGAAGTTATGCAAAAATACTTTGAAATCTTTAAAAATATGGATGATGATTATTTTAAAGAAAGAGCTAGTGATGTTGAAGATGTTAAGACAAGAATGTTAAAACACTTACTAGGGATTAAGATTGTTGATTTATCAACAATTGATGAAGAAGTTATCATTGTTGCTGATGATTTAACTCCATCACAAACAGCCCAACTTGATAAGAAATATATTAAAGGTTTTGCAACTAATATTGGGGGAAGAACTTCACATGCAGCCATTATGGCAAGAAGTTTAGAAATACCGGCCGTATTAGGTTTAAAAACAATTACTACAATGGCTAAAAATGGAGAAATGATTGGGTTAAACGGTCAAAGCGGAGAAGTTATGGTAGATTTATCAGCTGATGATATTAAAGCCTTTAAACAAGCTGAAATTAACTTTGCAGATGAACAAGAAAAACTAAAAACTTATATTAATAAAGAATCAGTTACTTTAGATAATCATAAAGTTTTAGTTGAAGCAAACATTGGAAAACCAAAAGATTGTGTTAATGCTAATAAATATGGTGCTGAAGGAATCGGATTATTCCGTTCAGAATTCTTATATATGGAAAATGATCATTTCCCAACAGAAGAAGAGCAATTTAAAGCTTATAAAGAAGCTGTTGAAGCTATGAAACCCCACATGGTTGTTATTAGAACTTTAGACATTGGAGGAGATAAGAAGTTATCATACTTCACTTTCCCAACAGAAATGAACCCATTTTTAGGATATCGTGCGATTCGTTTTTGTTTAGATAATCCTGAAATCTTTAAAACTCAACTTAGAGCTTTATTAAGAGCCTCTGCTTTTGGAAAACTTGGAATTATGTTCCCAATGATTGCAACAATTGATGAATTTAAACAAGCAAAACAAATGGTTGAAGAATGTAAAAAAGAATTAAAAACCAAAAGCATTGCTTTTGATGAAGACATTCAAGTTGGAATGATGGTTGAAATTCCAGCAGCAGCAATTAATGCTGAAAACTTTGCTAAATATGCTGACTTTTTCTCAATTGGAACAAATGATTTAATCCAATATTCAATGGCAGCAGATCGTATGAACCAACAAGTTTCATATTTATATCAACCAACTAATCCATCAATTCTAAACTTAATTAATATGACAATTCAAGGTGGTCACAAATATAATCGTTGAGTTGGAATGTGTGGAGAAATGGCTGGAGACAAAACTGCTATTCCCTTACTTTTAGGAATGGGATTAGATGCCTTTTCAATGAGTGCACCATCAATTCCAAAAGCAAGAATGGTTATTGATAACCTTAAATATAGTGATGCAAAAGTTTTGGCAACTGAAGCTTTAAAACAAGAAACATCACAACAAGTTCAACAATTAGTAAATGAGTTTTTAAATAAAAATAATCTTTAATAAAAAAACTTTGTAATTGTAACGATTTGTTATACAATCTTATTGTTAAAAAGAAGCACACAGCTCACCACAAGTATTTATAAATGAAGTGGTACAAATACTTTAAGAAAAATAAATGTATTTTAAATGTGCTGACTAATTTTAACGGCACATTTTTTATTATGGAGGTCTGGATGAGTCAAGAAAATAGATTTCAACCAAGAAAACAACAAGAAGACGCAGTTGATAAAGCAATTAGAGCTCGCGAAATCTTAATTATTACAGATGATGGGAACAAAATTGGACCTATCTCAAAAAGAGAAGCATTACAAATGGCAGAAGATGCTGGATTGAACTTGCTTCAAGTTGGTCAACAAGGACCAGTAGCAATCGCCAAAATTGTTGATTACGGAAAATACAAATACGAACAACAAAAAAAAGCAAAAGAAAACAAAAAACACCAAACAGAAACTCAAAACAAAGAAATTCGTTTGACAGTTAAAATTGGTGAACACGATTTAGATACCAAAGCTCGTAAAGCTAGAGAATTTATCGAAGCTGGAGATCGCGTTAAAGTCTCACTTAAATTTAAAGGAAGAGAAATCGTGTATATGGATTTAGGTCAACAAACTTTAGATCGTTTTTATGATAAAGTTTCAGACGTTGCTACAATTGAAAAAGCTCCAAAATTAAACACACGTTTCTTAGACATGTACATTGTGCCTAAAAAGAAAAATTAGTTTTATTTAAAATTAAGAAGGGAAATTAGAATTATGCCAAAAATGAAGACAAAAAGAGCATTAAAAAAACGTGTTCACACAAATGCAAATGGTGACATGAAAAGAGCTCACGCTTACCGTTCACACCGTGCAACTGGTAAAACAACTAAAGAAAAAAGACATTTAGAAAAAGCTACTTACATTAAAAGAGTAGACAAAAAACGTCTAGAAAGTTTATTACAAGATTAATTTCTTGATTATGTAAGGAAAGAGGTATTTTAAATGGCAAGAGTAAAATATGGTAAAGTAACAAGAAGAAGAAGAAAACGTTGAATTAAACGTGCTAAAGGTTACTACGGAACAAAAAAATCAAACTACAAAAAAGCACATGAACAAGTAATTCGTTCTATGGCTTATGCGTTCATTGGACGTAAACAAAAGAAACGTGATTTCAGAAAATTATGAATCGTTCGTATTAATGCAGCAGTTAGACCTTATGGTTTAAGCTACTCACAATTCATGAATGGAATCAAAAAATCTGGTTTAGATTTAAACCGTAAAATGCTTTCAGAATTAGCAATTAATCAACCAGAAGAATTTGCTAAAATTGTTGAAACAGCTAAAACTTCATTAGCTAAATAAGAATTCTAAAACTAGGCAAATGTTAATAAAAGCCTAGTTTTCTTATTTTTTAATGATGAGAAAAAAATAGAAAAAATTTCCAAAATAACATTTCTTTTTGGAAATTAGTTAAGATTGTTTTATAATAAACATTAAAATTGAAAAAAGGAGATTTTGTATGGCTTTTTTAGACGAAAAAACTAATAATATTGTTTTTAATGACAAGGACAAAATGAGCGCTTGAGATAATGCACCAGAAATCAGTGATGCTGATCCTAAGAAATATCGTGTTTGTATGTATTGTCAATTTCCAATGGATTATAGTGACTATGTTATGAACGTAAAAACAAAACACAGTAAGGATGCTTGAACAATTGATTTAATCAACATCAAAAAACCAAAACTAGTTCCCAAAAACTTTTTAGCAATTCACGCTAATTGTTTTGGTAATCGTCAAAACGAAAACGAAAAAAGACGCTTAAGAAAATATCGTCGTACAAAATGAATGATGCCAAAAGAAGGATATAAAAAATCTAAATAAGGTATTAAAAAACCCAAGTTGAATTAGTCAACTTGGGTTTTTCTTTTAATTATTTTATTCACAGTCTTTTAATGGATCATCACAAGTAGCATTAGCCATTTCTTGTCATTCTTCATCAGTAAGTTCATCTAGATATTTCCCAAATCCAGGAACTCAAACTCTTTTTTTGTCTTTTTCTTCTGTCTTGGTAGAATCTTTTTTGTTTTCTGTTGTTGCCATGATAATTAGCTCCTTTTTATAATAATAGTTAATTATTTCTGTTTGTTATAAGAGAGATTAACATCCTGTAGGATCGTCTTTACAATCCTTTTTCTTGTCTTTTTTAGTTTCATAACCAGTACGGTTAATGTCTCCACAAGATGAATTTGCCATTGCATTTCATTCATCAATAGTAAGTTCATCTAAATACTTATTAAATTGTTTTACTCAAATACGTTCATGTTCTGAAGCGGTTTTTTGATTTTTGTTATCTGCCATTTTAAATCATCTCCTATTGACTACATTATACCTAAAAAAAGTACTTACTAAAAGTAAGTACGGATTTATTTTCTAAAATTATTTACGTTTATAATTCAATCCCATACGGTTTTGAACTTTCATTAATTTTTTATAAGCGATTTTACGAGCTTTATTAGCTCCTTCATCTAATCATTCATCAACTTGTGGTGAATTTCATAGTTCTTTAAATTTAATTTGAATTGGTTCTAGTTCAGAAATTAAAGCTTCAGCAACTGCATCTTTAAAATCTTTGTAGTTTTTGTTTTCAAATTCTTTTTGAATTTGATCATAATCTTTATTTGTGATAGCTGAATAAATGGTCATTAAGTTACTAATTCCAGGTTTTTTTTCTGCATCGAAATAAACTTTATCTTCACTGTCAGTTAAAGCTGAACCAATTTTTCTTTTGATAACTTCTGGTTCATCTAAAATACGAATAAAGGTTTTTTCATTAGTATTAGACTTAGACATTTTTTTACTTGGTTCTTGTAGGTCCATAATTTTTGGTGTTTTTTTTGGAACTAAATGTTCTGGAATAGTAAATAAATCTTCACCATAAGTATGATTCATACGTTCAGCTAAGTTTCTTGTTAATTCTACGTGTTGAATTTGATCAACACCAACAGGAACATAATTAGCATCATATAAAAGAATGTCTGCAGCCATTAAAGTAGGGTAAGTAAATAATCCAGCAGGAATATAACTAGTTCCATTATTAGCTTTGACTTTTTGTGACTTATCTTTAAATTGAGTCATTCTTTCTAATTCACCCATTGTTGCTTGAGTATTTAAAATTCAGCCTAATTGAGCATGTTCTAAGACATCTGATTGAACAAAGATTGTCGCTTTTTGTGGATCTAATCCACAAGCAAAGTATAAAGTTGCCATTGTTTTAATGTTTTGTTTTAATTTTGTCTTATCTTGAGGCATTGTAATTGCATGAAGATTGGCAATAAATAAATATAAATCATATTCATTTTGGTATTGAATAACTTGTTTAATAACTCCAAAGTAGTTTCCAATTGTCATAGTTCCACTTGAAGCAACAGCAGTTACCATTTTTTTCATATCGCTCATTTTATAAGTTCTTCTTTCTACTCTTTTTTAAATAAAAGACATAAAACTTTAATATCTATAATTTTACCTAACTTATTTAAAAGAAACAAAGTTAATAGAAGTAATAAAACTATTTTTAAGGGCTATGACTAAAATTAATTTAATTTCCGATTATAATGTTAATAACCAAATGGAGGTATTTAAGAAAATGAAATACAGCATTATAGCAAACGATTATCCTGAGAGTTTAGAGTTAGTAAAGACTTTAAACAACGAACTTAAAAACGATAATGACTTAACTTTAGATGATAAAAACCCTGAATTAGTTTTTGTAATTGGAGGAGATGGAACTTTTTTAAAAGCCATTAATAAATATAACAACCAATTAGAAAAGATTAGATTTTATCCAATTAAAAAAGGCGGAATTGGTTTTTATACTAACCACAATATTGTTGAAGATGATAATGATGTTAAAAAAATTCTTGCTATAGATAAATGTAAACATACTTATGAATACCCATTATTAGAAGTTAAAATTGATGATAAAACCATCTATACAATCAATGAGGCCAAAATCTTAAATGATATTTCTCCTCAACAATTAGATATTTATATTAATGATGAAAAGCTAGAAAGCTTTAAAGGATCTGGTTTGGTTTTTTCAACTCCGAGTGGAACCACTGGTTTTATGAAATCTGTTGGTGGAGCAATTATTTATCCAAACCTTGATTTATTTGAAATGCAAGAAATATCACCAGTTTCAACTGTAATTTTTAAAACTATTAATTCACCAATTATCTTTTCAAAAGAGCAAGTTATTAAAATTAAAAATAGTGAAAATTTAAAAGATAAAGACAATTTAAAAGTAATTAGTGATGCTAAACAAATTGCTACAGACTTCAAGGAAGCTAAGATTAGCTTAAGTAATAAAAAGGTTAGAATCATTGCTACAAAAATGGTCGATAGAACTACACTTTTAAAAGATATTTTCGTAATAAACAAGTAAAATAACTATATAGAGGATATACTCTTATAAAAGTTGTAAATTCAACTTAACCTAAAATAAGGAGAAAACAAAAATGAAAAAAATCACATTCAATGTTATCCCATTAACAACTGAAAAAGCTGCTAAAAAAATCGGATGCAAATTAAAATGAGGAACATGTTTCGCAATTAAAAACTTCAAAGTTGACTTACCAGCTAGAAACATTTCATTCGAATACAACGAAAAACGTACCACACCAGCTAAATTAAAAGCTAAAATCGAAAAAATGAAATACACTGTTAACCAAGTTAAATAATTTTTTAAGAAATGGATTAAACCATTTTTTCTTTTCTTTTAAAATATACCCCATATGGTATATAATAGAAGCAACATAGAAAGAAGGTTTTTACATGAGCATGAAAAAAACTCATCGTGATGAAGAGACAATTAAACTTTATACTAATCATTTAAATCGCATCAAAGGACAGATTGATGGAATTATTAAAATGGTTAATGATGATGTATATTGTTTAGATATTGTAAATCAGATTAATGCGATTCGTGGTTCTTTACTATCTATGGATAAAAAACTAGTAAACGAACACATTGATCATTGTGTTCGTCACTCTAGTGATTTAGATGAATCACTAGATGAAATCAAAACCTTAATTGATAAAATCGCAAAATAAAAGGAGACATATTATTATGCAAACAATTAAATTAAATAGTAAATCTATTTCTTGTGAAGGATGTAGAAAGACAATTACTAAAACTTTAGAAAGAATGATTGGAGTTAAAGATGTTCAAGTTGATTTAAATACTAAAGACATCACAGTAACCTTCAATCCCAAATGAACCAATGAAAATAAAATCATGAAAAAATTAACAAAGATTAATTATCCAGCAACAATTGTTAAAGGATCTAAGTAGATTAAATGGACATGATGAATATGGACATGGGTGGAAATGATAAGAAAAAAGATTCCACTAGTGACCAAGATTATAAAATTCAAGGAATGTCTTGCGCTAGTTGTGCTAAAGCAATCACAAAAAGCGTTAAGAAAGTTCCTGGTGTAAAGAAAGTAAAAGTAAATGTTTCAACAGATTCTATGAATGTTCAAATGGATAGTAATGTTCAAGATGATGCTATTTTAAATGCTGTTAAATCTGCTGGATATAAAGCCCAAAAAATAGGAAACAATGTTACTTTTTCTAAAAAACCTTCAAAATATTTAATTGAACAAATTGTTAAATTTTCAATTTCATTAATTTTAACTATTCCTTTATGAGTAGGAATGGGATTAATGCTTGGAAATGTTGATACGACTGGTGCAAAAGTTATTTGTGGCCCAACATTTCAAATTGTTCTAGCTTCAATCATTTTATTTGGAGTTGGTTATAGTTTCTTTGTTGATGTTTGAGCTGGAATTAAAACTCTAACAACAAATATGTATTTCTTAATTGTATTAGGTGCTTTAGCAGCGTACGGATTAAGTATTTATAATGGAGTTCAAGATGGGTGAAAATATGTTCCGATGAATGAAGGTGGTCATGAACTATACTTTGAAACCATCGGAACAATTGTCACTTTAGCCTTATTAGGAAACATTTTTGAAAACTTAGCTAAAGTAAATACTACAAACTCATTACAAAAAATTTCAGATTTAATTCCGTCAAAAGCTATATTAGTTTTAAATGGAAAAACTCAAGAAATTGATACAATCTCATTAAAATTAAACGACATTGTTCAAGTTAAACCAGGAGATAAAGTCCCAACCGACGGAATTATTACTTCTGGGAATGGTTATGTAAATGAATCTCTTGTTTCTGGTGAATCAAAACCAATTAAAAAAGCAATCGGTGACAAGATTGTAGCTGGAAGTGTAGTTGACCAAGGCTCAATGCAATTCAAAGTTACTAAAGTTGCTAGTGATAATACAGTTTCACAAATCTTAACCTTAGTTCAACAAGCTCAAGGTGGAGATTTAAAAATTGGTAAATTAGCTGATAAAATTTCAGCTTGATTTGTACCGATTGTTATTTTTGCAGCCTTAATGACTTTCATGGGTTGATCAATTCATGATCACGCCGTTAGTCAAAGAGCAATTATTAACGCAATATCTGCATTAATTGCAGCTTGTCCCTGTGCTTTAGGTTTAGCAACGCCAACTGCAATTATGGTTGGAACTGGAAAAGCTAGTGAAATTGGAATCGTGTTTAAAAATGGAAACCAATTAGAAAACTTAGCAAACTTAAGAGCGGTTGTGTTTGATAAAACAGGAACATTAACTCAAGGAAAAATGACTTTAGACCAAATTCAAACTCTTTCAAAAACTTATAGTGATGAAGAAATTAAAGAATATTTAAAAGCTGTTGAATCAAATTCTCAACACCCATTAGCAACTTCTTTAGTAGCTTCATTGCCAAATGTCAAAACTTTAAAAACAACAAATTTTACAAATTATACTTCAAAAGGAGTAAGCGCAGTTGTAAATAACAAAACTATTAAAGTTGGAAACGTAAACTGACTAACAACTGATAAAGACATTGTTAATAAAGTTAATGCCTTACAACAAGAAGGAAAATCAGTTTTTATGATGACTATAAACGATGAACCTGTAGCCATTGTTTCTTTATCAGATAAAATTAAACCAGATGCAAAACAACTAATTACTGCTTTAAATGATTTAGGTATTAGAACTGTAATGGTAACTGGAGATAACTTATTAACTGCTAATTATGTTGCAAAACAATTAGGAATTAAAGAAGTTCATGCTGATATTCCAGTTAGTCAAAAAGCAGATTTTGTAGCTAGTTTACAAAATGGAATAAATAAAAAAGGTAAACCGGTTCATAATGTTGTTGCTATGGTTGGGGACGGAATTAATGATACAGTTGCTTTAACAAAAGCTGACATTGGGATTACCATGTCAACTTCATTAGATGTAGCAATTGCTTCAAGTGATATTATTCTAGTTAATAATGATTTAATGGATATCTATAGATCTGTTGTTGTAGCTAAAAGAACTTATAGAAAGATTATTGGAAACATTTTCTGAGCATTTATCTATAACATTATTATGATTCCACTAGCTGCAACAGGAGTATTAAGACCTGAATTCTCAGCTATTGCTATGGCATTAAGTTCTGTTTCAGTTGTACTTAACTCATTATTATTAAGTGTTAAAAACATCAAGATGCCAAAGAAAAAACATCCTGATAAATTAGACAGTGAAACCTTAAAACCTGCTAGTTATTACATTAATCAAGACATGAAAAATATGGATATGTCTAATATGAAAATGGATAGTAAGAAATCAAAACAAGATAATAAATAGTAAAAGAGAACCAAAAGCGGTTCTCTTTTTTTCTTGCTATAAAAAACTAGAAGCTTTTAACTTCTAGTAATTTTTCTATCTATAAATGATGTTTTCTTTAAAGTTAATTCCTCTTAAGTTTGTTGAGTAATCGATATGTCATCCATATCCATAAACGTTCATCATTGATTCAATACCTGGGTATTTAAAGTTAATAATGAATTCTAAGTTTCCTTCATTTCCAACAACTTGATAAGAAGGGGTAATTTTTTCTTCTTTATATTTAGTGTTATATGTGAATTTTACTTTAATTCCCATATCATCAGTACCTTCTGGTGTATATTCACCGAAAATATCATTTCAATCTAATGTTCTATGTGATCAAATGTTGTTAAAAGTAATTTGTTTTACATCTGAGAACTTAGTATCAGGTCTGATTTTGCTAAATTCTTTTTGAGTATCAATTGTCATGTCTTGTTCATTAACAAATTCGTTTCTGATAACTGCTCCAAGTACTCCATCTTTTGGAACGGCAGTTCCAACTAATCCACCAGCAAAGATCGCTAAGAAGATTGTTACGCAAATAAGAATTGCTTTTTTGCTCATGCGTTTTCCAAAATCAATGAAACTGTAATGTTCAATTCTTTCTGGAACTGTTGTTTGCGGGTTGTAAGTTCTTGCTGAAACTTTAATTCAGTATAGAACACCTTCTCATAGAACCGCAAAGATTCAGAAGAAGATGAACATTAAAATAGGCACTGCTCCTAAACATAGGAAGAAAATTGCGAATGCTGATCCAACTGGATAAATCGCAAAGGCGAATGCTCCATAAACTGGTAAGAATAACATAGCAATTCCAGCGATTGCTACAATTGCTGCAGCAGCTAAGATAACTGCGCCAATGATTCATCAAGGAATCATCACAATCGTTGCTCAAATTCCTCTAAAGAATCTTTTCGCGAACGGAACTTTTTGTCTATTTAAAGGTTCGACTTCAATGAATAACTCTGGTAGTTCGTTATTTTGTTTTTTTGTAATAATGTAATTAGTAATTTGTCTTTTAATTTTAACAACATTAAGATTTGCTAAAGCTTCATTGAAAGACATTCCCTTAGCCATTTCATCATAAATGGCTTGTTTCATATAACCCATGGCTTCAACTCGTAAAGAGTCTTCATAAATATCAGTGGTGTTATCTTCTAAATATTCCAATAAAACTTGTTCTTGTGCTTTATTTAATTGCATTTTTATAACCTTTCTCTTAAGGAAATAATTATGTGAAATAAATTAAAAAGCCTCAAAAGCTTCATAAATAAGCTATTTTCCTCTTACTTGTTAATTTATTTCCCTGTCTATTTTCCTTATTATTATATCAAAAACCATTTATTAGCAACGATTTATAGGGTTTTTAATAATATTTAACAAAAAAGACAACCGGTTGCTAAAAACCTAAATAACTAGTAAAATCAGATTAATAATTACTTCTTTTAGAAGTTTTACTTTTTAATTAAAATTAATCTTATTTTTAAAATGAATAATAAAAGAGACTTCATTTTAAAAACACAAAACCGTTTTTCTGGGTATAACTAATTGAAAGCTACCCTTTAAAAACTTTAAAAAATAAATTCTAAAAGATAAATATTTTTTTAAATACTTTATTTTAATAATAAAAAAAACAAGGAGAATAACAAAACAAAATGGCAGACATTAAATTTATGGCCTTAGGTGGTCAAGATGAACGTGGAAAAAACCTGTTCATCATTGAAGTTGATGAAGACTTATTCGTTTTTGATTGTGGATTAAAATACCCAGAAAAAGGGATTTTAGGAGTTGATGTGGTAATTCCAAACTTCGAATACCTAATCAATAACGCTTCAAGAATTAAAGGAATTTTCTTATCAAATTCATCAGCATATAACTCTGGTGCAATTTCATATCTATTAAAAGATATTGATGTGCCGGTTTATTGTAATGACATTACAGAAACTGTCTTACAAATTAAATTAGAAAGATCATTTCTAAAAAACAAATCTCAAAACTTTAAAATCATAAAAGATAAAGACGTAGTTGATTTTGGGAAAAACAAAATCGAAGCATTTAGATTAACTGCTTCATCACCAAACTCATTAGGATTTGCATTACATACTGAAGATGGAATTATTGTTTATGCTGGAGACTTTATTATTGATGGACAAGAAACTTCAGATTTCTCAACTGATTATTCTCACATCAATAAACTAGCAGAAGAAGGAGTTTTAGCTTTATTGGCTGACTCTGAATATGCTTCAAAAATGTCTTATGCAGTACCAAATCATAAAATTGAAAAATACATTGCAGCGCCTTTTAAAGAAAAGAAAACAAGAATCGCTGTTGGTATTTTTGAAGAAGATATCTTTAAATTAGGAGAAATTGTTGCTCAAGCAAAAGCTAATAATCGTAAGATTGCAGTTTACGGGAGAACTATGCAAACCATCTTAAAAAACGATATGATTCACTCAAACTTAAACTTAAATGATGATGATTTAATTTCAGTTGATGAATACATGAAATCAGATAACGGGGTTTTAATCATTTCTGGAAACGGAGATGTACTTTACTCAAAACTTGCCAAAATTGCTACAGGCAACGATGATGTGATTGAATTTGGACCTAAAGATGTTGTTATTTTAGCAACACCACCAGCACCAGGAGTTGAAAAACGTCATGCTCAAATCTTAGATGAACTAGCAAGAACTGATGCAAAATTAATTGCTTTAAGTGATAAAAACATTTGACCAATGCGTGCTTGTCATGAAGATATCAAAATGTTAACTAGCTTATTAAAACCAAAATACTTTGTGCCAATTAAAGGTCTATACAAAGAATTCTTATCAGCCGAAAAAGCTGCTATGGATGCTGGAATTAAAGAAGGAAATGTTTGTTTGGTTGATAATGGGCAAGTTGCAAGAATCACTGATAAATTCATTTCTATTACAGATAAAACTTTACCTAATGGTGATACTTATGTTGATGGTAGCGGAGTTGGAGATATCGGAAACGTTGTTTTAAATGAACGTAAATTATTAGCAAACGATGGTGTGATTATTGTTGGTGCAACAATTGATAGTCGTACAAAAGAATCTATTTCTTTAATTGATATTCAAATGCGTGGAGTTATTTATATTTCAGAAGACCAAGCAGTTTTCAAAATCATGCAAAAAGAAGTTAACCAAATCTTAGATAACTCAACTGAATTGTTTAAAAAAGATCCTAAAAAATATGATTTAAACGATGTTAAACGTGAAATTGTTTCCAAAGTTAAATCATTAATTAAACAAGAATCAGGAAAACAACCAATGATTCTATGTATCATTAATGAAATTGATGGCAACTTTAACTTAAAATCAGTTCTAGCTCGTAGTCAAAAATCACGTAATTATGTTCACAAAGCTACTTCAAACATTAATCAAAAAAGAAGAAGCAATAAAAATAATAACCAAAACAAAACCAATAAACCAAATGATAAAAAACGTACTAGCAGACCAGCTACTATGAAAAAACCAAATCAAAATAATAAAAAAGAGGACTAAAAATCCTCTTTTTTTATGGTTGAAATTCAATGTTTGTAACAATAGTTACAATTGTCATTAATAAAACGGCTAAGAAAATAATTTTAATTGCTAAGATTTGTTTAGCTTCAAGTGTAGTTAAAGTTCTTTGATATCTTCTTCTTTTATCTTGAAAGAATTTTTGTGAGTTTCTATTTTTAGTTCAGTTAATAAACATTGCTATGACTATTAAAAGCACAGTAAAACCTAAACTAGCTCAACCGGCTGCTTGATAGTCTGGAGCTTTATCACTGTTTCTAGCAAGATAACCAATTAAGAAACTTAATCCAGTTAAAACAAATGCAATTGCAGATGAAGTTAAATAACTTCATCATTTCATTTTCTTAGTTTGGTTATAAACTTTAATTCGATGTTCAGCTTCATTTAAATAATAAGTATCTTCAACAATTGCATCAACTTCTTCATTGAAATATTCTCGTTTTGCATTATCTAAATCTTTTAACTGAGTTCTTCAATTTGGATCATCTGGATGTTTTCTTCTTCTTTTCTTCTTAGCCATTTTAATAACTCTTCTCTAATTCTTTTTATTATAAATTAACTTTAAAACTTCACAAACTAATTGCGTAGTATAAAAAAGTTAGTAAGATATAGTTATAGACTTAATTTTACTTGTAGGCAGAAAACTTATAAGTTAAAATCTTTTAAAATAGTTACCAAAATTAATGAAAGGAGTTTTTAAATTATGTTAAAGAAATTAACAAGCATTTTCCTTGGTACAGCCATTGTTGTCTCAACAACAACAGGTGTTGTAGCCTGTGGTCCGATTACAAATCAAAAATTAATGAATCGTCAAGTAAATCCAAATATCTTTAAAACAGTTTATTCAGCTCCTCCTCAAACTTGGAACATGCCAAGTACGATGCAAGGAAATGATATTATTTTGCTTGCTAACTTGAATGACACTTTATTACAAAATGATGCTAAGGGAAACTTGGTTTCTAACTTAGTATATGGACAAGAAAACAAAGAACATGGATGAACTGTAAATGACGACAATACTGAATTCACATTCGAATTTAGACAAGGTGCGTCATTTTTTAATCCGGATGGAAGTGTTCATCGCCAAATTGTTGCTAAAGATATTTTGAATACGGCTATGTTTTCATTAAACCCAATGAACATGTCTCAACTACGTTCAACTTGAACTTCAATTATTAAAAATGCAGTTCAAGTTAATCAAATTTATACTGATTTAAACAAAGCTCATCCAGAAAAGAGTGCTTTTGAAGTGAGCCAAGATCCACAAGCTGTAGCACTATTAAAAGAAGCAATTAAGTTTGACGATACAGATCCAAACACAACAAAATTTACTTTAGTTTTGTCAAAACCAGCTCCATACTTTCCATCATTTTTAACAAGTGCTGGTTTTTCACCATTGCCAGAACAAGCTTTATTGCAAGGATATCATTATGGAGATACGTGAAAAAATGTCTATACAACTGGACCTTATAAAGTTAAAGAATACCAAACTTCATATATTTTAAAACTTGAAAAAAATCAAAATTATATTGATAAAGATAATGTTTATATTAATGAACTTTGATTCCAATTTAATTCATCACCAGATGTTTCAAGACCAAGATTCTTATTTGAAACTGGCGATGATAGTGAAGTTGTACTTCAACCAAGTGATAATTATGGCTGAAAAAAATATGTTGGTTCTGATTTTGAACATCCAAAATTTGAAGGGATTACTCAAATTCCTAACCCAAGTTTAGGAACAAGATACTTATCTTTTAGTTACTTTAATACTTCAAAAGATAAAGATGATAAGTACTATAAATCTAAAAACGATGAATACTATACAATTGCTAATCAAGCAAATGTTGCTTTAAGTTTAGATTCTGTAAGAACTTTAATTCAATATAGCTTAGATAGAAGTAAATTTGTTAAGTACTTTTCTGGACCATTTGATACTAATAAAAATCGTTCAAGCTTTTTAAGAAACACATTTTCACCACCAGATTATCCTAATGTTTATCCTGGAGAAGGTGGAAAAGAAGAAGTTTCATATCAAAAGATGATGGAAAAAGCTTATGATGATATGTTTATGAAAAAAGATGGAAACTTCTTAGCTGATGGTCAAGATATTTATTTTCATAATCAAGATTTATTTGCACCAAAGGATGCTAAAACTGGTGAAGTAAAACCAGTTATCACTGATAGTAAAGCTAAAGAATATTTAAATAATAATGATCCATACAAAGCAATCATGAGACAAGTTGAAGCTGATTTAAAATCATTTAATTATGATGAAGGAGTCACAATTCCATTAATGACTAGTGGAGTTTATAAAACTACTTGAAACCCCTTAATCAGAGATATGATTGATATCTTTACTAATGAGCAAAAAACTAACTACGGAAAATCATTAGTTAGAATTACAGAACAAGAAACAATGAATGATTCTGAGTATCAATCAAAACAATTGGACGGGGCATTTTCGATGTTCTTAACTGGATGAAGTCCATCATTTATAGACCCTTTAGCTTTCTTAAAAGCTTATACAATTAAGGGTGATATGGAAAACTACTTTGGATTATCAAGAATTATTACAAGTTCAAATTTTGATAACAAAAACAATCTAACACCAGATTCAATCAAAGTCTCAAACGAATATAAAAAACAATTTAAATATGGAAATACAAATCAATGACAAAATATTACTGACAAGTTTTTAAACTATACAAATCAGGTTTTTGACGCTGATAAATTAAATAAATTGAGTGAAAAAGAAACTCGCTATGAAAGTTTTGCCAAAGCAGAAGCTACAGCAATTTATGACTATAAACTATTAATGCCTTTTTATATTCCAAATGGAACTACAAAGACATTAATCACTTATGTTGATGAACCAACAAGAACTCATGTTGGTTATGGAAACAGTGATCAACGTTTTGTTGGCGTACAGATGTTTTCTAGCTTAAAAGAACAAGAAGAAAAGAAAAATAGCATTAAGAACAAAGAAGTTGTCTTAATCAAACAAAGAAAAGACCAATTAGTTTAAAAAACTTTAAAATAATATTAGGAAAACTAATTTTTCTTTGGTATAGTAATAACTAATAAAAACAGATTAAGAAAAATCTGTTTTACAAACAATAGGGAGGGAATTTACATGTTTTTACAAAAGAATAATCACTTCTGCAATTTAAATAAACGAAATATGATGTGTAGCAACATGAATTCTACCTATTGTTGAAATAATTAAAACTGATAATTAATTTATTAATTTGAAACTGAAATTCAATTACTTTTTACATAAACAAAAGTGTTAACAAGCTTTTGTTTTAACTAACAATAAATAAAATTAACAATCAATATAAAACCAAATAAACTAACACAAAACTAAAAAATAATAGTTTCAATTTGAAACTATTAAAAGGGAAAGGAAAACTACATATTATGGCTCTCAAAGAAACTCAAAGTGAATCCAACAAACCTCTTTTTGTAGAACAAGACACAAAACCAGTCACAGTTGAAGATCTAAATTCAATGGATTTTGATTTAAGCGATGAAATGGTTTTTGCTAAAGACGATTGACTAACAACAATGCGTCATAAATGAGAAGATTTCTCAGCAAATGTCTATAAATTTTACATAGCACATCCATTGTTAAACTATTCAATTAGAAGAATATTTTACGGTTTAATAACTTTACTTGTAGCAATCATTGTTGTGTTCTTACTAGTTAGAGTTGTAACAAATGATGATCAATATTTACCAAGTAATATTGCCCAATTACACTTAAATGAAGAACAAACTGCTCAATTACTTGAGAATAGGATGAAAGCATTTGGAGTTTATGGAAGTTTAGGACATCAGTTAGGAAATTATCTTAAGAATATTTTCCCATTAATACCAAAAACGGTTGTAACTGATCAAGTTTGAGAGAATCAAAATGGTCAAGCTGTCTTAATGCATGAAACTACTAAAAAAGTTTGAGTTTACTTAGGAGTTGTTACTTCTGAATCAATTGCTTCACCAGGAACTCCTGTTATGGAAATCTTTAACAAAGCAATTCCATATTCATTTGCTTTTGGAGCTGTAGCCGTTGTAATTTCTTACTTAATTGGATTACCTTTAGGAATCCATGCAGCTAAGAAAAAAGATAAAGCTTCTGATGACATTATCAACGGAACTAGTGTCTTTTTAACAGCTGTACCAGCAGCAGTTGTAGTAATTGGAATCTATTTACTGGCTATAGCTGGATTTGGAACTTCAGGATTATTTAGTTCTGGTTCATTCTGGACTAAGTTCTGACCTGTAGTCACATTAATTATTTTAATCATGCCAGCAAACGTGATTATGACTAGACGTTATGTTGTTGATGAAATGACTAACGACTATACAAGATTTGCTTATTCACAAGGTTTGAGTACTAATAGAGTTTTCTACATTCAAATCTTTAGAAATGCAGGAATCAGAATTTTAAAACAATTCCCAATTGATTTAGCTGCAACTTTATTTGGTTCATCAATCTTAGTTGAACAACAATGATCAATTCCAGGTATGAGTAGATATATCGTATCTGCAATTGGAGGGCAAAAAGATAGTTTTGTTATCTTAGGATTCATCTCATTTGCAGCCTTTATTCAAATCTTTGCCTCATTAATTTCAGACTTATTAGTAGTTTGATGAGACCCAAGAGTTAGCTTAGGGAAAAAATAATATCTAACAACATTAATTTAAAAAGGAGAAAAGTTAAATGGCTAAATTAAACGAAGAGCAAATATATAAATTTGACGAAGCCAATGGCGTTAATTATGAAAAATTGAACCCTGACCTTTTTGATGTTGTTGGGGAGAAAAAATCAGAAAACGAACATTTAGCTTCAAAACCTTATAGCTACTGAAAAGCTGTAGGAAAACTATTATTAAAATCTAAAACATTCATTATTTGTTTAGTTTTATTAATCACATTCATTGTTTTAATGTTTGTGGTCCCACATGGTAAAGTGGTTTACCCAACTTCAGACCAATTAACAATTCATGGTCCATCAACTCCAAGTTGAGATCATGTTTTTGGAACTGGTTTATATGGACAAGATTATTGAGTAGAAATTTGAGCCGGAATGCAAACAACATTATTATTTGCCTTCTTGATTACAATTATTCAATTAATTATCGGAATTACTCTTGGTTCAATTTGAGGATATTTCCGTAAATCAGATATCTTCTTTGTTCAGTTAACAAACTTCTTACAAATCGTTCCTTCACTGATTATGATTTTATTCATCATCTTCTTATTAGGACCTGGTTATTGACCAGTTGTCTTAGGAATTACTTTACAATCATGAATTACAATGGCGGCAACCATTCGTATTCAAATTATGTTAGTTAAAAATACCGACTATAATACTGCATCTGAAACTTTAGGTTCAAGTTCAGGAAAAATTATTACTAAAAATATTCTTCCAAGAATCTTACCTGTAATTGTACAAACTGGAACTTTTGCAATTCCAACTGCTATCAGTTTAGATGCCACATTATCATTCTTAGGATTTGGTTATGTAAACGCTGCTGACCGTACTAAGACTTCACTTGGAACCATCATTAACAACGTTATGGCTGGTTCAGAATGACAAGAATATCCATACTTAATTATTATTCCTGTTGTTTTAATTACTGCTGTTTCAGTAATCTTCTTCCTAGCTGGGAAAGTATTTGCTGACTCACTAGACCCTAAAAACCACCGTTAGAAAGAGAGAAACATTTTTATGGCACAACAAAGAACAATTCTTTCAATTAATGACTTAGTTGTAAAATTCCGTGTTCGTTCAAAAACTTTAACTGCTATACGTAATATCTCTTTCGATATTTATGATGGAGAAACAGTCGCAATTGTTGGAGAATCTGGATCTGGAAAATCTGTTTTAACAAAAACTTTAACCAACATGATTGATAGCAATGGTTATATTGCTAAAGGTTCAATTGACTATTTCCCATCAGACTTAACTAAGGTTGATCCTTTTGCTGATATCAAAACTGATGTTGATTTAGTTCAATATCACCGTAACGCTTTAGAAACTAGTACAAAGGATATTGTTAGACGCTCTAATAAAAAAACAATTAGAGAACTTAAAAAACAAATCAAAACAATTGATGATAACAACCCTAAAAAACTAGAAAACAAAATTAATAGATTAGAAGAAAAGCTATCTAAAAATGATGATGACGGCAACTTTTCTGGAAACAATCGTAAGTTAGTTAAAGAAGCTGAACTTAAACAAAAATTAGCTTCTGAAAAACATTTATATTCACTTTCTAATGATGAAAAAGCAAGAGAACACGAAATTAAAGAAATCAATCGTAAGATTAAAGACTTAAAACAAGAAAACTATAACTTTTCAAGAATTAGTGCTGCTAAAAAACGTTTTATTCATAACGGAATTTGAAACTTAATCAGTTATAAAGAAATGACTGATGAAGATAAAAAAGATAAATATATGTATAAGGTTTTAAAACCTTATTACAAGAAGTTAGAAAAACTAACTTTATTAAAAACAATCGAATTTCATTTAAGAGATACTTATAGTCATGTTGTACATGAAAAAGATTATGAAATCACTAATGATGAAATCGAATTTTTACAAGAAACTTGAAAACTAGAAAAACGTAATTACTTTAGTAAAAAACATAATGCTGAAAGAGATTTAAGAGATTTACGTGGGGGGACAATTGCAACAATTTTCCAAGACCCAATGACTAGCTTAAACCCATTATTAACAGTTGGATACCAATTAATTGAAGCGATTAGAGAACACCAAGATATTTCTCATAAAGCGGCAAAAGATGAAGCAATTGATTTATTAAGAAAAGTTGGGATTACTAATCCAGAAAAAAGAATGAAAGATATTCCTGGAAGATATTCTGGAGGGATGAGACAACGTGTTGTTATTGCTATTGCTTTAGCATGTAAGCCAAAAATTCTTATCTGTGATGAACCAACAACCGCTTTAGACGTAACAATTCAAGCACAAATCTTAAAACTTATTAAAGACTTGAAAAAAGAATATGGATTCACAGTTATCTTTATTACTCACGACTTAGGAGTTGTTGCTAACATTGCTGATCGTGTAGCTGTAGTTTATGCTGGACAAATTATTGAGTTTGGAACAACTGCTGAAATCTTTGAAGATCCAAAACACCCATATACTTGGGCTTTGCTTTCTTCTTTACCTCAATTAGGAAAGGAAGGAGAAAAACTATTTGCTATTGATGGGACACCACCTTCATTATTTAACAAAATTCAAGGTGATGCTTTTGCTCCTCGTAACAAATATGCTTTAGATATTGACTATCTATATGAACCACCTTTATTTAAAGTAACTGATACTCACTTTGCTAAAACTTGATTATTAGACCCACGTGCTCCAAAGGTTGAAAAACCAGTTGAACTTTCAAGATTGAAACAAGCTATTGAAGAACAAAAGGTAGGTGATTAATATGAGTAAAAAAACTAAAAAGAAAAAAACTTCTAATGAATCAGTTGAACCTATATTAACACCTGAACAAGAAGCAAAAGAAGCTAGACACATAGCTTCAATGCTTGAACCAAAACTACATGAGAAGAGGGTTTTAAAAGAACCATTAGTAAGATTAAGAGAAGTTGATATTACTTTTGGAACTGGAAGAAAAGCCAACAAAGCTGTTAAGGATGTAACTTTTGATGTTTTCAAAGGTGAAACTTTTGGATTGGTAGGAGAATCTGGTTCTGGAAAAACTACTATTGGTCGTGCTGTAATGGGAATTCAACCAATTTCTGATGGAACTATTTATTTTAAAGATCGTGTAGCAAGAGGACATGCTCCTGATTTAGAAGATTTAACAAGTAAAATTGAAAGAAACTTCGAAATCATGATGGATAACCAAAATGCTGCTACGGTTAAAATTAATAATTATTTAGAAGAATACAAACGTGTTTATTACAAATACTTATATTCAAAATTCTATGATTTTAAAACTAAAGAATTAAAAGATTATCCTGATGGAAGAGATAGAAGAATTCCTGAAGGAGTTAATATTAAAGATACTAAGTTAGTAAATATTAAAAAAGAAGCTAACTTAAAATTCATTTCAATAACTATTAAAGACAACTTAAAACGTTTAATCAAAGCCATTCGTTTATTACAAAAAACAATTCAATTTACTGATGGATTAAATGATTTTATTGATATTGATAAATCAACAGTTGATGCTGTTACCAGAGGTTTAAAAGATGCTGAAACTGATGTTTTCAACATCAAAGACTTAGAAAACCAAGTTTATAAACATCTTGAAGACATGAATAAAATTCGTGAAGATGCTGTAAATGGTGACTATACAAGTATTTCTAAATTCTTAGATGATTTAGGAAATGAATTAAAGAAAATGATTTCAATTCATAAATCAATCTCAACTTATATTGCGATTTCACAAAAGAAATTTAAAACTGTTGTAGCTTTAACTTCAAGAAATAAACATCGTCAAAAATGAATTAAATGAGTTGATGAAAAAATCAAAAAAGCTCAAGACAGAAATAATAAATTAACAGAACAAAACTATGAAGAAGTAAAAGCCATTTTACAAAAAGAATCAATTACTGATGCTGTTGAAAAATCAAAAATCTTTAAAGATCCTACTAAAAAAGAAACTAAGGATTTAAAAATGAAGATGCAAATGATTTTCCAAGATCCAGCTTCAAGTTTAAATGATCACTTACCTGTTGAACAAATTATTGGAGAAGGTTTATCAAACTTCCCAGAAATTTATAAAAACAAAGAAACTGTTGATGCATATGTTAACTGATACAACAAGGATAAAGAACCTAATCGTCAAATCGATGCATCACAAGTTAAATATCGTGATGTTAAACATTACTTAATTGCTGAAATGGTTAAAGCGGTTGGAATGTTACCAGAACACTTAAGTCGTTATCCACATGAATTTTCTGGGGGACAACGTCAAAGAATTGGGATTGCTAGAGCTTTAGTTATGAGACCAGAATTCATTGTAGCTGATGAACCAATCTCAGCTTTAGATGCATCAATTCGTGCACAAGTTATTAACTTATTAACTAAGTTTCAAAAAGAATATGACTTAACATATATCTTTATTGCTCACGACCTAAGTATCGTGCACTTTATTGCCGATAGAATTGCTGTTCTATACCATGGAGACATTGTGGAATTAGCTGATGCTGATGAATTATTTAATCATCCACTACACCCATATACAAAATCATTATTAAGTGCAGTGCCACTTCCAGATCCAGAACAAGAAAAGAACAAAGTTCATTTTGTTTATGAACCTGAAAAAGAACATTATGATTACTTAGTAGATTTCCCAGTTTGAAGAGAAATTTCTCCAAACCACTTTGTTTATGCAAACAATAGGGAATATGCAGAAATGCAAAAAGCTTTAAAAAAACAAAAAGAACAATCAAAATAACAACAACTTAAAAGGGAGGGAAAAAAATATGTTTAAAAAACTATTAACAAGTTTAAGTGCTATAGCAGTTGTGCCAATTGTTGGTAGCAACGTTGTTTCTTGTGGGCCTATGACTTTAAGTAAAATGGCTGACAGAACAGTTGATACAACTACATATCGTGGTTATTATGCAAAACCAATTTCAAGTTGATCTTCTGGAATTACAATGCAATCTGAAGACTTTAAGGTTTTAAGTAACCTTGTTGACCCTCTATTAATTACCGATCAATATAATGTCATAAAACCAGGAACTGCAAAACCAATTGGTAATGGTTATAACGCTGATAAAACAGAATGAACATTTGGGATTAATGATAATAATGGTAAAAAACCAGAATGATTTGATTACAATGGTAATTCTATGGGAACTGTTAAGGCAATGGATGTTGCTAATGCCTTTAGATATGTTTTTAATCCTTCAACCACTTCTCAAACGGGCGGTTTATGATCAATGATGGTTAAAAATGGAGCCCAACTTGATGATGCGATTTCAGAATTACCTGATTTAGATGAAATCAAAGGTAACTCACTTGAAGCAAAACAAGTTATGAAGAATTGAATGACAGATGTTTTAATAAAACATTACATTCAAGTTATTAACCCTAAAAACCCTGATGATTTAGTTGATAAAAACACACATCAAAATGAATATTTCGATAGCTCAAAAGTTGGAACTGCTGGTTATCCAGATGGACCTTCATTAACTATTGATGAAACCGCTGATACTTTTACATTCCATCTCGAACAAACAGCTCCATATTTTGATAGTTTATTAACATATGTAGCTTTTGCTCCGCTTCCAGATATGGCAATAGATTGAAATAGTCCAACTGTTTCTGGCTATAGCTATGGAAGAGATTATAAGAGTGCTTTATATTCTGGGGCTTATTTACCAGATAAAGTTAACCCTTCTACTTCAATTAGTTTAAAGAAAAATAATAACTACTTTAAAGCCGATGAAACTTACATTAAAAAAATAATCTTAAACTATCCAAAAAACCAGACACCTTCAAACTTAGCTTTTTTATTTGAAACTAACGATTTATCATTAGCACCAATTTCTTCAACTGATACTCACTCTTGATACAAATACATTGGTAAAGGAAATAATACTGAAACTGCTAAATTTGGTGGAGTTCACGATTCATTCTTAGGAACTCCGTCGACTTCATTCTTACTTTACAATTATGGATATAAAACAAATCCTGATTCTAAAGACCAAAAACCAGAAGACGTATTACAAAATCAAGTTTTAGCTCAACAATCAACAAGAGCTTTAATCTCATATGGAATGGATAGAAGTAAGGCTGCTAAATTCTTCTCACAAGAACTAGATTCTTCTAAACCATCATCCGCACCATCATCATTATTAAGAAACGTTTATACTACACCAAACTTAGTAAGTGATAATGGAAAAGATTATGTTGAATATATTCAAGATGAATATTCAAAAGAATTTGGACAAAGTAAACCTTCAACTTCAGGATTTAACCCTAAAGGAGATGGAGTAATCTTACAAGATGGTAGTGACGCTTATAAAGAAAATGACGAGTTCGCTTTAAAAACAATTACAGATCCTCAACTTAAACAACAATTCATTGATGCTAAAGAGAACTACGAAGCTAAAATGCAAATCTTAATGAAACAAGTTAGAAAAGATTCTAAACTTGGTGAAAACCAAACTGTTTCATTCAACTTCTTAGCAAATGGTTCTGATAAAACCACTTTAAACCCAAGATTAAGAGACATGTTTGACTCATTTAGTAATCTTAAAAATAACCCGATTAAAATTAATGTTATGGAATCACAAGACAGTGGAGATTATTCTACTATTCAACGTACTCCAACTTGAAACATGATGATTGCTGGATGATCACCAGACTATGCCGATCCTTCAACATACTTAAATACAATCGGATATGGTGGAGATTATGGAAGTTACAATAACTTAACAAAAATTATTTCAAAAGATAAAACAACTGGTAAATTAAAAGGAAACAATAAGGCTTTTGATGCTTTAGCAACTGATTTACAAAGTTATGGCGATGCTTTAAATTTTGCAAATAAAGAATTTGATATCAACACCCGTTTAACAAGTTATTCAAAAGCTGAAACCCTAGCTTTATATCAAAAACAATTTATTCTACCAATGTTTATTAAAACACCGGTAGAAGCGCCAGCACTTTCATACTTAGATCAATTCACAAGACCAAGTGTTGCTTATGGAACTTGCTTTACTAGAATGTCTGGAGTAAAAATGACTCCAAAACTTTGAACCAAAGAACAATATAACCAACATAAGGCCGAATGAGAACAAGGCGTAACTGATGCCAATAAACCAAAACAATAATTAATAAAATGGAAATTATTCCAAAAAAGTTCAAAAAAAATGGAACTTTTTATTGGAATGATTTTTATTTGTAACTATTTCAAAATAAGAATATTATAAAAGTGTGGTTGTTAATCACATGTTAATTTATTTCATAATTTTATACTTTAATGTTAGGCGATAAAAATAATAATATTTTTGTCTTTGTGATATAAAACTCATTTTATAACTTGTTAACTATTTCCCTTAAAATTAAACGATTAAATCGTTCTTATCCGATGCCTAACATCTAGTACTTCGAAGAACAGCTCTTTCCCGGCTGTTCTTTTTTTTGCGTTTTTTTGAAAAATAGTTTCAGATAGAAACAATTAAGAAAATGGCGTAAAATCTAGTAAAATAGTTATTAAAGACTATGTAGGTGAAAGATAAATATGCGAAAAAAGAAAATTAAAGAAATTTCTGGGTCAAATACTGATGGGAGCATTTTGACTAGCAAGAATTATAACGATGATCGAACAATCATCTTTCAAACAGAGAAAAAACCTCACAAAAAAGATTCAATAGCCTGGTTAGTAGGCTCAATTACCTTCTTTTTACTTTTAGTATTATCAGTTGGTAGGTTTTTAACAATAGGAGCATTTTTAGATGATATTTTCTTCAACTTCTTATTTGGTTGATTAAAATATCCTGTTTATCTCTTATTATTTGCTTTTGATATCTCGATTTTGGTTGGAATTAAATTCAGAATGAAGAAAAGTTTTGTATTCATGATTCTAGCCATTACCTTTTCAATAGCATGAATTATTTCAACTTCATTATTATTGAACTTAGATGTTCATAAAGAAGATGGAATAAAGCTTTGAAATAAAGATATTTTTCCAAAATCAGTTAGTGTCTACTCACAGAATTGATATGATAACTCAATTTTAGGTACAACCTTCCGAGACGAACCTGGACACAAAAAATATCTGATTTATCCAAGTTATGGATATGTGAACTTATATCAAGGTGGAGGATTCATTGGAACTTTCTTAAGTGGAATCTTTGGATATTTAAGTTTACCCGGAAGCTTAGTTTTGGCTTTCTTCTGTTTATTCTTATCACTTGTTTGATTTTTAACAGGAACACCATTTTTCCTATTCTATTCAAAAGAAAAAAGAAAAGGAAAAAGAGTTCGTGTTTTACCTTTAGCTTATAAAAATAATCCTCATGTTAATGGACAAGAAGCTGATAAAACTCCAAAACCATTTATTGAAGATGATGTTGAAAGAACAGATAGACCAAGACAAATTGGTCCAAAGAAATCGTTAGCTGATAGTATTGCTTGAAATGAACCAGATGATGATGACTTAGAAACATTTTCAGTTTTAAGAGATAGTGATGAAACTGATTATGAAAATGTTGGTAAAAAAATGTTAGAAGAACATGTTCCAGAAAAACCAGCACAACCAACAGTTAGTTTAGATACTAAAACTGATGAACCAATTATTGATGATACTTTAGAAACATTTGATTCTTATACTCAAGATTCGATTCATGTTGATAATCTTGATGATTCAATCTTTTATGATGAAATTATGAAAGATGAAGAACCAGAACAAAACGATAAAACTGAATATGATTCATTTACTTTCGATGATTTAGATAGTGAGACTCTTGCTACAATTCAACAATTAGAAGAAGATGAAACTATTTCAAAAACAGTTGGTAATGACGCTTATCAATTACCAAGTTTAGATCTTTTAAATGATGTGAGAACTGATCCAAGAGTTATTAAACTAAATGAAGATAATGCCAGACAAAAAGCAGAAGCAATTAATCAAACTTTTGCTGAATTTAAAGTTAATGCTAAAGTTGTTAATACAATAATTGGTCCTGCTGTTACTAAATTTGAAATTAAACCTGATAAAGGAACTAAAGCAAACTCAATTGCTAACTTAGAAGCTGATTTAAAACTTGCTTTAGCAACTCAAAATATTCGTATTGAATCACCAATTCCTGGTAAAAGTTTAGTTGGAATTGAGATTCCAAACGTTAAACCAACAATGGTTGGTTTAAAAGAAATCTTAAGAGATTTACCATCGAGTGATGCTGATGACAAACTAATCTTTGGATTAGGAAAAGACGTTGTTAATAAATCTATTTTTGGTGATATTCAAAAAATGCCTCACTTACTGGTAGCTGGAAGTACAGGTTCTGGTAAATCTGTTATGACTAATACTTTAATTACTTCAATTCTTTTAAGAGCAAAACCAAGTGAAGTTAAATTATTATTAATCGATCCAAAACAAGTTGAATTAGCGATTTATAGTGATGTTCCTCATATGTTAGCTCCTGTTATTTCAGATATGTCTAAAGCTACAAGAGCTTTAAATGTTGTTGTAGCTGAAATGGATCGTCGTTATAAATTATTTGCTGAAGGTCGTGCTAGAAACCTTGAAGGATATAATGCTAAACAAAAGGATCCAAAAGATAAAGTCCCATACTATGTTGTTGTAATTGATGAACTTGCAGATTTAATGATTACTGGCGACAGAAAAGAAGTTGAAGATGCCATTCAAAGAATTACTCAGATGGGAAGGGCTGCTGGAATTCACTTAATAGTAGCAACTCAAAGACCTTCAGTTGATGTTATTACTGGAGTTATTAAAGCAAATATTCCAACCAGAATTGCTTTTAGAGTTTCTTCTGGAATTGATAGTCGAACAATTCTTGATGCATCTGGAGCTGAAAACTTAACTGGTAAAGGAGATATGTTATATCGTGCTCCAAATACTACTGATTTATTACGTGCTCAAGGAGCTTATCTAAGTGATGAAGAAATTGATCGTGTTGTTGATTGAGTATGTCAACAACAAGATAAGAACTATAATAAAGCTTTTACAGAACTAAATAGCAAAGTTGCTAATAACAACGCTAATAATGGTAAAGAACATGATGAATTATTTGAAGAAGTTAAACAATTTGCTATTAATGAAGGAGCGATTTCAACTTCATTAATTCAAAGAAAATTTAACATTGGTTATAATCGTGCTGCAAATATTGTTGATGATTTAGAAGCAAACCAAATTATTGGTCCACAAAACGGTTCTAAACCAAGAGAAGTCTACTTAAAACCAGACCAAGAACGAAGCTTATAGTAATGGTGCTATAATAAAAACAATAATCAAACCTTTAATTAAGAATAAGGTTTGATTTTTTTATTTCAAAAGCATATATTGTTAAAGATTAAAAAAAGGAAATCAAAAATAATGAAACAACAAAAACCAATTACATTAACTTATAGTACTATTCCAGATGAAAAAGATGCTTTAGATCTTTTTAAACATTTAGATAAGGTAGAAAAAGATATGAATAAAGACTTCAATAAAGAAGAAGGTTTTGAAGCAATCTTTAGAGAAAAATACCAACCCTTTAAAGAAGATAAAGACTTACAATGAAGTGAAGAACAACCATTAGTAATTCGTTGATCTTTAAGAATGAGTTTAGAAAAACCAATCAAAGATATTATGATTGATAAAACTGATTCAATTAATCAAAGTTATGAAGAATATATGAAAACTGAAGATCACTTTGATTACACTTTAATTGATGAAATTGTTAACCGTTTAAAAGATTTAGTAATTGATGTTTATGAAAAACATATTCCCTTTTCTTTTAATGAATTATTTGAAGCATTTAGAGAAGACCAAAGTTCATTTGGTTTTGATTTATATCAACTAAATGCTGTGAAAACTAGTGAAGGACATATCTTTATTATTGATACTAAATCTGCTGAAGATAACGGAATATTACAACAAATTTGTGAAGAAGTTCCAAATAGAATCAAATTACGCAGAAGATAATTTAATAGATTATAATTTAATAAAAAGGACTTTTATTTATGCGCGAATCAACTTCTGATAACTTAATTAAATATTTAAACACCCAAAGAAAAAAGTTCTTAAATACAGTTTATATTAACCTTGTTTTACTTACAGGGTTATTTATTTTTTTAACATTAAATATTTATTCATCTGTGAAAGATGTTAATAATAGTGCTCCTGACCGTATTTTAATTTATGTAACTTTAGGCTTTTTAATACTTTGAAGTAATTGATTCTTTTTAAAGAATTTAATTGGTTCAATTGTAATTAAGAAGTTAGAAAAACTTCTTTCTTCAGATAAAGTAACTGCTTTAGATTTATCAAGATTTCCATTATTTTGAATTTTTTCTGGAACTTATTATCATTTAATTGAAGAAGAATTAGATAAACTTATTGATAAGTTTGATTTACATCAGAAAAAAGAAAAGGCAAACTTAATTTTCTTAAACTTTAAATTAGGTTTTGTTTCTTTCTTCATTTTGTTATGAGGAATTTCATATTATGTTTCAATGGTGATTTATTTTAAAAATTCAGATTTTTCATCTCATTGAGAATTAATCTTCGGATTAGTAATGATGATTGCAGCTTTTTTAATTGTTTTTATTTTTACAATTCCAAGACAAATTATTATTAATAAAAAATTAAATGATTTAGAAAAACAAAATCTTGATGACTATGATTATTATGAAAATAAACGTTTCTTTGCTATGAGAACTACTTTAGAAAAACTTCATAAAACTAAAGAAGTAGTTAAAGAAACAAAAGCTGTTGTTAAAGATGGTAAAGATTTAATTAACGATAATAAAAAACTTGTTGAGGATTTAACAAAACAAGGAGCTAATAAAGTTGAAATTACAAAAGCTTTATTAGATAAATATAAACCATTTGTTAAAAACTTATTAGAAGATTTTATTACTCAAAGAAAAGCTGAAATTGCTATAGCTGTTATTCAAAAGAAAAACGAAATTGAAACTAAAAAAGATCTTGCTATAAACACTATTAAAAATAACGTTCAAGATGCAAAATTAAAAAAAGAATTAATTAAAACTACGAAGAATGATGCAAAATTAGCTTTAAAAGAAGTTAAAGAAAACAAAGAAGAATACCTAAAATTAATTAAGGAAAATCTTCCAATATTTGAGAAATTATTGGAAGATTTCCTAAAAAACCATGAAGATGAACTTTATGATTTTGTTGTTGAACAAATTATTGCCACAGAAAAAGTTGATGAAGAACGCTTCTTAAAGATTGCAAACAAAGCAAAACCATATGTTCAAGATGCTATTAAGCAATTTGTTTCTGAAAACAAAGAAGAAATTCTAACAACTTTAATTAATGGAAAAAATAAAGCTAAAAACACTAAACAAAATGTAAAAACAAAGATTACTGATAAAAAGGATAGCAAGAAAAAATAGACTAGAAAGGATTTGATATTATGAGTGGAAACATGAAAACCAGCTATAACTCTCCAGAGTTAGAAGCTAAAGTTAAAAACTTGCCACATAAACCTGGTTGTTATATCTACTATAACAAAGAAGGAAAAGTTATTTATGTTGGTAAAGCAAAAGACTTAAGAAAACGTGTAACTTCATATTTTAACCGTGTTCAAAATATCAAAACCACAAGATTAGTTCGTGATATTGCTGATTTAAGATTCTTTGTTGTTAACAATGAAGCAGAATCATTTCTTTTAGAATCAAACTTAATTAAAAAATATCGTCCAAGATATAACATTCTTTTAAATGACGATAAATCTTATCCATATATCACGATTACAAATGAAAAAGATACCCAATATCGTTATGTGAGAAAGTATGATAAACGTGCTTTAAGAAACTATGGACCATTTCCCCAAGGAAGTAATGCTAGAAGTATTTTAAGAATTCTTGAACGTTTATTTCCTTTAAGAAGATGTAAAGGGAATTTAGGAAAACCATGTATTCATTATCATATTGACCAATGTTCTGGTGCTTGTTTTAAAGATGTTCCAAGAGAATATTACATGGAACAAATTAAACATATTGATAAATTCTTTAAAGGAAATACTAAAGAAGTTGAAGAAAATTTAAAGAAAAAAATGTATAACGCTTCTGATAATCAACAATATGAAGAAGCTGGCAGAATTAAAGAACTTTTATTAAGTTTAGATTATGCTTTATCAAAACAAGAAGTAACGATTGATGATGATAAAAACCGCGATGCAATTGCTTATAAACTTGATGATGAAAAGATTGTGTTTGTAACTTTATTCTATCGTTCAGGACACTTATTATATAAAGATGAATCTGTTCACAATTACTATGGTCAAGATGTTGAAGAATTGGTTGGAAACTATATTAACCAAATTTATCAAAAGAACGTTTTACCAGATCAAATTATTGTTCCAGATTCAATTGATTTATATCAACTAGAAGATAAATTGAAACCAATTGCTACACACCCGATTACTAATAAAGAAATTTCTTTATACCATTTAGCAGAAGAAAATGCTGAAGAAGGTTTACATCAAGCACATTTAAAAGCACAAACTGTTAATAATAATGAAGAAAAAGTTTTACAAGACTTACAAAACCTTTTACATTTGCCAACCTTCCCACAAGACATTGAAATGTTTGATATTTCCAATTTAGGAAATGATTTTGTGACTGGAAGTTGTGTTGTTTATAAAGGTGGAAAACCAGATCGTAATTCATTTAGAAAATATAATATTGAAATTGATGAACAAGATGATGCTTCAAGATTAAAAAATATGTTGTATCGTCGTTATCAAAAAGCTTTGGTTGAAGAACGCGAACTTCCAGATTTAATTATTATGGATGGTGGAATGAACCAAGTTCATGCGGCAAAAGAAATCTTATCTAGTTTAGATTTAGATATTCCGGTAATTGGTTTAGTTAAAAATAATCACCATAATACAGAAAAAATCTTAGACTTAAATGAACAAGAAGTTAGTTTAGACAAACGTTCACCAATCTATAACTTATTAGCAAACATTCAAACAAGAGTTGATACTTATGCTAAATCTGGCTTTAGACAAAAACAAAACCGTAGTTTTTTAACTAATGAATTAGAACACATTAAAGGGTTAGGAAAAAAGAAAATCCAAGACCTAAACAAAACTTATCAAACCATCGGTGATATGAAAAAAGCATCATATGAAGAATTAAATCAAGTTGTAAAGAACAAAGAAACAACTAAAAACTTATATAATCACTTACATAATGAAGATTTAGAAAATAAATAACCCTATATTTTGATTTAACAAATTATAGTAGGTATAATTTAAAAAGTTGAAAATTGGAGGTACTTTTAAAATGGCAGATAACAATATCATTTTGACAAAAGAAGGATTAGAAGAAAAACGTAAAGAACTACGTCGTTTAATTGACGTAGTTCGTCCACAAGTTATTGAAGAACTTGTTGAAGCACGTAACCAAGGGGACTTATCAGAAAACGCTGATTATGATGCAGCGCGTAACAAACAAGCTGAAGTTGAAGCAAAAATTAAAAGCTTAGAAGCGATGATTTCAAAAGCCCAAGTTATTGAAAACAATGGTAAAAAAGGTGAAATCAAAGTTGGGAGTCAAGTAACTTATACTAACGTAAAAACAAAACAAGAACACACAGTTAAAATTGTTGGAGGAGTTGAAGCTGATCCTTTCAAAGGATTGATTTCAAATGAATCTCCATTGGCAAAAGCAATGCTTGGTCATAAAGTTGATGAAACTGTTGAAGTTCGTGATGTAACTAATCCTTACAAAATTAAAATTACACAAGTTAAATAATAATATTGCCCAAAAAGAATCATTTACTTCTTTTTGGGTTTTTTAAAAGAAAGAAGAATTAGAAGATGTTTATTCAAAAAACCTTTAAAAACCATTTACCAACTATTTATTTAATTGGAACTCCAATTGGTAATCTTGAAGATATTAGTTTTCGCGCCATCGATACTTTTAAAAGTGTTGATGCGATTTTATGTGAAGATACTAGAACTAGTAGTGTCTTTTTAAAACACTACGAAATTAATAAACCCTTAATTTCTTTACATAAATTTAATGAAGCTGAACGCGTTGATTTAATTATTGAACATTTAAATAAACATGAAAACCTAGCACAAATTTCAGATGCAGGAGTACCAGCAATTTCAGATCCAGGCGCAAAACTAATTAATATTTTAAGATATGAAAGAAACTATGATTTTAACGTCAGTGCGATTAATGTTGGTCCTGCTTATATTCATGCGATTTGTATGAGCGGGTTTACTTTAAAAGAAAACTTCTTTTATGGTTTTATTGAAAACAAAAATGATGCTTCAAAGAAAAAAGAATTAAGAGAAGTTTTTAAAAGCCATGAAAACGAAATTATTTCTTTCTATGAATCAGTACACAGAATTAAGCAAACTATTAATACGATGAATGAAATTTTAGCTTCAGACACTAGAATTACCTTGAACCGCGAATTAACTAAACTAAATGAAGAAGTCATTTATGGAACTATAAAAGAAGTAAATGATTTTATTAATAGTGATGACTTTATACAAAAAGGAGAATTTGTCATTGTTATTGAAAATTTAAAAACTAAAAAAGAAGTTTCAGAACAAGAACTAATTGAATTAATGAATGAAGAAATCAATAAAGGCTTAAAAGTTAAACAAGCAGCAAGTGTTGTTGCAAATGAATATGATTTAACAAAAAACTATCTTTACGATTTATATTTAAAAAATAAATAGGACAATTTTTAAAATAATTTCTTATACCTATATGGAAAGGAAATTATTTATGCGCAAACTTAATAACCATGAAAAGAAAAAAATAAAAGCTGGTAAAGGAGCTAGCGGTGCTTTATTTGGCGGAATCGCTAATATGATTAAAGCTGCTGGTAGTTTTATTACTGACTTTGTTGGAACAATTGCTACAACTGTTTTTATGTTTACTGATAAAGGACATCACGACAAAGCCAGTTATAAAATGGGTTCTAACCAAATAACTATTGACGATCAAAAGAGTAATGAATTAAGAGAAAAAGCATTAAGTGACCAACAAAAAGAGATTTTAAAACACGATTTAAAAGACAGAGACGAATTAATTAAACAACAACAAGAACCAGAATATAAACTCCCCCACACCCAACATGAAATAAAAACATATGATTATGACTTACTAGAGCACAACGATGCAGTTTTATCACATACTGAAAATGATTATCAATCTCATGATTTATACGATTTCTCCTAATGAGAATCTGATAAATCCAACAACATTGTTTTTATAAAATAAATGTTTTTTATTTCCTTGTAATCGTTAAATAGGTTTTATATAATCTATACGTTGAAAAAAGTTTCAACCGCTCTTTTTTATGTTAACAAGCAATTTTTAAGACTAAAGACAATTCAATTTGTTGAATGCTTTTAAATTCACATAACAAGGCGAGTCTAGACTGGAGGAAATAGATAGATGTTCGCAATTATCAAAACTGGTGGGAAACAAGTTAAAGTTGAAAAAGGAACAGAAATTTTCATTGAAAAAATCGTTGGAGAAGAAAACGATCAAGTAACTTTCGATGAAGTTTTAATGATCGATGGGACTGTAGGGACACCAACTGTTAAAGATGGTGTTGTTACTGGAACAATCGTAAAACAAGGGAAAGGTAAAAAACTACGTGTAGTTAGATACCACCCAAAGAAAAATATTCGTAAGGTATATGGTCACAGACAACCATACACTAAAGTAAGAATTGAAGAAATTTCAATTGGAGCACCAAAAGCAACTAAAGCTGCTACTAAACCTGCAGCTGCTAAAACAGCCGCTCCAAAAGCAGCAAAAACTACTGATACTGCTTCTAAAACAACTACTGCAGCTAAAAAACCTGCTGCAAAAAAAGCAACTACTGCTAAAGCAACTACTGATGCAAAACCTGCTGCAAAAAAACCTGCAGCTAAAAAAGCAACTACTACTGCTAAAGCAACTACTGCTAAAAAAACCACTAAAGAAACTAAATAGTTCATGGTTAAAATTGAATTAACCAAAAATTCTGGAAGTTTTCAAAAACTTAAAATGACAGGACATGCTGAAAGTGGTGACTTTGGTCAAGACTTGGTATGTGCAGCATTAACCGGAATTATTAGTGGAGCTTTGAATGCGTATGACTTAGAGTTTAAAAACCAAACAAATTTATTTGTTGGTGATAATGAAATCGTGATTGAAGTCTTAGACTTAACCAATCATGATCTTCAAGAAACTTTTAACTTTTTAGTTATTCAACTAAAAACAATCGCAATTCAATATCCAAAAAATGTTATTTTGAAGGAGGTAAAGTAAAATGCGCTTTTTATTAGGATTACAATTTTTCGCTTCTAAAAAAGGAGTTGGGTCAACTAAAAACGGACGTGACTCAGAATCAAAACGTTTAGGAGCTAAAAAAGCAGATGGTCAATTTGCAAACGCTGGTTCAATTATTTTCAGACAAAGAGGAACTAAAATTCACCCAGGACAAAACGTTGGACGTGGTGGAGATGATACTCTATATGCTGAAGTTTCAGGAATTGTTAAATACGAATCATTTGGAAAAGGACGTACAAGAGTTAAAATTGTCGTTCAAGAACAAAACTAAAATTAATAATAAAAACACTTACATTGCTGTAAGTGTTTTTTTGTTGTTCTAAGAATAAAAAAATGAGGTAAAACCTCATTAATTAATCGTCTAACCCTTGAGTTGAAACGTTTTTGTTTAGATAATCACTAATTCCTTTATTGTTATCTGAAGTAACTTCGTTACATAAGTTTAATAATTCATCAATGGCATTATTAACAGCAACACAGTGAATTTTTTCGTTTTTGAAGACAGGAATATCATTTTTGTTATCTCCAAAGTAGATTACTTCCTCTTGTTTAATATTAACTTTGTCATATTTTTTCATAATTGAAAGAAGGTTAATTAATCCAGTGTTTTTATCATTTCCAACAGCAACACTATCATAGATAACTAAGAATAATTGATATCAAACGTTGAAATCGTTAACAATAAATCTAGCATAGTCAACTTTATTGATTTCAACGATTTCATATCTTTTGAAGTCTAATTTTTTAAATGTTTTTTCAACTGTTTTAACATTATTATTTTGTAAAGCTACAAAGCTTTCATTTGTTATGAAGTTGAAAATAACAGATCCATTAGAACCAATGAATCATTTAGTATATTCAGTTACTCCAATTCCACCTTCAGTTAAGATTTGATATCCAGCTTGTGGTAAACCACCAGTATCCATAACAAAATAAACTTGATCAGCGACTAATTCAGTGATTGCCATTTGGTTTTGATCGCTTAGGTTGTAGTCATTTGTAAGTAGGGTACCATCAATATCTGTAGCAATCATTTTAATGTTTTCTAGTTCTTTTCGCATAAAAAACCTCCTAGTTTTGTGAATGTTTATCTTGATTTTAGCATTATAATTTCTTATTAGAATGTTTTAATTGTTATTCAGAAGATTTTTCTTAAAGCTATTTGATAATGTTATTATTATATAAATACAAAATAGTTTTGAGGAGAGAAAAAATGGTACCAGTAATCATTGTTGTTGTAATTATAACCGCTGTACTTTTAGCAGGAATTTGAATTTCAAAAATGCGTAGTAAAAAACATAAAAACAACACTAGAAATAATAATGGCAATTTCTCTTCTCGCCAACGCGCTGAAAAAGAGAGAATGAACCGTGGAGCTAATCGCCAAACTACTTTTTTTGAGACTCAATCACAAATCTGGTTTTCAAATAGTCAAAAAGTAATTCCGATTAAAAAATATAATTATTCTGAAATTGCTACAGACTTTCCCTTCTTTACAAACTTTAATGAAAGTGAAAAGTTTTTACATGATAAGAAAATTTCAGCTCAAAGACAAGTTGAAGCTAAAAGAGCTTTAAATAAAATTCAAAAAGAATTTAATAAAAGTTTTAATAATGCTTTAGCAGGATTATTTAATTACTTTAATCGTACTTCAGCTAGAATGGATGATAATGTTTTAAGATATTTCAACCAATATTATGGTTATTTCTTAAATGTTAACCATGAATTGTTAGAAAGATATTTATACAACACAACAGTTTCGCATGTTATTGAACAAGCTTTAGGGAAAGGCTTGATTGGTGATGATGGTTATATTAGAGCTGCTTTAAATTCTTATACACAAAGTATTAATGGTGCGGTTAATGAAATTGCTCAACGTATTCAACAAGACCAAGCTGAACAAAATCAACAGTTCTTTGATGATTTATTCAGACAATTTAGAGAGGCTTTTGAACAATCGACAAATGGTAGCTATAGCTATAGAAGTTCTGAAAGTCACGGATACTACGAAGAGAAAGTTAATGGGAAAACCGTTTTGCAAGCTGCATACACAACTTTACAAGTTGAAGAGAGTGCAACTGATGATGAAGTTAAAAAAGCATATAGAAAACTAGCAAAAGAATATCACCCAGATAGAAATCCTTCAAAAGAAGCTAAGGATAAAATGGCTGCAGTTAATAATGCTTATGATACTGTTAAAAAATCAAGAAATATGAAATAAAAGGATATGAAAATTATGGAAGATTTATTAAGAAAAAACGTCAAATTAAATAATGGGATTGACATGCCAATGGTTGGATTAGGGACTTATAAGATGACTGATCCGGTCGAAGGCGCTAATGCGATTGCTGCTGCAATCAACATGGGTTATCGAATGATTGATACTGCTGATTATTACAACAATCAAAAAATTGTTGCTAAGGGAATTGAAAAATCATCTAAAACTAGAGAAGACTTATTTATCACATCAAAAATTTGATTTACTGACCAAGCTCATGACGATACTATTAAAGCTTTTAATCGTATTTTAAAAGAATTAAAAACTGATTATTTAGATTTAGTTTTAGTTCACTGACCAAGTGATAAAGGAACTGAATGCTATAAAGCTTTAGAAGAACTTTATAATGATAAAAAAATTAGAGCAATTGGAGTTTCTAACTATCTTGAAGATGATTTAAAGAAACTAATTTCTGAAGTTGATATTGTTCCAATGGTTGATCAAGTTGAACTTCACCCGTTATTACCAATGGTTGAATTACAAAAATTTGCTACTAAAAATAAAGTGCATTTGGAAAGTTGAAGAACAATGCTAAATGGTGAAGTTGCTAAAATTCCTTATATTGAAGAATTAGCAGCAAAATATGAAACAACACCTCAAGCTATTTCTTTAAAATGAGCATTACAAAGAGGAATTATTATTATTCCAAAATCAGTTCATGAAGACAGAATCAAAGCTAATGCAACTGAAATCAATAAATTTGATTTAACAAAAGAAGAAATTCAAAAGATTAATGAACTTGGACCTGAAACTAGATTAGGACCAGATCCTTTAACTTATGGAAAAGAAGAAACTAAATAAGAATGGAGAATAATTTCTTATGAAAATAGATGAAAAAGTTTTAATAGATAAATATTTTAAAGAAGCCTATGAACAAACTAAAAAGATTTTATCAATCCCTTCTTATGCTCAACCAAAAGAAGCTAATAAACCTTTTGGACCTGGAGTTTATGATGTTTTAAACTATGTAATGGATTTAGCAAAATCTTTAGGATTTGAAACTCATAAAGATGAACAAAATCGTTATGGATTCTTAGATTTTGGTAAGGGTGATGAAATCTTTGTGATTTTAGGTCACTTAGATGTTGTTCCCCCTGGAAATATTAAAGAATGAGTTACACCACCATTTACTCCTATTGAACAAGATGGAAAATTAATTGGTCGTGGTGCTTTTGATGATAAAGGGCCAACTATGATGAACCTTTATGCTTTAAAATATTTACTTGATAATGGGTTTGAACCTGACTATAAAATTAGAATGATTTTTGGTTTAACTGAAGAAACAACTTGAGAATCAATTCATGCTTATATTGATGACTATGGGTATGGAAATGTTGCTATGGGTTATACTCCTGATGCAGAATTTCCAGTTGTTTATGCTGAAAAATGAGTTGTTGATTTAGATGTTGTTGGTAACTTAGAAACTGATTTTTCTATTAAAGGAGGGGAAGCTTATAATGTGGTTGATGATCTTGTCACTTACAAAGGACCAAAAACCGATGATATTGCTACCTACTTAAAAGAAAACAATATTCCAACCTCTTTTAATGATAAAAATGAATTAGTTGTACAAGGAAAAGCTGGACATGGAAGTTTACCTTGATTAGGAATTAATGCTGCAACTTGACTAGGAAGAGCTATGAAAAATGTTGGTATTAAAAATGAAGTTGTTGATTCCTTAAACAACATGCATGAAGATTATTATGCTAAAAACTTCGTTAAACCAATTGATGACGAAACCGGCCCTTTAACGCAAAACTTAGGAATTATTAATGTTGAAAACGGAAAACAAAAATTCAGTTTAAACTTTAGGGTTCCAGCGTTAGCAAATCCACAAACTGATTTTATTAAACCTTATACAGACAAAATGAAAGAATATGGATTTGATGTTGAAAACATTAGCATTGAAGATCATGTTTATGTTGATAAGAATTCAGAATTAATTAAAAAGATTATGAAAGCATATCAAGAAGTAACTGGTGATTATAAATCAGAACCATTAGCTATTGGTGGAGGTACTTATGCTAAAGCTATGCCAAATGTTGTAGCATTTGGAGCTGAGTTTGATATGGACCATTCAACAATGCATGCTTACAACGAATTTGTTTATGTTGATGATCTAAAAAAGATGTTAGAAATTTATACTAAAGCTTTAGTTTTATTAACTAAAAAAGACAAATAATAAATATATGATTAGACCAGTTTTTTAGCTGGTCTTTTTAATTGTTTTTATTAAGGTTTTATTGTTGAATTAAGAGCGGTTTTTTTATAAAATGATTATGTTGTTTATCGTTTAAATGTAGATAATCAATACACAAGAGGGAATGACAAGCCGTGTGCTCAAGCTTTTAATATTTGAGTGGTCGTTGTTTAGAACCTTTTGGAAGCTTAACAAACAAAGGAAGGTATATATAATTATGTCAAAAGAATTAACTAGAGAAGAATTATGAGACGCTGGTGTTCAATACGGACACCAAACAAAAAGATGAAACCCAAAAATGAAACCATACATTTATGGAGTTAAAAATAAAAACCACATCATTGATTTACAACAAACAATGGATGCTTTAACAGAAGTCAAAAAAGTAGTTGCTGACATGGCAACTAAAGGTGGAAAAATCTTATTCGTAGGAACAAAAAGAAGTGCTAAACCAGCAATGAAAGAAGCTGCTTTAAGATCACAAAACTTCTACGTAAACTCACGTTGATTAGGGGGAACTCTAACTAACATGAAAACTATTTCACACAGAATTAAAACTCTTTGAAATATTGAACAAGAAGAAAAATCAGGACAATTAGCTTTAAGACCTAAAAAAGAACAAGTTTTAATCTTAAAAGAAAAAGCTAAATTAGAAAAAAACTTAGGTGGAATTAAACAAATGCACAAATTGCCAGCAGCATTATTTGTAGCAGATCCTAAAACTGATGAAATCGCAGTTAAAGAAGCACGTAAATTAGGAATCCCAGTTATCGCAATTTGTGATACTAACGCAGATCCTGACTTAGTAGATTACGTAATTCCAGGAAACGATGATTTAATGGAATCAATCAACATCTTAACTAACGATATCGTTGATGCTTACGCAGAAGCAGCTAACATTAAAATGGCTCCATCTGTATTAAGAACAAAAATCGTAAAAAGAGAACGTACTGAAGGCGACAACAGAAGACCTTACAACAATAACCGTGGAGATAGAAAACCTTTCAACCGTGATAACAATGGTGAAAAAAGAACTTTCAACCGCGATAACAATGGTGAAAAAAGAACTTATGTAAAAAGAACAGATAGAACTGATGCACCAAAAACTGAAAACAAAACAGAAGAAACTAAATAATTAATTTAATTTCTAAACACTAAATTAACAGGAGGAAAAACAAAATGGCAATTGATGCAAAACAAGTTAAACAATTAAGAGAAATGACATCAGCTGGTATGATGGATTGTAAAAAAGCATTAGAAGCAACAAACGGAAATATTGATGACGCTGTTATCTGATTACGTGAAAACGGATTAGCAAAAGCAGCTAAAAAATCTGATCGTGTTGCTGCTGAAGGTGTTGCTGTAGCTAAACAAGATGATATTAGTGCAGTAATTATGGAAGTTAACTCAGAAACTGATTTTGTTGCTAAAAACAAAGAATTTATGCAATTAATCGATGATTTAGCTGATGCTTTCTTAGGACAAGAAGCAGTTAGTGCTGAAGAAGCAAAAGGAATCACTTTAAAATCAGGTGAAACTGTTGCTGAAGCTTTAACTAATGCAACTGCAAAAATTGGAGAAAAAATCGATTTACGTCGTTTAAATATCCATACTAAAAAACCTGGAGAAGTTGTATCTGTTTACAACCACGCAAATAACCGTGTTTCAGTAATGTTAGTATTTGATGGAACTATTTCAGAAGATGATGCTTATAACGTAGCAATGCACGTAGCTGCTATGAACCCAGCATACATGACAAGAGATGAAATTCCAGCAGACTTCATTGAACAAGAAAAACACGTTATCTCAGAAAACACTGATTTAACTGGAAAACCTGAAAACATTAAAGAAAACATCTTAAAAGGTAAATTAAACAAGCGTTTAGCTGAAGTTAACTTACTAGACCAAAACTTTGTTTTAGATGAAAACTTCAAAGTTGGAGACTTTATCAAAGCAAAAGGTGGTATTCTAAAAGAAATGATCCGTTACGAAGTTGGAGAAGGAATCGAAAAAGTCGAAACTGACTTCGCTTCAGAAGTAGCTGCTCAAGTTAAAGGTGGAAACTAGAAAATGTTATCAAATATTCTAATGTCAGATAAGGGCTTTGCAAAAGGTCGCTTAACTGTAAATGGTACTGAAAACACACAATTCTTAATTTTAGGAGTTGTGTTAGCAGTAGTCTGAGCCTTACTAACAGGTATGGTTCTATTCTACTTATACAAATTTAAAAAAGTTCAAGCAAAAGAAAAATTATATGGAAAACCAATGCTATTCACAACCTTAGGGTTAGGTTTAGTGGTTCTATTAATGTGAATTCTAATCTTGGCTTTCTGATCAAAACCAGAATCAATTTTTAAAAATGCAGATAAAGCGTACAGTGCTTTAATCGCAGTAACTGTCATTGGATTCGTTGCTCTTGCTGTAGCTGTTGTCTTATTATGAGTTAAATTACCCGACTATGGTATTGCTTTTACAGATGATGAAATTTTATTCTTAGGAGAATCAATTCCTTACAACAAAATTACAAAAATCGTTAAAGATACAAAAACTGGAAATGTTTATGTAAACTACCTACAAGGTAAAAGAGCTCACAAAAAACAAAAATTTAGTTCAACTTCTGTCTTTGGACAATTCGTTTTAGCTAACGCTGAAATAACTGGTCACAAAGTTTCAGAAGAAGATGAATTAAAATACTTTAAATCATTAGCTAATGCTGATGCTAAAGCAGAAAAAGAACACGATGCAGAAGTAAGTAGAAAAGTTCAAGAACAAAGTTCTAAACCAAAAACTACTAAAGACGAAAATAAAAAAGATAATAAATAGTATTAAAATATAGTTCTACGGAACTATATTTTTTTATTTGAAAGGGGAATAAAGAATGAAAGACAATAATTCAAACGCTTATCTAAATTGAGAGCGTTTTATGTTTTTAGATTTTGAAACTGCAAACTATGACAATGCGAGTGCTTGTCAGTTAGCTTTCGAAGTTTATGAACATGGAAAAGTTATTTTTAGTTACAACCAATTAATCAAACCAAGCCCTTATTATTTCCATCCGTTTCATGTTAGTGTCCATGGAATTAAACCAGAAGATGTTATTGATGCACCTGAATTTGATGAAGTATGAGAAGAAATTAAGCCTTGATTTAATCAAGATACCTTAGTAATCGCTCATAATGCTAGTTTTGATATGGGTGTTTTATCAAAAACTTTAGATAAATATGAAATTGAAAAACCACAATTCTACTATGGATGCTCAGTTTTTATGTTAAGAAAAATGACTGATTATCGCTATCCTAGTTATTCTTTAGGAAAACTTGCTAACCAACTAGATATTAGTTTTAATCATCATGATGCTATGGCAGATGCTCATGCAATCAAACAAATCATCGATAAGTTTGATAATGATTTACCTCACTTTACTAAGAGTGCTTATGAAAAAGGTTATCGTTATAAAAAGTTTAATTAAAAATAAAGATAGTATAATAAAAGTGAAAAGAATAAATAAGGGAGCTAGTAAACTGGCTGAGAGTTAGATGTGATCTAAGACCTATAACCTGATTTGGATAATGCCAACGTAGGAAAATTTATTAAAAGATAAATTTTTTTAAATGGCGCATTCTAATTTTGAATGCGTTTTTATTCGAACTGTTTAATTCTTCAAAAGGAATGAAAAAATGGTTTTAACAGATATTAAAAAAGAAAGTCTAATTAAAAAAACAAACTTAGGTTGAAAGTACTTTTTAAACATGAGCTGAAGTATTGTTGTTTATGCCTTAATTTTGGCTTTAACAATTGTTTTAAATATTGTCTATAATGATTCTTTAAAGACAAATTCTGGTGCTTTATATTATGTTTGAATTGTTGTAGAAAGTTTTGCTTTAATTGTCTTTTTAGCCTTTATTGTAGTTGGTTTGAACACCATCAACTATAGCTGGTATGAATGAAAAGAAAAGTTAATTTATGCTTTTATTAGTTTAAATTTAATTAGAATAATTTATGTTATTAACTTTGCTGTTAAAAAAGATTATTGAACTTTTAAAATTGAAAAATGAACCACAATGGATTACACCTTAATTGCTATGAGTTATGCAATTTATATGATCTTAACTTTTATTTGTAAACAATTAATACCAACTATTCCTATTTTATTTGTGAGTTTGAGCTTTGAATATATTGCTTTGTTCTTTATAGCTTTTATTACTGGTTCATTTTTAAAAACCTTTGTAACTGGAATGTTATGTGGATTATCATTGTTATTTTTTCCATCAACTTACTTTATTAATTTTCCACAATTTCTTTTAGATTATTTAATCCCTAACCTTTGTGTTTCCTTAGCTTGTTTAGTGAACTTTACAAACGATAAACAAAAGAAAATTAGTAAGATGTTTACTTTTATGACTATTCCTTATTTAGGAATTTATCTTTCAAGAGTTTTAGCTGGGGTTGTTTTTTATATAACTATGGCTTATCCTGGTTTTCCAGTTTTACTGTATTCTGCTATCATAAATGGAATAAATTCCATGTTTGATTATTTAACCTTAAGTTTAATCACTCCAATTATCCTTTGAAGATTATTTTCTTTACAAAAACGATATAAAAACAAAATAAGAACCATTAAATAGCTTAGTTTAGGCAATTCAATTTACAATGGTTCTTATTTTTTTTATAATTTTAGAAAGAACATCGGAGGAATATGATGGATTTAAAATACAAACGCGTACTATTGAAACTTAGTGGTGAAGCATTAAAAGGTGAAAACGAAATTTATGATAAAGAAAAACTTGATGAAATCGTTGATCAATTAATTACTTTAGCTAATAACAACCTACAATTAGGAATCGTAATTGGAGGAGGAAATATTTGAAGAGGTAAACTTGCTTCTGATCTAGGAATTCCTCAACTTAACGGTGATTATATGGGAATGATGGCTACATTAATGAATGTGCTTGCGTTACAAGCAAGATTAAATGAAAAAGGGTATAACAAAGTTATTGTTTATTCAGCTTTAGATGTTAGAACCATTTCAAGTGCTTATAACTTTATTGAAGCTAGACAAAAATTAGAAGAAGGATATATTGTTCTTTTTGCAACAGGAACTGGTTATGGATATTTCACAACTGATACTACTGCTACAATTAGAGGAATTGAAATTGATGCTGATGCAATTTTAATGGCTAAAAATGGAGTTAAAGGTGTTTATGATAGCGACCCCAAAGTTAATCCAAATGCTAAATTCTTCGAAAAATTAACATATAATGATATTGTTGAAAAAGATTTACAAGTCATGGATCAAACAGCTGCAATTTTAGCTAAAAATGGAAATATGAAAATTGAAGTTTTTGACATGAGTGGTAAAGATAATTTAGTAAAAATGGCTGAAGGAAAATTACCTTCAACTACAATTTCAAAATAAGGAGAGAAAATAATATGACAACACAAGACATTATTAAACAAACAGAACAACAAATGGATAAAACCATTGATGCGTTTTTAACACACGTATCACAAATCAGAACAGGAAGAGCTAACCCACAAATGTTAAATGGAGTTTTAGTTGATGCTTATGGTACACCAACTCCATTAAATCAAGTAGCACAAATCAGTGCACCTGAACCACAAACAATCGTTGTTAAACCATATGATAAAGGACAAATTAACACAATCGTTTCTGGAATTAACAAAGCTGGATTAGGAATGAATCCAATTCCTGATGCTGAAGTTATTAGAATTAATATTCCACCTTTAACTGAAGAAATCAGAAAAGATGTAGTTAAAAAAATGAGAAAAGATTTAGAAGAATATAAAGTACAAATCCGTAACGAACGTCGTAAAGCAATCGGTAATGTTATCAAATCTGATGACTTCTCAAATGATGTTGAAACTCAATTTGAAAAAGACATGGATGTAGTTACTAGAAAATACATCGAAAAACTAGATGATGCTGCTAAAGCTAAAGAACAACAATTAATGACTGTTTAATTTTTATTGTTGTAAATTGAAACTAAACACTAAAAAGGGTTATAATTATAACTAAATTAAAGAAGAAGAGGTAATCATATGAAATATGAGATTGGGCAAATCGTTTTAATTAACGATAAGAACTATATTGTTTTGGATTTTGAATTTGATAAAAGTGGAGATAAAAAAGCTCCAAAAATTGCTTTAGTTCAAAACTTAAACGATGCAAAAGATATTCAAAAAGTTAATGTTGAAAATCTTAAATCAGTTGATGGAGTTGGTAAAGTAGTTTCAAGAACTACTACTAAAACAGCTAAACCATCATCTTCAAAAAAAGCTGACGTCAAAAAACCAGCTACAAAGAAAACAACAAATTCTAAAACCAAAACAAAAGTTAGCCAAGAAGAAAAAGATCGTTCAATTGCTGAATATTATTCAGATGAACAATTTAACAATTTCGGAAAAGATTCAGAAAAAAAAGATACCTCAAAATCTTCTTCAACTAAAAAAGTTGAAAAACCTGAAGCAAAAAAAGCAACTAAAAAAGTTGCTTCATCCGATAAAAAAGTAGTTGAAAAAAAAGTTGAAGTAAAAAAACCAGCTACAAAGAAAACAACTACCAAAACAACAACAACTAAAAAAGTTGAACCTAAAAAAACAGAAGTTAAAAAAGAAACTGTTAAAAAACCAGCGACCGTAAATGGAGATAGCAGTGAAATTTTATTTAACCCAGAAGCTGCTAAGAAAACTAACTTCCATGAAGAACGTGTAATTAAAGAAGAACAAAAAGCAGCCAAAAAAGATTTAGCTAAACAAGATGAAAAACTTAAAGCTGAAGCAAAAGCAATTGATAAAAGAACTGCTGAACTTGAAAAGAAAGCAGATAAAAAAGTAGTTGAAAAAAAACCTGCTAAAGCTAAAAAAGAAAAAGTTAAAAAAGCTAAAACCAAAAAAGCTGAAAAAGTAGAATCAAAAGAAACTAAAAAACCAGCTAAAAAAGAAAAGGCTGCTAAACCCGCTAAAGCTAAGAAGGCTAAAAAAGAAAAACCAATTAAAAAGGTTAAATTAGCTAATACTAGAAAACCTGTAGTTAAAGCAAAAGACGCTAACAAAGTTGATCCTAAAAAAGTAGATGCTGCAATAGCGGAATTCTATAATGCTATGGATATGGAAAAAGTTGCTCCAAAAACTAATAAGAGTGAAAAATTAAAACCAACCGATCAAAAAGTCGAAGCAATTAAAAAACCAAAACCCGAAGAATTGAAACAAAAACCAGTTGAAAAATCTGCAAAAGATTATGACAAAATGGTTAAAGAACAACAAAAAGCAATTGATGAATTCTATAGTAATGATTTATTCAATGAACCAGTTCAAGCAAGAACACCTAAAAAAGGTGGGGACTTATTAATTCAAGTTAATAACCAAGTTGATATTCAAACTTTATCTTCAAATAATAAAAAGCCAGAAGCTAATTTAAAAAAAGAAGCTAATGAGCCAAAACTAAAAGAAGTTAAATCTACAACAACTTATGTTGCTCCGATTAATGTTACTGATGAAGATAACACTATTACTAAAAGCGATATTAAAAAAGAAAACCGTGAAATTGAAAAAATCGATCGTAAAACAAAAAGAGCTAATAGTAAATTAATTAGAGAAAATAAAAAGGCTGCAAAAAAAGCAGAACGTGTTGCTAAAGAACAAGCAAAACACATTAAAAAAGAATACAACGAACAACTAAAAGCTGAAACTAAAGAAATCAAAAAAGATGACCACGAAATCAAAAAAGACGTTAAAGAAATCAAAAAAGATGTCAAAAGCTTCGAAGTTGTAATTGAAAAAGCTGATAAGAAAATTACAAAAGCTCAAAAGAAAAATGATGAAGAAGTTAAGAAAGAAGTTAAAAAAGATAACGAACTTTCAAAACGTCAAACTCGTAAAGCTGTAAAAGAAGCTAAGAAACACGAAAAACAATTAGCTAAAGAAAACAAAAGATTTGATGATCATTTAAAAATGCATGATGGTGATGAAATTTGTTCTGAAACTACTCATGGAAATAAAAAAGCGAAAAAAGATTTACATAAAGCTGTAAAAGAAAATCGTGAAGTTAACCATGACTTAGAAACTGAATCTAAAAAAGGTCAAAAAGAATTAGCAAAAGATGCTAAGAAAACTAATAAAGCCTTTGAAGAAAAAGCTAAGAAGCAAGAAGAACAAAAAATTAAAGCTGAAAAATTTGCAGATAAACAATTAGCACAAGCTGATGAAGTCAATGCAAAAGATAAAGCTAAAGAAAATAAAGAAGCTGCTAAATTAGCCAAAGCTCAAGCTAAAATTGATGCTAAGAAAGCAAAAAAAGAAGCCAAAAAAGCAAAAAAAGAAACTAGAGAAGCTAAAAAAGAAGCTGATGCAAGAGAATATCGTGAACACCAAGCAAAAGTTAAAAAACAACACAATGAAACTATCAATCCTACTAAGAAATCAGTAGACAAACAAAATGATGTTAAACCAGCTGTTGAAAAAACTATCGCTGAAACTAAAAAAGAAATGCCAATCGTTGATGAAACACCAATTGTTGAAGTTAAACAAATTAACATTAACAAAGAAATGAAAACTCAACCATGATTTACTAGTGAAAATCCAGGTCTTTCACCACAACCAGGTAAACGTAAAGCTGCTAAAAGAGTTAGAAAAGAAGATATCGCTAACTACTATAGTGCTCCAAAAATGGAAGTTGCTAAAGTATTACCGTATAATGAAAAACAAAGAATTAAGAAAACTGAATTCTTACGCCATTATCCTTTAAAACTTAAAGCACCATATCCATATTCAAAACACCCAAAATTAAAAACATTTAATAAAATTGGGTCTTTAGATGGATGGAAACCAATGGATCTATCTTCAATTAAACCTTCAGATAGACATTGAAAAAAACCTGAACCTGTTAAAAAAGAAGAAGCTAAAGTAATTAAAGCTGATAGTAAAATAACAGATGTTAAACCAAAAGGTGGAGATACTTGATATGATGAAATCTCTAACTTTAAAGCTAAAAAATAATTAAAACTTGCTTATAAATCACCCACCTTAAACGTTGGGTGATTTTTTTTACGTTATGAGTTAAAATTGAGTAATGAAACAACTTATAAAAGAGAAATGAGAAAACGTATGAACAAAACTATTTATCAAGCCTTTAAAGAACTTTTAATTAATGCTTTAAAAGCTGTTGGTGTAGATGATCAAAATCCACAAATTGAATTAAATAAAAAAGATATTGATGGTCACTATGCAACAAGTGCTGCTTTAGCTAATGCTAAAAAATCAAACCGTAAACCAATGGATTTAGCAATTCAAATTAGAGATGAACTATTAAAACATAATGATGTCATTGAAACTATTGATATTGCAGGACCTGGATTTATTAATGTAACCTTAACTTCTGCTTTTATTTCTAAAGTAATGGGGAATATTGATGAAGCAAAAGATAGATATGGTGCTGGAAGTAAAAAAGATTACATCGTTAACATTGAAGAAGTTTCAGCTAACCCAACAGGATATTTACATGTTGGACATGCAAGAAATGCTGTAATTGGTGATTCACTTGCAAGAATGTTTAAATTTGGCGGGTATGAAGTTCAAACTGAATATTATGTAAATGATGCTGGTAACCAAATTGATATTCTTGCTGTTACAGTTCTTGTTTACTATTTAAACAAATTAGGACAAAAAGTAGCTTTACCTGAACAATGTTATAAAGGTGAAGGTTATGAAATTGTAGCTGACAGAATCGTTCATGAATATGGAGAAAAATTTAAAGATGCAACTTGAACTGATAATAAAATTGATGATGAAGAAACAAACAGAATTTTTAGAGAAAAATCAACTGAATATTTCTTAGATATTATCAAAGCTCAATTAAAAGATTTAGGTGTACAAATTGATTACTATAATAGTGAAAAAGAATTATACAAAAATGATGATATTAATAAAGTCTTAACTCGTTTCAAAGAAGCTGGGGCAACTTATGAACAAGATGGAGCTTTATTCTTAAACACTACTAAGTATGGCGATGATAAAGACCGTGTGTTAATTAAATCAGATGGTTCATATACTTACTTAACTCCAGATTTAGCTTCACATGAAATTCGTATTCAAAGAACTAAAGCAAATAAATTAATTAATGTTTGAGGTGGAGATCACCATGGATATATTGCTAGAGTTCGCGCTGGGTTAGAATGATTAGGTTCTCCTTCTGACATTTTAGAAATTGAAATGATTCAAATTGTTCGTGTTATTAAAGATGGTGCTGAATTCAAAATGTCTAAACGTGCTGGAACAGCTGTTTGATTAATTGATTTATTAGATATTGTTGGAAAAGATGCTTTACGTTACATGTTAGCTTCAAAAGCTTCAGATTCTCATATGGATTTAGACTTAGATGTTATTAAACAAAAGAATGCATCTAACCCAGTTTATTATGCACAATACGCAACTGCTAGATTAAATTCAGTTCTAGAACAAGGTTCAGAACGTGGGTTAAAACCAAAATTTGACCAAACTGCTTTATTAAAAGAAAAGAAAGAACAAGATTTATTAATTACTTTAGATAGTTTCCAAGAAACTGTTGAAACTGCAATTAGAAACCGTGCTCCACAAATGATTACAGAGTACATTCAAACAATCGCTCGTCAATTCCATTCTTACTATGCTGACTTTAAAATTGTTGATGTTGATAATCTTGATTTAACTCAAGCAAGACTTGGGTTAGCTGCTTCAACATTACAAGTATTAAAAAACGCGTTTGGATTAATTGGGATTACTCCAAAAGAAGAAATGTAAGTTCATTCAAACTTTTTATAATCGAAAAAGTATATTATTAATAATAAGATATATCGAAAATAAGGAGGAAAAGAAATGTTAAATCAAAGTTGAGATTTATACATTCTTTCCCCCTTATTTTTATTTTTTGGAATAATTTCTGTAGGCTATGTCATCTTAAAAGAACGTTTAAGTTTAAAATGAATTGCCTTTACTTTAGAAATTATTTTCTTTTGAGTTGCTGCTGGAATAACTTTAACTTGAAATTCCGCACAAATGGGCTGATCTACTTTTTCAAATCCAGTTTCAGTTATGTTGTTGTTTTTTGGAACTAGCACTTTGTTTGCTGTATTCTTTAAACCATTAGCAACTTGGTTAACTGGTAAATTACATCATAGACGATGATTTATGTATTTAGGAATAGCAACTTTAATTCTTGCTATAATCACAACCTTCGCAAATACTGATGGAACAATTGTTGGTTTCATTTTTACAGCTTTATTTTTAGGAATTGCTGTTGCTAATAATTCTTTATATTTCTTATTTGAAAATGAACAATTCTACTATAGAATTGCACCAACTATGTCAGCAACAATTGTTTCTATCTTTATTTTGTTTGGAACTTTCTTAGGAAGTTATATTGCACAATTAGAAATCTTTTTATCAAGAAATAATAGTAATAACAATCATGTAATTCTATTTACTTTAGGTTTATTGTTCTTAACTATAAGTTGTATTTTCTTAACAGTTAATAAGGAAAACCCGACTTGAGTAAGAGGGTTTAATGAAGCCATTTTGGATGAATTACCTAAATATAATTGAAAAGTTTTAGTAGGATTAGTTGGAGTTACTTTTGCAACAACAGTTATTTTTACAATCACTCAATCATCAATTGTTGTTGATTTCTTAACTGCAAAACTATTACCAAAACATCATTTCGATATGGATTTAGTCAGACCATGATTAAATACTTATAGTACTTTTTATTCTGTGCCTCAATTCTTATTTGGATATTTAATCTATAAGAAGGTTACTGATAAAGTTGGCTATCGTTCAATTATCATAGTTTCTATGTCATTGATTTTCGCAAGTTTAGTTGTTGAAACATTTACAACTAATGCTTATGTCTTCATTTTCTTTAACTTAATAATTGCCTTAGCGGCTTCACAAGTTTTCTATGCTTTCTTTGCTATGGCTATTATGTGAAACTATAGATCTCATGGATTACCAATCACTGGTTTTGTAGCTGGAAGTCAATCCTTAGGACAATTCTTGGTTACTATGATTGTTGGGTCTATAAAAATCAACGATAGAGGCATATTTAAGGACTTTAACGCGATTGATTTAACTAATGCTGCTAATAACACAGAAGCTATTAATAACTTCGCTAATAACGCTGGAAACGTAATTATGGTTTTATATGCAATCTTAGCTTTATTTATTGTTTTATTAGCAGTAATTATGTTCTTTACAATGAAGATATACTTTGCTGATGCTATGGATTTAAATAACGCCAGAATAAATATGAAGAGAATATTAAAAAACGAAATTAAAACAAGTATTAATACTAGAACAACTAGTTCATTGCTTGAAAATAAGGGAGAATAACAATGATTAAAGAATTAGATAAAAGTGGATTAGAGAAATTATTTAAAGACGATTTTGTCTTTAAAAGAGTAGAACCAAGTTTTCAAAAAGAGATGTTAGCTCAAATTCCTACCAATAAAGAACTCAACCTAGATAGTGTCAATGATCGTAGGGTAGCTATTGAATTTTTAAGATATGTTGAGAAAAAAGATTTTGCTGAGTTAGTGAAATATGAAGATGAGTTACAACTATTCTTAGTAATAATTGCAGCTATAAATAATCGCCGTAATGTAACTCAATCAGATTTATTAACTTTAACAAAAATTGATATGCCTTTTGACAATTGAAACGAAACCATTTTAAAAGATATTAAACAAACTATGTTTTACGAGCTATACATTTATATGGATAAAAACGGTGATATCAAAGATGAAATGACTAATAAGTTAGAAAATAAAACCTTAACTAATGAAGATAAAAAACAAGCTAAATCAATTGCTGATTGATGTAATAAGGAAGTTGAATTCTTAGATACTACCCGTAATCAAGTACTTGCTGGAACTCAATTTAAGAACATTTTTATGAAAAATGAAATTATTAATTTCTATGATCAATGTCTAGATACAATCAAAAGAAGATTAAAATCCCAAGCTTTAGGATTCAGTGTAGCTAGTCAAAGTTAAAGATTTATACTGAAACAATCACAAAATAAAACAATCGTGCTATAATGAAGTTATCAAACTTTATGACTATAGCATTTTTTATTTGCGTAGTTATAGAATGAAGGAGATATATAATGAAAAACTTAAATGTTAAAACAAGAAGATTTTTAGCTTCATTTATCAACTGAGTATGTATCGTTCCAATTTTTATTAACATCATTCTATGATGCTTTAACAAAGAACCTATTGGTCAACGCTTATTCAATACTGAAGGATTCCAAAAAGGATCACGTTTAGAAAGATTTGTCTTTGGTCTATTATCATTAATTGTATTTGCTACAATTATTGGATTTATCGTAAACATCTTTTTCTGAGCAAAAGATGAAGATTCAATCCCAGTTAGATGAACAAAAGCAATTTTTAAAAATTGAGTAAAATCATCTACTAAACCAACTGCTAAAGCTGATGCTAAAACCACTGAAGCACCTAAAGCTGATGCTAAAAAAGCCGATGCAAAACCAGCTTCAGCTAAAAAACCAGCTGCTAAAAAAGCTGATTCTAAAACATCAGCAAGCAAATAAGCAAGCTTAAAAATCTACTATATAAACACTCTACAAAAGAAACGATAGAATTCGTTTCTTTTTTTCTTTTTCTTTCTGGGTTTATAATTTGAATAAGATTTTTTATTAATATACAATTAATAGAAATAAATATTTAAAAAAGATAAATAAGTAATCAAAGCTTATCGAGAGAATAAGCTTTTTTTATTTAAATAAAAAAATTAAACAAGAGGGAGAAAAATGAAACAAACACAAATTATTATTCTAGACTATGGTAGTCAATATACTCAATTACTTGCTAGAAGAGTTCGTGATTTACATGTCTTAGCTGAAGTTGTTCCTCATAACTTATCAGCTGAAGAAATTAAAAAAGAATATCCGAACCTAAAAGGAATTATTTTAAGTGGAGGACCTGCGTCAGTTTATGATGATGACGCTTACACTGTTGATACTAAAATCTTTGATATGAACCTTCCAATTTTAGGAGTTTGTTATGGATTGCAATTAATTACTCACTTAAATGGTGGGAAAGTTGAAAAAGCTGACAAACAAGAATTTGGTAAAGCACATTTAATCATTGATGAACCAAGCGATTTATTCTTAGATGTTCCAAAAGATAGTTTAGTTTGAATGAGCCATGCAGATCACATTACTAAAATGCCTACAGACTATATTCAATTAGCACATTCAGATAATTCAATTTCTGCAATTAAACATCAAGATAAAGATATCTATGGAATTCAATTCCATGGAGAAGTTACTCACTCAGAATACGGAGTACAAATGATTAAAAACTTTGTCTTTAATATTTGTCAAGCCAAAGAAGATTGATTCATGGCTGAGTTTATTAAAGATTCAGTTAAATCAATCAAAGAAACAGTTGGTGATGATCAAGTTATTTTAGGATTAAGTGGTGGAGTTGATTCTTCAGTGACTGCTGCTTTAATCAACCAAGCAATTGGAAAACAATTAACTTGTATCTTTGTTGACACTGGATTGTTACGTTTAAATGAAGGTGATAAAGTTATGAAACTATATCACGATAACTTTGATATGAATGTTATTAGAGTTAATGCCGAAGATGAATTCTTAGATGCCTTAAAAGGTGTTGAAGAACCAGAAGCTAAAAGAAAAATTATTGGTAAATTATTTACAGATATCTTCGCAAGAGAAGCTAAGAAATTTAAAAATGCGAAGTTCTTAGCTCAAGGAACTATTTATCCTGATGTGATTGAATCATCACGTCAAGGTTCAACTTCTAAAGTAATTAAATCTCACCATAACGTTGGGGGATTACCAGAAGACTTAAACTTCACTTTATTAGAACCATTAAGAGAACTATTTAAAGATGAAGTTAGAAGAGTTGGATTAGAATTAGGAATTCCTAAGAATATGATTTATCGTCATCCATTCCCAGGACCTGGATTAGGAATTAGAGTAATTGGTGAAGTTACAAAAGAAAAATGTGATATCTTAAGACAAGCTGATGATATCTTTATTTCAATGCTAGAAGAAAGAGACCTATATGACAAAGTTTCTCAAGCTTTTGTAACTCTATTACCAGTGAAAACTGTTGGAGTTATGGGAGACAACCGTACTTATGAATATGTTTGTGCTTTAAGAAGTGTAAACACAATTGACTTTATGACTGCTACAATTTCTCACTTCGAATGAAGTTTCTTAGAAGAAGTTGTTAACAGAATTATTAATGAAGTTTCAGGAATTAATCGTGTGACATATGACATTACATCAAAACCACCTGGAACAATAGAATGGGAGTAAGAAAAAATGGATGCTTTTAAAAACAAAATTATCGCTGATGGAATTACCTTTGATGATGTCTTATTAATTCCTGCTAAAAGTGATGTCTTACCAAATCAAGTTGATTTAAAAACTAGATTAACAAAGAATATTAATTTAAATATTCCAATTTTATCTGCTGCTATGGATACTGTAACAGCTAGTGAAATGGCTACAGAAATGGCTATTTTAGGAGGAGCTGGAGTAATTCACAAAAACTTAACAATTGAACAACAAGCTGAAGAAGTTAAAAAAGTTAAAAAAATTAGAGTTCGTAAAGTTGATGGGCAAACAGCTTCAATGGATGAAAACAATACTTTAATTGTTGGAGCTGCTGTAAGTACTGGAGCTGATACTTTAGATAGAGTTCATGCTTTAGTTGCTGCTGGAGTTAACTTTATTGTTGTTGACTCAGCTCATGGTCACTCAAAAGGAATTATGGATACTGTAGCTATGATTAGAGAAGCATATCCAAAACTTGATATTATAGCTGGAAATATTGCTACAAAAGAAGCTGCAGAAGACCTAGTTAAAGCTGGAGCTAACTGTGTAAAGGTTGGAATCGGTCCTGGAAGTATTTGTACTACTAGAGTTGTAGCAGGAGTTGGAGTACCTCAAATTTCTGCAATTATGGATGTTTATGATTATTGTAATACCCATGATATTCCGTTTATTGCTGATGGAGGAATCAAATACTCTGGTGATGTTGTTAAAGCACTTGGTGCTGGAGCAAACGTTGTGATGCTTGGAAGTATGTTAGCCGGAACTGCTGAAGCTCCAGGTGAAGAAATTGAACTTGATGGCAAAATTTATAAAACTTATGTTGGAATGGGTTCTTTAGCTGCTATGAATCGTGGTTCAAGTGATCGTTACTTCCAAAAAGGAAATAAAAAATTAGTTCCAGAAGGAATTGAATCAATTGTTGAATTCAAAGGACCTGTTAGTGATGTTATCTTCCAAATCATGGGAGGATTACGTTCTGGAATGGGTTACACTGGTTCACATAATATTGATGAATTAAGAACTAATGCTAAATTTACAAGAATTTCTGGAGCAAGCTTAGTTGAATCACATCCACATGACGTGAGAATGTTTAAACAAGCACCAAACTACCGTCGATAATTTGAATAATAATGAAAATACCTGCAAAGGTATTTTTCTTTTGTCAAAATCCTTGCTTAATTATTTCATAATGATACTTTAAGGCTTTTCTTTGCGTTAAAATATTATAAATAGTGGCTATTCTACACTGATAAACTTATACTTAATCTATAGGGAGAAAAGCTAAATTAAAGGAGATTGTTTAAAAAAATGGAAAGATGATCAGAAATTAAAATATCAGACTTCGATGGGCCGTTTGATTTATTTTATGAAATGATTCGTGAAAAGAAAATCGATATCTTTGATGTCGATTTACTACAGGTGATTGATCAATATTTGGATTACATTCACCATCAACAATTATTAGATATCGAAGTTGCTGCTGAATACTTTTTGATGGCAGCAACTTTATTGGAAATGAAATCACGCTGATTACTTCCAAGACAAAAAGAAGTAGCTGAAGATGAGGAAGAATTAAGTTATGAACAATTCGTTCAACAACTTTCAGAAATGCAACAAATTAGAAGTGTTAGTGAATTTTTAAATAAGAAACAAGAAGAATATTTTGAAACACGTTCACCACAAAAATCAAAACGTAAGTTTGCATACGAACCAGTTGAATTAGAAGAACCTGAATTTTCCGATATGGGTCTTGATATGAACAAGTTTGCTGAAATCTACAAACGTGCTTTAAAGAAACACCAACAAGATTTAATTGATAGTGATGATTATGATGATTTTGTTTCAATGGATGATTTCAATACCATTGAAACAAACGTGTTATCACCAAATGAAGTTGCTGGAATTGTGTTAGATAAAATGAGAACTGATAGATTAAATGAATTTTCAATTTTTGATATCTTACCAGCTGAAATGTTTAACTTAACAAACTTAATTTCTGTTTTCTTAGCAGCTTTAGATTTAGTGAAGTATCAAATCATCACTGTTCGTCAAGATGAAGAACGAGATGATTTATTATTCCGATTTACAAAATATGCTTTAGAAAATCCTGAAGCTGTAAACGGTTTGGAGGTAGAGAGTTATGAATAAAAAAGAATTAGAAGCAATCATTGAGGGAATGCTATTTGTTAATGGAGATGATGGGATCAGTTTAGCAACTTTATTAGAAGTTTTAAATGAAGAAAAACCATCTGATATTAAAAAAGCAATTGATGCTTTAGAAGAAAAATATGAAAAAGATGAAGCATCAGCTTTATCAATCCAAAGATTTGATAAAAATAAATATCGTTTACAAACAAAAACAAGATATAATGAATATCTAGCAAAACTTAGTTATGTTGATCAACCAAGAAAACTTTCACCAAGTATGGTTGAAGTTTTAAGCATCATTGCTTATCAACAACCAATTACCAAATCAAAAGTCGATAAATTACGTAATGCTGATTCAGCTTACCAAATTCAAAGATTAAAAGAAAAAAAATTAATTAAATCAATTGGTAAAAGCGAAAATAATAATGCTAATCTATATGTGGTTACTGAAAGTTTCTATAAAGTTTTCAATTTAGAAAACGGACAAGATGACTTACCAGCTATAGATCTTAGTGATTTAGATTTATCATCAAATCAAAATCAACTAAAAGATAAAAATATATTTAATGAGGAAAGAGTAAATGAAGAATAATATTGAACGTGTTCAAAAAATCATTGCTAACCGTGGAGCTGTTTCTCGTCGTAGAGCAGAAAAACTTATCGAAGAGGGAAGAGTTAAAGTCAACGGAGAAACAGTTAAAGATTTAGGAACAAAAGCATCTACTGATGCATTGATTACAATTGATAATCAACCAATCATCTCTGATGATAAAAAATACTACTTCTTGTTTTATAAACCAAGAAATGTAGTTTCAACTATGTATGATCCAAAGCACAGAAAAACAATTGCTGACTATTTTAAAAACGTACCAGCCAGAGTTTATCCTGTTGGGAGATTGGATTATGACGTATCTGGTTTAATTCTTGTCACAAATGACGGAGAATTAGCCAATTTCGTAATGCACCCAAGATACGAATTTATTAAAACTTACCAAGCTTTAGCAAATGGGAGAGTTTCAAAAGGACAAGTTAAACAGTTAACTCAAGGAGTAACTATTGATGAAGATAATTACTTTACTAAAGCAATCACTGCTAACTTAGCTAACTATAATCAAGAAAAAGACGAATCTATTGTTGAAATGTCGATTGCTGAAGGTCGTAAACACCACGTTAAAAAAATGTTAGAAGCTGTTGGAATTGATTTGAAAAAATTAATGAGAACAAAAATTGAAGACATTGAAATTGGTGATTTACGTCCCGGAGAATACCGTAGTTTAACACCCCATGAAATTAAAACTTTCTATGGAACTTACAACTCTGTAAAACGTAAGGAAGACGAAAACAAATAGAACATTAAGTCGTGTATAATAAAAATTGAATGTTATAAAAGGGGTTGAAATATAAGATGCGTATCGCAATCTTTGGAACAGTTGGGGCTGGAAAATCTACAGTTTCAACTGAAATTAGTAAACGATTAGGTTATGAGATTTTCCCAGAACCAATCGATGACAATCCGTATTTTGATGATTATTACAAGGACTTAAAAGGGACTGTATTCAAAATGCAGATTTATATGCTTGCTGCAAGAAGCAAACAATTAAGACAAGCTGTTAGCTTAAAAAACATTATCTTTGATAGAACAATTTTAGAAGATCCAATTTTCATGCAAGTTAATCATGATTTAGGAAACGTTAATGATGTTGATTATCAAACATATAATGATTTCTATGAAAATGTTATTATGGAAAACTTAAAACTTCCTGATGAAAGAGTTAAGTTTGACGTTGTTATTTATTTAAAGTTGCCAACTAAAAAGGCAGAAGAAAGAATTGCAAAAAGAGGTCGTCCTTCAGAACAAATTGTGGACTCAGAATACTGAGAAATCCTAAATAAACGTTATGAAGACTTCTACAAAAAACACCAAAACGACTTTAACTTTGCAGTAATTGATGCTGAAACTGATGACTTTGATAAAGAAATGGATCAAGTTATGGAAGCTATCTATAAAACAGATCCAAGCTTAAGAAAAGCTTAAGATATCAAAAACACAAATTAAGTTTTGTGTTTTTTTATTGTTTTGTTTAGAATATTAATGTTATACAAACTTTAAAAAATTGAATTTTAAAACAAGGAGGAATAAAAATGGGAAGAGCACACGAAGTCCGCGCTGCTTCAATGGCAAAAACTGCTGCTAAAAAATCAGCAGCAAACGGTAGAGCTGCTAAAGAAATTTATATGGTAGCTAAAAACGGGGGAACTGATCCAAATGCTAACTTAGCTTTAAGAGCTGCAATGGACAGAGCTAAATCTAACCAAGTACCAGTTGATGTTATCAACCGTGCGATTAAAAGAGCAGAAGGTGGAGATGCTGAAAACTTTGTTCAAAACCGTTATGAAGGGTATGGACCTGGAAGTGTTGCAATCATTGTTGATTCATTAACAAGTAACGTTAACCGTGCGATTGCAGAAATCCGTGATACTTTTAATAAAAACCATGGAAAATTAGGATCAGCTGGTTCAGTTGCCTTCTTATTCCAAAACTTATCATTATTTGAATTTGAAGGATTTGATGCTGATGAAGTATTAATGTACTTAATGGAACATGAAGTCGATGTTAATGATGTTGAACAAGATGATGATGTCGTGATTGTTAAAGCACCATTTACTTCATTTGCCTCAGCTAAAGCTGCTTTAGATGAAATGGGAGTTAAAGATTATTTAACTGCTGATATTAAAATGGTTCCAGATGATAATGTAGAAATTTCTGATGCTGAAGCAAAAGAACAATTAACTAAATTATTAGATAAACTTGATGAACTTGAAGACGTTCAAGCAATTTATCACAACGCAAACTTATAATAATTACTTAACCCATCATTAATCTGATGGGTTTTTAATTTAAAATTAATTTAAATACAAAAGAAAGGAATAAAAGCATTATGAATTTACAAACAACTTTAAACTTAGTGCTTTTATTAATTCTTTTTTTAGCAATGGTTGTTTTTCTAATTATTAAAATGGTTTATACCAAGAACTTTCAACAACTAGTAACCCCAAGAATCAATTCTAGAAACATTGTTGTTTCAAACCATGATTTAGATATGATGATTGAATATTATAAAAATCGTTTTGAATTAGATGATTATGAAATAACAAGACCAGATAAGTTTTTAAACTTTGGAAGAAACTTAAATAAGCATAAAAAACAAATTGCTATTTCAAAAAGATACTTTGATTCTGTTGGCTATGAAATAGATTACTTTATTTCGAGATTATGATTTTCTTCAAGACAATTAAAAAAAGATAATCAAGTTAAAGTTTATAGTTTGGTTGCTAACTTCTTAATTGGTTTTACAATTTGATGTTATGTAGCAATCATTGTTCTTCAAATTATTCTTTTTATTATCATTGTTGCTAAAGGTGGTAGTGATATTCAAAACCCATTTTTAAAATTTATTTGAAAAGTTCCTGTTTTTGATATCATAGCCTTTTGTTTAATTGCTTTACTGTTAGCCTTTTTTCTTTTCTTAAATGAAATGAAAATTGTGATTCAAGATAAATATACAAAAGATGTTTTAATGGATTTTAAAGAAAACTTTTTAAACTATTATGATGATTTAAAAGCTGCTATGACTTATGATAGTGAAATTCATTTAAGTTATAACTTTGCTTTTAAAAATAGAAATGATATTGAAGGAATTAAATGATTAGGTCCTTTTGTTAAATATTAATCATTAAAACTTAATAAGACTAGATACTTTCAAATGAAAATGTTATACTTTCATTTGAAAGGTTTTTTATATGGAAAAGAAAATTACAAAAAACGATGTTATTTTAACAGTCATTCAATCAAGAGCAGTTCTAACTAACCTTAGAGATTATCTTGTCGAACATGCTAAAACAATCAATGTAAATATTAAACCAGAGCAAATCTTTTTATTACTTGCTTTAGGTTATTTTGATGACTTAACACAAGAAAAAATTGCTTCTTATTATGGTTATGATAGAGCAACTACTTCAAGAGTTTTAACAAGATTAAGTGATGTTGGTGCGATTGAAATTACAATCGATCAACATGACAAAAGAAAAAAGCATCTTGACTTAACAAAAAAAGGAAAAGCCGCTTATGAAGAATTAAAAAACTTACTTTACAAATGATATGAAGGTTTTGATACTAATAATGAATTAGATGAATCTTTAAAAGAAGGAGTTAAAAATCTTCACGATAAATTAAATATAGAAGGGAAGTAGATATTCAGTGAAAAAAGAAGATAAAAATAAGAAATCAAAATCATTCTTTAAAAAGCAAAAAGAATGATGAACTAATCTTTTTAAAGGTTATGTAATTGGGATTGAAGATTTATTCTTAGCAAGTTGAAAGAAAATTGTTGCTTTGGCTTTACTAATTATTCTTCCAGTAGTTTATGCTTGTGTGATGTCTGTAGCTTTTTGAAATCCTTCTGATAATTTAGGAAGAGTTCCAAGTGCAATCTTTAATGCTGATTATAGTTTCGTTGAAGTTATACAAGCAGAAAAAACAACTGATAATAAATACACCTATAGAATTGGTGCTTTGATGAGTGAAAATAAAGATCATGTTCTTGGCGAAAAAGAAGATGATGATCTTGATAAAGTGATTGATGGAATTAAAAATAATGACCGATTATTTTTAAACACAAAAACAAAAGATGGAAATATGCAAGTTACATATAATCCAGAAAATACTTTTATGTTTAAAACAAATTCTTGAGATTTATTTAAGAACTCATTAATTAAAACTTCTTCTCAACCAGAAAATAATGGTGCAAAATTCAAAATGAGATTTTCTCCAAACAAACAATTAACCTTTAAAGATATTACTTACTTTAATAATCAAAGTGATATTCAAAAACATTGAGAAACTGGTAAATACAGTGCTCAAATGAAAATTGATAGGGGTTATGGAGCTAGTCAAGCTGCAAAAATTGGTCAATTATTAAATGATAATGGTGCAAAAATTGATAATAGAAACCAACCAATCATTAATGGTTTTACAACTTTTGAAAATAATTTTCTAGCTGGATATTTCTTACATACAATTACAGAATTTAGTTCAACAATTTTTGAACAACTAACACCAATTGTAAGAGGATTTAATTCAAATGAAATCGCTATGAAATTATTTGGTACAAAAGGTTCAGTTTTAAATAATCCAGAAAATATGTCACCAAATGATACAAAAGATAAATTTGATAATAATAAATATTATTTAGTGAATGATAGCAATGCTTTAGATACAACTGGTAAGCTAAAACTTAATAATGAAGATACTTTATTTGGTGATGGTACTGGTCAAAATGGAAAGATACATAATTGATTAAATGCTTTATTAAATTTAGATAAAGACAATATGAGTCGTTTGCAAGAAGCAATGGCAACATCATTTAACTTCACAAACTTTATGCAAGTAGTATTTACAACTGGAGCTAAAAATAAAGGCGAACAAGATGTTGCAATGTTTGGAACAAAGGCTTTAGAAGAAATGATGAATAAAGGTAAAAAAGATAATTCAGATGCGTTAATTAAGGCGTATCAAGAAGTTATGCATAACGAATTTAAAATTAAAATTAATCCCTTCTTTAAAAATAATAATATTATTGAACAAACTTCAACGATTAACTTAAATAGTTGGTTTACTAATCAAATGGTAAATAACCCAGAAGCATTCTTTAATCTGAAAATGCCTTATGTTTTAGGTTCTGCTTTTGAAAATGTTCAACGCACAATTAACTTAAAAGGATGGGATCCTTCAAAAGACTTAAATATTAATAATAACGACACTAAAAAAGATGGAACCTATGCGACAGTGTATGGAATTGGTTTAGGTGGAATGTTCTTAATGATTGGTTTATTTGTTGGAACCACAATGTTAAGAGGGGTTATTAAAAGAAATAAACAATATTCAAAATTAAACTTTGCTAATTGATATATTTCTAAAGCAATGATCTTTTCAACTATTGGTTTCTTCCAAGTAACCTTTGCTGTTTGAATTGCTTATGGAACAGTTTGACATAACGTTATGTCACCATCAACTGCTGGATATGTTTATCTTTGAACCTTAGCATGCGATTTAGCAATCATTGCAATTTTACAAGGAATGCAATATATCTTTAGTTCTCCTTTATTAGGAGGAATTATTGGTGTTCTTTATCTAATGTTTAACATTGCTTGTGGAGGTGGAAGTTATCCTGCAGTCATGGAATATGGATTCTTTAGAGTAATTCAATATGTAATGATCTTTAAATATGTTTTCCAAGGCTTAGACCAGCTTAACTTTGGGTTCAACATTGTTGGTCCAACAAGTTATGGTTCTAATTACATGTTACAAATGTGAGGAATAATCATAATATTCTTCTTCTTATTCCATGCTTTAGGAGTTTTAGCTTCTAAATGAAGAATTAATCAAGCAACTTATGGTTCATATCTTGGACAATATGTTTATCTTGCTTTAATGCAAATGAAACAAACAAAGCAAGCAAACAACTTTAGAATAACTAAAGGTGTTAAGAAAGATGGTCAAGAAAAATACAAATATGATTGAAATGCTTTAGATGGTAAATTTGATTTACAACGTTATCTATTAACTCAAGAAATCGTTCGCCAAGATAAAGGCTTTAAATGATATCTTGATAAGCGTAAAAAACTTCATCTTGAGGAACAATCAGAAGTTAACAACGATGATTAAATATTAAAAAAGATTCAGAAAATTAATTCTGAATCTTTTTTCATTTTTATTTTATGGTGTAAGGATTATTTTCCTAAACCTAATCCTTGTTTATGTCATTCTTCAACGATTTGGTCTTTTTCACCAGCTTCAATACGGTCTTTGTATTCTTCAAAGCGATCGTAGCATTCTTGTAATTCTTTCATAGCTTGATCTTCATCACTTCAGCTATCAATTTTTACAGTTTTACCTTGTAATTGTTTGTATTGTAAGAAGAAGTTTTCAATTTCGTCTTTTCAGTGTTGAGGAACTTCATCTAATTTAGTAAAAGTACTGAAACGAGGATCGTCTGCAAATACTCCAAATAATTTAGTATCAATTTCTCCATCATCAATCATGTCAATTGTTCCTAAAATACGAACATTAACTTGAACTCCTGGCATTGTTGGGTAAGTTGCTAAAGCAATTACATCTAATGGGTCTCCATCTCAATCAAGAGTGTTTTCAACCATTCCATATTCTCCTGGATAGAAGTTAGCACCATATAAAACACGGTCTAAAACGATTCTTCCAGTTGTTGCATCAACTTCGTATTTGTTTGAACTTCCCATTGGAATTTCAACGATCATTGGTATTACGTTTGTTTGTTTCATTAATATCTCATTCCTTTCTTATTAATCTTATAACAGTGAAAAACAAAAATATACACAAATTGTTATAATATAAGTCATAAAAAGAGGGCTAGTATGAATTCAACAAACCAAGAGAACATAAAACCAAAATACAAAGTTTGAACTAATCATTATGATCTTTCAGAAATTAATCATTCGAACTGAAAAGACTTAATTAAACAAGAATTTAAGATTAATACAAAAACAATTACCTTTTTAGCAATGATGTTAACTTTGAACATAATTTTTGAAGTAATTTCTCGTTTTGTTTTAGGCTTATTTCCAGTTGGAGGCTTCTTAACTTTTAACATCAACTTTTGAATTTATATTATAACTTTTATGGGAGCTGGAGTTTTTTATACCATTCTAATGATAGAAGTCGGAAGTTGATTTAGAATGGCTTTAGGAAATGATGCTGTTTCTTGTTTAGCAATTAATTTAAGCGACTTGACAATGTTTTTATTTTTCTTTGTAATCATTTTCTTGATTAACTTTACAAGAGTTAAATTAATGAAAATCGAAACCAATAAGCAAAAACAAGTTGGTTATTTAATTTCGTTAATTATTGCTTATGTTTTAGCAACTTTAATAACCTCTGGAATGGATGTTGTTTATAATAAATATTTCTTAATTGATTTATATTATTCATCTGGTGGAAAGCCAACTGATCTTAAGCCAATTTTAATTACTGTTTTATGGTTCAACATCGTTCAATATTTAATTTCTTTAGTTATCTTTATACCAACCTATAAAGTTGATTATCTTCTGGTTAATAAATACTTTGGACAATCTAAATTATAATTTTTATAAATAACCTTGTATTAACGCAAGACTTAATTTATAATTTTTATAAATAAACAAGGAGATAAAAAATGAAAGAAAAAGACTCGTTAAAAGAGGCCAAAACACAACTAAATGATTTGTTAAATGAAGACCTTGAGTGTGAAGAGTTAGACACAGTTAATCATGAGCATGATAAAGAAGAAAAAATTCTAGATTCTGAACACCATGCTGATAAAGACCACTATCATGGTGTTCACCACTTTGACCGCTATGGGAACCATGATGATGTTAAAAAACAAGATTTCTCTTTAAAAAATCAATTTAAAACAAGTAAAAGAAGTGAAATCTTTAGAATCTGTGTTGCTGCTGTAATCTTAGCTTTATCAGTTGGATTAAGTGCAATTGATGGATTATTAGAAAAACTAACAATTAATATTGGTGGGGTAACCATTGATATGCGTATTTTAGATATCCTTGTAATTATCTTAGGAATTCCATTAGCTGGATTATGATACTCATTAGGAATTGCTATTATTGAACCATGATTCCACTTCTTAATTGATGGAGACCATTCTCCAATCCAAATTGCTTTTGATTCAGTTGGATATGCAATTGCTGTATTAGCATTCTTCTTTATCTTTTATGGACTATTTAGAAATTCACCAGTCCATGAAGATCCAAATAAAAAGAAAAGAATTTTTAAAGAATGAACACCAGGAGCTATTATCGTTCCCTTACTTGCTGTTATCTTTACTACTATTTTTATCCTTTCTCTATACTTAACTTTTAAATCTGGAGAATCACATGAACATCATCACGCTGAAACTGCTCATGCAGATCATGACCATGGTGAAGCCGTAACCCAATGAGATGACTTTACTAATGATAAAGCAGCCGTTATTTTTGGAACTTTTGGATTACAATTAGCAAGATTCTTAGTGTTCTATATCTTGTTTGTAGTTGTACAAAAGAAAATGAAACCAATTAACCATAGATATCAATAAAATTGATATCTTTTTTATTGTCTAAGTTTAATTAAACCTAATTGGTTAATAAGTCTTACTTATTACTTTATAATATATAGTGTAAAAGAATAGAATGATTTTAATTTAGATTGGAGATATTTCTAAAAGATGAGCGATAAACAATCAAGAACATCTAGAAACGCTGTTTTATATAAACAGTTAGATGATCACCAATCAAAAATGTCTAATGAATGAACTGATGCTGCTAATAACTTACAACAAAAGTTATTGAGCTTAAGTAATTCTTTTTTTAATATCGTTTATCAAAATATTGATGTTGATATGCATCAAGATGATTTATATAATATTCAATCAACTTCTTATGACGAGAAGTTAACTTCAATTAGAAATGATTTACAAAACATAATGATGGAATTAAATGACATCACTGATAATCAAATCAGTGGTGATCTTTTAAAAGAAAATAGTTATGCTTTAAAACCTAATGAATATTCAATTGCGATTGAAACTAGACTAAATGAAATCGAAAGAGATTTAGAAAGTATAACTTCATTAAGACAAGCTAAAAAAGAATTTGTAAATGCATTTGAACAAACTTCTGGTGAGATTAAAAATAAAGTTATTTTAAATGACAAAATTCTTAAAAATAATGAACTTAGTTTTCGTGTTAAAGTTGAAGAGCAAAAGAAAGAAAACAAAAACAACATTACTAGGATTAAAAAGAATTTAAATTCTTATAAAACAAAATGGATTTGATATGTAGTGGTTGTCGGTCTTTGTGTGATTGGAGCAATTCTTGCTATCGTTATTCCATCTGTAATTTAAAAAGGAAGGGAATTTGAGAGATATGAGAAAAATTTGTGTAGCAGTTGATGGAACTGCTGGAAGCGGAAAAACTTTTATTTTTAAACAAGTAGCTGAAAAGGTTAACTATGAACTATTTGATACTGGTTTGCTTTACCGTGCTTTTACTTATTATTGTTATTTAAATAAAATTGATTTTAATAACAAACAAGCTGTGATTGATTCAATTAAAAATTTTAAATTTGATATTAAAGATAAAAAAGTTTTAATTGGGGATAATTTAGATATCACTGATAAACTTTCAACTGATGCAGTCACTGATAACATTAATAAGATAACAATCATTCCTCAAGTTAGAGATCACATGAATGTGATTGAGAGAGAAATCGGATATCATCCAGGAATGATTGAACTTGGAAGAGACATTACAACTGTTGTTTTACCTGATGCTGATTTAAAGATTTATTTAGATGCGCCTTTAGAAGTGAGAGCTAAACGCCGTTATGAACAAAACTTATCAGAAGGTATTAATGAAAGTTATGAAGAAGTTGAAAGAAAAATAGAACAACGAGATCATACTGATAAAACTAGAGAATTTGGGCCTTTAAAAGTAGCAAGCGATGCTTGATACTTGGATAGTGCTGATTATGATTCTCCAGAAATATTAGTCGATAAGATTGTTGAAAGAATTAAGAAAATAGAAAAAGAGGTGTAGACAATGGCAAAAAGAAAGGGAATTGTTGCGATTGTTGGACGTCCTAATACTGGTAAATCATCATTGTTTAACCGTATTATTAGAGAGAAAAAATCAATTGTAGAAGATAAAAACGGAGTTACAAGAGACAGAATTTATGGAAATGCTGAATGATTAACTCGTCAATTTATCGTTATTGATACTGGAGGGATTACTTTACAAGATGAACCCTTCGCAAAAGAAATTAAAGCGCAAGCTGAAATTGCGATGCAAGAAGCTGATGAAATCATCTTCTTATTAGATTACAAACAAGGAATCACACCAGATGATGAAGCGGTTGCAAGATTACTTTATAAATCTGATAAACCTGTTGTTTTAGCGGTTAATAAATATGACCGTCAAGATCCAAATGCATCTCCTTACGAATACATGAGTTTAGGTTTTGGCGAACCTGTGATGATTTCATCAACTCATGGGATTGGTGTTGGAGATTTATTAGATAAAGTTATTCATGAAATGCCTCCAATTGAAGAAGATGCTGATGAAAATAACACTAGAGTTGCTATTATTGGGAAACCAAATGTTGGTAAATCTTCATTAGTAAACTCAATTTTAGGTGAGGACAGAATGATTGTTTCTGATATTGCTGGAACAACTCGTGATTCAGTTGATACAAAAATTAAACGTGACGGTAAAGACTACACTTTAATTGATACTGCTGGGTTAAGAAAAAAAGGAAAAATCTACGAAAACGTTGAAAAATATAGTTACCTTAGAACTGTTAGTGCTGTTAACAGTGCTGATGTAGTTGTTTTAGTTTTAGATATGACTAAAAAAATTACAGATCAAGATACTAATATTGGTGGAATTGCTTTTGAAGAAAGAAAACCAATTATCATTGTTGGAAATAAATGAGATTTAGTTCCTGATAAAGAAAAAGCAATCGGAGAAAAAACAGAAGAAATTAGAGCCTATTTCAAATACTTACAATATGCACAAATCTTATTTACTTCAGCTCACGATAAAACTCGTGTTTACAAGTTATTTGATGATATTGATAACATTAAAGCTGCTTTAAACAGAAAAATTAAAACAAGTGTTCTAAATGAAGTTTTAAACCGTGCACAATTATTAAATCCTGCTCCAAAACACAACGGAGGAAGATTAAAAATTTATTATGCTTCACAAGTTCAAGCTTACTTACCAACTTTTGTTTTCTTCGTAAATAATCCTGACTATGTACACTTCTCATACAAACGTTATTTAGAAAACCAAATTCGTCAACAATTTGGTTTTGAAGGTGTACCAATGAATCTGATTTTCAGAGAAAGGAAATAATTAAATTGAATAATATGCAAAAAAACATCACTATTATTGGAACTGGAGCTTACGGAACAGCTTTGGCGAATGTCTTAGCTGATAAAGGAAATAATGTTGTAATGTATGGTGTTGTTGAACAACAAGTTGATGACATTAGCATCAATCATATGAATCAATCATTTTTTAGAGATTTAAAATTAAATGAAAATATTCAGGCAACAATGGATTTTGTTGCAAGCTTAGAAAAAGCTGAATATATCGTTTTAGGAGTGCCAACAAAGGCATTACCTTCAGTTTTAAAAGACTTATCTAAATATCTAAAAAAAGAAGTTGTGATTATCAATACTGCTAAAGGGATTGATGAACAAGACGTTGATTTATTATCAAAATACATTATTAATACTCTACAACCAACCAGATATCTAAAAGGATATTGCGGATTATATGGTCCAAGTATTGCTTCAGAAGTTGCAAGTCGTGAACCAACATATGTTAATATCGCATCTAATGACATTGAATTAGCAAAAGAGGTTTGTGATGTTTTCACAAACGAATACTTCTTTGCTAAACCTTCAAACGATCTTCCTGCTTGTGAAATTTCAGCTGCGTTAAAAAACGTCATTGCAATTGCGGCTGGAATGATTGATGAATCAGGATTAGGTGATAATGCACATGCTTCATTATTAACTTATGGATTAAACGAAATCTATAAAATTGCTAAAGTATTTGGCGCTAAACACGATTCATTTACTAACTATGCAACAATGGGGGATTTGGTTTTAACAGCCTCATCTAAGAAATCAAGAAATTATACTTTTGGTCGTATGATTGTCCAAGAAAACTCAGCTAAAAAAGCTAGAGAAGACTGTGATTTCACAGTTGAAGGAGTTGGAACTTGTGAAGTTGCGAACAAAATTTTAGACAAATATCACGTAGAATCTAAGCTTTTTAAAGTAATGTACGAGATAATTTATCAAAATAAAGCACCAAAAGCCCTATTACAAGCCCTTTTTACACTATAAGCCACACATTCACTAAATGATAATGTTATAATTTGAAAGAATCAAATACATAGAAAGTGGTATATATTATGACAAAAAAAGAATTAGCAGTTAAAGTTGCTGAAGCAAACGACTTAAGTCAAGCAGCTGCAGACAAAATTATTACATCTGTATTCGCAACTATCTCTACATCTTTAGTTAAAGGGGACGAAATTATGATCCCTGGATTTGGAAAATTCAGCATCTCACACAGAGCTGCTCGTACTGGACTAAACCCAAGAACTAAAGAAAAATTAACTATCCCTGCTTCTAAATCAGTTAAATTTAAAGCCGGAAAACAATTAAAAGAATCAGTAAACAAATAGTTTATCGATAAGTTTATTAGTTAATCATATTTTTATTAAGGAAGCTATAAAAAGCTTCTTTTTTTGTGTGATAATTTTTATATTAGGGAAAACGGGGTTATATTTAACGTGCTTATTGAATTATTACACAATGGTGTCATAAATAAAGAAACTTTTTTATTACAAAACTATAAGAAAATTGGTTTGAATGAAAACCAAGTAATTATTATTCTCTCAGTTTTAAAAAGATGTGAAAATAACGATAAAACCTATATTACTCCAGAACTTTTTGCTCCATACATGACTATTCCTTTAGATGCTATCAGTGATGAAATTGATGATTTAGTTGAAAAAGGATTAGTTAAAGTAACTTCAAAAAACTTAATCTTTGATGGTGTTTATGAAGCTATTGCCATTAAGTTAGAAATTGAAAGAGAACAACAAGAAGGCGAAGAATTTATCGCGAAATTAAATGCTAATCTTCAAGAAAATATCTCTTATGAAGATTTAGCTTATCTAAAGACTCTTTTAGCAACTGGTTATTCTCGTGAAAAGATTTTAAAAACTTCAAAAGAAGGCCAAGTTAAAACTTTTAAAGATTTAAAAAACAAAATTCTTAACAAGAATGCAAAAAAGCCATCAATCATTATGTATGATTGGTTAAACGATTAAACTCTTTTAAATAATCTAATTCTAGATGACTATTTATAAACAGTTCCGCCGTATTTTCAATGAACCATTCTAAAGGAATGGTTTTTTTAAACTTTATAAAGTAGTTTTTCATTAGTAATCAGTCGCAGATAAAGAATCTCTCTTCACTTGAAAAATAAACAATGATAAAAGCAATTCCATGATTATCAACAATCCGATTAAGTTCAGTGATCTGATTCTTTCTTAGGTTTTGATATGAGAAACTATCTTTAATGGTTTCTTTGGCTTCAAATTCAAAATAACAACCTTTGTAACAACCAACATAATCGCAGTTGCTTCCTTCTTTAAAAATAGCTTTATTGATTAAATTATCGTTTGCTTTAATTAATTTAATGTTAGTTGGTATTTTATTCACGATTGCTTTATTACTATCAATATATTTTTGGTTAGTTATGTTTAAGACTTCTTCTAAGAAAAGTCCTTTGTTTTTAATTGGGTTCATAAATTTCTCCTTTCTCTCTATATAGGTATAAGAGAAAAATTTAAAAGTGTATCATTAAAATAACAAAAAAATAAAAAAGGAATGAAAAATTTAGTTATGGTAAAAATTTTAAACTTTGATGAAGATGCAATTCGTACAAAGGACTTTCAAATCGTTGATCGTGGGTATAACCCAAAAGAAGTCGATGCTTTCTTAGATCAAGTTAGTGAAGATTATGAATGATATGATAATGAAGTTTCACTTTTAAAAACTTCATTAGAAGAACAATATAAAGAAAATCAATCTTTAAGAGACCAACTAGTTGAACTTAAAAAACAATTAACAGATAAAGTTCAAACAGAAGGTAAGCAAACCAAAGAAACCTTTTCTAATCCAGATATGGTGAAAAGAATGGCAAACATGGAAAAAGATATCTATGATTTAAAACAAGATATTGGTTTAATTGCTTCTTCTTTAAGTACTTTGGTTAATAACAACAAACAAAATTAAAAACTCTATCAAACCCTTTGTAATATTGAAAACAAAGGGTTTTTATTTTTATTCTAAATTAGTTAAAAAAACTTGTATGTTTTATTTTGTGACTTTCTCAAAATAAAGTTATAAGATTTAGAAACAACAAACAAATTTAACTCTTGAGAGTTTAAATATGATTTTATAGAAAAATAGCTAATAAAAGAGAGGAAAGAAATATGACAAAAAGGCTTTTATCGACCCTTACAGCTTTAATAGTAGCTCCAGTTTTAACAACTAGTGTTGTTAGTTGTTCAAGAGAAAACCACAATGAATTAAGGCTTAATTTTGAAGGAGAAACCAGAACTAAACTAAGTTATTCTAAAGCTTTAGAATACAACTTAATTGCATATAACGAAGAAAAACAAGAATATGAATTATCTCATCCGAATGAAACAAAAAGCGACTTTGATAAAAACGTTACGATTGTGTTTGAACTAAACGATAAAACAGAAAACGAAATTCTTGTAAAACTTGAAAACACTGATAAAACATTTAAACATGTTTTAATGTTTACTTTAAATCAAACTAAACTAAAAGTGATGAACTTCACTTCAGATTAACTTATTAAACCTTGAAAAACCTTTTTTCAGCAATGAGAAGATGTTTTTCAAGGTTTTTCTAATAGTTGCTAATAAAAACCAACTTTTTAAAAATATTTTGTATTTTTATTACTGTTTTATATCAGAACTTTCTAAAAACTAATGCTTTTTGGTGAAATTTTTCCTATAATAAAGTGTGTGAAGCAAAGCATCCGATTTCAGATTTTTGCTTCTTAACTTTTTTAAATAAAAGGGAAAAGTTAACTGATGTTTTCTTTTAGTATCTTTTATGTTTTTATCGGATGAAATATAAGGATAAATGAAGAAAAGAAATAATAAAAATAATCAAATTATTAAATATAAATTAACAATTTTATTTTTAAATGATGTTTGATTCACTATTAAAATTAAAAGAATCTTTTTTTAAAAATAGATAAAACTAAATATTAATAATATCTTTTTTCATTGATCTTGTTTGTAATTGTTTAGTTAGATCTTTTTTAAAATGTCGAAAGGTTCTTTTATTAGTGAATTTAATAACTGATTTTAAATAAACGTTTATATAGGGAAAAACTTTAAAAATAATATCTAATTCAGATGTTTTAAATAATAGGTAATTATAAAAAAGTACTTTTTAGTGGTTTAAGACGGACTTTTGAGAACCTATGATCTTTTAAGATATTTCTGTTCTTAGTAAAACAATTTTTATAAGTAATAAAATTAACATTAATAAATTAACAAATGCTTATATTTAACGATTATTTTGATTCAATCTTTTAAATAGGATGGTTTAAATTATCTTGTTTAAAGTCTTTGAGTTTAAGGGCAAAGACTTTATTTAAGTTAAACTATTTTATAAAAAGGTATTCTTTTCTTCAGGTAAGAATAATTCAGTCGTTTTTAGTTTATAGGTTTTCTTATATATGGTAGTTAAGCTTAACTTAGTCATGAAGATTATTTATGAAGTTATTGAATTAGACTTTTGTCAGAACTATTTTTCTTTTCAAAAGAAGAGTAGAAAAGTCTCTTTTGATTAGCACAACCTTCAAAAAGATTTTCACAAATTGATTTTGTTAAGACTTGATTATTGTTTTTAGAAAAAATAACTTAAGTTAGAACAGTTAATAGTTTCTAATTTACATGATCCAAGAATTTCGGTTCTTGGATTTTTGTTTGTTTAAATTATTTCTTCTCATATAGGAATAAGATAAAAAATTAAAATTGTCTCAAATTATTTTAAAAAAGTTTCATCTTATTCTAAGGCCTTTATAATAAGGTCGGTTTGAATATTTCTTAAATTGAAAAAGACACAAATTGAAACAAAAGGGGTTTACATGTCTCTTATTGGTGTATAATTACCAATAAGAGAAGACGTCCAAAACATTAGGTCTACTTCTTCTCGATTATTTATATATAAAAGATATAGGAGAACATAGATATGAAAAAATTCTTATCAATCTTAGCTGCAGTTGGATTAACTGCAACTACTTCAACTGCTGTAGTAGCATGTGCTACTGAATCAAAAACAGCTACTGTTGACGCAACTGCAAAAACAGCTACTTTAAAATTAGATGCTAAAGAAGCTAAAAAATTAGGTTTAATCAAAGATGCACCTAAAACATCTGCTGATGGTGATAACACTGGAGCAGGAGATGGTAAAGATAAACCAACTACACCACCTGCTGGTGATGGTGGATCAACTGGTACACCAATTACTGCTAAATATGTAGCAGGAGACAACACTAAAGCTGTTGCTGATAAAATCGGAGACGCAACAATTACTGTTACTGGTTTCGATAAATTCGACGCAAACACTGGTGAAGTTACTTTAACTTTCACTGCAACTGCAGAAGTTAAAAAAGGTAAAAAAATCAAAGTTACTTTCTCAAAACAAGATGATAGCAACAAGAAAACTCTTGATGCTAAATTAGACAAAGATTTACCAGCTACTGGAACACCTGAAGCTCCAAAAGCTTAATTAATCTTTTTAATTAATATTTCAAAATAGAACTTCGGTTCTATTTTTTATTTTGATTTAGTTGTTAAAAACAACTAAATGTATACAATCCAAACGATAATTAAGTTTTATTTTTTCAATAATCTTATGAATAATTATGCTTTATGAAAAAAGGTTGAGAAATTTAAGTTAAATCTTTAACAACAAGTTAAAACCGACTATAATAACTAATAAGTAATGGGATTTAGAGAAAATTAAATATTTTTATTTATTCTGTTATTTAAGAATTAAAAAACAAGTTATTAAAAAGAGAAAAATAACATTCAAATATATTAAACACATTATTTTTAGAACTAAAATTTAGATTTCTTTTTGAGAGAAAAAAAGATCCTTTTTAATAACATAGAAGAGAGACATACAAGATTATGAAAAAATTCTTATCAATCTTAGCTGCAGTTGGATTAACTGCAACTACTTCAACTGCTGTAGTAGCATGTGCTACTGAATCAGAAAAAGCAGACGTTGATGCTGCTACTAAAACAGCTTCAATCAAATTAGATTCAAAAAAAGCTGAAAAATTAAAATTAGTTAAAAAAGACAACGACGGAAAATGAGTTGCTGGAGATTCTGTTAGTGGTGTTTCAGACAACATCAAAGACAACACTGTTACTGTAAAAATCGGTGATATTGCTGCTAATGGAGATGTAACTGTTTCAGTTCAAGCAACTAAAGAAATTGCAAAAAACAAAACTGTTAAAATTCAATTTAAAGATAAAGACAACAAAAACACTAAAACTTTAGACTTAAAATTAAAAGAAGCATTACCAGGAACTGCTACTGGAGTGAAAGCAATTACTGCAACTGCCAACCCAACAACAATCACTACCAAGGATGGAACTTCAACTATTACTGTAGATACTGAATTTACAACAGCACCTGGATTAAATGCCACAAGTTCAGATGATAATATCGCAACTGTTAAAAACAACAATAATGGAACATTTACTGTTACTGCAAAAGGAAATGGTACAGCACATATTACTATCTCATCTACTGATACTGCTAAATTCTCAAACGGAACAGTAGACGTTACAGTTAATATTCCTGCTGCTAAAGAAGCAATTACTATTTCTAACACAGGAACATCAATTACTACTAAAGATGGTCAAACAACTATTACTGTAGGTGAAAAATTCAAAGCAGCTAAAGGATTAAAAGCTGAATCTTCAAAAACAGGTGTAGCAACAGTTACTGATAAAGCAACTGATGCAGGTGTTTTCACAGTTACTGCAGTAGGAAATGGTCAAACAACTATTACTATTTCAGCTGATGACTTCTCACCAGTAACTCTAGATATTACAGTTAATATTCCTGCTCAAGATTAATTATTTCTAAATAATTAATAAGTTATCAAAAGAACCTTAGGGTTCTTTTTTTATTGCAAGTAAAAGAAATATCTTGTTAAAACTAGTAAGATAAATATAACTAATCCTTTTTAAATTCAATTAAATAGAAAGAAATGATCATTTATAAAAAAGTTTTTAAGTTTATTAACAACATTTGGTTTAACAACAATTACTACAACTAATGTTATTAGTTGTAGTAATCACATTAAAACTATTAAGGTATCTGAATTTAACAATGATAAGACAGAAGCTTTTTTAACTTTAGACTTTAAAGAAGCTAAGAAGTTAAAACTAATTAAAAAACAAAAAGATAAATATATAACTGATATTAACTTTCAAATAGTAATGAAGTCTAAAGAATTAAATGATCTTATGATTACTAATAACTTAGTAATTGATAAATACTTTGGTTATATAACTTTTAACTTTACAACTAATAAGAAAACTTCTTTAAATACAATCTATCAATTCACATTAAATGATAATCAGATGTTAAAGATTGAATTTAAAGAAGTCTTATTACCAAACAATAATTAATAAGTAATTAATTAAATCATTTAAATGAATTAGAACTTTTTTATTAAAAAGGTTCTTTTTTGTTGCTAATAAAAACAATCATCTTTTAAAGTCACTTGTTTGCTAGTATGATTGAACTAAGAATTAAAGAACAAAACAATAAGAGCGATTTCTTATTTTTTTGTTTTCTCTTTATATATAAAAAAATAATAGATAAGGACATAACTATTATGAAAAAACTATTAAGTATTTTAGGAGCGATTGTTTTAACAACAACAGTTTCTAGTGCTGTTGTTGCTTGTGCAACTGAATCAGAAAGCGCAGACGCATACGTTGACGTTGCTAATAAAACAGCTTCAGTAAAATTAGATTCAAAAAAAGCTGAAAAGTTAAAATTAATTGTTAAAGGCAATAATGATGAAAAATGAGCTGCCGGAGATTCAACTAAAGCTGTTTCAACTAACATCAAAGACAACGCTGTTACTGTAACAATCGGAGCTATTGACCATGCAACAGGTGATGTATCTATTACAGTTCAAGCAACTAAAAAAATTGAAAACAACAAAACAGTTAAAATTCAATTCCAAGATAAAGATAGTAAAGATACTAAAACTTTAGACTTAAAATTAAATGATGCATTACCTGGAACTAATAAAGACTTCACAATTGATCAAAAATCAGTTACAGTAGCAAAAGATGCTACTGCTACTGTTAACGTCACAGTTGGTCGAAATGCGCCAAACTTTAAAGTTGAATCAAAAGATAAAACTAAAGTAACTGTTACAAACGATGGTGGTGTGATTACTATCATTGGTGTAGACGTAACTGATACTCCTATTAATGTTACAGTTTCAGCTGATGGATACAATACAGTTAATATTGCTGTAACTGTTGAAAAGGGAACTATGACTTTTGGTAGTGTAACTATGAAAATAAGATCTGCTGCAGGCATAATTGGAGCACCTGCTGGTGCAACAATCGAAGTTAAAGATGGTGGAGATTTCGCTAAAGCAGTAATTGATGAAAATGGAATGATCACTGTAACTGCTAAAGCTGCCGGAATTGCGCACTTTACAGTTAAAGCAACTGATTACAATGATGCAGTTTTAACTATAAATGTTATTAAAGCCGATGCTGAAGATATACCTTTATCCTCTAGTAGGATTGAAGTAGCTGCCAATGCTGGTGTTCAATCAATTACTGGATTACCAACAGGAACAAAAATTAAAGCTGCACCTAATAAGGATGTTGCAACTGCTGAAATTGAAGGTGCAACATTAAAAATTACTCCTATTGGTAAGGGAACAACTTGAATCCTTGTTGAAGCTATAGGATTCTATGATACTATGATCAACGTAACTATCACTTAAGCTCCAGAACAAGACATTCCATTTACAGGTGTAACTGCTGGACAAGAATTTGATGTTACTCAAGGTACTACAACAAAAACAATTGAGTTAACTAATATACCCATTCACTACAAAAAACAGATTTACTGTAACACCAACCCAAGCTAATTCTAAAATTACTGCACAATTAGCGGTGATAACACAACATTAGACAACACTATTCCTGCTGATGCTGATATTGATACAACCGTATCATTTAAATTAACTGCTAAAGATTATGTTGAATTTACTTTCACAGTTAAAATAATTGGATCAACTAAATAGTTATTTCTAAATAATTAAATAAGTTATTAAAAGAATCTTATAGTTCTTTTTTTTGTTGTAAAGTAAAATAACATTTTCTTAAAACTAGTAAGATAAATATAACTAATCCTTTTAAAAATCAATAAAATTGAATTAGATGATCATAGTTTGTTAAAGATTGAATTTAAAGAAGTGTTAAAACCAATCATCATTCCTAAGTAATTAATTAAATCAAAATAGAATGAATTAAGAACCTTTCTAAATCAAAAGGTTCTTTTTTTGTTGCTAATAAAAACAATTATCTTTTAAAGTCTTTTGTTTGCTAGTATGATTGAACTAAGAGAATTCTTAAAAGCCATTCTTATTTAGAAATGGCTTTTAAGAATTAAAGAACAAATAGATAAGAGTGATTTCTTATTTTTTTGTTTTCTCTTTATATAAAAAATAATAGATAAGGAAATAACTATTATGAAAAAACTATTAAGTATTTTGGAGCAATTGGTTTAGCAACAACCACAACAAGTGCTGTTGTTGCTTGTGGAAATACTAGTACTAAATCAGAAATTCCAGACAGCGGTGATAATTCGAACAAAACAATTTCTGATTTAAAAAATAAAATTGATGGGCTAGATAAAGAAGTTGAAAATCTTCAAGGAAAACTTCAAAGCTCACAAGCAGAAAGAGATAAACTCCATACTGAAATTACTAAACTTCAAGCTCAAATTGAAGATTTAACTGACAAATTAATTGTGGCTATTAACGCTTTAGATAAAGCAGAAGGAATTATTGATAACAATAACTTTACCCTTCCAAATCAAAGTATTTTTGTAAACGATCAACTAACAATTGATAATGTTTATATAAATGGAGTTAATAAACCAATACCTGTTAGTGAATTAGAAGACTTTAAATTAACCACAACAAATATTAGTGAAAATATTATTCCAGCAACAACTAGTCTAAACAACATCATTGTAAAAGATAAACCAGGACTTTTACTTGTTACAGCAACAGCAAAAGGATTTAATCCGACAACCTTCAAATTAGAAGTTAAAAAATTAGGAACTTTAACACCAAAAGCTAATGGTTTAACTAAACAAGATAATGGTGAATATTCTTTAAATGTTCTTCTGAATGAAGCACCTTTATCAATTGAATTAGATAAAGATGTTAAGTTAACCACAACTGATAAAATCACTTACGATAATAAAATTTTAAATGTTACACCATCAATAGATTCAAATTGAATTTCTATTTTAAGAATTGCTAGTGGAGATACTAAAGTTACAATTAATATTCATGGTTATGAACCATTAATCATTAATGTCTTAGACAATAGCAAAACTGCTTAAAATCACACTTATTTATACTATTTCTAAATATTATTTAGAGTAATTATAAACAAGTAAATACTTTTAAAAAACTAGATGAAAAATCTAGTTTTTTTCATTAAAAATGAGATATGATAATAAAAATGCTTGCAAAAGTAGCGTTGGTTTTTAACGTACTTCAAGAAGCGTTTTTTATGGGGTTAAAAGACCCATTTTAAAAAACAAAGACAGGATCTAAAAATGGTTTGAAAAAGACTTATGAAAAAGTCTTTTTTCTATGGTTAAGAAACTTTATTAAAAGCAAAATTTTAGCAAAGACAGGGAAAGAAAAGATTAATACTTTTAATGATTTTAAAAACAAATTTTTAGGTGATATTTTTTATAAAGGAAATTTAGAATTATGAAGAAATTTTTAAGTATATTAGGGGCAATTACTTTAACAGCAACTTCTACTAGTGGGGTTGTTTCTTGTGGGGTTACAACTATTAGTCAATTACCAGATGATAATGATAATAATCTTGCTAACATGAGAAAAGAGATTGCACAACTTCGTGCAAGTAATAAAACCTTAACAGATGATTTAGCTTCTAAACAAGCTGACTTAAATAAAGCAGAAAGTGATCTTAAAGATACTAGAGCGAAACTAACTAAGGCACAATCAGACTTAAGCCAAAAACAAGCTGAAATTGATAGTTTAAAAGATAAAGTTCAATCTTTAACAAAACAATTAAGTGATTCAGAAGAAACAAATAAAACTCTACAAACAGAATTAACTAACACTAAAGAAGCTTTAGCTCAAAAAGAAAAAGAAGCAGAAGAATTAAAGGGCAAAGTTGCTAACCTAACAGGGCAACTTTCTGCAATGAAAGATTCTTATGAAGCTGCTATGGATTATATTCGTTTCTTATTAGCCGTTAACTTCGATTTAAATGAAGCTAAAAATAAAGCAGAAGACCAATTACGACAAGCTAAAAAAGATAAAGCAGAAGCTCAAAAAAGAGCAAATGAATTAGATCAACAATTACAAGAGTCTAATCGTGAATTAAAAAAAGCAGAATCTCAAAGAGATGAAGCTCAACAAAGAGTTAGAGATTTAGAAGCTATTAATAATGAATTAACTGCTACAAATAAAACTCTTAGTGACTCACTAAAAAAAGCTCAAAAAGATCTTGCTAATGCTCAAACTGAAATCGATAGATTAACTGAAGAAAATGGTAGATTAACTAGAGAACGTAATGAAGCAAAAGGTGAAGTTGCTACCAAACAAGCTGAAATCGATAGATTAACTAAAGAAAATGGTCAATTAACTAGAGACAAAGAAACTTTAGAACATGAAAAAGACGAAGCTATTGCCGCACAAAAAGAAGCAGAACGCCAAAGAAATGAACTTCAAGGTCAATTAACTGAGGCTGAAAATAAATTAACTGAAGCTGAAAGAGAAAAAAATGCAGCAGATGAAAAAGTTAGTGGTTTAGAAAACCAAATTCATTCTAAAGATGGACAAATTGCTGATTTAACCGATAAATTATCAGAAGCTAAAGAAGCCGCTAAAAAAGCTGATGAAGCTAAAGAAACAGCTGAACGTGAAAGAGACGAACTTAAAGGCAAATTAGATGCTGCTAATAAAACCATTGGTGAAAAACAAGCTGAAATCGATAGATTAACTAATGAAAACGGTCAATTAACTAGAGACAAAGAAACTTTAGAACATGAAAAAGACGAAGCTGTTGCCGCACAAAAAGAAGCAGAACGCCAAAGAAATGAACTTCAAGGTCAATTAACTGAGGCTCAAGGCAAATTAGATGCTGCTAATAAAACCATTGGTGAAAAACAAGCTGAAATCGATAGATTAACTAATGAAAACGGTCAATTAACTAGAGACAAAGAAACTTTAGAACATGAAAAAGACGAAGCTGTTGCCGCACAAAAAGAAGCAGAACGCCAAAGAAATGAACTTCAAGGTCAATTAACTGAGGCTCAAGGCAAATTAGATGCTGCTAATAAAACCATTGGTGAAAAACAAGCTGAAATCGATAGATTAACTAATGAAAACGGTCAATTAACTAGAGACAAAGAAACTTTAGAACATGAAAAAGACGAAGCTGTTGCCGCACAAAAAGAAGCAGAACGCCAAAGAAATGAACTTCAAGGTCAATTAACTGAGGCTCAAGGCAAATTAGATGCTGCTAATAAAACCATTGGTGAAAAACAAGCTGAAATCGATAGATTAACTAATGAAAACGGTCAATTAACTAGAGACAAAGAAACTTTAGAACATGAAAAAGACGAAGCTGTTGCCGCACAAAAAGAAGCAGAACGCCAAAGAAATGAACTTCAAGGTCAATTAACTGAGGCTCAAGGCAAATTAGATGCTGCTAATAAAACCATTGGTGAAAAACAAGCTGAAATCGATAGATTATCAGAAGCTAATGGTAAATTAACAACTGAAAGAGATGACTATAAAAATAAATGAGAAGAAGCTCAAAAAGATCTAGACAAAACTAATAAATGACTTGAAGAAGCCCACAATAAAAATGTAACAATAACAAATGAACGTGATGAATTAAAAATTAAAGTTAATGATTTAACTAAAGACAAAGAAAACCTTCAAACTAGTCTTGATAACGAAAAAGCTGTTGTTGAAGGGCAAAAAACTCAAATTGAAAGTTTAGAAGAACAAATTCAAAGATTAAAAGATAGTTCATCAACTTCTGATCAAGAAAAAACTGAAAAAATTAAACAACTTGAAGATGAAATAGCAAAACTTGAGAAAACTATTAGAGAACAAGGAACCGCTATTTCAAACCTTGAAAATTCTTTACAAGAAAAAACTAATGAATTAAAAGAATCTGATAAGAAACTAAAAAAAGCTCAAGCTGACTTGGAACAATCTCAACAAGAAGTCAGAACTCTAACCACTGAACGTAATGGGTTAAAACAACAAGTTCAAGATCTAGAAGGCAACTTAAGAGTTGCAAACCAAAAACTGGAAGAAAGTTCAGCAACAATTAAAAAATTACAGGACGAGGTATCTACTTTAAATATTAGAGTTAATTTTTTAGACAATCAACTTAAAGCTGCTGCTGCTGAAATTCTTAGATTAAATAAAGAATATGAGGAAGCTTGAAAGACAGTTCGCGACCTAATTCTTAAAACTCAAGAATTAGAACAAAAAATTAATAAACAAAAAGCTGAACTTGAAAAAGCAGAAGCTGAAAATGAAGCTTTAAAAACACGTGCTGAAAAAGCGGAAGCAGAAGTAACTAGATTAACTGGTGAACTAAATGCTGCTAAAGATGCACTTACAAAAGCAGGACAAACAATCACTGAAAAAGACCAAGAAATAACTAGACTAGGTAAAAAAATCACTGAACAAGAAACTGCAATCAAAAACTTAACAAGTGAACGCGATTCTGCCCAAACACGTGCTGATTATTTAGATAATCAACTTAAATCAGCTGCTGCTGAAATTCTTAGATTAAATAAAGAATATGAGGAAGCTTGAAAGACAGTTCGCGACCTAATTCTTAAAACTCAAGAATTAGAACAAAAAATTAATAAACAAAAAGCTGAACTTGAAAAAGCAGAAGCTGAAAATGAAGCTTTAAAAACACGTGCTGAAAAAGCGGAAGCAGAAGTAACTAGATTAACTGGTGAACTAAATGCTGCTAAAGATGCACTTACAAAAGCAGGACAAACAATCACTGAAAAAGACCAAGAAATAACTAGACTAGGTAAAAAAATCACTGAACAAGAAACTGCAATCAAAAACTTAACAAGTGAACGCGATTCTGCCCAAACACGTGCTGATTATTTAGATAATCAACTTAAATCAGCTGCTGCTGAAATTCTTAGATTAAATAAAGAATATGAGGAAGCTTGAAAGACAGTTCGCGACCTAATTCTTAAAACTCAAGAATTAGAACAAAAAATTAATAAACAAAAAGCTGAACTTGAAAAAGCAGAAGCTGAAAATGAAGCTTTAAAAACACGTGCTGAAAAAGCGGAAGCAGAAGTAACTAGATTAACTGGTGAACTAAATGCTGCTAAAGATGCACTTACAAAAGCAGGACAAACAATCACTGAAAAAGACCAAGAAATAACTAGACTAGGTAAAAAAATCACTGAACAAGAAACTGCAATCAAAAACTTAACAAGTGAACGCGATTCTGCCCAAACACGTGCTGATTATTTGGATAATCAACTTAAAGCTGCCGCTAGTGAAATTCTTAAATTAAATAAAGAAATTGATGACTTAACTACTCTTACAGGTCAATTAATTATTAAGAATCAAGAACAAGCAAATTTAATTAAGCAACAAGAAGCTGAAATTGAAGCTAATAAAGCAAAAATTAAAGAATTAGAACAACAAGCAATTCTTGATAAAGGAACAATTGAATCTTTAGGACAAGAACTTGAAACTGCTCAAAATAATCTAAAAGAAGCTATTAAAACTATTGGTGAAAAGGATGAAGAAATTTCTGGTTTAAATACTAAGATTGCTGAAAAAGACAAAGAAATTTTTGATCAAAAAACTACTATTGATAATTTAGAAAAACAAGTTGGTAAATTAACAAAAGACTTAGCAAAAGCTAAAGAAACACAAGATACTTTATCTAAAGAAATTAGTAGTTTAACTGCTGATAATTTAGCAAAAGACAAAGAAATCACTGATTTAAAAAGAACTAATGCTGATTTAGATGCTAGATTAACTGATGCTTTAAATAAAATTAAAGGATTAGAAAACCAAGCGACAATTGACAGAGATACAATTGAAGATTTAAGACATCAAAAAGATGCTTTACAAGAAGAAGGAATTAAAGCTACTGAAGAAATTGATAGATTAACTTCAGAAGTTAATGACTTAAAAAATAAAGTTAGTGATTTAGAAGAACAAGTTGGACAAAAATTTGACAATATTAATGATTTAATTATTTATCGTGGTCAAACAGATACACCAAAAATCAAAATCAAAGGTTATAGTAAAGAACTTGATTGAGACGGATTTACTAATGCAGAATTAAAGGTCTCAACAAAAGAAGGTAATCCACAAGACCTTGTTTCAATTAATGAAAACAAAGTTACTGGATTAAAAGCTGGAACAACAACTCTTATCTTGAGTGCAGATCAATTCTCACCAAAAGAATTTAGTGTTACTGTAAAAGACATTGAAGATCCAATCACTCCAGATACTGGTGACAACAACGGATTAGAACCAACAACTCCAGTTCCAAATAATCCAAACAACAATAATCCATCTGTTACAAAAGCATATAAATTAGATTTATATGAAGACGAAATTAAAAACATTACTTTTGCTAAAAACGTTTCATTAAATGATAAAAACGTTTTAAACTCAAATAATAAAGTTGCTAAAACTTCAGAAGCTACAAACATTTTAACAATTGAAGCTTTACAAGAAGGAACTGCAATTATTAATGTGCAATTAGTAGAATTCTATAATGTTGAAATTCAAGTAAATGTTAAATCAAGAACTGATGTTAACATTCCAACTGATGGTGGAAACTCAGGAATTACAAAAGATCCTAATAAAAATAATGAATATTCATTAGTGATGAAACAACATCAAACTAAAAATATTAATTTAGGAGTTACTTTAAATAATCCTGAATTTAGTCAAACAAATATTTCACAACCTGGATTAACTAGTTTAGTTGAATCAAGTGTTAATGGAGATATCTTAACTATTATTACTAATGAATATGGAACTGTTGATTTAACTATTAAAACAGTTGAACACCAACCAATCATTATTCATATCACCGTTGAACAAGATGCCGTTGTAAAAGACCCATCTGAAACTGGAAATGAACCAGGTGAACTACACAAAGACAAAGAAAAACAAGGTGTCTACAACTTAGATATGTGAGTTGGCGATCCTGCTAAAGTCTTTGAATTTGGAGACGGAATTAACTTTAATGATTGAGAATTTAATCCTGGTAATAAAGCTTATGTTCAAGCTTCAGTTAAAGGAAGCAAGTTAACTATTAAACCAGTTGCAATTGGTGACACTCAAGTTAGCTTACATAAAGTTGGATATATTGATATTGTTATTAACATTTCAGTTAAAGACAAAGCTACAACTAAACCAACTGGTCCAAACTTAACACCAGATAAGGACGGAACTTATATTTTAAATACTTATGTTGGAATTACAAAAGATATTACTTTTGATGAATCTATTAATTTAAGTTCTAATGTAGCTAATGTTAACGTTGCAAATAATGGAAACAACGAAAACATAACTTATAGAAAAGATAAGAATGTTTTATCTGTTACTGGTAAAGTAGCTACAAATAACAATCCTGTTATCATTACAGTTCAATATCCTGGATATGATGAAATTACTATTAAGGTAAATGTTCAAAAACTTGATGTTCCAACAGTTACAGTTCCAGATAACAATCCAGGATGAAATAACAATGGAAATAATCAATATACATTAAATATGTTTAAAGGTGATAGTCAAACTATTAGTTTTGGTTTAATTGATTTACCTAAAAAAACCGCTTTAACTAATAGTGACCCTAATGTTGTTGATGCACGTATTGAAGGAAAATTTGCCTTAAATAACCTAGTTGTTATAGATGCTAAAAAGACTGGAAATTCTATCATAACTGTTAAAAAAGAAGGTATTGAAACTGTAACAATTAATGTTTTTGTTACTGAAAAACAAACAATCAAAATCGATGATAATAAATCAGACAATAATAACTTAACTGATGGTGTAGATGAATTCCACAAGAAGCTAAGCATTTATCAAGGAACTTCTGACACATTTAACTTCGGTACATCAATTACTTCTGATAATCTAAAAAACACAAATAATACTATCGCTTCAATAGAAGCCTTGGGAGATGTTGTTAAAGTAAATGCTTTGAAAACTGGGACAACAAAAATTACTATTACAAAACGTGGATTTAATGACTTAACAATTGATGTTACTGTTTTACCAACAAGAAATATCCCAGATGAACCAATCGGAGATATTGATGGATCAAATAACCATTACTCAATGATTATTGATGTTGAAGATACTAATAAGATAACTTTCCCACATGTTGATTTAACTAATGGAAAAATCAGCGTTGTTGATATAGACCAAAATACAAAAGCAAAACACGTATCTTATAAAGTTGATAAAAATAACTTAAGCGTTACTGGATTATCAAAAGGAAAATCAAAAATGACTATTAATGTTCCTGGTTATAATGAAATCACAATTGATATCACTATTAATCAAAAACAAATGATTCCAGAAGGTGGAGGAGTTATTCCAAGTGGTGATGGATACAATGTAACAATGAGACCAAATGTTCACCAAAAATTTGATTTAGGAAATATTAGTGGGTTAACTCAAAAAGATGTTGTCTTTGATTCAAACTATGTAATTGCTAGATTAGATGGAAATACTTTAGATGTTTATACTCTTCAAACTCCAACTGATAGAACAACAATTACTATTAAGAAAAAAGGATATGAAGATCTAAAAATTAATATTAGAATCCTTAATACTCCACTTGGAAAAGTTACTATGAGTACTAATAAGGTAGACTTAAAAGTTGGTGAATCACAAACTATTGAAATCACAAACTGAACAACTTTAGTAACTGGTTATGATTTAACAATGAATAATGTAAGAGATGATCAAGGAAGAAGAATTCAAACTAATCCTTATTACGTTGTTCAAGTTCAAGATCACGGTCAAGGTAAAATTCAATTAACTGGAATGAAACCTGGAACTTCTGAACTTACTGTTTCATTTAACGGTGGTTATTCAACTGTAAAGATTACTGTAACAAAATAAAAACCTTTTTTAACACTTAAAAATTACATAATTCTTAAAAGAACTAAGACCTTAGAAAAGTCCTAGTTCTTTTTTTCTTTTACCTCTTAACATAATTTTTGCTAAGAGTATAATGATTTAAGATAAAAGAAGAATGTTTTATTGCTAAATAAAACAATGACTTCTTGAAGTTAATAAAATGAGAAATTTATAAATAAAGAAAAACTTTAATATAACAGGGGAAAAATATTTTAAAGTTTTTTAAAAGTGATTTATTTAAGAAAAACTAAATAAACGAGAAAAAAGGTTTGATAAGCGTCAGCAACCTTTTTTAACGTGTATTTTTTATAAACCCCATTTTTTTAGAAGGGAAACTAAAAATTATGAAGAAATTTTTAAGCTTACTTGGAGCAATTACTTTAACTGCCTCAGCTACTAGTGGAGTTGTAGCTTGTGGGGTTACTGCTGATAGTCAAATCCAACCACCAGATGGTGATTCAAGTAGAATAAAAAGTCTTGAAAAACAAGTTGCAGATCAAAAGAAACAAATTAGTGATTTAGAATCAGAAAGAGATAGTTTAGAAAAACAACGTAATGATTTAACAAAAAATCTAGCAGAAGCTAAACAAGAACAAGACATATTAGTCAAAACTGTTGATGATTTAACTGCTGATAACAAAGCAAAGGACAAAAAGATAACTGAATTAGAAGGAACTAAAGCAGTTTTAGAAAGTAAATTAAGCGACTTACAAAGTAAATATGACTCACTTTCTAAAGAATTAGAAGATGCCAAAAAAGAACTTCTAGGTGTTGAACAACAACGTGACTTATTAGAATGAAAATGTGCTCAATTAGATCAAGAACGTCAACGTTTACAAGGTGAACTTGATAAAGAACGTGAAGCTAATGAACGTAATAAAACTGAAATCAAAGTTCTTGAAGGAACTATTCAAAATTTAATTAATAATTCTGATAAAAATGATCAAGCAGCCCAAGAAAAGATTTCTCAATTAGAACAACAAAAAGAAGCTTTGATTCAAGCTGGTAATGAATCACTTAGAAAAATTAGTGGCTTAGAACAACAAATTAAAAAATTAGATAAACAAATTGATGGTTACAAAGCTCAAATTGAATCATTAAAAAATGAATTAACTGATTTAACTAACAAATATAACTCAGCTTTAAATGAGTTGAAAATTGCTTATATAGATATTTTGAATTTAAAAAATCAAATTCAAGACTTAAATTCTACAATTGAAGATGCTAGAAAAGTAATTAAATACCAAATTGGAAGAATTGAAGATTTAAATAATCAGATTTCAACTCTTAACAAGAACATTAATAAATTAAATTCTGATTTAATAAGAGTTCAAAGAGAATGAGAAAAAGCAGCTGAAGCATATGAACTTTCACAAGAAGCTTTAAACAAAGCTGTTGCAGAAATTTCTAAATTACAAGGTGAATTAGAAAAAGCTATTAAAGATAAAGAAAATAGTTCAGTAAGTATTGCTGATATGAATATCTATACTTCTCAATCTAAATCTCCAATTATTATGGCAAATTTCTTAAATACACCTCTTGTTTGAACTGAAATAATTAATCACAATATGGAAATTAATAATGAAATGCCACAAGAAGCAGGAATTATTAACATTAATAATGAAACAGGACAAATTACCGGACTTAAAGCAGGTGATGCATGAGTTCAATTTAAAGCTGAACATATTCGTCCCGTGACATTTAAAATAACTGTAACAAATCCAAATGATCCAAACCCAAGCACTGGAGGAGATGGTGGATTAACACCAGTAAATCCAGATCCAAAACACCCAGATAAACCTTTAAATCCTGCGGATCAAAACTACAACTTAACTGTTTATCAAAATACAACTAAAACAATTACTTGAGCCCAAGGAATTAATTTAACTAATGAAATGATAACAACTACTCCTGATAATGTAGTTGATTGAATTGTTAATGGAAACGTTTTAAAAATTACTGGTAAAACTGTAGCAAATACTAAGATGGTTATTGATATTCCAAATTATCCACAAATAACAATTAATATTACTGTTTTAGGACAATCTCCAATTACTCCACCAGATAACGGTGGAACTGGTGGAGACAACGGAAATGGTGGAATTACACCAGTTGATCCAAATGATTTAAGTAAAGGATACAAACTTGAACTTTTTGAAAAAGAAACTAGAAAAATTAATTTAGGAACTACTTTAACTAAACCTGAAGCAAAATTCTCAAGTGAAGGTGTTGCTAGTCAATCAATTGCTGGTGAAATCTTAACAATTGCTGGTCTAAAACCTGGAAATACTATTTTAACTATTACAACTGAAAAGAATGGTACTCTAACTATTCAAATTACTGTTGATAAATTAAATAATGTAACACCAACAGACCCAGACTTAAAACCAGGTGAAAATGGTCAATACAACTTATCAATGTATACTGGTGATGTTAAAGATATTACTTTACCAAAAATTAATATTCCAACCAATGCTGATTTAACAAGTAGTAATGAAACTGTTGCTACTGTAAAAAGAAAATCAAACAACGTAATTACAATTTCAGCCTTAACTGCTGGTCAATCTACAATTACACTTGCAAATATTCAAGGTTATGAAAACTTTGTTATTAACTTAACAGTTGATCAAACTAAAACCGCAAAACCGGGAGATGGAAGTGGACTTGTTCCAGATCCTAGTGATAAAACTGGAAACACTTATAAAACAACTGTTTATATGGGCGAACCAAGAATAATTACATTTAATGGTGTTGATGATTTAACCAATGCTGCTGTTGATGTTGTTACTAACCCTGATATTGTTACTGCATCACACAATAGCAATTCATTATTACCTAACCAATTGGAATTAACTGGTAAACAACCTTCAAAAAATGAAGCAAAAGTAACTGTTAAAATTCCAGGTTATAACTTAATTACAATTTTTGTAACTGTTAAAGATAAAACAAACATCACACCTCCAACTGATGGTGGAGATAATGGTAATAATGGTGGAATTGTACCAACACCTGGAAAAGATCATGAATATGATTTAAAAATGTTTGTTAACGAAACAAGAAACATTAACATGGGTGTTGATATTACTAACGCTGATATCAAACAAGTAACAGAAGAAGGTCAAAAACAACTTGTAAGTTTTGAAAAAGATTCTAATAATTTAAAAATCACTTCAAACACAAATACAGGAGTTGCTACTTTAATTGTTTCAATGGAAGGCTATAACACTACTAAGATTCATGTTAGTGTTCAACCTAACAAAGATTTCCCACCAGTAACTCCTGGTGAAGGAAATGGTAACTTAAAACCTATTGACCCAAGTAATCCTTACTTAATGTCAATGGAAATGTTTGTTAATGATACAAAGAACATTGATTTAGGTGTTCAACTATCTGATAAAGACATTACAATAGACAATGCATTATTAACAACTAAAGCAAATGGAACTAATTTAGAAGTAAAATCTGGTGCAACTAGTGGTCCTTCTCAAATTAAAGTTAAAGTTGAAGGATACAATGAAATTACAATTAATGTAACTATTAAACCCAATGGAAATACAGGTAATCTACCTGACCCAAGTGATAACAACGGATTAACTCCAAATGGAGAAAATAAATTTACATTACAAATGTTTACTAATGAAGATAAGCCATTTGATTTAGGTGCTAACTTAATTGGTGCAGAAATTGCATATCAACCTACAATCAATGGAGTTGTTACAACTGGTACTCAAAAAGGACTTGAAATTAAAACTGGTGCTAATACTGGTAAAACAACAATTACCATTACTAAATACGGATTTAATACAATCACTATTGATTTAACAATTAGTAAACGTCAACCAATTACTCCACCAAATCAAGGAGGAGGAAACAATGGATTTGAACCATCAGATCCTAAAAATCCTGATAATGGAGTTTGAAACTTAATTATTGGAATTAATCAAACTGTTTCAATTAATGTTGGTATTGATTTAACTGACCCAAAAGCTTTAGTTAAACCTGTTAATGACGATAATGATGAATACTTCAGTTTCGTTAAAGACCCAACAAACAGACAAAACTTATCTGTAACCGGAAAACAACCAAACGAAAACAAAGGAAGTCAAATTATCATTAGTGTTCCAGGACACAATGATTTAACAATTAATGTAACTGTTCAAAACAGAAACTTTACTCCACCAAATACAGGAAATGGAGTAGAACCAACAGATGATCCAAACGTATATAAAGTAAATATGTATGTTAACGATATTAAATTTGTTGACTTCCCAAGTAGTACAATCAAAAATGGAAAAATTGATTTTGATAACAATTTATTCGCAGATGTCAGCTGAGTTTCTACTGTTAATTCACTATCTATTAAATCTAATCAAATTGCTACACAAACTCGCATTATAATTACTCAACCAGGTTATAATCCATTAACACTTGTTGTAAACATACAAGATAATAATTCATTTGATATTCCAGCAGATAGTGGATTAACAACTGATAGTAATGGTGCATTTCATTTAGGAGTTCACATTGGAGAAACTAAATTTATTAAACTTAATGCTGATTTAGTAGGCGATAACGCCGTAGTTAGTTCTTCTGATCAAAACATCAATGCTACTATTAACCATAATGGTAGTGTTGCTGTAACTGGAAAAAAAGCAAATAAAGATTCTGTATTAACTGTTTATGATCAAAAACAACATAAAGAAATTAAAGTTCATGTTGAAGTTTATGCGAATGTTACACCAGACCCAATAACTGGAGATGGTGATGGATATTTAAATGGTCCTGATGAAAACGGTCAATATTCTCTAGTTCTATATACTACTGATAACAGAACAATTAATTGACCAAGCGCTGATACAAGTAACGCAAAAGATAAATTTTCTCCAGATAATGGAGTGATTGAATTCACACCAGGTGCACATTCATTCACACTTAGTGTTGCAAACTCAATTCCAAGTGGAAATGAAATGAAAACTCAATTAACAGTTACTAACGTAATTGGATATAATCCATTAATAATTAACATTACTGTTAAATATGCTAAACAACCTCTTTTACAAGGTAGCACATTAGTTCCTGTTGATGGTAATAACCCAAACAATGCTAGTTATAACTTAAATACAGGCGTTGGTACTAAAAACATAATTTCTATTAATGCAGATGGTCAACCTATTTCTTTAGTTGGACGTGGGGTTGAAATTTATGGTGATAACATTATTTCTATAAACACTGAAGAATATGTCTTAGTTGATAGTTCTTCAAAAGCGAATATTGAATATGAAGTTGGTCCTAATCTAAAAGATGGTTTAACAAACAACCAAATTAGTATTACGATTCTTGACTCAAGTTTAAATGGAAAAACATTTAGACTTTACATCGCTGGATTCTACCTATGTTCAGTCACAATTAATTTAAATTAAAATAATTTTTAAAACTCTGTTAAAAACAGTGTTTTTTATTTATTTTGAAATAAATCGGGACAATTTCATGATTTTTATCTTATTCTTTATTAAAGGCACAAAACTTAAATAATACAAGATACATATATAAGTGTGTTTGTTATAAAATTAAGTCATAAAATTGAGGGAGAAAAATTTTATGAAAAAATTATTATCTATATTAGGAGCCGTTGGTTTGACTGCAACAGCTTCTAGTTCAGTTGTTGCTTGTTCAAGCGACAAAGCAACTGTTAAAGTCGATGGGAACATCATAGAAAATGATGCTAAGACAATGAAGTTTACTATTAGTCAAGGTGACGCTTCTAAACTTGGGATTATTAAATTAACAGATAGCACATATTCAATGAATAAAGATGATGGAATGGATTTAAACAATCTTATATCAACAAGTAAACAAGCATTACTTTCTACAGTAACTTGTGATCCATCTACAGGTGTTGTAAACGGATTAATGAGAGCAGCAGTTAATATTCCAAATAACTCACAAGTTAAATTCAAACTTGCTAATAAACAAGTTTTAGGAATTGATTTAAAAGCTGATTTAGTTGCAAACACTTTTTATTCACCAGATTTAAAAGATATCATTATTGATAACTCAAATGGAGATACAGTTGTCAATGCACAATATAAATTATCAAAACCAAAAGACAAAGAAGGAGTTTATGAACCATCAACAATTGCCTTTGATAGCAAAAGTATTGCTGCTAATACTTTAATTGGAGTAGTTGTCCTTTCAGAAGAAACAGCTTTCAAAAGCGATAATGGAGTTAATATCTCATATGATCAAAGTACTCATGTTGTAATCATTGCTCCATCAAATACCACTAAAAAAGCTGATTTACAAAAAGCGTTCACAATGAATAGTGCTGATCCTTTATCTTGAAAATTAGTTGTTTCAATTCAAATTGCTTAATTAGTTAATTTAAAAAAACGATTATGTTAAGAATTCATTTTACATACATAAGTGTAAGAATGGTAAAATGCACATAATATAAAACAAAGGAGATAAAATAATGAAAAAATTATTATCTATTTTAGGAGCTGTTGGATTAACTGCAACTGCTTCAACTGCAGTTGTTGCTTGTTCAAGTGACAAAGCAGGCGTTAAAGTTGATACAACTGATACAGCTTCAACCAATAGTGCTAACTTTAAAATTAGTGCCGAAGATGCAAAGAAATTAGAAATCGTTAAACAAGATTCAAATAATAAATGAGTTTTAAACACTGATTCTGGAAAAGAAATTAAATTTTCTACTTCAAAAGATCACAGAGTTGCTATAACAGATGCTTCAGCAAACGCAGAAACAGGTGAAGTAACTGCTGTAATGCAATCTGCAGTTAAGATTTCAAGTGATACTCAAGTTAAATTTAGTTATGGTAAAAAAATCTTAGGTGTAACTTTAAAACAAGATTTACAAGCAAATGCTCCAGTTATTAACGGAGCTGACGCTACAGTTGATGGTGGTCAAAAACCATATGTTAAGTCAAGTTACTCATGAGCGAAAGGTAATAGACCACAAACATTAACTATTCCAGTTGATAATGCATCAACCATTGGAGAATTAACATTTAGTGAAGAAGGCCAAGATCCTTCTTTCAAAAATAACAACATTTCTTTTGCTTTAAGTGAAGATAAAAAATCTGTTGTTGTTACCGCAACATCAAAAGACACTAAATTTGCATCAGCAAAAGCATTTACTTTAAAAGGTGCTAATGGTACATGAACCACAGAGGTTTGATTCCAAGCTCTTTAATAAAATAAAATAGTTGTAAAACATTACTTTTTTCAAAGTAATGTTTTTCTTTTCCCAAAAATTCTTTTTTAATATATAATTTCGAAGTAAAAATAATTTTTAAGGAAAAGAGAATTAAAGGGAAATGAAAATGAAGAAATTCTTAGCAATTGTTGCTGCAGTTGGACTAACTAGTTCAATTACAAGTTCAGTTGTTAGTTGTACTAATCAAAATAATACTTCTAAAGTTAGGGCTGAAGTTGATGAGGCTGGCCCAAAAGATATTGCTGATGGAATAATCAAAGTAACTCAAGCAATTAACTTGCGATTACTTCCAACTCCAGAAATTGGTTCACCACAAGAATATAAACCATTCTTGAACTGACCCCCCAATAATCAATTAGAAAAAGAAGGAGTTATTCTAAAATTAAGTGATCCTAAAAAAATTGATGATAAAGGAATTAAATTCACTTTAGCATCAAAAGAAAATCTTCCAAATGGAACTAAAATCACTTTTGAGCTTAGACCTGGTGGAAGTGATATTCCAACTGATAACTCTCAATCTACTAAAATTAATTCTTCTACTTACCTTGAAGTTACTATTGTTGGCGACTTACAAGGAACTAACCCAACTTCTAATAAAGAAAATTAAATAAATTTAAAATAATTCGGGACAAATGATAATAATTCTTCTTATACCTATATGAGAAGGATTATTGTCTTTTTTTGTTTTTCTTTGAAAACTGAATAATTTATAAAACTCATAAATCTATTTGAGAAGTTAACTAACTTTTAGATACAATAGAACTAATATAAAGATATATAAGGGATTTAAAAGATAATTATGAGAAAATTTTTAACTTTACTAACTGCTTTTAGTTTTACAACAACCATAGTTAGTCCGGTTGTCAGTTGTACGAAAACAACTGTTAGTAAAACTGCTAACTTAAGTTATTATGATTCTTTTGCAACCACTAAGTTTACTAGTAAAGAAGCACAAGAATTAGGGTTAACTAAAATTATTGATGATCAAGAAAGAATTATTTTAAATTCTAGTTGATTAACAACAAATTATAAAGATGGACAAGTTGTTGCTTACTTAAATGAAAACCAAAATGAAGGTGGGGTTGCCTTAACAATTAGTTCAACTGTTTATATTCCTAAAAATAAGAAGATAACTTTTAAAGTTCCAAACACTAATAAAGCTTTTGCTATTAGTTTTGATAAATCTTTAGTTGGTTATTCTAAAACTCATGTAAATGCGCAAGTCGGGACATTAGTACAAAGCGGATTACCAGCAGCAAAAGTTGAATTAAGTTATGACATTGCTCATCGCTTAAATCTAACCGATTATGATGAGAAGTCTAATACTTATGTTCCGGGTTTAAGCCTCACAAATAAAAAGATACAAAACTTTAAAAATGGCGATATTGCTTGAGGGTTTATTTCTTTAGCAAATCAAGATAATACTAATTTTGTATTCAATACTTTTAGTTCAAGAGTAGATGGATCGATAGCCATAATTATTCAATCTGATAATTATTTCGATGGAACATTAACATGAAGATTTAAAAATTCAATTGGGACAGGAATTCGAGATTTAGAAATAGATATTCTTGGTTTGAACGGTATTCGTTTACAAATTTAGCTTTTATAACTTTTAGATTGTATACAATCATAATATTTCTCTTTTAATTCTATTTAAAAGGCTTTTTCATTAAGTTATAATTTCAAATGTGATTAGAAAGGAAATTCTTTCTTTCTATAAAAACTTATTTAAAAATAGAAATCTTATTTAGGAGATAAATAAAATGAAAAAATTATTATCAATTCTTGGAGCAGTTGGTTTAACAGCTACTGCATCATCTGCAGTTGTATCTTGTTCAAACACCCCAGATGTAATTGCAAAAACTGGAAGTACTGCAACAATCGAAACAAAAAAAGCTGAAGAATTGGATTTAGTTAAAGTTGAAAAAGTTGAGGGAATTCCTACAGGGCTATACCAACCAGGTGTAAACTGACCAACTGACCAATCAAAAAAATCATTAACACTTGCAGATGATAGTTCTAAAACATATAAAACAACTACAAAATTACAATACAAAAAGGCAAATATTATCGCCACTCTTACATTAGATGGTGAAACAGGTAAGGTTAAACTTGCTATTAAAACTGATAAAGATTTAGATACTTATTCATTAATTAAATTTACCTTTAACAACGCGGCTGGAACAAATGAAAAATCAGTAAAAATTGGGTTCAAAGCAAAACAAACTGAAGTATTAAAAGAACTTACCGGCGCAGATACAAGTGTATTCTACGATGGTGCCGAATTACAATTTGCAGATAATAAATCTGCTCCTACAGAATACGAATTAGCATACAAAGATATCAATGGAGACAAACACGAAGTTCCAGCTGGCACAGATTTAACAATTGATGTTGAATATAAAGAGGTTGTTGATGTAACAACATTTGTAAAAGACGGAAAAATGTTTGTTAAAGTAGCTCCTAAAGGACATGATGGACAAAAAACATCAGTTAAAGTTTCTGGGGCAGGATTTAATAACTTATCATTCTGAGTACAAGTTGGATAAAAAGCTCAATAGTTTCAAAATAAAACAATTAAAATAATATTAACCAAAGAATTATGAAGTTCTTTGGTTTTCTTTTTCTTAGAAAAACTTCAAATTGAAATCAATTTTTAATAAACAATGCTTTTGCGATAAAATATATTCATGAGATTTTGATTTAATCGCTATATTTGAAAAATAATATAGAGGAAACTCCACGCTTGCACGACCTGTGATGGTTGTAATGATTATGCTAACTGAAAAAATAAGGTTAGGCTGACTTTGGAGAAAAGTTAGACGGCAAAACTTAATCTAAGGTAATTTATTGCTATGATGATGTTTTTGAAAGTGCCATAGAGACGAGAAAAAGGGAAACCTTTGAGATGGAACGCGGTAAACCCCATAAGCAAGAAACTCAAATTTTGGTAGAGGAGTCGTTTCAAGGTAATCAGAACTGAGAAACGGACAGTATTTATACTGTAGATAGATGGTTAAAACTAAACTTTTGTTTAGAACAGAACGTGGGTTATGATAAATCTCATCATATTTTTTAAAGGTTTGTTAGGTGATAATATGCCAGAAGAATTAAAATTAAAAATTCAAGAAATTTTTCAACTTCTAAAACAAGAAAATTGAACAATGGCAAGCGCTGAAAGTTTTACTGGTGGTGGGTTTGCAAACACCATTACTAATGTTAGCGGTTCTAGTGCTGTTTTCTTAGGTTCATTAGTAACTTATACAAACGAAATGAAACATGATTTTTTAGATATTGATGAACGAATCTTTAAAAAATATGGAGCAATTTCAAAAGAATGCGCAACAGCAATGGTTGTTGGTTGTCAAAAGAAAACCATTGCTAACTTAACTGTTGCTTTCACAGGAAATGCTGATCGTAATGTTAGTGAGAATAAACCAGCTTTTGCTGGTTTTATTGCTATCAAATTAAATGATCAAGAACCTGAAATTTTTGAATTTAAACAAGAAAATACTATGAATATGAATCGAGAATTGTTTAAAGAATTAGCAATTAATTTTGCGATTGAAAAAATTTTGGGACTTTTAAGCTAAAAACTTCTTATACCTATTTGGAGGAAGAAAATGGAAGCTTTAAATACAAATACAAAAAATAATTTAAAAAATGAGGTTCTAACACAAATGGCAAAAGATAAAAAAGACGATGATATTTGAAATGATGAAACTCTTAAAGGACTTTTAAAAGATATTGAAAAATCTTTTGGGAAAGGTTCAATCCATCGTTATGGCGATGTTGAAGTATCTTCAAAACAAGAAGTTATTTCATCAGGTTCAATTCTTTTAAATAACGCGATTGGTGTTAATGGATATCCAAAAGGAAGAATCACAGAAATTTATGGTCCTGAATCAAGTGGGAAAACTACTTTAGCATTACATGCAATTGCAGAATCACAAAAAACTGGAGGAGTTGCTGCTTTTATTGATGCAGAACATGCTTTAGATCCAAGATATGCAAAAAGAATTGGTGTTGATATTAATAACTTATTAGTTTCACAACCAGATAACGGAGAACAAGCATTAGACATTTTAGAAATGCTAGTTAAATCAAACACAATTGATATTGTTGTGATTGATAGTGTGGCAGCCTTAGTTCCCAAATCAGAACTTGAAGGTGAAATGGGAGATCAAAACATCGGTCTTCAAGCGAGAATGATGTCAAAAGCTTTACGTAAGCTAAACGGAATTGTTGCAAAAACTAATACAACTGTAATTTTTATTAACCAAATTAGAGAAAAGGTTGGAGTTGTTTTTGGAAATCCAGAAGTAACATCTGGTGGAAGAGCATTACGTTTCTATTCATCATTAAGAATTGAAACAAGAAAAGGTGAAACCATTATTAAAGATGGTGAAGCAACTGGAAATAAAATCAAAATCAAAGTTGTTAAAAATAAAGTAGCCCCACCTTTTAGAACAGCAATAATTACAATTAACTACAACGAAGGAATTGATAATGAAAATGAAATTATCGATTTAGCTTCAACTTATGAAATTCTAGATAAAGCTGGAGTTTGATATTCATATAATGGTGAAAAAATTGGTCAAGGACGAGAAAACACTCGTAAATGACTTCAAGACAACCCAGATAAAAAACAAGAAATTTATGACAAACTTTATCAAATTTTAGAAAACAACAATAAATAAGAAGTTTTAAAGACAAATCGTTATAATAGATATAGGTTTTATCATTGATAAAACTTTTACACTTTCCTTTCTAAAGATAGGAAGAACTTTATTATGACAACAAAAATACTTGCTATTGTGTTCGGTGTCTTACTTGGTATTTCACTAATAGCATTAATTATCTGAACAAGTTTCTATTTCTCAAAATCACAAAAGAACATTCGTGAAAAAGCGAGAAAAGAAGCAAAAAAAGAAAAACAACAAATTATTGGTTCTGGTTATAAAGAAATTAACCAAGAACGAAGAAAAATCAATGACGAAGTTGAGCAAACAAAAATCTTTATAGCAAAAGAAATGACCAACTTAGAATTTGAAAAACAACAATTAAATAGCATGAAAGCTACTTTAAATAATCGTGAGATTAACGTTGAAAACTATGAAAATAGTTTAAAAAAACAAGAAAAAGAATTAAACATCTTATCTGAAAAACTTGAAAACGATTTAGCAAATGTTGCAAGCATTTCTAAAGAGGAAGCAAAAGAAAAGATGTTTGAAGTAGTTAAACATAATACTGCTAAAGAACTTAGCGCTTATGTTAGATCACAAGAATTAGAAGCATCAAAAACTGCTAAGAAAAAAGCTGCTGACATTCTTCTTGAAGCAATGGAAAAATTTAAAACCGATTTTGCTTCAGAAAGAGTAACAACAGTTGTTAAAATTCCTGACGAACAAATGAAGGGAAGAATCATCGGAAAAGATGGAAGAAACATTAAAACTTTCGAACAATATGCTGGAGTTGATATCGTCATTGATGACACACCAGATATGATTCTGGTTTCAAGTTTCAACCCAATCCGTAGAGAAATCGCTGTTAAAACATTAGAAAAATTAATTAGTGATGGAAGAATTCAACCTGTGAGAATTGAACAAGAATTAATTGAACAAGAAAAACTATTAAATGATGTAATTTTGGAAACTGGTCAAAAGGTTACTGAAGAATTAGGTATTTATGACATGGACTTACAACTTGTTAAGCTTGTAGGGCAATTGAAATACAGAACTAGTTATACACAAAATGTTTTAACTCACTCAATTGAAGTTGCGCAAATCTCAAGAACAATTGCAGAAGAACTTGGTTTAAATGCTCATGATGCAGTTAGAGCTGGTTTATTACACGATATTGGTAAAGCAGTTGACTTTGAAGAAGAAGGAAACCACGTTGAACTTGGTGTTGAACTTGCAAGAAAATATGGTGAAAACGAAGTTGTAGTTAATGCAATTGCTGCTCACCATGAAGATGTTCCAAAACAAACTTTCATCGCATCAATTGTTGCAATCGCTGATTCAATTTCAGCTTCAAGACCTGGAGCTAGAAATGAACAAACAGAAGATTTTGTTAAAAGAATTAATGAAATTGAAGAAATCTGTAACCAAATTCCTGGAGTAACTAGAAGCTATGCTTTACAATCTGGAAGACAAGTTAGGGTTATTGTTGATCCTGCGGTTGTTTCTGATTATGATATTTCTCAGTTATCACAAGAAATTGCAGATAAATTAAAAGAAGTTTCAATTCCTGGTAATACAACTTTAACTATTATTCGTGAAAGAAGAGAAACTACAATAATCAAATAGAGGCTTATGGTCTCTATTTTGCTTTTATAAGTTAAAATGTAATAGAATAGTTTTTGAAAGAGTGTTAACAAGATGTTTAATCAAACAGTTGAAAATTTAAAAAACAATATTTTAGATAGTGAAGGTTTGGGAGCAGAACTTTATTTAAAAAATGAATTTGCAACCTTAACTAACTTTATTGATGAATCAGAAAAGTTAGATTCAGCTATCGTTTGTCTAATTGATGAAGAAATAAATCTTGTAGCTTTTAGCGATAAACGACTTTTCATCATTAAAAAAGCTTCATTATTAGGAAGTATGATAAAAAGAATCGGTTTAGAAGGAATTAGAGACTTACAATTATTAGTTGATGAAGGAAATGGCGAAATTCTTTTTTCATTATTTGATAATAAGGAATTTAAATTAACATCAATTTCACTTTCAAAAGCCCAAAAGTTTGGGAAACATATCGTAAAAAGAATACAAAGCTGAAACGACAGCTTTTAATTAAAAAGGAGTTAAAACTATGGCATTTGGTGATTTTTTAGCAAAAAGAATGAAAAAAAGTTTAGAAAAAAAGGTTAATAAATCTACTCTAAACGAAGAAAACATTAAAGATACATTACAAGAAATTCGTCTTGCTTTATTAGAAGCCGACGTTAACAACGAAGTTGTTAAAGAACTTATTAGCAGAATTAAAGATAAAGCTTTAGGTGGATATATCGAAGAAGGCGCTAACGCAAACCAACAATTAATTAAAATTGTTCACGATGAACTTCAATCTATTTTAGGACAAGATAAAAAAGGTTTAGATTTAAACAAAAAACCATCAGTAATTATGATGGTTGGTTTACAAGGGTCTGGGAAAACTACAACCGCTAATAAACTTGCTTACTTATTAAAGAAAAAAGAAGGTAAAAAACCTTTATTAGTTGGATTAGATATTTATAGACCAGGGGCAATTGACCAATTAAAAGAATTGGGAGAACAAACTGGAATTGAAGTTTTTGAAAAAGGAAAACAAGATCCAGTTAAAACTGCCAAACAAGCAATTGACTATGCTAATGAAAATGGTTATGACACTATCATTTTAGATACTGCTGGACGTTTACAAATTGATGAACAATTAATGGACGAATTAAATGAATTGAGAAAAACAACTTCTCCTTCTGAAATTCTTTTAGTAGTTGATGGAATGATTGGACAAGAAATCATCGAAGTAACTAACGCCTTCAACAAATTATTAAAATTAACTGGAGTAGTTGTAACAAAACTTGATGGGGACGCACGTGGGGGTGCTACTTTATCAATTGCTTATATGACTAACTTACCAATTAAATTTATTGGGGAAGGTGAAAAAGTTAATGCTTTAGCACCATTCTATCCAAAACGTATGGCTGATCGTATCTTGGGAATGGGTGATATTGAAACTTTATTTGAAAGAGCAATGGAAAGCATTGATGAACGTTCAATTGAAAAAACAATGAAAAGAATGTTCATGGGACAATACGATTTAGAAGATTTAAGAAACCAACTTGCTCAAACTGCTAGAATTGGGAACTTATCTGGAATTATGAAAATGATGCCAGGTTTAAACGGACAAATCTCTGAAAAACAAATTGCTGAAGCACAACGTAAATTAGTTATCTTCTCAATTTTGATGGATTCAATGACAATTAAAGAACGTAGAGAACCTAAATTATTAAAATCATTAAAACGTAAAGACAGAATCATTAAAGGTTCTGGAAGAAGTGAAAAAGAACTAAACGAACTTTTAAATAACTTTGATAAAGGTCGTAAACAAGTTTTAGATATGACTAAAAAATTCAAGAAAGGTGGAATGAATGCCTTTGGTAAAGGCAAACTTCCATTTGGAATGTAATGAATATTAAAATTATTTGTTTTGGAAAACTAGATAATAAATGTTTTCAAGAATCATTTGACTTCTATGCTGATAAAGTTAAAAAAAGAAATGATTTAGAAGTCATTGAATTAAAAGAAGAATTTAATTCTGAACTTGAAGTTAATAAAAAGAATAATTGCGAAATCTTATTGAATAAATTAGATAAATATCAAGATTATGAAAAAATTGTTCTTGATGTGAACTCAAAAGAAGTTAGTTCACCAGAACTTGCTGAAATCTTAATGCAAAATAAAGATTTCAAAGGTGCTAAGATTCTTTTTATCATTGGGCCAAGTGATGGTTTTACCTCAGATTTCAAAAAGCAATTTCAAAGAATTAGTTTTGGAAAAATCACTTTACCACACCAACTTTTTAGAGTTGTATTAATAGAACAAATTTATCGTGCGATTAAAATCAATAATAACGAAAAATATCATAAATAAAAAATAGGTGTAAAGTAAAAATGCTTGACACCTATTTTTGTTTTGTTAAAATTATAAAGGATTTTATTTAAGGAGGTAAAAAATGGTTAAATTAAGACTAAAAAGAATCGGGAAAAAACAAGTTCCTTTTTACAGAATTGTTGCTGCTGATTCACGCGTAAACCGTAACGGTGAATACATCGAATTAATTGGTACTTTTGACCCATTAAAAAATGATATTAAAGTTAATAAAGAATTAGCATTAAAATGATTAAACAATGGTGCTCAACCAACTGATACAGTAAGAAGCATTTTTTCAAAAGAAGGAATTATGACTGACTTACATAACCAAAAATTAGAAGCTGCTAAAGCTAAACCAGCTAAAGCAAAAAAAGAAAAAGCTGCTAAACCAGCTGCAAAAAAACCAGCAACTAAAAAAGCTGCTGCAGCAAAATAAGAAATTAAAATAGATGAATAATTTAGAATCACAATTAATTTTAATAGGTAAAATAGTTAACACTTTTGGAAAAAACGGACAAGTTAAACTCTTATTAGACGATAACTTAGAACTGGTTAGTGATGATCTTGTTAATAAAATCTTCTTTTATGAAGATGCTAATAAAATCTTACAACCTTTAAAGATAGTTCAATCTACTCAAACTCAACAAAATCTCTTACAAATTAAATTTGAAGGTATCGATAATATTTCTCAAGCAGAAGCATTAAAGAACCGTAAAGTTTATAGCTTAAGAAAAGATAATCTTTTCGATGAAGTTCCAGATTTTACAACTTACAATCTTATCTTCACTTTAAATGACAAAGAAAGAAAAACTCCTATCATTTCAGTAATGGAAAACGGCCAATACAATTTGTTTAAAATTAAATGAAATGGTAAAGAAATTTGAGTTCCTGGAGTTGAAGAGTATATTGAAAATATTGATACAATACAAAAGAATATATTTGCAAAAAATATAGAAAGACTAATTTAAATATGAAATTCTCTATATTAACTTTATTTCCAAAGGTAATTTATTCATACATTGAAGAATCAATCATCAAAAAAGCAATTGATGAAAAGAAAATTGAAGTTGAAGTTGTCGATATTCGCGACTTTACAAACTTAAAACACAACCAAGTTGATGACTATCAATATGGTGGAGGAAAGGGAATGGTTTTAATGCCTGAACCTGTTGTAGCTGCAATTGAGAGTGTAAAAACTGCAAATAGCTTTACAATCCTCACATCACCTCAAGGTAAAACTTGAAATCAAAAACAAGCAAGACAATTTGCCAACGATTATGATCATTTGATTATTGTTTGTGGGCATTACGAAGGATTTGATCGTCGAATCCTTGATTATGTTGATATGGAAATCTCAATTGGAGATTATGTGTTAACTGGGGGAGAATTAGCTTCTCTAGTAATGGTTGATTCAATCACAAGAGTTGTTCCAGACGTTATTCAAACTGAGTCTCATCTAAATGAAAGCTTTGAAAACAATCTCTTGGATTACGATGTATATACAAAACCTGTGGAATGAAGAGGAAAAAAAGTTCCAGAAGTATTATTAAGTGGTCATCATAAAAATATTGATGAGTTTAGAGAGAAATCTTCACTTGAAAATACGTTAACTAAAAGACCAGATTTAATTGATGAAAATAAATTGTCTGATTATCAAAAGAAATTATTAAAAGAATTGAAAACGAAAGGAGATAAATAGACATGAGTTCAATCAAAACAAAAACTATGAAATCTAATTACGACGTTGTAAATGACCAACTACGTAACGACTTACCAGACTTTACTTCTGGAGACACTATTCGTGTTGACGTAAGAATTAAAGAAGGAGACAAATTCCGTATCCAATCATTCGAAGGGTTAGTAATTAAAACTCAAGGATCAGGAATTTCATATTCTGTAACTGTTAGAAAATTATCTAACGGAGTATTCGTAGAAAGAACTTTCCCATTACATTCACCAATTATCGACAGTGTAACTGTTGTTAAACGTGGTCGTGTACGTAGAGCAAGAATTTACTACATCAGAAACTTACGTGGAAAAGCAGCTCGTATTAAAGAAGTTTTACCAACTAAAAAAGCTGTTAAACCTGCAAAAGAAGATGCTAAAAAAGCACCAGCTGCTAAAGCAACTACTGAAGCAAAACCTGCTAAAGAAAGCAAATAATAATTATGAGCCATTTCAATGGTTCATTTTTTTATTCCATAAAACCTTATAGTATAATTAAAAAATAAAAGGAGTTGATTTGAATGGCATCAGCAAATAACTGATTCCCAGGGCACATGAATAAGGCTCTGAAAGAAATTGAAAATTTAATTGAGGCTGTTGATGTCGTTGTTGAAGTTGTTGATGCACGTGCTCCTTATTCAAGTCAAAATCCAATTTTCCGTCGTGTTTTAAAAAACAAAGCTGTGATTTATGTCATGAACAAAGTCGATGTAGCAGATCCAGAAATCACTAAACAATGAGACGAATATTTTAAAACCCAATCTGATCATAAATATGTTTTAGAAGTTGAAAAAAATTCTCAAAATATTACTAATAAACTTGTGAATTTAATTAATGAAGCCACTAAAGAACGACAAGAAAAAATGAAAAGAAAAGGGTTAGTTAATCCGCAAATTAACGCCTTAGTGATTGGTTTACCAAACGTTGGTAAATCAACTTTTATTAATAAAATTGTTAAAGGTAAAAAAGTTAAAGCTGGTAATAAACCAGGATTAACGCGCGGATTACAACGAATTACTTTAACTAAAAATATTACTTTAATTGATACACCAGGAATTATGCCTTCAAAAATTCCAAATGAATCAACTGCATGTAACTTAACAATGATTAACTCAGTTAAAGAAGGAGTTTTTTCTTTAGAAAGAATGGCTGCTCGTGCGATGCGTTATGTTTATAATAACTATCCTGGAAGAGTTGAAGAAAGATATGATGCAAGAATTGGTTTAATCCCTCCAATTGAAATTAGTGATACTTACCGTGTCTTTGAAAAAATTGCTAAGAAAAACAACTGAGTATTATTAAATGATATGTATGATGTTGAACGAGTAATGCTAACTTTTGTTCGTGATTTACAAAACGGTAAATTAGGAAGAATGAGTTTTGAAACTCCAGAAATGATTGAAGATTTATCAATTGAAAAATCAGAAAAAGATGAAGAAATTGAGGATAAAACTGTTGATGTTACACAAGAATGATAATTCAAGATGAGAATTTGATAATCAATACCGCAAAAATGGCGAAATAATTGCTGGATGTGATGAAGCTGGACGTGGTGCTTTAGCTGGACCAATCGTTGTAGCTTCAGTTGTTTTTCCATCAGATTATCAAAATCCAGAAATCAAAGATTCTAAAAAAATGACAGCTTACCAACGTGAACTTCAATTTGAAGAAATTAAGAAAAATGCTTTAAGTTATTCAATTGCCATTCTTTCAAAAGAAATTGTTGAAAGAAGAAATCCAAAAGCAACTTCAATCAAAGGAATGGAATCTACTTTAGAGGATTTAGAAGTTGAAATTGATATTGCTTTAGTTGATGGTGAAAAACTTCCAGACACGCACGATTTTGAAGCAATTCAATTAATCAAAGGTGATGATAAATCTTTAACAATTGCTGCTGCAAGTGTTTTAGCAAAAGTAACAAGAGATCGTATTATGGATGATTATGATGAAATTTATCCTTGATATGGTTTTAAAAATAATAAAGGTTATGGGACTAAAACACACATGGATGGTTTAAAACAAAAGGGTGCAAGTGATATTCATCGTCGCACTTATAAACCAGTTAAAGATGTTTTGAAAAAAAGTTAATTTTTTTCTTATTAAAAATCTAATGACTTATTGCTAAGTATCGTGTATCTTAAAAAAGGGTAGTCAAGGAGTTGATTACTTACACAAAAGAATGGAAACATTTTTTTAACAACACAATCAAAGCAACAGGATTTAAGCGGTCCTGACTAGATAAAATAAATATAAAAACATTCTCGTGAGTAAGGAGAATGTTTTTTTATTTTTTTAAAGAAATTTAAAATAATTTGGGATTTTTTATTAACTTTTCTCTTATTCTAATGTGAGGGAGAAGAACGGAATCCGCTATATGATAAGTTTTTCGGCAAAAACAATTAAATAGGTATTATTGAGAGGTTTTCTTATTTAATGTCATATCCAATCTTTTCTCTCACCATTACATTGGTGTTCAAAATCTAATATTTAAACTTTTAAAATAATTTCACAAAAATGTGGGATTATTTTTTATTTTCTTCTTATTCTATATTGGAGGAAGAGAAAATGAATAATGTAATTATGATGGGAACTCTTGAAGGTGACGCAGAAGTTATCTACACTAGTCCTGATGGAAATAAAAGTTTATATAAATTTTTATTAAAAGTTCCAAAACCTTATAAATCTAAAGATGGGACAAACCCACCAGAAGATTTAGTAAATATCAAAGTTTGATCAACACAACTAACTGATGAATATATTCTTCATGACCAAGCATATGTTGGAATTGAAGGAAGAATTAATTCATATGCTGGCAAAGATTATAAAAATGTTGTCAACGACATCATTGCAAACAAGGTAATTTACTTAGCTTAATGCAAATGGATAAAGTTCTTTTACACTTTGCTTTGAAATATGATGGTGAATGAGAAAAAATCTATGATGCACTTGATAGAAAAGAAAAAATCAGTGCTAAAGATTTAGAAACAGTTGAAACAAAAATCAATTGTAAATATATGACAATCCTAAACCCCTTATACCCTAATAATCTAAAGAATTGTCATCGTCCACCATTTGTTATCTTCTATCAAGGAAAGATTGATTTACTAATTAACTACTATAGTATTTTTACTTATCTTTATGAAGAAGGGCTTGAACCAACAACCATTAGTGATTTTGAAAAAATGACTAAGAGTTTTGTGAAAGCTGATAAAACTTTCTTATTAGGTAATTTAAATTTAATGTCTAACTTTATTAACAAAACCATAAAACAACAAACTGATAATTGAATCGAATTAAAAGATGCGATTAAAGATTGTCCTGACACTGAAACTACCCTTTATATCAGTGAAGCATACGAAAAGAATGCAAACGACAAATGATTTATTAATCGCGTCTTACCAGGTTTAGCAACTGCAACGATTGTTTTAGAAGCTAATCGTGGTTCAGAAGTTGATGACGTAATTAAATATGGAATTAATGAAAATAAAGAAATATTTGTTTTACCCCTAGCAACAAATATTAAAAAGAAAGTTAATAACTTTTTAATCAAACAAGGTGCTAAATTAATTGAAAAACCAAGTGATGTTTTGAACGAATTTTAAAGATATGTTTTATCCAGAAAGTAGCGAACCCTTCGCTATTTTTTTGCTTATTGGGTGTTATAATTTGTATAATGTTTAAATATACGAAAGGGGAAAAGTATGGCTAAAGACATAGAATCACTAGATAAAAAAGAGCACGAAGAAGCTATTAAAACTAGTGACGAAGAAATTGCTGCAATTGATGAATTAGATAGTTCTAATGAATCTAATGTAGCAACTTCAAAAGAAAATTTAGTAACTTCTGTTAGTGGTATTAAGAAAAAACCTAATAAACTAGATGACAATCGTGGCGTTCCAAAAGAACCTAAAGTTGGTTTCATGAAATTGGTTTCACACTACTTTGTTAAAAAATGACCTATTGGATTACTTATACTTCTAATGATGTTAATTGCTGGAATAGCAACTGCTGCTGGTCCATTTATGATGAACAGCATGACTAAAGTTATTACTTGAAAATCAGATACGCATATTCCTGGATTTGATGTAGTGGCTAGAGATATTCCATATGATCAATTACCATCAAACATGAAACCAATTTGAGACATCTCATGACAAGCTTATATGGGAATTCAAATTGGATTATTCGTTTTAATTGCTGCTACAACTTTAACTGGAACAATGCTTGCAGGTTTCTTAGGTAAATACATTGAAGTTGATTTAAGAAATAAAACAATTGCGCGACTAATTACGCAAGATATGAGTTATTACTCAGATAAAAAAATTGGGGACTTATTAACAAAAGTTGTTTCTGATACTCAAAACGTTGGAGATCAATCACAAGCAATCCCAACTGCATTTTTATCAGCATTATTTACAACAGTATTTGCGCTTGTGTTTGGATTTGTAATCAATTGACAATTAAGTTTAGTAATTATTGTAATGTTCTTATTAATCTTAGTTTTCATGGGATTAATCTTTACAAGTTTAAGAAAATTAATGTTCAATGCTCGTGACGTTATTACCAAAGTTAACGGAACTGTTATTAATAGAATTAACACTGTTCAATTAATTAAAACTTCAGGAACTGAAGAATATGAAAAAGAAGGTTTTGCAAAAGACCACGTTGAATATGCTGATGCATATAAAAAAGTTGTTACTGTTCAATCAATGATGATTACAGTTCTAATTATGGGAATTTCTTCAATTCAAGTTGTTTTAGTTGTTGCAGCTGGAATTATGTACAGACATGACACAACAACTTTAATTAATGTTTTACCATCATTCCTATTATTAGCTGGAATTATGATTGGTCCTTTAATGCAAGTTATTAGGGTAACTGCTGGAATTGTTATTGCTTCAACTTCAGCTGAACGTATTGCAGAAATTCTTTACTCAAAATCAAGAATTAATGCTCACTTAAAAGAAAACGAAGGAATTTATATCAATGAAATTAATGGAGACATTCTTTTCAAAGACGTCGTTTTCGCATATCCTGAAAAACCATCAAAAGTAATTCTGCCAAAAACAGATTTTACTTTTAAAGAAGGAAAATCATATGCCTTTGTTGGAGAAACTGGAGCAGGTAAATCTACAATCTCTAAATTATTATTAAGATTCTACGATCCAACTTATGGAGAAGTGTTGATTAATAATGATATCAATTTAAAAGATATTCACCTATCTTCATACCTAGAACACGTTGGTTATGTTGAACAAGAACCACAAATTCTATTAGGAAACATTTGAGAAAATGTTCGTTATGGTACTGAAGGAAAAACTGATGAAGAAGTTATTGAAGCATGTAAAAAAGCTGATTTAGATGGAATCATTAGTCAATGACCAAAAGGTTATGACACAATTCTTGGAGAACGCGGATTTATGTTATCTGGAGGGCAAAAACAACGTTTAGTTATTGCTCGTATGTTCTTAAAAGACCCTCAATTATTAATCCTTGATGAAGCAACTTCTGCTTTAGATAATATTGTTGAAAAAGAAATTCAAGGAAAATTAAATGAATTGATGAAAAACAGAACAACAGTTTCTATTGCTCACCGTTTATCAACAATTAAAAATGCTGATCAAATTATCGTTTTAGCACCAGGTGAAGGTGTAACTCAAATCGGTACATTTGATGAATTAAAAACACAACCAGGCCACTTCAAAGAATTATATGAAGCTGGGTTAATGAAATAGAGAAGGGGGAAAATAAATGGATAATCAAACCGCAACAAAAACTGTGCCATCAGGAAAAACTACTTCAAAAGTAACTGATAAATACAAAGGCGGAGCGAAAAATCACAAATCAGATAAGCAATTTACTTGAGGAAAAATGAGTAGTTTCTTAAAGATTGTTATGACTAATGCCAAACAAAATAAAGCTTTATTCATAACTATGGTTTTAGTAACAATTGCTAATGCTGTCTTTTCTACTCTTGCTCCTTTGGCAGCTTCACAAATGGTAGCTGCTTTAATAGACACTAAAACACAAACTTATTTTGGTGCTATTGCTATGACTTGATGAGGATGAATCATTGTAACAGTCGCTGTCTTAATCGTTCAAGCGATTTTTGAATATGCAACTGACTATACAATTGGAATTTTCTCAATGAAAGTTGAAATTCAACAACGTTTAGCTATTCTAGATAGTTTAGTTGATCAAGATTTAGATTTCTTCTTTGATCATGTAAGTGGAAATATTCTTACAAGATTAGTTGGAGATACTCAAGGTTTAGCTTTAGGAATTCAACAATTCTTAACTAACGTTATTTTCTTAGTTGCAGCAGTTATTTCAGCTGCAGTTATCTTATTTACTAAAAATGCAATGTTAACTGGAATTGCTTTAGGATATATTATTGTAGTTTTATTAATTGGATTTATTATCTTTGTTTACTTCAGACGTGCTTTAATTTACATGTTTGATATTAAACGTGATATTGATACTGATATGACCGACAGAATTAACAACATTACTTTAATTAAATCTTCAGGAACTGAAGTTGAAGAAATCCAAAGAAATGCAGAACAAAATGAAGTTTATTCAAAAGCTGGAAACAAACAAGTTGTTCTTTCGGTTTGTTTAAATGTTTGAATTTATATTGCTAATGCATTCTTACCAACTATCATCTTATTAATCGCTATTGCACATTATCAAAATGATACTCATCAATTAATTATTACAATCACAACATTCTTACCAAACGTTGGAATGTTATCATTACCAATTGTTATGATGATTCAAACATTACGTGCGGCAACAAGAGCATCTAACTGTGCTGATAGAATTGGTCAATTAACAGATCCAAAACCTACAATCTTACCAAATACTGATGGTAAAAAAATTGATCATATTGATGATGTTATCTTCGATAAAGTAACTTTTGCATATCCTCAAGACAAAACCAACATCATCATTCCTGAAACTAACTTAACTTTAGAAAAAGGTAAATCATATGCCTTTGTTGGAGAAACTGGTTCAGGTAAATCAACAATCGGAAGATTATTATTAAGACTATATGATCCAACATCAGGAAAAATTCTTATTAACAATACTGATGATTTAAAGAAAATTAACTTACCAACTTATTTAAGTAAAGTTGGATATGTTGAACAAAACCCACAAATGTTTTATGGAAACTTCTGAGATAACATTGGGTATGGATGTTTCAACGCAACTCATGATGAAATTATTGCTGCTGCTAAAAAAGCAAACCTACATGACTTTATTATGTCTCTTCCAGAAGGATATGAAACTATTCTTGGAGAAAGAGGGTTCTTATTATCAGGAGGACAAAAACAACGTTTAGTTATTGCTCGCGTCTTCTTAAAAGATCCTGATTTAATCATTCTTGATGAAGCAACTTCAGCTTTAGATAATATTGTTGAAAAAGAAATTCAAGAAGAATTAGATAAATTAGTTGCTGATAAAACATCAGTAACTATCGCTCATAGATTATCGACAATTAAAAACGTTGATGAAATCTTTGTCTTAGAACCTAAAAAAGGAATTACCCAAAAAGGTACATTTGACGAATTAAAAACACAACCAGGCCACTTCAAAGAATTATATGAAGCTGGATTAATGGATTAAGGTGAAAAACATGTACAACAAGCAAGATTCAATATTTTGATGAACACTTGAACCATATGTTAAAAACAATCCAGAATATAAAAATTTATCATTAAGTGAAAAAACCATAATTGAGCAAGGCTTCCGTCTTGCTTATTATGGTTTATTCCAATATGAGTTATATACTGGAAGAGAACTAACATATATCGAACAAGCGCATATTCAAGAAGTTTCAAATTATATCATTGAAAACTATGATGCTCTTTATAAAACTGTTTATAAAGATTTGGAATCACCAATTGATATGACCAATCCAAATCACGTAAAAAGATTTCAAGATTTATTAGACACTTTGGTTATTCCATATATCAATGATTATTCATTTGTCACAAAAGATAAACTCGGTTTATCTAACGAAGTTATTTCAACAATTGAAATGCAATTATGTTTTAAAAATCGTTATGATATTAATACGCAAAAATTAGATGCAGAAAAAGAATTAAAAGATCAACAAGCTGCAAATAACAATCCTTATTGTGTTGTTAAAGTTGATGAAGAAACTATTAAAAAAGAAGAATTTGAAAACTGAAAACCAAAATTTTCACAACTATATCCTTTTTTAGTAACAGTTCTAATAATTGATCCAACTCATCCTGAAAATATTTGTAAAAATATTAAATCGGTTTTCACAAAAGATAATTTGAAACAAGCTTATGATAGTGGAAGAAAATTAAGTGATGCTGAATTAAAACATCTAGAGTCAACTATTGATATGGTTGAAAATGAAGAAGATTTAAAAAGTACATTACTAGCTTTTACAGAAGATCATTGATTAAACGCTGATATTGATACTCGTTTTAAAATGACATTTCAATTATCTAAATTAACTTCAATCTTCTTTAAAGACAAAATGGATGAAACAACAATGATTAACCATGAATCTGATATTTATGATTTATTAAAGAACTATTTAAGTACTATTTTAGTTTGTGAAGATGAAAAAGAAGAAGATATTATTGATTCAACCATCCCAGAAGTTACCCAACCAACACCAGAAGATGTTGAAAAGAGAAAACAATTTTTATATCCAATTTCAATGCGTGATTTTGATGTTGATGACATCACAAACTATTATGAAAATATGAAAAAAGGAAAACAAATATCTTTTTCACCAGTTAAATTAGAAGACTATATTAACGGGATTATTTATTCAATTTCTTATTTAAGATTAGTTAAAGTAATGTCTCAAGATTGTGAATTGTTGAAAAACTTTTTTATTGAAAGAAAACGCGTTGCTTTGGTAAACTCTTTAAAATTATTTAAAGATGATGGGGACAATCATTTTGAAAACATAACTGATTATCCCTATAACCTTGATCAAATCTTTTTAACTTCATCAATCTTGTCTAACATGATTGATGAATCAAAAGATTGCAAAATTGAAGGAAACAATTATGAATTAAACAAGCAATTAGAAACAATGTTAAAAGTTATTTCTATGCTTGTAGCCTTAGATCCAAGAATCGTTAGAGAAATGGATTATTCAATTGAACAAATTATTGAATATTATCTAATTTGTCTTGGCCCTTATAAAAAAACAAAACTTGGTTTTGATAAAAATGATGTTAAAGATTTAATTAATGTTGTTAAAAAAATAAATAAGAAGATAAACAAAAAAGATTCTAATAGAGAAAATGATTATTACTCAACTCTCTACTTAATTAATAAACTTATTCATTTCGACAAAAAAATAGATTAAATGTTTTGATTTCCCAAGAAATAATGGTATTATTTTTTTGTGGAAATTGCCCATGTAGCTCAGTAGGATAGAGCACGTGCCTTCTAAGCATGAGGTCGGAGGTTCGAACCCTCTCGTGGGCACCATTATTGAAAATTATTCATGCCAAAATGGCATGATTTTTTTATACCAAGAAAAGGAGAATTAAAAGTGAATTTTTATGAAGAAAGATTATTAGAACTTCAAAAACTAATTGATCAAAATGAAATTGAACAAGCTTTGAAATTAATTAATGAAGAACTATCAATGCCATATGTACCAAAAGATTTTGAAGATGACTTAATTAAGTTAAGAACAAGAATCTTAGTTGAAAAAATTAATAATGAAGAACATCATTTATCTTCTGATAAGATTTTTAGTTTAATTAAATCTGATCAAACTGACTTAGTTGAAAAGGTTGGTTTAGTTAAACAATTAGAAGAATCGAATCTGAGAAAACATATTTCTGAATTACAAGATTTATTAAATAGTGATTTAACAAATGAAGTTAAGATGATGATTATTTATTTATTAAATCAACAAGGAATCAATAATGACTTTAACTATAAGAAAAACTCAAAAACTTTAAAAATTAATCCTATGACTTTTGATTTTCAAACTCAAGAAATGGTGCCCTTAGAAACTATTAAATTAATTGATGATGAACTTGGAAGTTTTTCACCTCAACTTGTTGAAATGGGCAAACAAATCATGGTTTCTTTATACGGAAAGCTATTTCCAATCCAAAATGAAATTGATTGTGCAATTTTAGCAAAAGCAATTATCAAAATTGTTTATGAATTAAACGATTTACCTTATAATAGTAATAATGGTCTTGATGAAAACAAGATTAATGAATACAAACAAATGATTAAAGATTTAGAAGTGATTTAAATGGAACCAAAATTTAATAAAAATGATTATGAACCATTTAATGACTATAAAGATATTATGATTCAAGCTTTTGGAATTGCTTGTTCATGATGTGGTGATCCTTCAATCACTTATGTGAGAAAAAATCACCCAGAAACAATTGGAAATTTAGTTAAAAAATACGATGGAAAACTATCTGATGAAGAATTGGATATGAAATTAATTAAACCAATTGATGAATGACAAACATTCGATGATCACAATACCGATAATGGAATTCCAACTTATCTTTGTGATGAATGTTATAACTCATTCACTGAATAATAATCAATAAAGGAAATAAATGGCTAAGAAACTAACAAGCAAAAAAAGTTTAGAATTTTTAACTATTATGACAACTGTTGTGGGAACAATGGTTGGTGCTGGAATTTATGTTAAAAATGATAACCATAACGGGCACGTTTTAGGACAAATTCAAAACCCTTACGTAGCTTTAATTTTGTGAGCTGTAACAGGTGTGATTGTTATGGCTGCAATTATGATTTTTTTAGAGGTTGCTTCTGCAACTGCTAAAAAGGGTAACGGAACTGTTGCCAACTGAATTAGATTATTCTTAAATACAAAAACTGCTAGATTGGCAAGTATCTACTATATCTTTGTTTACTTACCAGTAAACTATGGATTTTTTGCAACTTTAGTAATTCAGTATGTCTTAACAGCTGCTGGAAACCCAATTACGAATAAAGGTGTTATGATTGCGCTTTATTTATCAATTGGAACTGTTTTTATTGTTGGATTTTCTTCAATTAATGCTTTTGCTAGAAAAACTGGGAAATCAATTCAAATCGTTGGAACTATTGTTAAGTTTTTACCTTTAATTTTAGTTTTAATCGCAATCTTTGTTCCAGATAAAAGTTGAGGAGTTATCTTTAATAAATCTGGAATGGTTGTAGATGAAAACGGAAAACAATTAGGAAATCTTTGAAACACAAGTTTTGAAGATGTCACTGGCACAAAAGTAATGAGTGGATTTACACCAATCTTATTTGCTTTTAACGGATTTATTTATGCTGCAAATATGCAAGCAGAAGTTGAAAATAAAGATGCTGTTGCTAAAGGAATTTTAGCTGGAGTTATCTTTACAACAATCTTTTATATCTTGATTTCACTTTCATTATTTTTAGGAAGTGCTGATGGATCTGTAGTTTCATTCTTTAACTACATGTTTAACGGATTTAAAACAGTCCCTAAAGAAGTTATGATTGATGGAAAATTAACTAATGTACCTATGATTCCAACTCACGGAGCTTCAATTATTGCTTCAAACATCATTCTTTCAGTTGTTTGTTTACTTGGTTTAAATAGTTATACTTTAACTGGAACTAACTTTTATAACACTGATGCCAATGCTGGAATTGTTTTTTCAGATAATAAATACATCAAACAAGGACAATCAGGAATGATTCAAATGGGAATTGGATTATTCTTCTTCTATGTTCTTGCTACAATCGCAATCTTAATTGGGAAACCAGCATCATACTTAATGGACTTAACAGGAAATGCTGGAGCAATCATTGGATTCAGCTTTTATACATTATTAATCTTTTTAGCAATGCGAAATCGATTCACTAAAAAGGTAGAAGTTGATAGAATTAATAAATACGTCTTTTGATTCTGTGGACCATTTAGTTTCATTTCATTATTAGGAATCTGTATTTATTCATACTTAGATTTCTTCGGAGCTTTTGGAAACTTTAAATTAGAAAACGTTCTTGCTATGGCTGGTAGTGTAGTTGTAATCTTAATCCTTTGAGTAATCAACGAAATTTGCTTTAAAAAAGTACCTTTTGATGCTAAATCAATGGAAGAACAAAAAGAAAAAATTAATGAAAAATTACACTAATAATTATTTTTAGAAAAAGGAGGGAACATTATGAAATTTATCGATACTGCGAAATTTACAATCGAAGCTGGTAAAGGTGGAGATGGTGCTGTAAGTTTTAGACACGATCTTTACGTACCAAATGGTGGACCAAATGGTGGCGATGGTGGAAATGGTGGAAACGTGATTTTCGTCGGAGATTCTGGAAAACACTCACTGTTAGACTTAAAACTTAACAAAACTTTTAAAGCTGAAGATGGTGGCAAAGGTGATATTAAAAATATGCACGGAGCCAAAGGAGATAACTTAATCATTCGTGTTCCGGTTGGAACTGTGTTAATCAACGCTGAAAATGGAGAGATTTTAGCTGACATTGACAAAGCTGATGAAGAAGTTATTGTTGCTAAAGGTGGAAAAGGTGGAAAAGGGAATGCAAGATTTGCAAACTCAAGAAACAAGGCCCCATCATTATTTGAAGCTGGAACTTTAGGAGAAGACTTTGATATTCGTGCTGAATTAAAAGTTTTAGCTGACGTTGGTTTTGTTGGTTTACCAAATGCTGGAAAATCAACTTTATTAAGAGCAATTACAAACTCAAAACCAGAAGTTGCTGATTATCCTTTCACTACTTTAAATCCTCAACTTGGAGTTGCTAAAGCACCAGATGGAGACACATTTGTTGTAGCTGACTTACCCGGATTAATTGAAGGTGCAAGTTTAGGAAAAGGTTTAGGACATGAATTTTTAAAACATATTGAACGTTGTAAAGTAATTTGTCACGTTGTTGATATGTCTGGAAATTATGGAACTGAAGATGTAATTGCGAACTATGAAACTATTCGCGCGGAATTAAAAGACTACAATCAACATCTAGATGAACGTCCAGAAATTGTTGTCTTAAACAAAATGGATACTGATGAAGCTCAAATCAATATGATGGATGAAAGAATCAAAGAATTCTTTAAAGATAAAAATACTGTTCAAGTTTCTGGTTTAAAACGTGAAAACTTGAAAGCTTTCTTAGCAGATATTTCAGAAACTTTAAAAACTACTACTTACAAACCTCTATGAGAAGTTAAAGACAAGTATAATGGAGTTAAAGTTTATGGTTTTGAAGACGACAAACCTGAAGTTATTATTCAAAACAAAGGAAATGGTCGTTGAGAAGTTTCTGGTAAAACTATTTTTGATATTTACCAAAGAACTCCTTTATGAACTGATGACAACTTATTATGATTCAATGAAAAATTGAAAAACTTGGGAGTTTATGATCAATTAAGAGAAAAAGGAATCCAAGCAGGAGACCTTGTTAAAATCTTTGATTATGAACTTGAATGAGTAGATTAAGAAAGAAGTTATAAATATGGAATTAAAAGAATACCTTGATTATTTAGTTAAATTTATTAGACAAACTGTTAAAGACGCTCACTGTGATGGTGTTGTTGTTGGGATTAGTGGTGGAATTGATTCAGCAGTAGTTGCAATGCTAGCAAAAAAAGCTTTTCCAGATAACAGTTTAACTATTTGAATGCCATGTGATTCTTCAAAAGAAGATTATGATTGTGCTAACCAATTAATTAAAGCTGGAGATTTAAACACTTTAACAATTGATTTAAAAGCTACTTTTGAAGCAATGTTAAACACTTTTAAACAACAAAATTTTGAACTATCAAAATTAGCAACAGCAAATATTAAAGCGCGTTTAAGAATGACAACTTTATATGCAACAGCACAAACTAAAAATTATTTAGTTTTAGGAACTGATAATGCTGATGAATGATACATTGGTTATTTCACTAAATTTGGTGATGGTGGAGTTGATGCTGTGCCATTAATTCACTTATTAAAATCAGAAGTAAGAGAAGCTGCTAAAATGTTAGGCGTTCCAGAAGATATTATTACTCGTAAACCAACTGCTGGTTTATGAGAAAATCAAACCGACGAATCTGAAATCGGGTATAGTTATGATCAAATTGATAACTATTTAAAGACAAAACATTCAGATGATGCTAAACTAGTTGAAAGAATCGAAACATTACACAAAAATTCTGAACACAAAAGACATCCAGCAATTCAACCGTTGCAATTTGAAAGAAATAATTAAAAAATAGGGTACAATTAAAGCAAGGAGCAATGATTGTAATGTTAATGACACCAATTCAAATCTTAGATCTTAAGATTCCAGAGAAAGTTATTTTCATTATTTTTATCATTCTTGCCGGGATTGCCCTATTTTTATATATTTTTAACTTGATCTTTAAAAAAAGCCGAAATAGAAGCGATGTAAAATTTTCAACAGCAGAATTAGAAAAACAACATAAATTTGATACTGAGATGGATAATGTTGATAGTGAGATTAATTTAATCTTACAAGTTAATAAAAATCCAGATCAGGTTGTAGAAGGTGACTAAAAATGGATTTTGAAAATCAAAATCATATTAATTTTGGTCAAAACCAGAACTTTGACCAACTTAAACAAGAGCATAACCAAATAAAGCCAAACTTTACTAAAACTCAACTAGATTCAGTTGAACTACCAGACTGAGTTGCTAAAGATATTAGACAAGAAAAGTATCGTATTTTCTTTTTATCTTTAGTTTCTGGAGTTTTATTCTTAATTTCGCTCTTTTTTGTTTTGGCTTACTTCATTCCGACCGCTACAACTTCAAAAACAACTGGTGAAACTACCAAATGAAGTATTCCCACTAACTGAATCCCACATCCTGCGTTCACAATTATTATTTGTGTTTTAACAGCTTTGGTTTTCACTTTAGCAATTGTTCATTATATTCATTTAATTAACTCTGTTAAGAGTTATAAAGGTGATTTATTAATGAATAATAATACAATGCCATACTTTATCATCCAAGATTATCGCTCATTAGTTGCTAGAGTTGTTTATACCAACTGAATTTGTTGCTCAATTTATCTAGTTACTGGTATTACTATTGGAGTTTTTTGAATCTTAAAAGCAGCTCATGTTAATCATGGTAATAGCTTTAACACTGAATTAATCATTCTTTATGTAATTCTTGGAGTTACTTTTGCAATTCACATGATATCTTTAATTGCAATTAAATTAAGAAAAGGAAATCTTTGTGCTCACGCTAATGGGTCAATTGTTTCACTTGAAGATGAAAAACTAATTTCTAAATCAGCTAACAAAAAATGTTTAGTTATCTTCTTAGTTGTTGCAGCAATTTTACTATTTGCCATTTTTATTCCCTATGTGATTATCAGAAAATCACAAGGTAAGAAAATCTTTTCAAATAAATAATAATTTAATTAATTAACCAAAAAATTGGTTAATTTTTTTATTTTTTTGGGACAAAACTCTGATTTCTTTCTTATACCAAGATAGAGGAGAAAAGAGAAAAGAATTTATGCAAATAGAATTATTAAAAAATAAGGATACCAATGTTGTTGAACGCTTAAGTATCCAACATTACAACCAAGAGGTATTAAAAGCGGTTTGTAATTTAAACCTTACACATGAAGATAGTATGGTTTATTTAGGAAGACTAGATATTAAGTGACACAACTTATTTATCAATTATGATCCAGACAAAAAGTTAGAGTTTTTAAAAACTGGGTTTATTGATTTTAACCAAAACAAAGAAGTTGAGTACTTCTTAAACTACTTTGTTGATTATCAAGACAAGTTAAAAGAAATGACAAGTGATGATGTGAAAAAAGACATGTGATTTATTAACTATTATTTCTGATGTATGTTTTATATTATGATAAAAGATTTATGCTGAAGTCAAGAACTTGTGATTGGTAATCAAGTTGATGAAGAATATTCAGCGGTTTATGATCCGATGATTTTGTTTTGTTTAGAGGGAATTGATTATTTAAAGAAATTTAATTTAATTACTAAACAACAAAGCTTAATGTTTGATTTCATTTTTTATATGGATTTAGATACAAAACCAGATTCGTTATTTAAATACCTAAAAGATATGAAAATTAATAATCAAAATATTAATTTATTAGTTTTTGAAAAAGAAATCTTATTAACTTCTGAAGCTGAAAACCAAGACCATGTTTTTTGAATGTTAAAACAAAAAGCAATTAGTGGGGTTGTTTTAGAAATTATTAAAGAAAAAAATAAAGCCTAAAATCTAAGGGTCAAATTATCACTCTTATATTGCTTTTGCTAAGCAAATTGTTAGAATATACATAAGAAAAGAAATTTCTAATAGTTATAAGATAGGAGTTGAATTTATATGGATTTTCAACAAAAACAAGACCCACAAAATGATCCTAATGTGTTAGAAAAATACACAACCGATTTGACTAAAAATGCCAAAGACGGCAAATTGGATCCTGTAATTGGGAGAGAAGATGAAATTTTACGTGTAACTAGAATTTTATCTCGTAAAACAAAAAACAATCCTGTTCTAATCGGAGAACCTGGGGTTGGTAAAACTGCTGTTGTTGAAGGATTAGCACAACGTATTGTTAGTGGCGATGTGCCTTCAAACTTAAAAGACAAAAAAATTCTTGAACTAGACATGGGATCACTTATGGCTGGTGCTTCATATTTAGGTGAATATGAAGCTAGAGTTAAAGGAATTGTTAACGCAGTTGAAAAATCAAATGGAGAAATTATTCTCTTTATTGATGAAATTCACTTAATCGTTGGTGCTGGGAAAACTGGTGATGGAGGAATGGATGTTTCAAACTTATTGAAACCTGCTCTTGCTCGTGGCGAATTAAAAGTAATTGGAGCAACTACTTTAAACGAATATCGTGAATATATGGAAAAAGATACTGCTTTAGAAAGACGTTTTCAAAAAGTTAATGTTCCTGAACCAACAGTTGATGAAACTATTTCAATCTTACGTGGTTTAAAAGAACGTTTTGAAGCGTATCATGGAGTATTAATTCATGATAATGCTTTGGTTAGTGCTGCTAAATTATCAAACCAATACATCACTGATCGTTTCTTACCAGATAAAGCAATCGATTTAGTTGATGAAGCTAGTGCCACAATTAAAACTGAATTAGCTTCAGTTCCAACTGATTTAGATCACGTTAATCGTCGTGTGATGCAACTTGAAATTGAACGTGCTGCGTTAAGTAAAGAAGTTGATGAAAAATCTAAAAAACGTTTGACTGAAACTGATAATGAATTAACTGATTTAAAGAAAAAACAAGCTGAATTAAATGACAAGTGAAAAAATGACAAGAAACAAATTGATAATGTTACAAAACTACGTCAAACTCTTGATTCATTAAAATCAGAATTAACTCAAGCTCAAAATGAAGCAAACTACCAAAGAGCTTCAGAATTGCAATATTCATTAATTCCAGCAATGGAAAAACAATTAAGAACTGCTCAAGATAACTTGAACAAAGGCGCTTTAATTAACGATGAAGTTACTGAAAGTGAAATTGCTGCAATTGTTTCTCGCTGAACAGGAATTCCTGTTAACAAATTGGTTGAATCTGAACGTAAACGTTTATTAGAATTACCAAATGATTTAAAGAAAAACGTTAAAGGACAAGATAAAGCAATCGAAATTGTTTCTGATGCAATTATCCGTTCTCGTGCTGGAGTTAAAAACCCAGATAAACCAATTGGATCATTCTTATTTTTAGGACCAACTGGAGTTGGAAAAACTGAAGTTGCTAAAACTTTAGCAGATGTTTTATTCTCATCAGAAAAGAAAATGATCAGAATTGATATGTCTGAATTTATGGACCGTGAAAGTGTCAATAAATTAATTGGAGCTCCTCCAGGATACATTGGATATGGAAAAGGTGGAGTTTTAACTGAAGCTGTTCGTCGTAACCCATATTCAATCGTGTTATTTGATGAAATTGAAAAAGCACACCCAGATGTATTTAACGTGTTCTTACAAATTTTAGATGATGGACGTGTTACTGATTCTAGTGGTCGTTTAATCGACTTTAAAAACACAATCATTATCATGACTTCAAACATTGGATCTGAATACATTTTAAATGCTGAAGACCCTGATGAAATTAATATGAAAATGATTATGGCAGAATTACAAAAACACTTCCGTCCAGAATTCTTAAACCGTATTGATGACATTATTCCATTTAATGCTTTATCAAAAGATACTATTAAAGAAATTATCAAAAAAGATTTAAATCAATTAAGTGAACGTATGAGACAACAATCTGATTATGACATTGACTTTGATGATGGTGTTGTTGATAAAATTAAAGAAGAAGGATATGACCGTCAATTTGGTGCAAGACCAATCACCAGATATATTGAAAACAATTTAGAAACAATGATTGCAAAAGAAATCATTGAAGGAAAAATTGCTCATGGTAAAAAATATTTAGTAATTGTTAACAAAGACAAAGAATTTGAAGTTACTGAAAAAAACTAAAATAATATTCAAATTAGCACTTGCTCTTAGCGAGTGCTAATTGTATAATATAGGTGATATTGATATAGGAGGAATCCTCATGATAACACCAAGAGAAGAAGAAATTCTTAAGATTATCGTCAATGAATATACTTCATCAGCTCAACCAGTTAGTTCTAAAAGAATTATGGAGTTGATGGGAAATACAGTCTCATCTGCGACAATCAGAAATGAATGTGCGTTTTTAGAAAATCAAAATTATCTTGAAAAAGAACACACTTCTTCTGGAAGAGTGCCTTCTTCAAAAGGATATCGATACTATGTTGATAATCTAATGGGCAACGATGCTTTTGATACAAGTATTTTTGATAGCATCGAAGCTTTATTTGATAATAGAAGCTATTCAATTGACCAAATTATTGAAAAGTCTTCAAACATAATTAGTGAAATGACAAATTCATTAGCAATCGTTTCAACAAGAGAAGACGTTGATCATTTAAAAATCCGCAAGATTGAAATGATCCCGTTAACTAATAAAACCGCTTCTGTAATTTTCATTTTAAATAATGGAGATGCGATTAATAAAGTCTATTGTTTAGATGAACAACATATGAATGACTTACCAATTGCGGTCAAATTATTCAATGATAACTTAACTGATATGTACGTTGAAGACATTCCAAGAAGCCTTAGTGGCATCGAAGGTGAGTTAAAAACGATGGTTAAGAATTATGAAGATTTATTTCGTCAATTCTTAAGTGCGGTTGTCGAACAAACCAAAGCTAAATCACAAACGTATGGAATTAGTAATATGTTAGTAAATCCTGAATTTACTGATATTAGCCGATTAAAAAATGTGATGAAAATCATTACAAGTGTGTCGCCATTCGATTGGTTTGATTATAACTACCAAGGTTCACAAAAAAATATTTCAATCACAACCAAAATTGGATTTGAAATTAACCCAGATATTGATGGGGTTGATGATTTAGCAATCATTGGTGCAGAATTTAACACTAATGGTTCACAAAAAAACGCAATTACCTTGATTGGACCTAAGCGTATGCGTTATGATGAAGCAAACATCTTATTGCAATTCTTAATCGATAAGATTAATGGATTGACTAAGTAAAAGGGGGACAAACGAATGAAAGACAAAGACAAAAAACAAGATTCTAAACTTGATGATACAATTCATGAAGAAAAAATCTCAACAGAGCAATCTGAAGAAAAATTAGAACCAAAAGTTATGAATATTTTTAAAGCTCATCCTGATGATGAAAACTTACAAATTATTCAACAATATGTTGATTCTTTAAATAAAGAAATCGACTTATTAAATAACGAAGTAAAATCAGTTGTTGCTGATAATAGAAATACTATTAAAAGACGTGACGATCAAGAACAAGAACTCCGCAAATATGGTGCTAAAAAACTTGGAGAAGCTATCGTTCCAGATATTGAATTATTTAGAACTGTTTTAAAAACATCTGAAAATAATGCAAGTGCAGAAGTGCAAAATTATTTAAAAGGTTTTGAAATGGTTATTACAAGAATGGACGATGCTTTAAGTCAAGTTGGGATTAAAGAAATGAATATCAAACTTGGAAGTGAAGCCGATTCTCACACAATGAACATCACTGATGTTGTTGAAAGTGATGAATATGATGAAGGTCAAGTTGTAAAAGTTGTTTCAAACGGATATACAATTTATGACAAAGTATTAATTCATGCTAATGTCCAAGTTGCTGGTAAAAAACCAAGCAAAGAAGAAGAAAAATAATAATTAAAGGAGAACAAAATTATGGCAAAAGAAATGATTATTGGTATCGATTTAGGTACAACTAACTCAGCTGTCGCTGTGTTAGAAGGTGGAAAACCTGTTGTTTTAGAAAACCCAGAAGGATCAAGAACAACTCCATCTGTAGTTGCTTTTAAAAATGGAGAAGTAATTGTTGGGGGTGCTGCAAAAAGACAAGCAATGACAAACCCAGATACTGTTACTTCAATTAAAAGAATTATGGGAACAGATGAAAAAGTTCATGTAAATGGTAAAGATTATACAGCTGAACAAATTTCAGCAGAAATCTTAAGATATTTAAAACGTTTTGCAGAAGACAAAATGGGACAACCGATTACTAAAGCAGTAATTACAGTTCCTGCATACTTCAACGATGCACAACGTAAAGCTACTAAAGACGCTGGAACAATTGCCGGATTAGATGTTGCTCGTATCATTAACGAACCAACTGCAGCAGCTTTAGCTTATGGTTTAGAAAACAAAGATAAAGAAGAAAAAGTTTTAGTTTACGATTTAGGAGGAGGAACATTTGACGTTTCTATTCTTGATATCGCTGATGGCACTTTTGAAGTTTTAGCAACTTCAGGAGACAACCGTTTAGGTGGAGACGACTTCGATCAAAAAATTATTGATTGATTAATTGCAAAAATTAAAGCTGAAGCTGGCGTTGATTTATCAAATGATAAAATGGCTAAACAAAGACTAAAAGATGAAGCTGAAAAAGCTAAAATCAACCTTTCATCACAATCACAAGCAGAAATTAACTTACCATTTATCGCAATGAATGCTGATGGACCTGTTAACTTCTCAACTGTTTTAACAAGAGCAGAATTTGATAAAATGACTAAAGATTTAGTTGATAGAACTGCACAACCTGTTCGAGATGCTTTAAAAGAAGCAAAAATGGATCCAAAAGACATTAACGAAGTTTTATTAGTTGGGGGTTCAACAAGAATTCCAGCTGTTCAAGCAATGGTTGAAAAAGAATTAGGTAAAAAACCAAACCGTACTATTAACCCTGATGAAGTTGTAGCAATTGGTGCTGCAATTCAAGGTGGAGTATTAGCTGGAGATGTTAGTGACGTTTTATTATTAGACGTAACTCCTTTATCATTAGGAATCGAAACAATGGGTGGAGTTATGACTAAGTTAATCGACCGTAACACAACTATTCCTACTGAAAAATCACAAGTATTCTCAACTGCTGTTGATAATCAACCTGCTGTTGATATCAACGTGTTACAAGGAGAAAGACCTTTAGCTGCTGATAATAAATCATTAGGACACTTCGAATTAACTGGAATTAAACCAGCACCAAAAGGACAACCTCAAATTGAAGTTACTTTCTCAATCGATGCAAACGGAATTGTTTCTGTAACTGCAAAAGATAAAAGCACTGGTGAAACAAAATCAATCACCATTTCAAACTCAGGAAACTTAAGCGATGCTGATGTTGAAAACATGTTAAAAGAAGCTCAAGAAAATGAAGAAGCAGATAACAAGAAAAAATCACAAATCGAATTAAGAAATAAAGCAGAAAGCTACGCAAACGTAATTGAAACTTCAATTAATGAAGCTGGAGATAAAATCACAGCTGAACAAAAAGAAGAAGCAAATAAAATGGTTGCTGATATCCGTCAATTAGTAGCTGATGAAAAATACGATGAATTAAGCAAAAAAATGAGTGACATTGAAAAAATGATGGCTCAAGCTGCTGAATTCGCTAACCAAGCAGGCGCAACTGATTCATCAAGCAATGATGATAAAAAAGATAATAACGAAAATAAATAATAGTTTAACTTATTAATAATGTGATAATAGATATAGGAAACTATATCTATTATTTTTTAGAAGGGAATTTTAAAACATGGCTACAGATAATAAAAGAGATTACTACGAAGTCTTAGGTGTCTCAAAAGATGCGAGTGAACAAGAAATTAAAAAAGCTTATCGTACTTTAGCAAAAAAATATCACCCTGATTTAAATAAAGAACCAGGCGCTGAAGAAAAATTTAAAGAAGTTTCAGAAGCTGCTGAGGTGTTGTTAGATAAAGATAAACGTGCAAAATATGATCGTTATGGCTTTAACGCCTTTAATCAAAACGGCGCTGGAGCTGGTTTTGAAGACTTTTCAGATTTCTTTAACAACATGGGCGGTTTTGGAGATATCTTAAACGACCTATTTGGTGGAGGAGCTAGTTTTCAAACTGGTGGAAATAGCGGTTTTGCTAGTGGCTTTGGTCAAGGATTTGGTGGATTTTCACAACAATCACGTCATTCAAAAGGTGAAGATATCCTCTTAAGCGTTGCTTTAGATTATAAAGAATTTGTTTTTGGAACAACAATTAAAGAAAATATTAATGTTATTCAAAAATGTGCAAAATGTAATGGAACTGGCGCTAAAAACCCAAATGATGTAAAAACTTGCGAACGTTGTCATGGTCAAGGTGTGATTAATGAAACTCAACAAGTTGGAACCATTTCATTTAATCAAACCGTTCCTTGTCCTGAATGCCATGGATCTGGAAAAGTTATCAAAGATAAATGTCCAGATTGTGATGGAAAAGGATTTATCCGTGCTCCAAAAGAAATTGAAGTAAATATTCCTCATGGATTAAGACCAGATCAACAACTTCGTTTAGCTGGAGAAGGTAATGCTAGTTTAGACGGTGGGCCTAATGGAGATATTTATGTTCGCGTTAGTGTAAGACCATCAACAAGTATGTTTATTGACCAATATGGAGTACTTTCACAAATCTATAACATTAGTTATCTAGATGCTATTTTAGGAAATTTCGTTGAAATTCAAACAGTTGATGGATTAATTAAAATTAAAGCTCCAAGAGGATTAAAGAATGGTGACTTTACAACTGTTCCAAATAAAGGATTGTATGCAAGTCCTGAATCAAATATTCGCGGTGATTTAAAAATTATCTTTAACATTGTTATCCCAACAACTGTTGATGATGATGATAAAAAATTATTAGAACAAGTAGCTGCCAATTCTAAATTTAAGCCTAAGAACGAATTATAATTTTAATTAGAATATGCTATTATAGTTTTGTAACTGCATATTGAAATATATAAAAACTTATATAATCCAACATATCGGGTTGGAGTCTCTACCTAGCACCAATGCTAGATTATAAGTGACTTAATTACTTTTTAATTAGTAACCAAGAGAAGTTTTTTGATTTCTTTCGGTTACTATTTTCATTTGTAAGAAAGGAAAAATTTCGTGCCAAAAATTAAAAAACAAAAAAAAGACTTCCATATTAGTTCATGAAAAGCTTGAAAAAATATCGAGAAGTATTTTAAATTTGATAATTTAGGTGCAACAATGAAAAAAGAAATCATTGGTGGAATTACAACATTCCTAGCTATGATTTATATTCTTTCAGTTGAACCAGCAATCCTTAGTGGTTCTGGAAGTGTAACTGGTGATGGTACAACTATGAATTACTTTGGTATTTTCTTAGGCGTATGTATCGCTTCATTTGCATCAACCTTTGTAATGGGACTATTTGCAAATGTTCCTTTAGCTTTAGCTCCAAGTATGGGAGTTAACGTTATGTTTGCGGTAAATATTGCCGGAGGAACTGGAGCTAATGGTCATCCTCCTACAATCATTGGGTATGAAGGAGCATTGATCGCAACAATGATTTCATCAATCTTCTTCTTAATCTTCTCAATTACCCCATTAAGAAAGATTATCATTAACGCAATTCCTGAGCAATTAATGATTGCTATTGGAGTTGGAATCGGATTCTTCATTGCCTATGTTGGGCTTTCAAGTATTGGATGAGTAGCCCACACTGAAACTGGTTTACCAGTTGCTGACTTGGGTAGATTAAAAGATAACTATCCTCAAATCCTTTTAGGAACCGGATTATTCTTGATCATGTTACTATTCATGTTTATGAAAGTTAACGGAGGAGTTGCAATCTGTATTCTAATTGGAACTGTAATTGCACTTATTGTTGCAAACGCAGGACCAAACCTGGCCGTTTCAAAAGAAGGAGGTATTTTCTATAATGCCAACTTCGTTGATGGTGGTGGTAAATGAGAATACGACTTCAATGGATTTGCTTCAAATATTAAAAATACTTGAAAAGAATTTACAAACGTAGAAATTTGAAATAAACCAACAATGTATATTTCAATTTTCATCTTAATGTTCTTGAACTTCTTTGATGCAACTGGAACTATTACTACAGTTAACCGTCAATTAAATGAAGCTGCTGGAACTGATAGACCATTAAGTCATGAAGCATTAATTATTGACTCAGGAGCAACTGTTGTTGGTTCTGCTGTTGGGGTTTCTCCAATGGGAGTTTATGTTGAATCAGGAGCTGGAATTGCCCAAGGTGCAAGAACTGGTTTTGCTTCAATCATAACTTCAGTCTTCTTCCTAATTTCAATTGCCTTATTCCCAATCTTTAAAGCTGTGCCTGGTTGTGTAACTGGAGCTGCCACATTATTTGTTGGAGTAATGATGATGGGTTCAATCAAAGACTTAGATTGAAAGAAACCAGAAATTGCTATTTCTGCCTTCTTTGCAATCCTATTCATGGTTGTAACTTACTCAATTGCTAACGGAATTGGAGTCTTAATTATTCTTTATGTATTAATTAAAACTTTCAAAAAAGAAGTAAAAGAAGTACCAATCACTCTTTGAATTGTTTCATTGATATTTATTGCCTACTTCATAGCTTACGCATTCATTCAATTATAATTTTTAAACCTGAAATTCTTGAAATTTCAGGTTTTTTATTTTCAAAGTAGAATGATATAATAATAACTATTAAAAACAACTAACTTATAGATAGTTAAACTTTTTAAGGGCAAAGAAAAGAGAGAAAGAAATGAAAAAAGAAAAGGTTATTGTTGGTTTAAGTGGAGGAGTAGATTCTTCTGTAGCTGCATTGTTATTACAACGTGAAGGCTATGAAGTTGAAGGATTCTTTATGAGAAACTGAGATTCTGCTGCGAACAACGATTTTTTAGGTAATAATGACGATCCAAATGAAGCTTGTACCCAAGAACAAGATTATCAAGATGCTTTAAAAGTTGCTAATAAACTTGGAATTAAATTACATCGTGTTGATTTTATTCAAGAATATTGAGATAACGTTTTTCAATATTTCTTAGATGAATATGAAAAAGGAAGAACACCAAACCCAGATATTCTATGTAATAAATACATTAAATTTGATGCGTTTGCGAAATATGCTTTTGAAAAACTTGGTGCTGATTATATTGCTATGGGTCACTATGCAGGAACTAGATATAATCCGGAAACAAAACAAGTTGAATTAATTAGAGCTGCTGATGATAATAAAGACCAAACTTATTTCTTATGTCAATTAACTCAAGACCAAATTTCAAGAACTCTTTTCCCTTTACAACCATTTAAAAAACCAGAAGTTAGAGAATTAGCAAAAGAAAATGATTTAATTACTGCTGAAAAGAAAGATTCAACTGGAATTTGTTTTATTGGTGAAAGAAACTTTACTGAATTCTTACAAAACTATATTCCAAATCAACCAGGAGATATTGTTAATATTAAAACTAATGAAGTAATTGGAAAACATATTGGAGTTATGTATTACACAATTGGCCAAAGAAAAGGGTTGAACTTAGGCGGTCAACCAGAACCAATGTATGTAGCTAAAAAAGATGTTAAAAACAAAATAATCTATGTTGCACCAGCTTCAGATCAAAGTTATTTATTATCTAATTCAGCTTTAATTACTGGAATCAATTGAAATATTGAATTAGATAAATATGTTGATGATATCAATGAATTTAACTGCACTGCTAAATTTAGATATCGTCAAAAAGATGAAAACGTGAAAATGATTCGCCAAGAAAATGGTGATTATTTAGTAAAATACGATAATGTAAAATCAGTTACCGAAGGACAAGAAGCTGTTTTCTATCTTGATGACATTTGTCTTGGTGGGGGAGTAATTGAAAACGTTTATAAGTAGACAAGGTATTTTTACTATTAATGTTTTATAATAAATTATAAGTTCAAACTTTAAGGGAGATATAAACTTGAGTACAATAAACATAATCTTAATACTTGTGGTTGTTGCGATTATCATCTTTATTATCGTTACTACAATCACTGGGAAAAAAGCTTCTAAAAAAGAACGTTCAAAACGTAAAAAAGAAGTTCGTGAAGCAATTAAACAATATATTGCTGATAATGAAAACCAAAAGAATGTACGAGTAGACTTTGAAAAAGTCTATGCTCGTAAAGGTGCTGAATATAAATACCGTGACGTTTTTGACGTTGTTGTAGATTTAATCGAACCAAAAACTAACGAAATCAAAGAAACTCGTGCCTACGAAGTTGAAGGTATTACCCAAAAAATAGATAAAAAAAATTACAATACTGTTTGAAAAGTAAATGGAAGTCTTGACTTAGATGAAACTAAGAGAAGAATTGCGATTGCTGAAAAAGAAATTAAATTATCTAAAAAAGAAAAAGAAATTATTAAACGCGAAGAAAAAGCAAAAGAACGTAAAGCTAGAGAAGACCGTAAAAAAGAATTAGCTGAAGCTAAGAAATCTTCAAAGGAAAACAAAAAAGCATCAAAAAATGATGCTTCATTAGAACGACCAAACAAAGTTGTTGGTGAAAAATTTGTTCCTTCACGTCGTAAAAACGATTAATTCTTAAATGACCTTTCAAGGGTCATTTTTTTGAGTAAAATTAACTTAGAATTGAGGGATTTGATGATTTATAAAACACATGTTGGAAAAGAAGATTTTAAAAGAGCATACACTACTTGTTTAAAAGAAGCTTGAATCTTACATTCCAAAGAAAACTTTAATATGGCAAAAAAGTTTTATGATGAAAAGCTTTTTCAATATAATATTGATCAAACAATTGATGATGAAGCAGATTTCAATGATGATGCTAGTGCAATTAACTTGTTTGAAGCCTTTAAACAAGCTTTTGAAACTGAAAAAGATATTGAATCTTTAGAAAAATGAAATAAAGCTTGAGAAGCTGAAGATGGTTTTGATTTTGAAGTTTATGCTGGAGATTCAATTGTTGATGGGAACGAAGTTGGAGAAAAAGCACGCGAACTTTTTGATTTAAAACTTTTTAACTATAATGAAAAACACAATACTAACCTTCAATCTTTAGATTTAGGTTATTTAACTTTCAAAGATGCTTTAAAAAGAACAAAAGAAGTTTTTAAAGATGCTAATAAACTAAGTCAATATAAATATATGTATGAACCAGCTTTTGAATTTGATAATTCTAATTTAAGAACTCGTTGTGATATTTTAGAAATCCTTGATAATAATCGTGTGAATATTTATGAAGTAAAAGGGACAACCAAAATTAAACCTGATCACTTTTTTGACTTGGCTTACCAAATCTTTGTTTTAGAAAAAAACGGATTAAAAGTTAATAAAATCTTTTTAACTCATTTAAATCCTGAATATGTTTATGGATGAAAACAATCTGTTGATATGAAAGAGCTTGGAAATGATGTTGCTGAAAAATATAAAGATGTAACTTATGAAGAAGTTTTGGATTATATTAAAGAAAATAATCTTTTAGAACCATTTACAAACGAAGCAGAAGAAGATGTTGATTTAGAAAAACTATTTATTTTAGATGAAAACTTTAAAGAACCAAAAGGTAAAGAACCAATTACTTTAAAACAAGCTTATCAAATGTTAAACAGTACTCATCCAATGAATACTTTAATTAGTAATTTAGCAGAAAAACTTGCTATGAGTAATGAAGAACAAGTCAAGTCATTATTTAAACAAAAAACCTGTATGACTAAAATGAGTTTCACACCAAAAAACGGTTGAAACTATGGTGAAGCTAAGGATTATTTAGAACCATATTGTTATCATGTGGTTCCTTATTATGATGCGACAAAAGATACAATTTTTAATTTAACTGGTTCATCTGCTTTTTCAAATCGTGATAAAGCAGAATTAGTGCGTGAATCTGGAATTGTTTATCTTTCAGACTTGGTTCATACAAACCTTTCAACTTTACCTGAAAAAGCTGGTGCAAAAGGAACTTTTAAACCGTTTTTAAGACCAGAACATGACCGAATTTTAGATGTTTATCGTGCTTATACTGATAATGGAAATGTTGGTTTTGATGAAATTCTTGATACAAATCATTTAAATGAAATTTATTATGTTTTAAGTGAGTATAAAGAAGCTCAGAAAATTTACATGTATGATTTTGAAACTGTAAAATTTGCTGTACCAAGATTTTGAATTTCAAAATCATATCAACAAATTCCGTTTCAATATTCTGTTGATGTTATTTATGATGATAAATATGACTATAACCATCCAGAAACTATGTACCATGATGACTTCTTACCAAAAGATAAAAGAAGTGATCCTCGTCCAGATTTTATTGTTAAATTTTTAAATGATATGCTTTTAAAATATGGTGAAGGTGTTTATGTTGCTTATAATAAATCTTTTGAAAAGTCAGTTTTAAAATACTTAGCAGTTAACTTTCCAAAATATGCTTTACCATTGTGTTATATTGCCAATCACACAATTGATTTAATGGACTTTTTTAAAGGAAAACAAGCAAATAAAAAAATAGAAAATGATAATAATCGTGAATGATTCTTGATATATCATCCAGATTTTCACGGAAGTTATTCAATTAAAAAAACACAACCAGCTTTAGAACCAGAATTTAATTACCATGATTTGATTATTAATAAAGGTGATAAAGCAGCGCAAACTTTTAGACAATTTGTTACTGGTGATTTAACAGATAAACAATGAGAAACAATTTGACCTGCAATGTTAAAATATTGTAATCGTGATACTTTAGCTATGGTTGTTATTTTAAAACGAGTTGAAGAAATGTTAAAAGAATATGAAGAGGAGAAAAGAAATAATGAATAAAATGAAAGTTGTCTTTTGTGGAACTCCTGAAATTGCTGCAGGAATTTTACAACAATTAATTGCTATGGATGATGTTGAAATTCTAGCTACAATTTCACAACCAAATAAACCAGTTGGAAGAAAAAAAGTTTTAACCCCAACTGCTGTTAAAACTGTTTCTGATGAAAATCAAATTCGTTGTTTTCAACCAACTAAAATTTCAGAAATTTATGACGATTTAAAACAATTGGATTTCGATTTCTTAATTACTTGTGCCTATGGTCAATTTATTCCAACTAAAATTTTAAACTTAGCAAAAGTCGAACCATTAAATGTTCATGGAAGTTTACTACCTCAATACAGAGGTGGCGCTCCAATTCAAAGAGCAATTATTAATGGTGATAAAACAACCGGAGTATCTTTGATGAGAATGGTTAAGCAAATGGATGCTGGTGATGTTTTTGCTGAACTTGAATGTGTCATTGAAGATAAAGATACAAGTGGAACTTTATTTAAAAAAATTGAAATTTTAGGACAAAAGATTATTAAAGATAATTTATTAAAAATCTATAATCATGAAATTGAACCAATCCCACAAGAATCAAAATTTGTAACTTTTGCACCAATCATAACTTCAGAAGAAGAAAATATTGATTGAACAAAATCAGCAATTGATATCTTTAATTTAACAAGAGGATTACTACCAACTCCTGTAGCTCATACTTTCATGAATCATGAACGTTATAAAATTGGAGCTACAAGAGTTATGAAGGAAAATGAATATTTTGTTACAACTATGATGGTTCACAACCCTGGAGAAATTCTTTCAATTGATAATGAGGGAATTATTATTCAAACTGGAAATGGGTTTTTAAAAATCTTAGAACTACAAAGACCTGGTAAGAAAATGCAACCAGCAAATATTTACTATAATAATCACAATCTAAACGACATTAAAGTTGGAGCAAGATTTGATACAATATAGTTAACTAACAATAAAATGAAAAATAAAGAGGAGATAATATATGTCAGTTAATGATTTAAGACCTGGAACTACATTTATGCACGATGGAAACATTTATGTAGTTTTAGAACAATCTTTTTCTAAAACAGGACGTCAACAAGGTAAAGTAACTGTTAAAGTACGTAACATGCGCACTGGTGCTAGAACTGAAATGACTTTCACTGGAGGAGAAAAAGTTGATAAAGCAATCATCGATCGTGTTGATGTGCAATACTTATACAACGATGGAAATGATGCTTACTTAATGGACGTCGATACCTATGATCAATTTACAATTCCAATGGATACTTTGGAATGAGAAAAAAACTTTTTAACAGATGGACTAATGTTAAAAATGACTAAATTTGGTGAAGAAATTTTAGGAATTGATTTACCAGATAAAGTTGAAATGGAAATCGTTGAAGCAGAACCTGCTGTTAAAGGTGACACTTCATCTGGTGCTCAAAAGAAAGCAAAAGTACAAACTGGATGAGAAATCCAAGTTCCTTTATTTATTAAAGAAGGAGAAAAAGTACTTATCTCAACTACTGATGGAAAATACAGTGGTCGTTCTAACCAATAATTAAAAGAGAAGCAACATTAACACATTGGTGTTTTATGTTGCTTTTGATATAATCTAATTTAGAAAAAACATGTAGAGAGGCTGAAAATATATGAAATTTACAGACAAAAAAACCGCAGATAATACACAAGGGGAATGAATCGTAACTGTTGATGGTGATGATTGAAAAAAAGCAATCGAAAACGCTAAAAAAACCTTATCAGAAAACGTTGAAGTTCCTGGATTCAGAAAAGGTAAAGCACCTAAATCAGAAGTTGCTAAACAATTAACTCCTGCAAGAATCTACAATGAAGCATTTAATGAAGAAATCAGACCTGCATTTGATTTTGCATTAAAACAAAATTCAAAAATTGAACCAATGAACGCTCCAGTTCCAGCATTAACTAATGCAAACGATAATGAAGCTACAATTACTTTTAGTTTTGACTTAAGACCAGAAGTTAAATTAGGAGAATACAAAAACTTAGGAATTAAAAAAGAACCAATCTCAATTACTGAAGAAGAAATTAAAGATGTTTTAAATGAATTCCAACAACGTTTTGCAATGGAAGTTCCTCAACCAAAAGGAGCAAAAATTGAAAACGGTGATGTTGTAACCTTTGACTTTAAAGGATACATGGATGGAAAACCATTCGCTGGTGGAGAAGCTAAAGATTACAAATTAGAAGTTGGATCAGGACAATTCATTCCTGGATTTGAAGAACAAATGATCGGAATGCAAGTTGGACCAGATCAAAAAATCGAAGTAACCTTCCCTGCAAACTACCCTGGAGAAATGGGTGGTAAAAAAGCTGAATTCGTATTGGATATTAAAGAAATTGCTAAAAAAGAATTACCGGCTATCGATGATGAATTAGCAAAAGATGCTAACATGGATGGAGTTAAAACTCTTGATGAATTAAAAGCTCGTATCAAAGAAGATATGACTAAACAAAAAGAACAAATCGAAAAAAACAAACACGTTGACAAAGTAATGGAAAAAGCTATTGCTAATGCTGATGTAACTGTTCCAAAATCAGCTATCCGTAGAGAAGCTAAATCATTGAAAAAACAATTTGAACAACAATTACAACAACAAGGTATGACTTTAAAAGATTACAAAAAAGCAACTGGATTAACTGAAGAACAATTAGATAAAGACTTAGAAGAAGACGCTAAAATTAGATTACAAACTTATTTAGTGGTTTCTGAAATTCAAGAAATTGAACCTCAATTAAAAGAAGTTACTGATGAAGAAGTTAATGAAAAATTAAATCAATTTTCAAAACAATTTGGAGTACCTGTTGATCAATTAAAACAATTATTACCAATGGACCAAATTAAAGCTGAAATTGCTAATGAAAAATTAATTGATTTCTTATATGAAAACAACTAATAATTAGTAAGCAAAATAATTAAATAAACTATTAAAACTAAGCATGCAAATGTTTAGTTTTTTAGCACTCTATTGTAGAAAGTGCTAAAAAATATGATATGATTATTCTATACAAATAAGGAGGGCATTTTATATATGAATCCAAACAAAAAATATCCTTTGGTAATCACAAATACAGGGAATCTTGTCTTTCCAACTGCAGAAGGACCATTGGAATTTGTAGACCAATTTTCTCTTGCTGCAATTGAAGAAGCAATTAGCAAGTATGATGGAAAGATTATCCTTGGGATTGAAAAAAATAATACCAAAAAAGATGAAGATGCCTCATCAAATCTATATAAATATGGGATTTTAGCAACAGTAAGCATTATGAAAAAATGACATGACGGAAGTTTAACTGTAATGGTTAAAGCAGAAGAACGTGTTGAAGTTAAAAATGTAGAAAAATTTGAAGATAAATTCTACATGGCAACTGCTGAAGAAACTAAAAACGAAAAATTATCAGACTCTGAATTAGCTGATTTCAAAAAAGAAGCTGAAAGAATGATTAATCTTGGTGGAGACCGTGAAGAAGCTTTAGCAAACTTAATCGCTTCTGATGATTTACAAAATAATGCCGATATTAATAAAACTTTATTAAAGATTTATACTGATACACCAGTAATTGATAAAGTAGCTGCAAATGCTATTTTCCAAGAATTAAACCCGTTAAGTCAAATTACTACTTTAATGCGTTTAATTGCTGCAACTATTGATACATCTGATATTGAAAAAAATATTAACAAACGTATTAAAACTAAAATTGATGATCAACAAAAAGAATTTTATTTACGTGAAAAATTAAGAGCAATTAAAGAAGAATTAAATGAATCAGGTGAAGGAGAAGAAAACAGTTTAGAAAGTTATAAAAAACGTTTAGAAACTGAACCTTATCCAAAACATGTTAAAGAAAGAATCTTATCTGAAATCGATAAATTAGATGGAATTCAACCAACCAGTGCTGAAGCAAATATTCAACGTACTTATGTTGATTGAATGATGTCATTACCATGATGAGAAAAAACAGAAGATATTAAAGACTTAGGTTTTGCAAAAACTACTTTAGATAAGAACCACTTTGGTTTAAAGAAAGTTAAAGACCGTATCTTAGAACACTTAGCAGTAATGCAAAAAACTGATAGTGTTAAAGGACAAATCATTACTTTAGTAGGGCCTCCTGGAGTTGGTAAAACTTCATTAGCTAAATCTATTGCTGAAGCAATGGGAAGAGATTTTGTTAAAGTTTCATTAGGAGGAATTCGTGATGAAGCTGAAATCCGTGGACACCGTAAAACTTATATTGGAGCTATGCCTGGAAGAATTATTCAAAGCATGAAACGCGCCAAAGTTACTAACCCTGTCTTCTTATTAGATGAAATTGACAAAATGGCAACTGATTATAAAGGAGATCCTTCAGCAGCAATGTTAGAAGTATTAGATCCAGAACAAAACAAAGAATTCTCAGATAACTACATTGAAGAACCTTACGATCTAAGTAATGTTTTATTCATTGCCACTGCTAACTATCCAGAAGATATTCCTGAAGCTTTATATGACAGAATGGAAATCATTAACTTATCAAGCTATACAGAAATTGAAAAATTAAAAATTGCAAGAGAATATTTAGTACCTAAAGTTTTAAAAGAACACAACTTAGAAAATGGTGAATTAATCTTCACTGATGAAGCTTTAGAAGAAATTATTAAATACTACACTCGTGAAGCTGGAGTTCGTCAACTTGAAAGATGATTATCATCAATGGCTCGTAAATTTATTGTTAAAGAATTAAGTGGTGAATTAACTTCATTAGAAGTAACCCCACAAATCATTAATGAATATTTAGGAAAAAGAATTTTTGAACACACTAAGAAACAAGAATCTGCACAAGTTGGGGTTGTTACTGGTTTAGCTTATACACAATTTGGTGGAGATATCCTTCCAATTGAAGTTAATTACTTCCCAGGAAAAGGAAACTTAGTTTTAACTGGTAAACTTGGAGATGTTATGAAAGAATCAGCACAAATCGCTTTTGACTACGTGCGTTCTAACTATAAAGAATTTGGAATTCCAAAAGAAATCTTTGAAGAAAATGATGTTCATATCCACGTTCCAGAAGGAGCTGTACCGAAAGATGGACCTAGTGCTGGTGGTGCTTTAACTACTGCAATTATTTCTGCATTAAGTAACCGTCCGGTTTCAGAAAACATTGGTATGACTGGTGAAATCACTTTAAGAGGGCATATTTTACCAATCGGAGGATTAAGAGAAAAATCAATTTCAGCTGCAAGATCAGGATTAAAAGAAATTTTAATTCCAGCAGAAAATGAAAAAGATTTAGAAGATATTCCAGATGAAGTAAAAGCAGTTTTAAAAATTAAACCTGTTAAAGAATATAAAGAAGTTTATGATGAAGTGTTTAACACTAAACATGACTTTAATTAAATAAGAATCTTTAAAAGTAACTAAAATTAGTTACTTTTTTATATAGTAAAATTAAACATAGAAAGAAGTGAAATTATGGAACCATTAGCATCTTATTTAAGACCAAAATCTATTAAAGACATTGTTGGTCAAAAACAACTTCTTGATAAAAATGGAGTTATTCAAAGAATGGTTCAGGCGAAATTCACTTCGAACCTAATCTTTTATGGGCCTCCTGGAGTTGGGAAAACTTCATTTGCCAATGCTTTAGCAAATGATTTAGGTAAAAAAGTTTATAACTTTAATGCTGGAATTGATAAAAAAGAAAAATTAGACAAAATTTTAAAAGAAAGTTCAGTTGAAGATCCTGCCATCATCGTTATTGATGAAGTTCATCGTATGAACCAACAAAAACAAGATATCCTTTTAGAATATATGGAAAAAGGACAAGTAATTGTCTATTTCACAACAACTGAAAATCCATACTTTGTCATTAACCCAGCCATTCGTTCTCGTTCAACAATCTTAGAACTGAATCCAATCTCAACAGATGATATTTTTGATTTCTTAAAAGAAAAGATTAAAAATAAAGAAATCAGCTTAGACATTGAGGATGAACCTTTAATGTTATTAGCTGAAATGAGTAGTGGAGATTTAAGAGTTGCGATTAATAAAATTGAACTTTTAACAAAACTTTATCAAAACACAAAAATTGATATTTCAATTATTAAAAAAATCTTTGATAATCGTGGAAACCAAATGGGTTCTAAATATGGAGATACCTTCCATGATTTAAAATCCGCTTTACAAAAATCAATCCGTGGAAGTGATGTTGATGCTTCACTTTATTATTTTGCAAGATTATTAGAACTTGGAGAATATGAAGCTTTAATGAGAAGAATGATTGTTATGTCATATGAAGATATCGGTTTAGCAAATCCAGCCGTTCCTCAGCATGTGGTAACTGCCACTCAAGCTTTTAGACAATTAGGAATGCCTGAAGGATTATTACCTTTAGGACTGGCGATTTGTGAAATGGCATTAAGTGAAAAATCCAATTCTTCTGCTTTAGCTAGTTGAGCTGCACAAGCTGATGTTAAGAAAGGTAAAGTTTATGACATGCCAAGTTACTTAAAAGATGCTCATTATGCTTCTGCAAGTAAATTAAATAGGGGTGTTGGTTATAAATATCCCCATGATTACCCAAATGCTTATGTTAAACAACAATATTTACCAGATCAATTAAAAGATAGAAAATACTACAACCCAAAAACTACTTCTGCTTATGAAAGAAAAGTTAATGCTTTGTATGAACAATTTAAAAACCCAGTTAAGAAATAAATCTTAACTGGGTTTTTTATTATGAAATTATTTCATTAATTTGACTAGTTGTCATCCAACTCCGTCATAGTTTCCACCAGTTCCACCTTGATTTGGTGCAAGTGCTGAATTTCTAACTCATTCAACATCATAAACCACAGCTTCACCATTATCTGGATTTAAGAATTTTAATTTATAAGTTAATTTTTGTTTTGTATCTCAACTTGAACGTTTATCTAGGTTTTCACTTTTTACATCCATAATTTGGAAGTTTTTGCGATCTAAGTATTTTCCATAAACGTCATTTGTAAATGAAGAAACTGATTTAGCAGTCATTTTACCGATTTCAGTGAATAAATCGAACATTTTAATTGGCGCTTTAGTCATTGCAACTACAGTTCCATCAACAATTTTGTTTCTACTAAAATATGGGTTAATGGTTGTATTAGTGTTTTCATAGTGATGACCATACATTCTTGAAAGAGAATAGAAGAAAGTTCCTTTATAGAAATCTTCATTTGGAGTTAATCCAACTAATCTATCAATAATGTTGTTATCTAGATAAATTTTTCCAGCTTGATCTTTTGTAAAAATATTAATCGCTTTACCTTCACGATAAATAACTCCACTTCCACCTGCTGCTCCATAAGCATTGAAAATATCTAAGTCTTCTTGTGGAAGTGTTTTTATTTCTTTACCACCATCGATAATTGAATAAATGATTAATTCAATCGGACTGACATTAACTTCTTCGCCTTTAATCATTTTTTTAACAGCATTATATGGTTTGCCATCAGCAGTAGTTGCTTCTGGTAATAATGAATTAACGATTTTCTTAACATCTTGAGAGTTTAAGAAATAAAGATTATTTTCTTTAGCTGTTTTATAACGACTTGTATTATAGAATTCTTCTCCAGCAAGGATGTTAATTAAATCAGCAATCGAATTATTTCTAAGTTCATATAATGAATCATATAAAGATTCACTTAAATTAACTCCGAACATATCAAAGATTGTATAAATATCAGTTGTTAAAATAGTTTTAATATTTCCGATTGCTTTAATTTTCTTTAATAAATTATTATCTAAATTAAGTACAGGTTGTAAAGCTTTCATGATGTCATATACAAAAGTTCCTTTGTATAATCCAGTTCATGGTTTTTGTAATGATCCTTTTCCAGGTCCTTGTAAATAACGTGAAACTTGGTTAATCTTTCCACTAATATCAGAAATTTTTTGAATTGCATTTTTAATTTTATCGACATCAAGTGGAATTTTCTTACCATCTGGAAGAAGGTCATCAATTTTTTTAATTATTTGTTCAAGTGCATCAACAACCTTATCTATTTGACTAGTAAGTTTATTAAGTTCTCCTGACAGTAAAGTAGCAACATCAATTATTGCTCCGTATTTATTTGTTCAACTTCCATTGGTTAAAACACAATCGATAGTAACATTTATAAAGTTTGAAACTAATCCTGGAATTGGTTGAAGTAAACCACTAATAGAATCAGCAACAGTGTTAGGAATTAAACTAGCAATCTTATTACCAACTGCATAACTTATTCCGTTTTCAACGATTGTTTCAGTAATTGGTGAACTACCATAATCGGCAATAGGGTTATTGCCTTTTCTTCCATCAATTGTAGGTCTACCAAATAAGATAGTAAATAATTTTAAAGTTTGATATCCTTCTCTATCTTCTGGATCTGGAGAGAAAAACATTTGTAAAGTACTTACTAAATTTTGAAAATTAATAATCGCATATTTAGTTTGATTACCATTTTCTTGATATCAAGCATATTCATTAGATTTATATTTAGAATCTAAAATATCTCTAATGATTTCACCATTTGTTTTTTTACGATTAAATAAATGATCGATCGAAACTGGTTGTCCTCATTCTTCTGTATAAGATTTATATTTATCAAACATTGAAATATATTGATAAATAGCATTGGTACAATTTAAAATTCCAGCAACTGCTAAAATTGTTTCACTAATTTTTGTATCTGCATTAGCTTCGGTTAATAAACCATCAGGGATATTCCCACCTAATAAGGAAACAAAGAAAAGTTTACTTGCAGATCATTCCTCATTTTCTTTCTTTTTTAATTCATCTTGATTAATTTTTTGATTTTTAACTAAAAATAGTAAGCTTGAGAATAAAGACTGCATCCCATTTGATAATACATCACGCATTGAAATGTCATTGGCAATATTTTCTTGAGTAATGGCTGTTAAAACTTCATTAATCGCACCTGCATTATTTGAATCATTAATAATTGATTCAGCTTTGTTGATAGCGTTTTTAACAGGGTTGTTATCAGTATGGAACATACCACCTAAAGCATTAGAAACAACACCACTCTTAATAATCCCAGTTAATAAACCAGCGGTTTGTGGTGTAAAGTCATTTCCAAAAACAATTTTTAAAGTAGATGAAATTAAATTTAAAGTTTTCGAAATTGAATTATCTGGTTGAGCTGTTTCAACATCTGGTGCTTTATCATTAGTTTGCTTTTCAATAAAGTCTGCAATATTACTTCCAGCACTAACTCCATCAAGTTTTAAATCTCCATATTTAACACTTGATTCAAAAGTATAGTTGAATCCATCACGCCCAGTTCCAAAAGCCATTTTGTAAAGCTCTGCAACTTCACTATCATTTGAAATAGAAATGTTCTTATTTTCGTTTATTAAGTTTGGGAAAACATCTTTAATTAATGCACTTTTGTAATAACCTGATGAAAAGTCATTGTTAATAGCAACACTTTTTCCTCTGATGTCAAAGTTTTGATCATATAAAACAGCTGATTTTAAAGCTTCAGCACTGATTTCAGCATAGCGTTTTGTTTCTTCTTCACTGGCGTGTTTCATATCACTGTGATATGAACATGAAATAACGCTAGTAGCTGATGAGGCAGTGATTAAAATCGCACTTAAAGACATCAATAGTTTTTTCATTAAATGTATTTCCCTTTCATTAACTTATTTTTAAACGTAAAAAATAATTGAACTATACGTTTATTCTATCATAATCAACTTTTAAAAAAATAAAAAAACAAACTCATATGTTGTTATTTTCTACAAAAGTATACTTACTAAAATAAACATAAATAAGTGTTAAAAAATCTCTTTGTTTGTGGATAAATAAGAAAAAAACATTTAAGATATAAGAGTATATTCAAAAAGGGTAATAGCGGGGGATAAAATGCACAAATTTTCAAACTTCTTTTTAATGCTTAAACAAGGTATTAAAGGTGTATTCAAATTTCGTATTCAATTTATCATCATTTTAGTCCTAACTTTTATCGCTACTTTTATTTTGTCAGTCTCATTTTCAACCCAAAGAAGAATGAGCAATTCTTATAATAATATTGTTAAAAAAGTTGATCGTTTCTCATATCAAGGAAACATCCAAATGGATTCATCAGTTAACGATTCTAGTGATGTTTTTATCATTAGTAATATTTTAAATAATGCCGATTCAGTTTCTATTCAACAATGGGTGAAAGATGACAAAGGCAATGAAAAAATCTTAAATAATAAAGATTCTTATAACTATGTTTTTTCTAATTTCAATGATGTTGAAGGCATCGAAAACTATTCTCAAGAACACCAAAACTTCTTTACAAGAATGATTGAAGAACAAGGGTTTAAAGACTTATTTGCAAAAAATACCCGCTATAACGATTGAGCTTGAAATGATGATGCTTCTCAAGATGGAAAAGTTAAATTCTGAAATGAAGTTTATCAATACAGTTTGATTTCATTTTTTAATGCTTTAGATGATTTAAATAAAAATGGTCACAAAGATTCTTATAACGACCCATTAAAATACACAACAATCGGAAAATACACACTTGCAAAACCAGGTTGATATGAAAAACAAGTTAATAGAAAAGACAATAAACCTGATGGAAGAATCGAATCATTAATTGATTCTTATGACTATACGCCAGAACAACGTGCAAAAAATGGTTTATCTTATATTTCTCCAGATGATTTAGCAATCACTAATACTGTTGTTGTTTCAATGATGAAAATTTCTGGATGAATGAAAAATGCAACAGAAGATTATTTAACAAATGCAACAGGTGTTGCTAAAGCTACTAATGCCACATTAGCAGATATTTATGCTTTTTTATTTGGTAAAAAAGTTTCAGATGATAATACCTTATATAACTTAGCAAATGATAAAGACTTTTCTTGAATTGTTGGTCAAACTGATGAAACAACAAGTCAAATCATTAGACCTTATTCAATTGATGTTACTAACCAAGGTGATAAAAAATATTCTGATGGTTCTTATTTAGAATATGGTAAAAAACAAAACCCAAATGATGATAAAGATCTCGCAAATCAACAAATGGTTGCAGCAGTTGCAAATCATGGTTTTCGTGGAGTTTTAAACCCAACAATTCACACAGGAACTACTAACGATTATTCATTTGATTCACTTTCAACATTAGATTATTTTAAAGGTTTCTCATTAGTTTGAGATGATGAAACATTATTTAATGAAATGTCTAACTATAACAACTTCCATGGTTGATATGGGTTTGGAGATCCATTTAGCCAAATTAGAAACGGAAGAGTTTCTGGAGTTCAACCAAAAGAAGTAATTTACTATTCATACCAAAAAATGCTAGCTATAGCTTCAGGTTTTGATTTTGGAATCAGACGTGAAATTACTTATTTTGATACTTCTCACCAAGTTAAATACCGTGGGATTGTTTTAAATGAAGATGAAAATTACAACACAACAATTTTAGATGGTAGAGCACCATCAGCTGTTGGAGAAATCGCTATTTCTGAACAATATGCTCGTAAGCAAAAAATTAAACCAGGTGATGTTATTAAAGCTGGTGATGGTGTATTTACTATTTCTGGATTAGTAACCGATGCTTTCTCATATGTTCCTTCACAAGATTTAATGAACCCAATTCCAAACCCAAAAGTTTCAACTTTTGCCTATGGAAGTGAAAAAACATTAAAAGCTATGCGTGATGGAACTATGACTAGTGCTGGTTCTGCTGATGGAATTACAGAACTTTATTCATACTTCTTATGAAATAACGGCAGTGATGATACTAAAGACAACAGAAAAGAAGTCTTTTTAGCATTAACCGCTGATCATACTTCAGGATTAAAACAAAACTTTAACTTAGTTAAAAGCTTTACTAATAATAATGATCTTGGGGGAAATAGTTCAAGTTCAAACATTGGTTTAACAAACTTTGATAAATCAAACTTCAGATATTCTTGAACTTTAGAACCACAAGTCTTTAGAGTTTATTCAGCAGTTACATATACAGCAGCTGGAATTATTGCTTTAATTGCAATTATCGCCTTAGTTGTTTGTGTACGTAAAACAATTGATTTAAACTCAAAACAAATTGGTATCTTAAAGGCTTTAGGAGAAGGACCGGGACAAATTTCTTGTTCATATCTTTCTTATTCAATTATCATTACCTTCATTATTATTCCGCTAGCTTGAATTGCTGGAATGGTCTTACAAATTCCGTTTGTAAATATGTTCTTAACTTACTTTAGTGCGCAACCTTATGAAATCTTATGAGATTGAACTTCATTAGTAATTGCTTTATTTGGAATCGGAGTTCTTTCTGGAATAGTTGCGTTCGGGACTGCTTATCATTTAACTGCTCAACCAGTAATTAAAATTTTAGGAGTCTCAGTTAAATGAAGTGATTCAAAAATTCTTGATTGAATTAAAAATACCTTCTTTAAAAAAGCTTCATTCAGTACTCGTTTCTCATTAACATTAACAAGTTCAGGATCAAGACAAATTAACTTAATGGTTGTTGTGATTTTAATTACGTCCTTATTAATGACGTTTGGTTTAGCAATTCCATCAGTTGCAATTACTGCTAACAATTCTTACTATAAATCTGTTAAGTATCAAAACAGTTATACTCAGTTCCCATTAACTTCGAATTCTCCGCACTCTAAGAACGTTATTTCTTATTGAGATGGTCAAGAATACCTAGAAGACAATTATGTGCCACCAGAAGTCGCTAAATTGAAATTAGACTCTTCTGATAATTACTATGGATACTATAAAGATGCTGAAGATTACACTTCAACAATTACTAGTTCATCAGTACTAGCACCATATATTAATGGAGCAAATGGAGTTGAAAATACTTATCCTTACATTCTTAAAAATAACGCTAACTTACTTTCTGTGATTGCTGGAATGTTTGGAAACAACTTCTATGTTGATACAGGACAATCATTCTCATTAGGAATGATTGATAAGTTCTTCGGAGTTTTATTCCAATCATATGATGATTTAAGAAGCCAAGCGAATTTTGATAAAACTAAAGGACTTGATGAAAAACCTAACTTTAGTGATAATGACAAAATGCTTCAATCACAAGTTTTATCAACTTGATTAACTTCATCAATCCCACAAGTTATTGCTGCAATTGTTAATACTAACTCAAGCAATCAAGGTGGGGATGCTGATAAAAACGGAGGAAACACTACTTGAAAAGATGACGTTATGAACGTTATTTATAAAGTAATTCCTTCATATGTTAAAGGTTATGTACAAAAATCAGAATCACGTAAAGATCAGTATGCAATTTCATATCAAAATGATATTTATACTCCAGGAAAAGAAACATTAACTACCTTGGTTGACGGTAATTCTACTGGAATTAATAAAAACCTAACTTTAACTGGTTTAGATGAATATCAAAACTCAATCGTTATTTCTGATGATGTTAAAAATAAAGCTTACTTACCTGAAAATGTTAAAGAACAAATTTATAAAGTCTTAGATAATGACCCACAAGCAATGACAAAAGACATTGTTTATAATGGTGAAATGTTATTTAACCACTCAACTAAAACTTTAACTTTACCAGTTGTTCCAAACCAACAAGCAAAGTCTGCTTATGAGTTTAAAAAACATGATAATCAATTAACTAATTGAACAAACAATGTGCAAAGAATTGAATATCAATCAAAAAACGGAACCATTCCTTTACCAAAAGAAGCTTGAATTTATGATGATACAGATTATGTCAATTACGCAAGTAAACAAGATAATAAATATTATGTAAATAAAGATTCTAAAGTTTATGAAAAGGCTGAAAAAGGTTCACAAGAACATTACTTCTTAGACCCTTATACATTATCAAATAATAAATATACGCAAAACGTACAATATGATTTAGATGCAAACAAGAACTTAAGAAAAAATGCTTATCTATTTAGTGATTGAAAAGAAGATGAAAAAGGACAAATTACTGGAGCTTATGTTCGTCCTTACTACACTTTCACAAACCTAAAAATGATGATTCCAAGAAGTCAAATTGGAGATTTAGATTCATTCTTATATCCTGATGGAGTTAAATCAATTGATGGTAATAAAACCAATACTTGATATGATGAAAACTATGATGCTGCCTTAGTGCCAGAATCTACTAAAGCGGCTTATAAGAAAATTGGTTTAAGTGATGCTGATATCAACGGTCCTTGATTAGCAATTAACCCATATGATATTTCTTTCTATGATCGTGAAATCTATAAAAAAGCTGCAACTGCAAGTGGGGGAGAACTTTCAAACCTACTAAGTGGTCCTGCTTATTGATACAGATATGTTACAAAAGGTGCTAAACCTCCATTAGTAATGACTAGAAATCAACAAAATTATTACAACAATAACGTAACTATTAACTTGAAATCTGTTGGAACAATCGATGCTTACAACGATAAATTAGTTGTTATTGATTCTGATTTAGCTAACCGCATGTTAGATTATTCAAATAATCGTGATTATCACTATGATTATCAAATCTTTGATAGAAAAACACCTGGAAGCTTTGTTCCTGCTGGAACACCTGCACGTGATGGAACTATTTCTAGATTTGATAGATATCGAATTCTTGATGTAAATGACATTATGAATGTTGATGGATTTGAAAATAATTTATGACAACCAAAATCATTTAAATTAGAAAATCCTCAATTATATGCCCCTCATGCTTGATATAATGCGAAATTATCTAACTACGAAGAAGCTGTAAACTTCACTTCTCAAGTGTCATTTACAAGAACTGATCGTTGAGGACAATTCTCAATTAACTTAGGTGGTTCAACTAGTGGTGATTCATCAATTATTAATGGTTCACAATTATTAAGTGAATCTAAAGCTTTAATTCGTCAAGTTTCAATGCTTGCTATTGCAATTGGAATGATGTTAATCATTGCTTTAATTATTACTGCTTCATTATTGATTATGTTAACTGGAGATATTTATATTTCTCAATACAAACGTTTTATGGTCTTATTAAGAGCCTTAGGTTACTCAAATAAACAAATTATTGGTTATACTTTTGGAACCGTAACAATCTTAAGTATTCTTGCTTGATTGGGTGGAACAATTGTTGCTTGAGTCTTAATCTTTGTTGGAGTAAGAATGATTGGAAATGCTGGATTTGCTTTACCAGTTGGAATTACTTGATGACCAATTGTGGTTTCATTCTTAATCATGGCTTTAAGTTATGTTGGCTCATTAACAGTCTCATCACACAAAGCAAGAACAGAAAACCCAAGCGTTATCTTAACTGAAACAGCTGAATAAAAATGGATGAAAAAATGAGCTTGAAGCTCATTTTTTTATTCCTATTTTGTTATATAATCAAACGGAAAGTAAAGGGAATGATAAAATGACAAAACGCTTAGCAATGATAGTTGGAAACAACTTTGAAGAAATTGAAATGATTACAACTGTTGATGTTGTTCGTCGTGGGGGAATTGAAGTTGATATCGTATCTTTATATGATCAAGATGTTATGACTGGAGCTCACAAAATTAAAGTAGTTCCAGATGTAATGTTTAAAGACTTTAACGCTGATTTATATGATGCTATCTCAATGCCAGGAGGAGCTGGAGTTGATAGCGGAGAACTTCCATTATTAGGATCAAAAGAATTAGTAAACCTTGTAGGACAATTTAATAAAGATAAAAAAATGGTTGGAGCAATTTGTGCTGCACCACAAGTTTTAGGAAAAGCTGGGGTTTTAAGCGGTAAGTTTATTACTCATTACCCTGGTTGTGATAAATACCTTGAAGGAAGCAAATCAGATATTAGCGCTCGTGCAGTAGTTGATGGAAACATCATTACTGGAAATGGGCCTGCTGGAGCGATGGACTTTGGATTAGATATTGTTGGTTATTTAGCTGGCGATGAAAAGAAAAAAGAAGTTGCTAACAAACTACTTTGAGATTAATTTAAAATTTAATAGGACAAAAGACATTATTTCTTCTTATTCTTATGTAAGGAGGAAATAATGTCTTTTAATTTACTAAAACAACAAGATTTAAACGATTGTGGGATTAGTTGCTGTGCGATGTTGGTAAACCACTTCTTAAATACTAATTTTTCATTAGAAGAGTTTAAATATCAAAATAAATATAATCGTCAACAATTAAGTTTCTATGAGATTGAAACAATTTTAAATGGTTATCAGATTGATTGTGAAAGTTATCATATTACTGATTTTTCTGAATTAATGAACTTGAAAGGACCAATTTTAGTTGATATTAAACTAGATGATGGTGATTATCATTATTTAATTTTAGAAAAATATCATGATAATAAATTTCTAGCGATTGATCCAAGAAAAGAAAGCAAAAAAGAAATTGTTTTTGACAAGCTAGTTGAAAAACTAAACGGTAATTTGATGCTTTTTAAATTACAAAAATATCAAAAACAATTTCGTAGTGAACAAATTAAACTTCGTAAACAATTCTTATTAAAGATTGCTAAAGAAAACTTAGCAATCTATTTAGGATTGTCTTTTTTAAGTTTTCTTAGTTTAACCTTTTTCTTATTTTCAAATATGTTTTTAAAGATTTTAATTAGTAATTATCAGTTTTTAGATTTAAATCATTTAATTAAAGTATTGGGAATCTTCTTTTTCTTTATTATTGGTTGAGTTTGTTTAAGTTTATTAATGTATCAATTGAAATACAGGTTTATTTCTAGTCTTGTTGCTAAAGAGTTAAGAAAACTTGATAGAAAATCACCAGTTATTATTCAATATTTAGAAAATACAAATGAAGAACAAGCGTATAAAAACCTTTTAAAAACCATTGATTATTTAAAGGTTTCTCAGGATTTAATTATTGATTTTTGAAGTTTATTTTTCTTTTCAATTTTAGTTAGTTTTATGACGATTAAATATTCTTTAATTCTCTTTTTTGCTTCTTGTTTATTAATTGTTATTATTGTTATTTTTAAATACTTTAAAATTAAAAAACTAATGAGAATAAATAATCAAAATTTATTTTTAAATTATCAACAACAAAAAGTGATGAGAAAAATAATTTTTGATTATCCAAAAATCATGAATAAAACTAGTTTAAATAATTATCTTTTAGCAAAAGAAAAACTGATTATGATTAAGCCAAACCAACAAATAGTTTCAGTAGTTTTCCTAGGATTAGAAAAAATCTTAACTTATTGTTATTATGCTTTAATGTTTCTTTTATTAAACTTTAATGAATTTGATATTTCTACTTTTTTAATCTTTTCAAATATCGCTTTAATTTATTCATCACAATTAGAAAGATATTTAGAAAATATCTTAAGAATTAGAAGAGAAAAACCTTACATGTTAAACTTTAACAATTTAGAAACTAAAACTTTTAATAGCAAAGATATGATTACTTTTAAAAATAATGAAGTCTTAACAAATGAAAAAACTATTAACTTTGCTGATTTACAATATTTTCTAATTAATTATCAAAGTCTAAAACAATATTTCTTAAATAATGAAATTTATCTAGCTTCAAATGCTTTGATTAATGAAGAAACAATTGTTAATAACTTATTTAACTTTGGTAATCCAACTTCTTTAAAAGTCTTTCAAACTTTAGAAATGCAAACCTTGCTAGATAAATATCAAATTGATTTAACAAAAGAACTTTATCTAAAAAATCTTTCAAGAGATCAAAGTGAAGTTTTACAACTTTTAAGCTGTTGTTTTGCAAAACAAGAAATTCTCATAATCCCGAAAATGCACTTCAAAGAATTTAGTGAGTATAAGAAAAGAATGATTAATTATTGTGATAAAAGGTTATTCATCTTTTTAAAAGATGAATAAAATCAAAAAAAATCTTGGGATTGCAATTTTATTAATACTTTTCTTAACTTGTTTAACTATGCTATTGGTTTTAAAAGTACCAATTTATGAACCATTAAGTTCAGAAATCATTAATAATAAAGCTTATTTGAAATCAGAAATTCACCTTCATGAAGTTTATTGTAATATCAATAAACAAGTCACAATTTATAATAATTTAGACTATTTAGGTGATGGAGTTTATGAAGTTAAAAACGATTATTTTATAAAAACTAGTAAACCGTTTTTTTATTTTAAACGAGAAGAAATGAACTACCTTCGTTATTTTTTAAACGCTGTTTTTAAGTTATAATTACTATAAGAAAAGTAGTGATTTTATGAGTGAAATGTTCTTTTATAACCATACAAAAATGGATATGACAGATTGAGAAGATTTATACAACAATCTTTTCATAACAGCAAAAGAAATATTAAATTTAGAAAATAATAATTTAAGTTTAGCAATAACTTGAGTAGATAAACCAGAAGCTTTAAAGCTAAACCAAGAATATCGTCATCAAGAATATGTTCCTGATGTAATTAGTTTTCCAACCGAAATGGATGAAGAACTAGTTAAAGAGATGGGCGAACATGAATTAGGAGATTTATTTATCTGTTATGATGTTGCTTTAGAGAAAGCTGATAAATATCATCATAATATTTATGAAGAAATGGCCTTTTTATTTGTGCATGGTTTCTTACATTTATTAGGATATGATCATGATTTAAGTCTGGAAGACGAAAAAGAAATGTTCACAATTCAAGATAAAATTTTAAAAGCATACAACATCAACTATGAAGTTATTTATGATGATGAAGATTACTTATAAGGAGAAATAGATGGATAACATTAACAATCAAGAGTTAGGAGCTCAAGCAAATAAAGATTTTAAATCAGGATTTGTAACCGTTGTTGGAAGACCAAACGTTGGAAAATCAACTTTAATCAACCGTTTGGTTGGTCATAAGGTTGCTATTGTAACTAACAAACCACAAACAACAAGAAACAACATTCGTGCGGTTTTAAATAAGAAGGATGAATATCAAGTTGTTTTATTAGACACGCCAGGAATTCATACCCCAAAATTAGAAATTGACCGTTTTATGAATGCTAACGCATTTAGAGGAATGAAAGATACTGATTTAATCTTATTTTTAGTTCCAGCTGATGAAACTATTGGGAAAAACGATCTTTATATTGCAGAAGATTTAAAGAAAAAAGAAGATACCCCAAAGATTTTAGTAATTACTAAAGCAGACACAGTTTCAAAAGAAGAGCTAATGCAAAAAGTTCAAGATTGAAAAGAAATCTTTCCAGCTGACGACACAATCGTTATTTCAACTTTAATGAATGATAATATTGATAAATTATTGGATTTAATTTTAAAATATATGCCAAACGACTTTAAATTCTTTGGCGATGATCAAATTTCTGATCAACCAAATCGTTTCTTTATTAAAGAATTAATCCGCGAACAAGTTTTATTAAAAACAGGTCAAGAAGTTCCACACTCAAGTGCTGTTTCAATTGATATGTTAGAAGATGAACCAGATCATATGGATATTGATGCAACCATTTATGTGGAAAGAGATTCACAAAAAGGAATCATTATTGGAAAAGGTGGAAGCAAAATTAACGACATTAAATATAAAGTTCGTCGTGAATTAGAAGAAGCTTACAACAAACCTGTTGATTTACAAATCCATGTAAAAGTAGAAAAAAACTGAAGAAGTTCACCTTCACTATTAAAAAGAATGGGTTATGACAAGGATAAATATTAGGAATTAATAATGAAAGAAATTGAAGGATATGTAATTAAAACAGAAGATTTTGCTGATAAAGATAAGATTTTAACTATCTTTACAAAAGAACATGGTGTTTTAGGTGTAGTTGCTCTTGGTGTTAAAAAACAAGAATCAAAAAACAAATTTGGAACCCAGTTATTTGCAAAATCTTCATTTGAAATTTTTAAATCAAATCTTAATCGTTTGTCAAAACTTAAAAAAGCTCATTTGATTAAGAACAATTTCAAGATTTCAGAATCTTACTTTAATTATGTTTTAGCAACAATCGTTTCAAATGTGACAATCGCTTTCTTTCAGCCTAATGAAAAAAGTTTTGAATATTATCGTTTGTTAGACTGAATTATTACTAAGTTAGATAACAATCAATTTCCATTAAAGAACTTTGCAATTTATTTATTTCGCGCTTTGAAGTTTAATAACTCAACTTGAGATTTATATCATTGTGTAAAATGTGAGAAAAAACTGAATAATGCTATTTATTTTAAAATTGATGAATATGGTGTTTTATGTGAAGAAGATTACATTAGCTTAAGAAATAAGGATGGAATTATTACAGATCCTGAATTTATTGAGACTTTAAAAGAAATTAATTCTAAACCAGTTGGTGAACTTGATAATATTTCTTTAAACATTGAGCAAGCAATTCTAATAATAAATATTTTATTAGAATATTATGAAAGCATTTTAGGTGTTTGGTCACCAGCTTTCAAAGAACTAAAAAGTCAATCGTTCATGTAACTTACAACACTTATAATAGGTTGACAAAATGTCCTTTGAATCGTAATATTGTGATACAATTTACGAAATAGTAGTTAAAAGTTTGGTGCCAAAAACACCAGACTTTAATAATTTTTAGAAACAAGTAGGGGAATAAAATGATTAAAAAAATGGATGAGTTAATTGCGCACCTTAAATCAAGTGGATTCGTTTTCCAAGGATCTGAAATCTATGGAGGATTGGCTAATAGCTGAGACTACGGACCATTAGGAGCTCAAATGAAAATGAACGTAAAAAATCTATGATGAGATTTTTTCGTAAAATTTAATCCATATAACATGGGATTAGATAGTTCAATTATTTTAAATAATAATGTTTGAAAAGCATCAGGGCATATTGATGGATTCAATGACCCATTAATTGATTGCAAAAACTGTAAATCAAGATGAAGAGCAGACAAACTTATTGAAGAAAAATACCCAGATGTAAATGCTGGAAAAATGACAAATCAAGAAATTGAAGACTTCATTAAAGAAAAAAATATCACATGTCCAAAATGCGGGAAATGTGATTTTACTCAAATTAGAAACTTCGGGTTAATGTTTAAAACTAACCAAGGAGTAATTGAGGATGAAAATAGTGTTGTTTATTTAAGACCAGAAACTGCTCAAGGAATCTTTATTAACTTTAAAAATGCTCAACGTGCATTAAGAAAGAAATTACCATTTGGAATTGGTCAAATTGGTAAATCATTTAGAAATGAAATTACTCCAGGTAACTTTATTTTTAGAACTAGAGAATTCGAACAAATGGAATTAGAGTTCTTCTTTAATCCAAACGATGGAAATGATTGATTTAATTACTGAATTAATCAAGTTGAAAAATTCTTAACTGAAAAGATTGGGATTAATAAAGAAAACTATCGTTTAAGAAAACATGATAAAGAAGAACTAGCTCATTATTCTTCACAAACAACTGATGTGGAATTTAACTTCCCATTTGGTTGAGGAGAACTATGAGGAATTGCTGATAGAGGAAACTTCGATTTAACTCAACATGCTAAACATTCTGGAGCAGATTTATATTACTTAGATCCAGTAACAAATGAAAAAATCTTACCAAATGTTATTGAACCAAGCGTTGGTTTAGAAAGAATGATGCTAGCAATTATGTCTCAAGCTTATGAAGTTGAAACATTAGAAGATGGAACTGAAAGAGTTGTTATGAGATTAAACAAACAAATCGCTCCATACTTAGTAGCAGTTATGCCTTTACAAAAGAAGATCGGTGATGGTGCTTATAAAGTTTATGAAGACTTATTGGCAAGTGGGATTGCTGCAACTTATGATGAAACTGGAAATGTTGGAAAACGTTACCGTCGTCAAGATGCAATCGGGACTCCTTACGTAATAACTTACGATTTTGATTCTGAAACTGATGGAATGGTTACTATTCGTGATCGTGACACAATGGCACAAGAAAGAATTAAAATCAGTGATTTAAATGATTATTTGATTAACAATCAAAAGAAATAGGTAGATAAAATGGCTAAAATACCAGAAGAAAAGATTCAAGAAGTCATCAACAAAGCAGATATTGTTGATGTCATTTCTAAATATACTAACCTTCAAAAACAGGGCCGAAACTATGTTGGTTTGTGTTTGTTCCACCAAGATCAATCACCATCAATGATTGTTTCTCCTGACAAAAAGATTTTTAAATGCTTTTCTTGTGGAGTTGGAGGAAACGTAATTCAGTTTGTTGAAAAAATGAACGGAATTTCTTTTCCAGAAGCAGTTGTTAAATTAGCCAAAGACTACAACGTTGATTTAGGTGATTTTGAAAAAATGAATTTCAAAAAAGATCCTTATTCAGCAAAACAAAAGCTTCTTTTTGAAATCAATGAAGAAGCTATGAAATATTATCAAGCAATTCTCTTTGGCCAAAAAGGAAAAGAAGCTAAAGACTATCTTGATAAAAGAAAAATCGACAAAAACCAAATCATTGAATGAGGAATTGGTTATGCCTATGAAAACAATTTATTAAAACACCTAGTTGAAGTTGGATATCATGAAGATGACATCATCACAGCTGGATTAGCTACTAGAAATGATGAATCTGGAAGAGTTTATGACTATTTCAGAAATCGTGTTGTTTTTCCAATTAAAAATCGTGATGGTTATGTAATTGGATTTAGTGGTCGTGTTTTAACAGACGAAAAACCGAAATATTTAAATACTCGTGAAACTCCAGTGTTTAAAAAATCAGAAGTAATGTTCAATATTGATTGAGTTTGAAGAAACAAAGAACGCTATCAATATATCCTTGTTTTAGAAGGTTTCATGGATGTTATTTCCTTAAAGAAAATTAATTATGATAATTCTTTAGCCTTAATGGGAACTAGTGTAAGCACTTATCACTTAAACACTTTTAAACAATTGAAAAAACCATTAAAGATTTTCTTAGATGGTGATGGTCCTGGAATTAAAGCGATGTTTAAAATGTCAAAAGCTTTATTAACAGAAAATATTCCTTTTACTATTGTTGATAATCTAACTAATTCAGATCCTGATGAATTAGTTAATGGTGGTAAACAAAAAGAACTTGAAAAGATGATTGATAATTCAGTTAATGTTTATGATTTCTTTATTACCAAGTTCATGCAAAACAAAGATTTAACAATTGATTTAAAAAACGAAATCATTAATAAGATTTTTGAATTACTTGCTTGTGAAAAAAACTTAATTACAGTTGATAGTGTTATTGATGAATTAAGCCAAAAACTAAATATTTCAAAAGAAACTTTATTAGCAAGTTTTAAACAAAAATCTAATAAAAAAATCTATGAAACTAATCGTGATCAACCAATGATTCCAACTAGACAAGAATATGTTGAGAATAGAAGACAAGTTAATAAAATAACTCCTAACCAAGCTAAAAAAGTATCATTGAAATCTAAAAATGATGATATGAAATTAAGTGTTTTAGTTTCATTGGTAAAATCAGATGATTATCTGAAAAAGATTGAAGAGAATATCTCTTATATTTCTGGAAGTGGACCTAAAAGTTACTTTTATCAAACTTTATATCAAACTATTATTGGTTATTACCAATCAGGAAGATATGAAGGAAATAACATTGAAAAATTAGTTTCGCTTTTATCAGCTGAAAAACAACCGGTGCTTAGCACCAAAACTGACGAGTTAATAAAAATTTTATCAACTCCAAGTTCAGATCTTAAGTTCAAAAATAAGTTCACAGAACAAGAACTTGACGATATTATTTATCAAGCTAAATTAGAAATGTTTGAAAAAGAAGTTAACGAAGTTACCAAAGACATTTCTAAAATTGAAAACCAATTAGGTAATCAAGATTTAGCTGAAGATAAACAAAAAGAATTAAGAAGTGATTTAGTTCATAAACTAAATGAAGCTAGTCATCTACTTAAACAAAAAAGTTGTCTAATTGATAGCTATACAACAAAAGAAAGAAAGAGAAGATAATAATGGCAAAAACAAAAAAATTAAACTCTAAAGCCCAATTAAAAAATATCAAAACTATTCCTCAATTTATGGATTATGTAACTGAATATTTAGAACAAAACGATAATCGTTTAGAACAAGAAGATTTATTAGCTGCTTTAAATACTGCAATCATTGGAATCACCGATGAAGAAGTTAATGAAGTTTTAGATGAACTTAACAACAAAGATGTAATCTTTACAGATGTTGATGAAGAAGATTTAGACATTGATGAAGAAGATGTTGATTTAGATTCATTATCATACGATGATGAAGAAGATGAAGAAGAATCTGATGATGAAGATGAACCAAAAGCTAAAAAACCAAAAGCTAAAAAGAAAGCAAAAGAACCTGTTAGAGTAAACGGAATCTCAAACGAAACTAAAATTCAAGATATTATTAAAGCTTACTTTAACAAAATTGGGAATTCAAAAATCCTTTCTAAAAAAGAAGAAGTTGAATATGCTAAGATGCTTGAATCAGATGATCCTGAAGAAGTAAAAGAAGGAAGAGAAAAATTAATCACTTCTAACCTAAAATTAGTTATTTCTGTAGCTAGAAAACACTTAAATCGTGGTTTAGATTTTGCAGATTTAATTGAAGAAGGAAACGTTGGGTTAATGAAAGCTGTTGATAAATTTGACTATACAAAAGGGTTCAAATTCTCAACTTATGCAACTTGATGAATTCGTCAAGCAATCACTCGTGCGATTGCAGATCAAGCAAGAACTATTCGTATTCCGGTTCACATGGTTGAAACAATTAACAAATTAACAAGAATTGAAAGATCACTAACTCAAGAATTAAGCCGTGAACCTACACCAGAAGAAATCGCTGAAAAAGTTGGTGGGGGAATGACTCCTGAAAAAGTTATTGATATTAAAAAACTTTCAGTTGAACCAGTTTCATTAGAAAAACCATTTGGTGATGAAGATGATACTCACTTTGGAGACTTTGTTGAAGATAAAGATATGATTTCTCCAGATGACTATGCAGAAAAACAATCATTATGCGAAGTAATTGATGGTTTATTTGTTGAAATGTTAGCACCACGTGAAGAAAAAGTTATTCGTATGCGTTTTGGAATTATTCCAACTAAATTACGTACAATTATTCGTTTAGCAGTTGAATGTGAAGACGAACAAGCAGAATTATTAAAAGAAACTGTTAAAGAATTAGGGTTACATTACGACACTCCAATTGAAAAAGTTAGAGCAATTGATAATCCTGTTTTACAAGAACAACTAAGTAAATATGATTCTCCAAAAACTTTAGAAGAAGTTGGAAAAGAATTAAAAGTTACTCGTGAACGTATTAGACAAATTGAAGCAAAAACAATTCGTCGTTTCAAACCAAGTGCAAATAATCCAAAAGCAAAAATTTTAAGAGAATTCTTTAAAGGATAATGAAAATTAAAAATAATGCACGTTTAGATTTGATTGTTGAACAAATCAACCCAAATTCAGTTATTGCTGATATTGGAACAGATCACGCTTATTTACCAATCAAAGCGATTAATAATAAGCAAGCTAAACATGCATATGCAGTTGATGTAAATGAAAAGCCTTTACATCAAGCAAGTGAAAATATTAAAAAGGCTAATTTATCAGATGACATTGAAACCATTTTGTCTGATGGATTAGACTTTTTTAATAAAAACAAGACTTATTTGGATTATGTTGTAATTGCAGGATTAGGTTCAACAACAATTTCAGAAATTTTAGCAAACGATTATGAAGGAATACAAACTTATCTTTTATGCTCTAACACTAACCCTAGTTTAATTCGTAAAAAACTTCAAGAAAAAGGTTTAATGATTAAACAAGAAAAGTTCTTTTTAGACAATAATAAGAAATATTGATTAATTGAAGCTGTAAGAGAAAACGGAAGGGTTATAAAAACTAGTTTTGATGTTAATATTGGTACAGATGAAACACTTTTCTTTGATCCTGAATACCGTAATTGACTATTTGAAGAGCTGGTTAAAAACGAAAATATTAAAAATGTTTCTAAAGATAAGAAAAAACAAAAAGAAGTTAAAAAAGTAATTAAACAAATTAGAAAGGCTATTAAATATGGAAACCGCGAAATTAATAAAATATCTCGAAAAGAAATTTAGCCCGAAATTAGCAGCAGATTGAGATAATGTTGGGGTACAATTGTTTTCTAAAACAAACCCTGATTTAACTGCTGATATTAATAAAGTTTTAGTTTGTTTAGATGTTACTAATTCAATCGTTGACTTTGCTTGTGAAAACAATTATCAAATGATTATTTCTCGTCATCCCTTAGTTTTTAACGAACTAAGTCAAGAAAAGAAAACTAAAAAACAATTATTTAAGAAATTAGAAGAAAACAACATTGTTGTTTTTTCTATTCATACAAATTATGATGCTTCGCCAAATCAAGGATTGTTAGAAATAATTGATAAAGTGATGCCAATTTTAAAAAATAAGCGTTTTGGATCTGATAAAGAAGGATATTCTATTCGCTTAAAAAATAGTTATCGTTTGAATGACTTTATTAGTAATCTAGAATTAATCTTTAAAAAAGCAAATGTTCAAGTTAATGAACAAATGCTAAACCAAACTGACATTAATGAATTTGATATTATCAGTGGATCTGGTGCATCAAGTCTAATTGAAGAAAAAACAACAAATACAATTTTTATCACTGGAGAAGCCAAATGAAATGAACTTGTATATGCTGCTGATAACAACATTGCAATGGTGTTATTAGGACATTACATGGAAGAATACTTTGTGCCTCAAATTGTAGATCTATTGAGAAATAGTTTTAGTGATATGACAATCGATGGATTCGATATAGGAAATAAAATATTAAATTATAAAGAGGTGAAATAATGAAATTTAGTGATTTTGGATTTAAAAAATTTATAAATGATGGTTTAGAACAAAAAGGTTTTGATAAACCAACAACCATTCAAGCTGAAGTAATCCCGTACTTTAAAAAACACCAAAATGTTGTTGCTAAGGCTCATACTGGAACTGGAAAAACTTATGCTTTCTTACTACCAATTTTAAATAATCTAAACTATAGCAATCATGATGATGTGCAAGCTTTAATAATTGCACCAACTCGTGAATTAGCAAAACAAATTTATAGTGAAACTCAATACTTCAAACAATTTAATCCCGATTTAACAATCGGATTATATATTGGTGGAGAAGACACTGAAAAACAAAAACAAGGTTTAGAAAATAAACAACCAATGATAGCAATTGGAACTCCACAAAAAGTTAAAGAATTATATGATGAAAACTTATTAAGAGTAACAACAGCTTCTTGAGTTGTTGTTGATGAGTTTGATATGATTTTTGACTTAGGTTTCTTTGATGATCTTGATTATTTAATGGCAAGAATCAGAAAAGACTCTGTTAAATCATTATTTTCAGCAACTATGAACCCTCAATTAATTCCGTTTGTTAAAAAATATATCAATAATCCAGTATTTATTGATCAAGTTGAAAACAATACTGAAAAAGAAAACATTAAAAACATTATGATTGATGCTAAAAACCGTGATGATAAATTAGTTTTACAAACTTTGGTAAAACAAATTAATCCATATATTGCAATTGTCTTTGTTAATAATAAAGATGAAGTTTCAGAAGTTGTTAACTGATTAAGAGAAGTTGGGATTCAAAACATTGGAGAAATGCATGGTGATTTACAACCAAGAACTCGTGCTTCAATGTTAAAGAAAATTAAAAACAATGAATTTAAATATATTGTTGCTACTGATATTGCTGCTCGTGGAATTGATATTGAAGGAGTTAGTCATGTTATTTCAATTGATTTACCAAAAGATTTATCATATTACATCCATAGAGCTGGAAGAACTGGTAGAGGAAAATTAACTGGGGAATCTTATGTTATTTTCAACGCTAAAAACCAAGAAAAAATTCAATTCTTAAAACAAAAAGGAATTAATTTTGAAATGATGCGTTTGATTGATGGAAAAATTGTTCCAGAAAAAACAAAAGTAGCTAAGAAAAAGAAACCTGGACAAATCTCTGCTGAAGAACAACTTGTATTAAGTAAATATAAAGATAACAAGGGTAAAAATGTGAAACCTGGTTATAAGAAAAAACGTAAATATGAGATGGAAAAAATCAAAAAACAAAAGAGAAGACAACATATTAAAGAAAATATTGAGAAAATAAAGAAAAACAAATATCGTAAAAGAGCTCAAGAAGTTTTTGGAAAAGATATTGAAGATTAAAAAATAGGAAGAAGATTTGATGTCTGAACAAGTAAGTAAAAAAACTAAAAAAACAACAATCGATAGTGAAGAAATCTACAAAAGTCCTTTATATGAAAAAAATAAAGATGACTTTATTTCAAAATCACAAAAAAGCTTAGCAAATAAGTATTATTTTAAGCACCAATTTAAGAAAGATTTATTATTAATTATTCTTTCAGCCTTTTTAACAATGATTGCTTTTGACTACTTCGTGTCGCCAACAGGGGGACAAGGGGTTTATCCTGGAGGACTTGGTTCAATTGCTAAGTTTATTGCTGTTAAAACAAATCCAGGAACTAGTGCTGAAATCATTGCAAAACAAGGAACTTATTACTACATTTGATACTTAGTAATTAATATCCCTTTTATTGCTTTTGGATTATGAAAGCTTGGTTTAAGGTTTACATTATTAACCTTATTGTACATTTTGTTACAAATTGCTTTTGATCAAATTGTAAGTCACATTCCAGTTATTAATCCTCAATCATGACACATGATTATTGATTATCCTTTAATTTCAAAATTCGGAAGCGTTTGAAACTCAGTTATCTGATTATTCGTTTTCGCATTTATTGGAGGAGCTTTAGTTGGGTATGCTTATTCATGAGTTTATCGTGCTAATGGTTCAGCTGGAGGAACTGATTTTGTAACAATGTATGTTTCTCAAAAGAAAAACAAAAACATTGGATCAGTTAATGCTTATGCTAACTATATAATTCTTGCTTTAATTATTATTTTAAATACTGCTTTAATGGGAGTTAATGAAATTTCAGCTCAAACTAAAGTCAGTGTTTTAAACCAAGCAAGTGACTCAGAACTAACTGATTTTGCAAAATGAATTTATACAAATCAAAGTGATTTAACTTGATTTCAAGAGCTGCAACATTCATTTAATGTTCAATCAACCGCTAACAAAATTGCCTTAAATGGTTCAACTGATGCTGATAGATTTGCGGATGCAATGGTTAATCATAAAATGGAATTTGAAAAAACTTATCAATTAATGATTACCTCATTGGCTGATGAAAGTTTATTTGATGTTAAATATACTAAAGGTATGATTAACAAAATGCGTTTCTACTACGTATTTGGGCCATCATTATTTGCATCAATTGTTTATGTAATTATTTCTTCAATTACTACAAATGCCGGATATCCTAAATTCAAAGTTCGTACCTATGTAATTAGTACTGAACAACCTGATGCTATTATCAAAGTCTTACAAGACAATGGTTATAGAAATGAAATCACAATTGAAAAACCTGATGAAATCTTAGTAAAAGGAATTCAATCAACTGATAAACGTATTATGACTTTATCAATGACTGTAATTAACTGAAAAAACATCAAACAATTTATCTTTGAACAAGATGAAAACATGCATGTAAAAGTCATTGCAACTAAGAAAATTGAAGGAAAATTTGACTATGAGTTTAGTAATGACCATACTCAAAACTACTTCCACTCTCAAATTGTTAATGATCCACGTCAAATGAAAAAAATCGAACGTGCTTCATTTCAAAAAACCAAGAGTGAAATCATAGAAAACAGTCAAAAAGAAGCACGTAGAAAAAAAGCTGCTGCTAAAAAAGCTAAAGAACACGATGCAAAAGTGAAAAATAGACATCAACGTTGGCCATATACAATGTTTGATAAGATTAAGAATTTTTTCAAAAAGAAATCTAAATAATCTCGTTAAAATACAGAAATTCAAACACAAAATTCATAAGATATTCCTATAATAAAGGTATAAATGAAAGTGTTTATCATATATAATTAAAAAAGTTATGACAACACTAATCTAGTGTGTCAGACTTTTTTATCTTTTATGAGGAAATAATTAACAAGGGAAGTAGTTACATGGACAAAAAAACTAACGGACGCAAAATAATTCGTCTTTTAAGCATTTTATTATTAACTGTTGCCCTTGTCTTAGGGATTGTTTTATCAAGCGTCAAGGTTGGTAAAGATGCTAAATATGGCGCTGAATACAATGGAACATACCAAGCCTCTGTTTTAGTTAAAAGTGATAATACAAAACAACAAGATAAGTTAAATATGAAAGAGATGTCTAAATCTCTTCAAGAAAAACTTTCACCTTTTAACGATGAACAAATTAATATTAATATCCAAGGAAAAGATCGTTTACAAGTTCGCGCTTCTAAAACTGCTTATAATAATAATCCATTAAATTTCCGTCAACAAATTGAATCAAATGGTGGAATGTTCATATTAAAAGATGTTAATGGAATTTATTCTGATATTTATTCAGAAGATGCAGTTAAAAAAGCGGTTGAAACAAATAACGAAAGAGCAACTTCAGATTTAATTTTTGATAAATCTGTTTCAACTGCTTCTTTAGGCAATGGTCAAGGTCGTTCTCCGTTTGTAAACATGTCATTAAAAACTTCTAAAGGCGCTAATGACCATTATGTTTTACAGGATGTGATTAGCGCTTTAACACAAGACCAAAAACAACCAAGGCTAACTTTTGTTACCGATTATGAACAATTGATTAATGAATTACGTTACTTCTATACCCTTGATGATACAAGAGAAGATTTTACTCAAGCATACTATGATCAAATTATTGTTCCCGCTCAAAAACAATATGAATTATTTAAAAAAAGCGACAAGCGAGAAGATCAAATCAAAGCTCTTGTTTTAAGAAACTTATTCTCTGGGACAATTACTTATACAATCACTGGTGCTGGAACTGTAATAAATCAAACTATTTCTTTATTAGACAAAACTAATCAATTTAATGGGGGTTCAAGTTCAATCAACATTGGTGGTCTAACTGTTTCCGGAACCGGTAACTACAATTCTTTTAAAGCTATGTTGTCAATTTTTACTCCTGCTAGCACCTCTTCATCTGTAGCTGTTACTAAATTAGGGTACACTCCAGCTATTACTTCAAACTTTATTTATGATTCTGGAACCCCAAATGGCTTAAATGATAAATTAAAATTTGAACTTGACTATGCTGGAACTACTGGACTAAACTCTTTAGAAATCACTAAACAAGAAGCTTTTAATATTACAACAAGCTTCTTTATGACACAAATTATCTTTGCTGATTCAGCAAACAATATTGATAAGAATACTGGTGCTTATGGTTTAAATAAAGATCTTGTGAAACTATATCCTTCTCTACAAAACAACTTTTTATATAGAAATTATAAAAGTCCATATGCAATTATTGATGCAACTTCACAAAAAGACAATAAAGTCTCAGTGCCAGGTCTAGTTTCAAGCGACGTTGCCTTTATTGCTGAAAAGGACTTGGGTTCTGGGTCTTCTGACAGATTAAAGAGCACAGGATTTTACATTCCAACTGATAGTCAAACTACTGCAAGAAAAGCTGTTGCTTCAATCCAACAAAATACTCTTGGAGTTAGTTATATTGTTGAATCTGTTGTACCTATGACACCTTCAGTTAGTCATGGCGCATATATTGCTTCAATCGTTTTCTTAAGTATCATTGCTTTAGCTTTGGCCTTATTCTTGTTATTCTTCTACAGATTAATGGGGTTATATACAATAGTAATTGCAGCAACTTCTGCAGCGCTCTTATTATTAATTGGTTCTTTAGGATTCCATATCGCTATTGGTCCACAATTCATATGTGCGTTATTCTTAACTATTGCAGTAATTGTTGATGTAAGTATGATTCTGTTTGATTCATTCCAAGATAACTTCTATAAGAAGCATCAAGGAGCTATGACATCATTCAAAATTAGTAATAAAGAAACTTGATCAATTGCAATTGACGCATTAATTGCAGCCTTCATTCCAAGTGTTGTCTTATTCTGAGTTGGAAATGGTGAAATTAAAAACTTTGCTACATTAGCAACAATCGGGGTGTTCTTAGCATTGATTCTAGGATTATGTTTAGGACGTTTAATCTATTGATTATTAATGAAGAGCAAATGAGTTATCGATAACCCATGATTATTACCAATTGATACTGAATTTAGATCATTTAAAACAGCTAAATTAGAATACGACATTAATCAATGCCAACAATATTTAGCAAAAATGGACAAGAAGACTAAATATACAAGTAAAGAATTAATAAAGATTAAACAAATGACTGATAAATTAGCAAAACTTCAAGCTGAGTATGCTAAAAAAGAAGTCGAACTTGATAAAAAAACTGTTCTTCAAGATGAAAAAACTGTTAAGTCACTTAATAAACAAAAATCTCGCTTAGAACAATGAAAACAAAAAGTTCTTAAATTCTTTAAAAAAGAAAATAAAGAATCTTGAATTGGAAATAAATTTGATGAACAAATCGAAGATATTGATTATCTAACTCAATTAAACAGTGAACAAGCAGTTGATGAAACTGAACAAAAAGATTTAGATATTAACGACTTATCAATTTCTCAAAAGACTAACGTTTATAACAAGACAAAATGAGTTAGTCGTGTAGGAATGATTCTTGTTCCAATAATTCTATTAATTGGTGTTTTAGCAGCAATTATTGGTGGAACAATTGGACCAAGATATAGTTCTGCTTATGGTAAAGGACAAGTCTTTGTAGTTTATAATGCAAATAATTCAACCGCTGCTTTATCAAACACTTATGACAAAATTATCGAACCTGGAGCAATGATTAATGATGATAATAAATCAGATGATGCTCAAAAATTAAGAAACAAGCTTGCTGAATTAAGAAAAGAAGCAGCTGATAGTAAAAAACCATTAACTGATGCAGAAAAAGCTAATATTGTTTCTGAATTTTATAAATATGTAATTGATGAAAATTTATACACTACAATCAATGGTTCAGCTACTGGAATTAAGCTAAAATCAAGTAGGTTAGATTTCGAAGTCATACCAAATTACATATTCTTGAATCCAAGTAATGATCCTACTCCAAGTGCAGCTGTTCAAATTACTTCAAATTCAACAGACCAACACTCAAGATCACAATTTAAAAAATTATTACGTTTTATTGCAAACGGACAATGAAACATTAATACTGATGAAGACGCAAACGTTGATGATGGATTAAAAGCTTATGATTTAGCTCCTTACTCATCATCACAACAATTACGTGATATCGGAATTGTTCTTGGAATTATGCTTGCAGCCTTAATCATCTACATGGTAATTAGATTTAAATGAACTTACTATGTGGCTTTAGCATTAGGATTGGTTTTAGCTGTTGGATTAGTATTCGCTTTAGCGGTAATCTTCAGAATTCCTTTCTCAGTTGAAATGTTAAGTGGAATTGCCTTCTTAATAACTTTCACATTAATTACAATGATGTTAGTTTTAGGAAAAGGTAAGAATACTTTAAACGCTGAAAAGAAAGACAAATTAGAAACTTACTTTGACAAAGAAATTAAGTTAAACGCTGATATTCGCCAAAAGAAATATGATTATAAACAAAAACTTGCAAATCTTAAAAAAGAAATCAAGAAATTGAAAAAAGAATTGCATTCATACGAAAAACGTGAAAAACGTGGAGTAAGTATTGATGCTGAAGCAAAACAAAATACGCAGACTCAACTTGAACAACTTCAAGAACAATACAAAACAGTTAAAAAAGTTGATGGCGAAGAATTCAAACAATTCAAAATTAAAACTGATAAACAAATTAATGAACTATCACGTAAGAACCTTTACTTTAAAGACTTATATGGTAAATTAATTGACTTCTCAGTTTGAAGAATGATAACAATTGGAGTCTTATTCTTAGCAACTGCATTAGTGATGACTGTTACAATGCCATCAATCTTCAGTTTAGGACTAATTATTTTAATTGGAATTATTGTGGGATCAATAGTATCATTATTTATTGTGGTACCTGTTTGAGTATTCTTTGAGAAGAAACGTATCAGAAGTGCATTCGGTTATAAAAACTTCGTGAATTCACTTAAAGTATCCCAAGAAGAACAAATCGTTAAAGGAATTAACGATTAATAAAACAGAGGTGGAAGAGAAATGGATTTTAAAAAATATATTACAGATGTTCCAAATTTCCCAAAAGAAGGGGTAGTGTTTAAAGACATTACTACTCTTTTAAATGATCCTGAGGCATTTAAAGCTGTGATTGATGAAATGTCACAATTTGTAAAAGAACAAGGAGCAACTGCAATTGTTGCTCCAGAAGCAAGAGGGTTTGTTTTTGCAAGTGCTATTGCTTATGTAACAGGAACTAAATTTGTTCTAGTTAGAAAACCTGGTAAATTACCAAGAAAAACTAATGAAGTAGAATATACTTTAGAATATGGAACAAGTAAATTACAAATGCAACAAGGTGATTTAACTCCAAATGATAAAGTTGTTATCGTTGATGATATCTTAGCTACAGGAGGAACAATTGATGCAATTATCGAATTAATCGATAAAGAACATGCTGAAATTGTTGGTATTGAATTTTTAGCTGATATTACCGAATTACACGATAAAGAACTAGAAAAGAAATACAAAGTTAAATCATTAATTAACTACTAATAATAACGATAGAAACGAACTTTTTGAGAGTTCGTTTTTATTTATCGTGTTCATAGAATATAATTATTTTAATTAGAGGAGTTTATTAACATGGCTATTCAAAAAGAAAAAAACTATCAAATTCGTTTAAAAGAAATTCATGACCCTGAAGTGTTAATGAACGAAGTTAAAACTTATATTAAAGATGAAAAAGCATTAGCAGACATTCAAAGAGCATATGATTTTGCCAAAGAAAAACATGGTGAACAAAAAAGAGCTAATGGCGATCCATATATTTATCACCCCTTAACTACTGCTTATTTCTTAGCACAATACAAAATGGGTCCAACAACAATTATTGCTGGTTTATTACATGATGTAATTGAAGATACACCAATTAAACCAGGAGAAATTACTGAAGCATTTGGTGAAGAAGTTAATATGTTAGTTGAAGCCGTAACTAAAGTTAGTTATTTTGCAAAAGATAATCGTCAACAATTAAAAGCTACTTATTTACGCAGATTGTATTTATCAATGGCTCAAGATATTAGAGTAATGATTATTAAAATTTGTGATCGTCTACATAATATGTTAACTATTGGAAATTTACCAGAATATAAACAAAAAATTATTGCTAAAGAAACTCTAGATACTTATTCAACAATTGCTCACCGTATCGGAATGAACGGGGCTAAGTCTGCTTTAGAAGAATTAAGCTTCCAAGTTCTTGAACCAAAAGAAGCTAAAAAAATTGGCAAACTTTTAGAAGAACAACGTAAAGAACGTATTGTTGAAGTAAACCAAATCATTACTGATTTAAATGAATTTTTAAATGATGAAAAACATATCGAAATTAAAGCAATTTTTGGTCGTGAAAAATCTATTTATTCTGTTTATCGTAAAATGATGTATGGAAAAACATTTGATGAAATCAATGATATTTTAGCGATCCGTATTATTGCTAAAAACGTTGATGATTGTTACAAAATTTTAGGATTCATCCACCAAAAATACATTCCGATTCCTGGTCGTTTTAAAGACTATATTGCAACACCAAAAAACAATTTATATCAATCATTACACACAACTGTTTCTAATAAAAATGGAATGATTTTTGAAGTTCAAATCAGAACTGAAGAAATGGATGAATATGCTGAAATGGGGGCTGCTGCTCACTGAAGATATAAAGAAAATGACAACTCTTCAGCTGCTCAAAAACAACAAGAAATTGATGACAAATTAGATATTTTCAAACGTATTATTTCTATGAATAATGATGAAACTGATGCTGCTAATCTTGAAAAAGATTTACAAGAAGATATCTTTACTTCAACAATTTATGTTTTAACTCCAAATGGAAATGTGCTTACTCTTCCATATGGATCAACAGTTTTAGACTTTGCTTATCGAATTCACTCTGAAGTTGGAGAAAAAGCAATTGGAGCTAGAATTAATGGAGTCTTTTCTCCATTAAATACAGTGATTCATTCAGGAGAAGTAATTGAAGTTAAAACTTCACCAACTCAAACCCCTAACTTAAATTGATTAAAAATTGCAAAAACTTCTTCTGCTAGAAACAAAATCAGAAAATGATTAGCTGCTAATATGAATTCCGATTCTGAAACTCAAAATAAAAAAGATAAAGAAGAAGCAACTTTAGTTAAAGGAAAAGGACAAGTAATTTCTTATATTAACTCTGAAAATATCAGAAATAAACGTCGTAGCGAAAAAGAAACTTTAGAATTACTTAAAAAAGACGGATATCAAAGTCTTGAAGATATTTATTTAGAAATTGCAAATGGTAAAATTAAAGTTGAAGATGCTGTTGAAAAATACTTTGTAGATTTAACTGTTGATAAAGATGATGCTTTATTAGACCAAATCAACAAAGGTGATGAATGAGCACCAGATATTAACAATGATTTAATAGTTGATGGAATTTCAAATATGAAGGTTGAAATCGCCAACTGTTGTTTACCTATTCCATATGAAGAAGTAGTTGGGTATGTAACTAAGGGAAATGGAATTAAAGTTCATCTTCCAAATTGTACCAATGTTCAATCAGAAGAAGATAAAAAAAGATTAGTTTCTGTTCGTTGAAACAAAAACTATATTCAAAATAAGAATTATGTTACAAAAGTTAGATTTGTCTCAAATGATAGACCAAACCTTTTATATGACATAACCAAAGTTTTATCTAGTTTACATGCAGCAATTATTTCTGCATCAGCTAATACTAATGAAAAAACATTTACTTCAACTGGAGTTGTGAAACTAAAAGTTCATAATTCAGATCAGTTAAGACAAATTATTACTGCCATGAAATCAATTCCTGGTGTTTTAGAAGTTGATCGTGTGATTGAAGAACCAAATAATAAATAGTAAGAGGATTTAAAATGATTAAAAGACCACGCGGGACTAGCGATATTTATGGAAGAAGAATGGAAATCTTGAGTTATGTAACTGAAGTATTCCATGAAGTTTTAGAAAAAGCTAATTATCATGAAATTGTCACTCCAACTTTCGAAGCAAAAGAATTATTTGTCAGAAGTGTTGGTGAAACTTCTGATGTTGTTTCAAAAGAAATGTATGACTTTCAAGATAAAAAAGGTCGTGACCTTGTTTTAAGACCAGAAGGAACCGCTGGTGTTGTGCGTGCTTTAATTGAAAACAAACTTTATGTTTTAAACAACTTACCTTTAAAGCTTTTTTATCAAGAAAGCATGTATCGTTATGAACGTCCCCAAGCTGGAAGACAACGCCAATTTAACCAATTAGGTATTGAAACTTTTGGTGCTGATGATGTTAAACAAGATTTAGAAATCATTGTTGTAGCTATGGATATTTTAAAAGCATTACAACTTGATACTAGAGCAAACATTCACATTAACTATTTAGTTAATGGAGAAGAAAGGGTTAAATATACTGAAGCTTTAAGAACTTATTTGAAATCATTTAATGATTTATGTTCTGATTGTCAAATTCGTATTGAAAAAAACCCTTTAAGAGCTTTAGATTGTAAAATTGATGGTGCTAAATTTACTGATGCACCAGTTATGAGTGATTATTTAAAACCAGAAGACCAAACTCGTTTTGATGATTTAGTTGAATTACTAAAACAAATGGGATATCAAACTACAATTGATGCAAATTTAGTTCGTGGTTTAGATTATTACACTGGTTGTGTTTTTGAAATAAAATATGATAGTCAAATCAATAAAGACCAATTAACTTTAATTGGTGGGGGAAGATATAATAATTTAGTTCAAGAATTAGGTGGCCCAAGTACTCCAGCTGCTGGATTTGGATTAGGAATTGAACGTCTATTAGATATCTTAGAAAATGAAGAAATTAATTTACCAATTAATGGTGATTTAGATATTTATGTAATTGTTTTAACTTTTAATGATCAAGTTATGAAAGCTATTAATAATTTAAGACAAGAAGCTAATTTAAAAGTTGATTTCAATTTAATGAACAACACAATGAAATCAGGGTTCAAAGAAGCTGAAAAATACCGCGCTAAAGAAGTTATGATTCTTGGAGAAAAAGAATTACAAACTAATAAAGCAAAATTAAAGAACCAAACTTCAGGAGAAGAAGTTGAAGTTGATTTAAATGATTGATTATCAATCGCTAAAATAGTGGGAGAAAACAAATAATGATTAGAACAAATAATTGTGGTGACTTAACATTAGCTAATGTTGGAGAAAAAGTTACCTTGCAAGGATGAATTAAAAAAATAAGAAAATTAGGTGGATTAACTTTCATCGATTTAAGAGATATTCATGGAATTACGCAATTAGTAATCGATGAAAATCATGAAGCTTTAATTCAAGATTTGAAACCTGAATATGTAATTCAAGTTGAAGGAATCGTTAAAGAAAGAAAATCAAAAAACTTAAATATTCCAACCGGAGAAATTGAAGTTGAAGTTAATGATTTAAAAATCATTAACAAATCAGAAACAACACCTTTTGAAATTAAAGATGGAGTTGAAGCTTCAGAAGACACTCGTTTAAAATATCGTTACTTAGATTTACGTCGCCCTGAAATGCAACATAATTTAAAAACTCGTTCAAAAGTTAACAATATTATTCGTAATTACTTCAATGATAATGATTTTATTGAAGTTGAAACGCCAGTTTTTGCAAAATCTACTCCAGAAGGAGCTAGAGACTTTATTGTTCCTTCAAGATTAAACCCAGGTAAATTCTATGCTTTACCTCAATCACCACAATTGTTTAAACAATTATTAATGATTGCTGGATATGATAGATATTTCCAAATTGTTAAATGTTTTAGAGACGAAGATTTAAGAATCGATCGTCAACCAGAATTTACTCAATTAGATATGGAAATGAGTTTTGCTGATTCAAATGATGTTATGCAAATGACTGAAACTTTAATTAAACAAATCTTAAAAGAAATTAAAGGAATTGAAATTACTGAACCATTAGAAAGAATGCCTTATAAACAAGCAATTGATTTATATGGTTCAGATAAACCAGATTTAAGATTTGGTTTAGAAATTCATACTTTAAATGATATTTTCAAAAACTCTGAAAATAAATTAATGCAAAAATTAAATGATGAAAAAGCTTCAATTCGAGGAGTTGCTGTTGAAGAAATCCTAAGTAAGTCTCAATTAAAAGAAATTGATGAAATGGCTCGTCAATTCCATATTTCCGGAATTGCTTTTGCAAAATATGAAAACAAAGCTTGAAGTGGAAGTTTAGCTTCAACTATGAGTGATGAAGAAAAGAATGCTTTATTAAAAGAATTTAATATCCTAGTTGATGGAAAAGCAACTTTCTTAATTAATGGGGGAGAATACGATAAAATTTCTCAAACATTTGGAGCAATCCGTAACCAATTAGCAAAAATGTTTAATTTATACACAACTGATTACAAATTATTATGAATTGTTGACTTCCCATTATTCGAATGAAGTGAAGAAGAAAACCGTTATGTTGCATGTCACCACCCATTCACAATGCCAAAGGAAGAATCACTAAATGACTTTGATACTAATAAAAAAGAAGCTTTAGCTGATGCTTATGATATTGTTATGAATGGATTTGAAATTGGGGGAGGTTCTCGTCGTATTACTGATCCTCAATTACAAGAAAGAATGTTTAAAGCAATTGAATTAACCGATAAACAAGTTGAAGATAACTTTGGATGATTCGTTAACGCTTATAATTATGGTGCACCATACCACGCTGGTTTAGCACTAGGATTAGATAGAATTGTGATGTTATTAACTAATGCTGATTCAATTCGTGATGTGATTGCATTCCCTAAAAATGCTAGAGGAATTGATCCAATGACAAATGCACCAGATTCAGTTACAGATCAACAATTAAAAGAAGTTCACATTAAATTAGATTTAGAAAAATAAAAAACTTCTCAAGTTATTAAGCTTGAGAAGTTTTTCTTTTATTTATTATTTCCAAATTGTGATAAATCAATATTACAATGTCTGTTTGGATTCTTTTTTAAGAATTCTTGGTGATAGTTTTCTGCTGGGTAGAAGTTTACAAGTGGTTGAACTTGAACTACAACAGGTAATCTATATTGTGGTTGAACATATTTTTGAATATATTCGCTTGCGAATTCTAAATCTTTTTCATCAGTTGAATAAATACCAGTTCTATATTGAGTACCAGCATCAGGTCCTTGACGATTTAAAGTTGTTGGGTTAATCATTTTAAAGAAATTATCTAAGATTCCTTTTAAATCAATAATACTTTCATCATAAGTTACTTCAACAGTTTCAGCAGCACGAGTTAATCCAGTACATACTTCTTCATAACTTGGGTTATCAATAATTGATTGAGCATAACCAACAACTGTTTTAGTTACACCTTTTACTAAATCAAAGGCTGCTTGAGGTCCTCAAAAACATCCTCCGGCTAAATAAATTTTTTTCATTTTGCTTTCCTTCTTTCTTTTTTTGTTTAAAGATTAATTAACGTATTTTAAATAATCTCCATATCCTTCTTCTGCCATTTTATCTTTTGGGATAAATCTTAAAGCAGCAGAGTTAATACAGTAACGTAAACCACCTTTGTCTTGTGGTCCATCGTTAAATACATGTCCTAAGTGTGAGTCACTATCTTTTGAACGAGCTTCAATTCTGTTCATTCCGTGTGATAAATCTTGATTGTATTCAACTTCAGCTTGTGAAATTGGTTGAGTAAAACTAGGTCATCCACAACCAGAATCATATTTATCTGTTGAAGAGAATAAAGGTTCTCCTGTTAAGACATCAACATAAATTCCTTTTTCATGATTATCCCAGTATTTATTTCTAAATGCAGGTTCTGTAGCTGCATTTTGAGTTACTTCATATTCAAGTGGGTCTAGTTCACTTTTATTTAATTGTTTTCATTTTTTATCCATATAATTCACTTCCTTGAAAGTATTTTACTACTTTAAGGTTGAAAAACCTAACTAACTAAAAGAAAGTTTGAAAATAAAAAAGACATTTTAAAAATGTCTTTGAGATATTAATTATAATTACGAATACTGTTTACAAAGTTTTGTGAATAAAAGCTTAAATTTACTCAATAACTGTTGGCAAACAAGGTATTGAAATAGATTTCATTAAATTGTTCTTGTGAGATTTTTTTACTTCTAAAAGCTAAAGAAGCGAATTTGAAAAGGATTTTTAAACTTGGAATTGGATCAAAAACTTTATCATAATAAACTCGGTCGTTTTCAAAAACTTGTTCAACTTTACTTTTTAAATCAGGGTCATGTTCCATATTGTGTAGATACATTTTTTGAAAAGCTTGGTAAAGTTTAAGAATGGTTTTATTAACTAAACTAACTACTAATTTTTGACGATCTCAAATTTCTTTTTCATTAATTTCATTGAAATATTCATTGATGATTTCTAATAAAGAAACTAAAGCAGATTGTTCACCAAATTCATTTATCATTTTTCTGAATTTACGAATTACTTTCATATTTGCTTCCATGCCTTCTTCTTTAGCAACTAAAAGTTGGAAAGAAATATTAGCATTTCTAATAAAGGCATTATAGTCAATTTGATCTTTTGACTTCATTAAATTATTAGTAATTTTTGATTCTCAATTAAAACGTTTTAAATATTTCATTAAGTCTTTTTGGTTTTTAATAATTGCTTTATCAAATCAAGAATTTATATAATTTAAATTTTTAACATCAATTTCTTTTTGGTTTTGTTTAATAATTTCAATCACAATTAATCATTTCCCTTTTTTCTCGTTTGTTACTTTCAATTATAAAGAAAATCTTAATTAAAAACTTTGTTATAGCAAGAAGAATGTAGTTTTTAAAAAAGAAATAATAATAAGATATAATATAACTAACAAGGTGGTCAGATGAGAGATGACTATTTAAAGGAGCTTTAAAATGATGAACAACCCAAAAAAACAATTAGATAATGAATTCGAATTCTTTGAAAAAGGAATCGCCTTAGTAATCGCTAATTTAGATTATGCAGCAGAATTATTAGATAGTTTAAACTACAAAGACATTGAACATTTAGAAAAAATTATTGCCAACTATGAAGAAGTTGAAGATTACCATCAATGAGAAAAAGAAAACAAAAAATTATTAGATTTTACTAACAAAATTTTTAAAGATGAAGCATGACAAGGTGAATATGAATTATTTGCTTTATTAAATGAGCCAATCTTTTTAAACAAATACATGGATAACTTATTAGTTTCATCAGACTATCAAGATATCGGTGTTGACGTTGTTGTTAAACACCTAACTGATAACTTTAAAACAACAATTCAAAAAGTTTTAGATTATCCAAATATTGCTAACTACTTAAATGCTGAATCAATGAACGTTTTAAGAATCATTGAAAGAGATGAAAAAGTTAAAGATTGAGCAGAAGGATTAGGAATTGTAATGTTATTTGCAACTAATACTTTTAAAACTTTAACAGGAGCAGATTTAGATATCTATACTTTATTAGTTGAAGCTGACGCTTTATTGTCATACATTTATTTCTTAAATGATGATAGTGAAGATCTTGAAGACGAAGAATAATTTTTAAGGAAGGAATAAAATAATGGACGCTAAATATATCGCTTTGATTGTTGTAGTTGGTGTTTGACTTTTGTCCCTTCTTATTTTTGGAATTTTAGCTTTTAGCTTTAATGCTAAACATAAAGTCATGAGTTCTGATCGTGAAAAATACTTTCAAGAATTTGATGAATTAAAAGCTTTGAATCAAGATTTAATTCCCTTAGCTACTGATTTAAAATTACGCGATGGTGAAGAATTATTTGTGTATGAAAAAATGGTGAGATTGTACAATGATGGAATCGGTAAGAGTAAAAAACAGTCTCGCTTATATCGTAAATATAACCAAAATCCCGATCCTGATGAAGACGAAGATGATCGTCTTTGACAAACCGAAACCGGGATTTTGCGTTGAACTTATTCTTTAAAAAGCACCCGCCATAAATTTGAACAACCTGATATGAAAGGGCCTTTGATTGTTACTAATGAAAGAGTTCTTATTGTTGATGGTGGAAAAAATCTTTTAATCCCAATTGAGGATTTAATCAGAGTTTATCCTTCAATGATTCCTTTAGGAAAAGAATTCTATAGAGGGTTTATGATGACTACAAAGTTTGGTGTTTATGAAGTTGTAAATCAAAATATAGAAACTGTTGTTGTTTTACAAGAATTAATTGAAAGAGGAAAAGAAAATGAATAGTGGAATGATAATTTCTGGATTTGTTCTGGCTACAGTTGTAGCCATAATTGTTGGTCTATTTGTTTTTTCTACCTATAGAAGCATTAAACAAATTTATGCTTTTAAAAAACAAGGCTTACCAATCTTTGAAGATAAAAAAGTTTTTAAAACTTTATTAGCTTTATTAATCGTAATTTGTTTATTTTACATAGCAGCTTTAATTCTATTTATCGTTTATGAATGTATTAAAGACTCACATGAAGATGCTAGCAAAATTGTTGGCTATATCTTTGAATGTTTATTCTTAATTGAAATTGTTTTTGCAATTGCCTATATCTTAGTTTCACAAAAGCAAGCAAACGCGTTAATTATAGCAATTAAGAATAATACCTTAATTTCATCAAGTGATATTATTGATAGAAATTCAATTACAAAAATATCAGAATCAAACCATAGAAAATATCTTTATATTGATTATCGTGACAAAGAAATCACTGGTAATATTAAACGCATGAAAGTTATTTATTCATGACAATTAAAAGATTTTTTAAACGATAATGGTTTTTGAAAATAAAAAAGAAAGGAGATTTAAATAATGGAACAGAAAGTAAAATGATCAGAATTTATTAAATCTGCAGCTGGAATTGAAGGCTGAATTGATGATGATATTCCTGAGGTATTATTTGTAGGACGTTCAAATGTTGGGAAATCATCATTTATTAATGCTTTAACAAATAATAAAAAACTAGCAAAGATTTCTTCAACACCTGGGAAAACTAGACTATTAAATTTCTTTGATATTAATAAAGGATTATTTCGAATAGTTGATGCTCCTGGTTACGGTTATGCTAAAGTAAATGGTAAAATGAAAGAACAATTCTCTGATATGATGAACCAATATATGGAAACTAGACCTAATTTAAAATTGGTTGTGATGTTAGTAGATTTACGCCATAAACCAACCACTGATGATCTAGGAATGTATAAATATTTAAAATACTACCAGCTTCCAGTAGTTGTTGTTGGAACTAAATTAGATAAACTAAAACAAAACGAAATCAAGAAAAATGAAAAAATGATTCGTGACACTTTAGAATTAAAGCCAAGTGATGGTTTTATTAAAATTTCAAACACTGATAAAAGAAATGTGAATGAAGTTTATGATGAAATTTGTAAACGTTTGGAGGTTAACCCTGAAGTTTAGGGATTGAAAGGAAAGAAATGGATAATAATATTGATAATTGAGAATCCTTACCAACTCAGGAAGTTGAAAAGGATTTAGATACAAATATTGAAACTGGATTAACAGATAAACAAGTTGAAGCTCGTTTAAGTAAATATGGTAAGAACGTTCTTCCACAAGGAAAAGTTCGTCCTTGATACATCACTTTTTTACTAGCTTTAGTTGAACCTCTACAAATCATTTTAATGATTGCTGCTGTAATTTCAGTTTTAGCGCCAAGAATTGGTGATTGACATCAACCAGTTCATGCTAGTGACTTCATTGATTTTATTGTGATTATTGCAATCGTTGTAATTGATGCAGTTTTAGAAACTGTACAAACTGTAAAGGCGAGAAAATCAGTTGATAGTTTAAAAACATTGTCAAAACCACGGGCTGTTGTCATGCGCGATGGCAAGCAAATGGAAATCGATGCTGCAGATCTTGTACCTGGTGACATCGTTTTAATTGAAGCTGGAAGATTTATCCCAGCTGAATTAAGAATTTTAGAAAGTTCTGAATTCACAGTTGATGAATCAATCCTGACTGGAGAATCTTTACCAGTTAATAAAAACGCCAATCCAATTAAACCAACAACCATTCTAGCTGATAAAACAAATATTTGTTTTATGAATACTTTTGCTGTTAATGGTCGTGCTGTTGGAGTTGTGATTAAAACTGGTGAAGAAACTGAAATTGGTAAGATTGCTGCAACTATTAATGCAAATACTGATACCAAAACCCCTTTAGAAAAGAAATTAACAAAATTCAGTTACTGAATTTCTGTTTTTGCAGTTTTAATTGCTGTTGTAATCTTCGTTTCTCTATACTTTACTGGAGAAAAAAACGCATGAAGTAACTATCTAATGGTTGCGATTACTTTAGCAATCGGAGTTATTCCAGAATCACTTGCAGCTGTTGTTTCAATTACACTTTCATTTTCAACTAAACGTTTAGCTGAAGAAAACGTGATTGTTAAAAAACTAGCAAGCGTGGAAACTTTAGGTTCAGTTAACGTTATTTGTACAGATAAAACTGGAACCTTAACTCAAAATAGAATGACTGTTCAAAAAGTTATCACAGATAATAAAGTTGTTGATGCTAAAGAATATGTAAACTTGGCTAATAACTTTGAAAAAGATATCTTCAAAAAACTTCTATTACTACCAAATGATGCAGTAACTGAAGGCGAAGAAAGAATCGGAGATCCAACTGAATTAGCATTAGTTGATTTTGCTGAAAAGATGGGCGCTGATGAACAAGAATATCGTAAGAAATTCAAACGTATTGATGAGCTACCTTTTGATAGTGAAAGAAAATTAATGACTACAGTTAACAAAGATGGAAAAAATAATATCATTTGTGTTAAAGGTGCTATTGATGAATTATTAAAAGTTTGTGACCGTATTTTATTAGATAATAAAGTTCAACATTTAGATGAAAAAATGAAAAAAGAAATCCTAAAAGAAAGTGGTTCACTTTCTAAAAACGCACTTCGTGTTTTAGGATTTGCTTATTCAGACGAACAAAAGAAAAAAGATTATGAAAAGAACTTAATTTTCGTTGGTGCCGTTGGAATGATTGATCCGGTTCGTGATTCTGCTGTTAAAGCTGTTAAAGAAGCACACGATGCTGGAATTAGAGTTGTTATGATCACAGGAGATCACCCGACAACTGCTTTAGCAATCGCTAAAGACTTGGACATTGCTTATACAGAATATGAAGTAATGACTAGTGCTACTTTAGAAAAATTAAATGACCAACAATTATTACGTGTCATTGATAATATTAAAGTTTTTGCTCGTGTTAACCCTGAACATAAAGTTCGTATTGTCCAAGCTTTACAAGCTAAAGGAAATATTACTTCTATGACTGGAGATGGAGTTAACGATGCTCCAAGTTTAAGCATTGCTGATATTGGAGTTGCCATGGGGATTACTGGAACTGATGTTGCTAAACAAGCGGCCGACGTAATCTTAACTGATGACAACTTCTTAACAATGATGAAAGGGGTTAATGAAGGAAGAAACGTATGACAAAAAATTCGTCGTACAATTGTTTTCCTTCTAGGAATTAATATTGCTAACGTTTTAGGAATTTTAATTATTTCCTTAATTAACCATACTTCACCATTAGAAGCTACTGACATTTTATGAATCAACTTAGTTGTTGAATCATTATTAGCTATTTCAATGGGAATGGGTCCAAATGATGATTCTTTAATGTCACTTCCGCCAATTAAAGGAAACAATGGTTTATTAAAAGGACTACTATGACCAATTATTAAAATCTCAACTATTCTTGCTGGATGTTTAATTGGTGCTTTCTATGTTGGAATGTTAGCAACTCCTGATAATTTATTAACTATTAATAAAGATCAATTCGTTGCTGGTTCAACAATTCTTGGAGATGGTCCTTCTCATCAATTTGATTCATGAAAAGAATTATTAAAATGTAACGAATTTATCCGTAACAGTGATGCAAAAATTAATGCAATTGTTTATGGCCGTACTGCAATGTTTATCGTTGCTACTTTATCACCAGCAATCATTGCTCACATCATTCGTTTATCAAACTGAAAATCATACAAACGTGTTGAATTTTCAATTAATAAATCATTATTAGTTGCTTCAATCATTGCTGTTGTTTTAAACACTTTAATCTTATTTATTCCTGGATTAAATGATACTGTGTTTAGTTTAGTTGGAGATAAAAGTTGAACATCAAGCAATTGTTGAGTTATCTTTATGGCTATCGGATTTGCATTTGCAGCTCCAGCCTTAATCTTATTAACAGACGCAATTGTGTTCTTCGGATACCACTATGCTATTAACCCTTGAGAACGTAACCGTAAAATGGTAAGTGATCTTGTTAGAAAAGATCAAGCTCAAGAAAAAGCTGCTAAAAAGAAAAATAAACAAAAAAGAACAATATAGTTCAAAAATAGTTCAAAAGAAACCATCTCTTGCTTACGAGAGGGTTTCTTTTTTAGTATAATTATTTAATACGTAAAAAGACTTTTCATAGTCCGAAAAATCAACAAAATTTATTAACAGAAAGGGGATATAAATGGATAATAACGGACAAACAACCACTCTAGATGAATTAGAAGGCCTTTCAAATGATGCTTCTAATAATAAAGATGATAAAAGCACTGATAACTTTGACAAACAATCTTCTTTATTTACTAAACGTGAGTGAATTATGCGTTATGCAACACCTTTTAAGGCTTTAATGTTTATGGCTGGGCCAATGGTTATCATTCAATTGGTTAACTCATTATACGGAATCGTTGATAAACAATTAGCTTTAAATTTCGCTGTTGATAATGTTTTATCAATGGTTATAGATGGCAAAATTACTGGTTATCTACATAATAATTTATCTGGTACAACACCAATATCGATTGATCATACTTCCATTGGAAGTATTGGAAATTGAAATGATAATGGATTATTATTTGCGAAGCAGCTAATTAATGTTTCAACTCAATATTCAAATACGATTATTACTTTATTATCTGCTTTATCATTATTAACAGCTGTTGGAACCTCAATTCAATGAGGTCAAGCAATGGGTGCTCGTGATAAACAAAGAATGGATAGTGTTTTAGTAAACGGATTAATCCAAACTTTAATTATTAGTGCGGCTGGTATTCTAGTTCTACACTTTGTAGCGCCATACATTATTACAGCTCAAGCTAATATTTCTTATAGTATGCATGATACTTCATTAATCTTCATGCTATCAAACAGTTATACTCAAATGTTTATTTGAGGATTTCCATTATTAGCTTTATCTGCATTCCTATCAACATTATTAAGAACTGAAGGAAAAGTGTGATGAGTAATCGGAATTAACTTAGCTTCAGTTATCTTAAACGTTGTTTTTGGAGAAATTTTCATGAACGCAGCTGCACCTGATAAGAAAATGCAAGCAGCCGTTTATGGATCATTCTTAGCATGATCATTTGCTATTATTGCCATTTTAATGGTTATTTGTTTTTCTAAAAACACCTTATTAAGACCAAACTTTAAACACGTTCAATTGAAATTAAAAACTGCAGGACAAATTTGATTAAATGGTTTATCACCATTCTTAGCAAACTTTATCTTCGCTGTTTCTAACTTTGTAACTACATTACTAATTACAACAGCACATAATGGACCAGAAATTCGTGATGCAATTGTTGTTACTTATGAAGGTGGGGTTACTGATACAACTTATATTTCACCAACATTAAGAGTTATGTCATCTGCGTTCCCATGAATGAACATCTTATACGCACCAATTATCGGAATGATGGAAGGGGCTAATGCCAACTATTCATACTGTAAAGGTGCTCAAAAACGATACAGATTAGTTCAAATTTGAAGAATCCACGTTTTAATGAGTATTGTTTGAGGAGTCTTCTGCTTAATCTTAATTGCTGTCGCAGGAGGCCCTATGATGAGAGCCTTTGATGGGCCAGCAGAATTAAAATGATGGTTTATGGCATATGTTTGTGGAATTGTCTTTGCGGCAATTTCTTATAGTGCTTTATCCTTATTCCAAGGAACAGGTCATCCAATTGATGCAACAATTACAGCGGTATTCCGTTCATTAATTTTTGGTGTTGGATTTATTGTAATTGGTTGAGCTATCGCTAGAAAAACACCTGATGGAACTGGCGATTGAGCAATCTTCTTATTAAACGGATTAAGTGAAATTCCAGCTACAATGGTTGCTTTCTTCTTCCTATACAGATTAGCTAAAAAAGAAATCGCAAGATATGCAATTAACGATTTACCTGATGATTTCAAATCACCAACTCTTCAAGATGCAGCTCAAAACGAAGTTACAATGTCTACTCAAGCTTCTATTAAAAACCTAAATCGTTGATTAAAAGGTAAAAACGACAAGTTAGACAAAGAAACTAAAGAAATTGAAGAACAAAAATCTGAATTGATTGCTTGAAAAAATAAAGAATTACAAACTGCAAGTCAACAAACTAATCCAAAAGAAGCTGAAAAAGCTGTATTAGATAGTTATGAAATCAAACTTGATGATATTAAAGCGAAAACTGAAAAAGTTAATGAAAAACATAAAGTTCTTCTTGCAAAATATGATTTAAATAAAGAACAAATCTATTACAAAGAAAAAATTAAACGTATTAAAGTTGCTGAAAAATACAAATTTGATGTGTTTACTTTTGGAATCTCCCCAAGAGATACAGCAATTAAATTACTAGATCAAAAAGAAATGAAAGAAATTTATAAGATTACAGTAAGTATTAATATTGCTACAAAAGAAGATGATATTAAAGAAACTGTTAAAGCTTACAATATTCGTCGTCAAAACCTTCAAGAAAAAATGGACAAACATGATGCTAAATACGAAAAAATCGTTAGTGGAGAAAAGAAATTAACTCCATGAGAAGTATTATTTTCTCCAATTGAACCTCAACCTTTATGAGCACTTCCAGCTAACAAAGAAGCGGAAGTTAAAAAGAAACGTTGAAAACAAATTAAAAGAACTGATAAAAAAGTCGATTAAAAAAGATTCAAGAATTACTCTTGAATCTTTTTTTGTTAAGCTTCGAAGTAGGGTGTTGCTAATAGAGAAAGAACTTGGTTCTTTTGATCTATTTTTTTAATTCTACTTACGTTGTTTGAGTTACGGATTGTTTTTTTAATATACAATCTGTTTTGTTTATTACGTTTTGTTGTAATTTGTTTTAAATATTGGAAGCGTTTTGTATTATTTGAATTAAATACTACCAATAGTTCTTTAACAATTTTAATTTGGATTTTGTTATATAAATCAATTTGTTCTTTTGATTTATTTTCTGATGAGTTGTCGAAAATAAGTACATCAGGATTTAATTCTAAATCTGATGAAACTTGTTTTCATGAAAAGTCTTCAGCATTGTAATCAATTTTATCAATATAGTTAACTTTAGAAATTCCGTTCATTTTAACTCATTCATCAAAGTGACGGAAGTCTTTTCCGTTTTTTAAAGAACGGTTGATGAATTGCATTAAGATAGGAACAATTAAAGCTGGAACTAAAATTGAAATTGCTAATAAGATAGGCATTGCATCTTTATAATAAGTTAAGTTATCAGATCCAGTTAGCATAGTCATATCAGCTCCATAGAATAAGAAGAAATCGATGGTACAAATAATTAAGGCAAAAACTAACATTGCGTCATTTACATAAGTTACTTCATGTAAGCGACGGATAGTTTTTCCAGAATAATAATATGCATCATCATATTCATAACTTGTAACTCCTCTATGGAAAAGGATGAAGTAAATTCCAAAAGATCAACACATAACTATGATGGTAACAACTAAGTTAATTCATAGTTTTTCTGGTTTTCTATTTAAAATTAGTAACGGAATTTCTCCAATAGTTACAAGTGTAATTACAATTAAAGACGTAACTGCAAATCAGTAAAGTCAACTATGAACAACTTTTAATTTTGAAAAGTCATTTGATATATCATCTGGTGATTTTATTTGATCTTTACTATCAGAATCTATCTTATCCAACTCTTCGAGGATTTCACGATTCATTTTTGGTTTGTCTCCTTTTTTCAGTACCTTCTAATTTTACTAAAAATAAGAAGTAATGTTAGGGTTATAAACAAATTGGTTTATGAAGAATAAAAAAAAGAACCTGATACTTATCAGGTTCAGACACTTATTATAATACAGTTGATGTATTTTCTCATTTGCTATAGAAAGTGTATGCAATGATAACAAAGATTCCTGGAATCAATGCTAAAAAGATTAAAGAACAAATTCCTAATCCTAAACATTTTTGAGGCATTGCAGCTTTTCTTTTATTGTTAATAGCAATTGTCATTGGAATCATTCAGCACATTGGAATAATTGCAAATGCTCCAATTACTGTAGCAACTACTGCAAAAGCATAGGCAATTGTCATCATTGTTCTATAATTGTTTGCAGCATTTTGTTTAGCGTTATACATTTATATTTCTCCTTATTTATAAACAATATTTTTATTTTAAATGAAAAACCCATCTACAAGTTAAAAAACTTATAGAGGGTTAAAAAAACTTTATTAATCTTTTGATTCTATATCAACATTCACTTGACTAAAATTTCCAAAGTCAGGTGGAGCTGTTTGTCATTTATTGTAGTAAGTGTGAGCAATAGTTACAAAAATACCTGAAACTAATCCTAAGAAAATAATAGAACAAATTCCTAAAGCAAGACACTTGCTAGGTTCACTAGCTCTTCTTTTATTATTCATTCTTAATGTCATTGGGATCGCTCAAGCGAACGGAATAATGGCACAAACCATTAAAATAATTCCATCCTCAGTGTAGTAATATCCTCCTAAAGTTTGAAATAAGAAACTTAAGAATAATAATCCACAACCAACACAAGCTACAATTGCAAAAGCATAACCAATTGTCATCATAGTTTTATAACTGTTTGCATAATCTCTTTTTGTTTGCATGTTTTGATACCTCCATGTAAGCAACCATATGATTTTAAAGTAAAAAAATAGTAATTTGGGAAAACAAATTACTATTTTTAATTTAAGTTTTTTATTAAGCTTGTAAAGCTCTATTGAATCTTCTAAAGTTTGTGTGAGCAACTCAAGCACAAACTGCAGCAGGGAAGCTTAAGAAGAAGAAAGCACATGTACCTCAACCAGCACAACGAGTGATGTCAGTTGAATAAGTTTTTTTCTTCATTCTAATTGTCATTGGAATCATTCAACACATTGGAATGATTAAGATTGAAAATAAAATAGTCCCTAAAATTGCAAAAACATAAGCCATACTAATCATTGTTCTATAATTGTTTAAATAATTTTTAGCAGCAAATTTTTGGTTATCCATAATTTATTAACTCCCTTCTATAGAAATAATATGTGGTAGTAGATAAATCTTTAAAAGTAAAAACCACTTATCTATATTTTAACGATAAACATTAATTAATTGTTATAAAGGAAGTCATTTCTAATTAAATTACTTAGTTTTTACTTGCTATAGTCATAATTCATTCTTTCTACAGGCTATATAGGAATATGACTATAGCAATTATTGATTGATAAACTAATTTTCTTTTCTGAATAGGGAATGATACTTATAAAGTTTTGAAAAATATTGTAAAATCATATCATTGAAAGAAAACTTAAAGGGAGATAAATTTTAATGGCTAAAACTGATGAATTAAGTAAAAAATACAATCATGATGAAGTTGAAAACGGAAGATATGATTGATGAGTTGAAAATGGTTATTTTAAAGCTAATCCAAAAAGCAATAAACCTAAATTTTCAATCGTTTTACCACCACCAAATGTAACTGGTAAATTACATTTAGGTCACGCTTGAGATGGAAGTTTACAAGATGCATTAATTCGTTTTAAAAAGCTAAGTGGATATGAAACTATTTACTTACCTGGAATGGATCATGCAGGAATTTCAATGCAATCTAAAGTTGAAGAACGTTTGAGAAATAATGGAATTAATCGTTTTGATTTAGGTCGCGAAGGTTTCTTAGAATGAGCTTGAGATTGAAAAAAAGAATATGCTGAAACCATTCGTCAACAATGAAAAACCATCGGTTTATCATTAGACTATAGCCAAGAAAAATTTACTTTAGATGAAGATATTAACCATTTAGTTAATTGAGTTTTTGTAAATATGTACAACAAAGGTTTAATTTACAAAGGAAAACAAATTGTAAACTGAGACCCACAACAAAAAACTGCCATTTCTAATGTGGAAGTTATTTATAAAGACACACCGGGAAAAATGTATTACTTTAAATACAGATTTAAAGATAATAAAGATAAGTATTTAGAAGTTGCTACAACAAGACCAGAAACTATGTTTGCTGATCAATGTATCGTAGTTAACCCAAATGATGAACGTTATAACAAATACATTGGTAAAGAAGTTATTAACCCTGTTAATGGAGAAACTTTACCAATCATTGGGGATGATTATGTTGAAATAGACTTTGGAACTGGAGTTATGAAAGCAACTCCAGCTCATGATATTAATGACTTTGAAATCGCAAAACGCCACAACTTAGCAATGCCAATTTGTTTAAACGAAGATGGAACTGTTAATGAAATGGGTGGAAATGAATATGAAGGTCTAGATAGATTTGCTGCTAGAGATAAGATTGTTGAAAATCTTAAAAAAGCTGATGACTTAATTAAAATTGAAGATATTGACCATCAAGTTGGATATTCTGAAAGATCTGATGCAATTGTTGAACCTTACTTATCAACTCAATGATTTGTAAAGATGCAACCATTAGCAAAAATGATTTTAGATTTACAAGCTTCTGATGATGCTATTAAATTTTTCCCAGAACGTTTTAATGAAGTCTTAAAAAAATGAATGGAAAACATTCATGACTGAACTATTTCTCGTCAATTATGATGAGGGCACAGAATTCCTGTTTGATATCATAATGAAACTGATGAAATGTATGTTGGTGTTAACCCGCCAAAAGATACAGAAAATTGAACTCAAGACCCAGATGTTCTTGATACTTGATTCTCATCAGGATTATGACCAATGGCTACATTAGGGTGAAATCCTGATGCTCAAGAACAAAACGAATACTTTCAAGCCTTTTTCCCAACTTCTGTTTTAGTAACTGGATATGACATTATTTTCTTCTGAGTTGCTCGTATGATTTTCCAAAGCCTAGAAGCTGTTGATGAAAAACCATTTGACGATGTTTTAATCCATGGTTTAGTTCGTGACTCTGAAGGTCGTAAAATGTCTAAATCTTTAGGAAATGGAATTGATCCTATGGATGTAATTCATGAATATGGGGCTGATGCTTTAAGATTCTTCTTAACAACTAACTCAACTCCAGGACAAGACATTAAATATAGCGAAGAAAAAGTTCGTAATGCTTGAAACTTTATTAATAAACTTTGAAATGCTTCAAGATTCGTTTTAATGAATCTTGGTGATGATTTCAAACCAATGAACATTGATGAAATTACAAATAATGCTAATTTATCAGATGCAAATAAATGAATTTTAAGTGAATTAACTTCATTAAAAGAAGTTATTATTCCAAACATTGAAAAATACGAATTTGGAATTGTTGGAAGAGAACTATATAGCTTTGTTTGAGATAAATATTGTTCATGATTCATTGAACTTTCAAAAGTTGAATTAAACAATGGGGATAGTGATACTAAACAAGTTCTATTCTATGTTTTAAAAGAAATCTTAATCTTATTACATCCATTTATTCCGTTTGTAACAGAAGAAATCTATGGAAAATTAGGATTGAAAAAATCAATTCTTGAAGAAACAATTGATACTACTAAACATGAATTTGAATCAGATTACATTAATTATGTAATTGAAATGATTACTGCTTTGCGTGACTTTAGAGCTTCAAATGATATTAAAAAAGATGTTCATTTAGATGCTAAATTATCTAATTTAACTTCTGAACAAGAACAATTAATTAATAACCATTTAGCTTTAATAAATGATTATTTAGAAAACTTTGTTAATACTAAAGTTGATAACAACTTAGATTTAACTAATAAAAAAATCACTTCAATTCCAGTAGATACTTTCTTTATTGAAATTGATAATGCCACATTCTTTGATTTTGAAAAACAATTAGAAGAATTAGAAGCGAAAAGAGCTGAACTAAAACAAGAACTAGATCGTTCTGAAAAGATGTTAGCGAACGAAAACTTTGTAAAAAGAGCTGCACCTGAAAAAGTTCAACAAGAAAAAGATAAATATCAAAACTACCAAGAACAATTCAAAAACTTGGAATTAAAAATAAATGAACTAAAAAGCGAAAAAAACTAAGACTTTTTTCTTACTCTTATTGAAGGAGAGTTTAGAAAATGAAAAAACGTCTTAGTTTTTCTTTTGTCTTAATTTTGATAATTAGCTTATGAAGTCTAATTATCTTTTTAAGCATCCCTAAATTAGAATATGATTTAAAGTTTAGAAACATCGAATTATATAAAGATAAATATCTTCTTTATCCTAATAAAGTTAACTTTAAACCAAATAAAATTAGTGATTTTGAAAAGCATTATCACATTAGTATATATAACTTTTATTATCATTTGGATCAAAGTTATTTTGAAATTGAAGGTCAAACTATATGATTAAGATTAGTTTAAAACCTTCAACTTATTTTCTGATCTACTTTGCTTTTACAACAATTTGTTGTTTATTATCAACAAACAAATGATATTTCTTATTGGTTGGAATGCTTGTTTCAATCATTTTCACCGTTTTTAAATGAAAAGAAAGACTATTACCTTTTATCTTCACTCTCTTAATCTTTATAAGTTTTTTAATAGGTTTCTTCTTAACTGAAAAATTTATGACAAACATTAACTTTCAATCAGAAACTTTTAGGATTCAAGAATTAAAACCAAGTTATTTAATTTTAAGAAAAGGCTTTCATAAATATTATTTAAGTCGTTTTGAATTGCCAAATGACAATGTTGTTTTAAATCAGAAGCTAATTATTTCTGGAACTTTTGAAAAACTTAATTTAAAAAGTAATTATTATGAATTTGATTTTCAAAAGTTCTTAAATCAAAAACAGGTCTATCAAGAATTAAAACTATCAACTATTTTTTATCAAAATAAAGGTTGGTTATCTCAACTTAATTTGTTTTATCAACGTTTCTTAAACAATGATTTAGCTCAAGTGTTTCTTTTAAACAACCGTGATAAAACAATTGAATTAAATGAAAGTATTAATAGTTTAGGTATTGGTTATTTATTAAACTTTAGTGGAATACCGATCTTTTTATTAAGTTATTTATTTAAAAGATTGATGAAAAGATTTAATGTAAATAAAATCGGAATCAATATTTATTGTTTAAGTTTAGATTTATTCTTATTATTCTTTGCTTTCACTTTAAATTTTCCGTTTATTTTAACAAGAGTTGGTTTAACTTTATTAGTTAAAAATATTCTTAGTTTTTGAAGAACAAAAACAAGTAATCTAGCGATATGAGTAATTGTTTATTCTTGTTTAATTAGTTTAGATAATAGTTTAATTCAAACTAAAATATTTTTATATTATTTAGCAGCTTTAATCTTTTTAAAATACAATCCGCTTAAAAGCTTTTGAAAACAAATTATCTTTAACTTAATTATTTGTAATTTAAGTTTTGGAGTTGTAAATATGATTGTCGATTATCGTTTTTATTATTTAAACGAAGTTTTTGATTTGTTATTTGCTCCAATTTTAGGAATCTTAAATATCTTTGTTTTACTAAGTTTCTGAATTCCTAAAATTGTTGTTGTTTATAATTTTATTGATCAAATTTTAGTTAATCAGTTTATCTTTTTAAAACCAGTTAATATTTTTTATGCTTGTGGCTTTATCCCATTATATTGATACTTATTTTATTTTAGTTTATTAAAGGTCTTTTTAATAAACCAACAACATGAAATCTTAAAATGAAGTATTTTTAGTTTATTAATTATTAGTATTATTTGATTATTCGTTTATAAATTAATTTTCTTTAAAGAGGGAATGGAATTATTAAATGTTGGAAATGGACAATCTTTAATTTTTAAACAAAGAAAAAAGATTGTTTTATTTGATGTTGGAGTTGGACCTGGTCAATCAAAAAACATTCTTCCTAGTTATTTAAATTATTATGGAATCCAGAAAATTGATTGTATCTTTATTTCCCACTTTCATGATGATCATTACAATCAATTTGATAATTTAATTAAAAACAATATCAAAATTAAAGAAGTTGTTACTAGAGAAAATGCAAAAGAAGCATATCGTTTTTCAAACGCGATAATTAGTATTTTTAATAGAAACCAGTTAAATAAGAATGAAAATAATAATAGTTTAGTTTATTTAGTTAACTTTAATCACAATAATTTCTTAATTATGTCAGATTTAGAACAAGATCAAGAACAAGTTCTTTTAAATGACTCACAATTTGTTTTAAGTATTAATGCAAATCCGATTGATTATATGCTGTTAGGACATCATGGAAGTAAAACTAGTAGTTCTTATGAGTTATTATCTTTTATAAAACCAAAAATAGTTTTTATATCTGGAGAAAATCGTGGGATGAGAAAATTTCCAAACGAAGAAACAATTAAAACGTTAAATGATTTACATATTCCATATAAAATTACTAATAATCAAACAAATTATTTCTTTAAATAAAAAAAGTAACTAATTTCTTAGTTACTTTTACAAAATATATATATTTGCAGGATTTGTCTTAAGCAGCCATTAAGCGAGATTTTTCTCTTGCTACTTTATTAGGTTTAAATACACCTTTTGATTGTGATTTATCTAATAAACGTACAGCTTCGTTGATTAATTCAACTTTGTTTGCTGCGTCTTCTGCTTTAGCGATTTTAGCTTTTTTAACAGCTTTTCTCACTTCAGATTTTAACGCTTTGTTAGCCATACGAGATTTTTCGTTAGTTAAAACACGTTTCTTTTGTGATTTGATATTTGCCATAAATTCAACTCCTTACAAATTGTTTCTTTGCCAATACTTCTAAATTATAGCAAAAAATACTTATAAAAGAATTAAGTTAATTATTGTCATAATTTTAATTAAAAAGAAATATCATAAACCAAATTGATAGGTTTAATTTTATGGTGAATGTTATCTAGTATAATTAAAATTAGAAAAAGGGTTATAAGGGAGTTTGATTAGTTTTGTATTTAGTTTATAGTGTTGATACTTTCCTAATTAAAAAACAAGTTAATAAAATTGTTAAAAAAGAATTAGAACAAAACAGTGAAACTGAAATTCATGAATATTCTTGATTAGATTCTAACCTTAACTTAGTTTTACAAGATGTTAGAACTAGAACTATCTTTGATGATCCTAAAATTATTATTTTAAATGACTGTTATTTCTTAACTGATAAGAAATTATCAGAAAAAGAAAAGAAACAAAAAGACTATAACAACCAAATGTTAGAAATCTTAAATACTAATAATGAAAATTTAACCATTATCTTTACTGTTTGTTATGAAAAACTTTCCAAAAAAGCTAAGATTTCTAAAGAATTTCAAGATAAATGTAAAGTTATTGAAATTCCAGAACTAACTGATAAGCAAATTTTTGAATATGTTGAAAAGAAATTTCAAAGTAGCGGAAAAGAAATTTCAAATAAAGATATTAATTACTTCTTATCTCAAATCCCAAATGATTTAGTTGTGATTAATAATGAAATTCAAAAGTTATCTGCTTTAAATAATGAAAAAATCACTAGAAAAGTGATTGATGATAACTTAACAAGATATGCTGAAGTTGATATTTTTAAACTAAGTGATTATTTTATTAATGATGAAGTTTCAAACTTTATTCATGAATTTAAAAATTATATTGATTTAAATAATGACTTTATTAACTTAATTTATCTTTTAGCAAGTAATATTTCTTTCACTCGTGATTGTTTAATCTTAAAAAAACAACATAAGAGTGAGAAAGAAATCGCCGAATTATTAAAAGCTCATCCATATCGAGTAAAAATGGTTTTACAAAAGAATAATAAACTCGATATTGAAGCATTAAATGATAAAATATTAATACTTTATAATTTAAATAATTTACTAGTTAACGGACAACTTAATTCCGAAATTATTTCAGAAATAGAGTTATTAAAAACAATGAAAGGAGTGAAGTAATGGATTCACAAAAAGTTTATCACAGTATTGTTGAACTACTTTATAACGTAGTTAAAAACGACAAACTAAAATATTGAATTTTAAGAGACTTAGAGTATCGTCAACAAGCAGTTACTTTAGTAAATGATTTAATCACTTTAGAAAAAGAACATGATGCTAAATATAAAGATGAACAATGATCAACTACTTTTGCTAAAGCAATCGTGATTATCACTGATACAAAACTACGTTTTGAGAGATTAAATGATCGTTCTGTTGAAAAAATGTATCAAGATTATTCTGATTTCATCGCTTACTCAAATAAAAATTTTGACACTAATAGATTAGAATTAGAACACAATAATCTTCCCTTTACTTCAGAAACAGTTCTTCTAGATGCTAGAATTACTCCACAAAAAGTGGCGCATTATGACGAAGAAGAGCTTAAGAAAAAAGAAGCTAAATTAAAAGAAGAAGAATCTCGTAAAAAAACAGAAGAATATAATCAACAACAATGAGGAGCAGCTGGAGCTGGTGCTAATGCTGGACAAACTCAAGCAGACCAACAAGCTTATAATCAAGCTGAAAATATGTTTGAGAGTGTGATGCAAAATATGCCTCAACCTCCAACTCAAGACCCAAGATTTTATCCTTACAAAACTAAACCCAAATGAATGCCTACATTCAAAATCGTTTTAGGAGTAATTGTGATTATTTCAGCAATTATCTTAATTGCTGCAAATGCTTGAGCAAGCGCTACAACATTTACTTTAAGTGATTCTTTAGATAAAATTGGTAATGCTCAATTACAAGAAGCAATGATGAAATGACACTTGAACGATGTTCAAAATGGACAAATAGTTCAAGGAACAAAAACGATAGCAGATATAAATAATGTAAAATTTCACCTTGATACAACTCAAGGAACAGGATTTATGATGGTATTTACATATATTTTATATGCAATTCCTGCGATTTATCTAGGATTCATATGCTTTAGTAAACCAAAAAACACAATCCAAAAATACAGAGTTGGTTATGGTGCATTAATCTTTACAATTATTTTCTTTGCAATAACAATTGTTCAAATTTATCACTATGCAAATCCACATGAACTACAATCTACATGAGACAAATTCTTTAATAAGTATTTTGATAAGTCAGATGGTTATAGTACAACTTTAGTCAACGAATGATGAAACGGAATGGAAGATGTTTATCCAGTTAAAGGAATTTGTGCCTTTATGGATGTAGCGCTAGCATTCTTATCATTAACTATTGTTATGTGTTTAGTTACTTGTTTCTTAAACCCAAAACAAGATCGCCAAAAAATTGCTTTAGCAAACGCTGAATACCAAAGAGCAGTTATGGCAGCTTACCAAGGTCACAAATACAATATGAGTCCAGAATTATTCGACGATGAAGATGGAGCGGTTTTAAGACCAAAATCTAAATTCTCATTATGACTGGAATCAAAATTTAAGAAAAAACCAAAAACACCAAAAGAAGACAATTCAAAATCTGATAATGATTCAGATGATAAAAAAGACAAAAATAAATAATGTTAGAATATAAAAGTACAAAAAATGTACTTTTATTTTTTATTGTAAAAGGGGAAGGTTAAGAAAAAATGAGTTATTATCAAAGAAATAGTTTTCACTTCACCGATCATGGATTACAACGATGTCGTGAACGTCTTAACCTTCAAGGAAAAGACGAATGAGAAGTTAGAGATGAAGTTAATCGATTAATGAAAGAATCAGTTCATAGCTTTGAAACTAAAAAAGACTTATATGTTTCAGTTGGTAAATCAAGAACAAAGTATTTTGTTATTAATAAAGCAGGGCAATGCATAATAACAGTTACTAATGTTTCTGCTGAAAAACAACTTTCTTTAATGAAACACAATTATTAGAAAGCATTGGTTCTTTAGAAATGATTATTGGAATTTTTGGCAATATTGGTTCTGGGAAATCAACTGTTGCTAAATATATAGCAAATAATTACAACTTTAGTTATTTAAACCTAGATGAAGTAGCTAAAGTTGTTATGTCAAATAACATTGATTTACAATATGATTTATTTAAATTAAAACAAGACGGAATTGACGTCTTAGATAACAATAATGAAATTGATCATGAAAAAATGACTGAAGTTATTTTTACTTCTCAAAAGAAGAACAAAAAGGTTTCTCAAGTCATTTGAAAATACTTAAAAAAAGAAGTAAATCAAGTTTTAAAAATACTTAGTGAAGCTAATGTTAATGTGGTTGTTGAAGGCGCTTGTCTTCCATCAATCGGAATTAAATCAATTGATGTTCAACTATATTTAGCAAACCCTGAAATTGATTCTTTCTTATATTCAAATAAATGAAAAAGAAAAATTGCTAAAGAAAAAAACAAAACTTTAAAAGAGATTAACAAAGTTATTTCAATCCAAAATAACTATAACCTTCATCAAAGAATCGATTATGTTTTAGAAAACGATCCTTTAACAATGAATGTTGAAGTTTTAAACAATAAAGTAAATGAATTTATGAAATTAATTATCAAATAATAAACTTTTTTAGAAAAGGAATTGATAATTTAAATGGATATTTTAGAAATATTTAAAAGGTCACTGAGAAAACCAAATACTATTCAACCAAATGAGAGTGTTTTTGAAAACGCACCAAAGAAGAGAAATATTAACTGTTTAACTTCTTTTAAAAAGGAATGCAAGATTGATCTTCATGATTTGCATCCCATCATCGTTAAAACAAAAATTATGGTTGAAGAGAATCATGATTTAAAGGATTTTTATATTGAAACAAAACGGTTTTTAAACTATATTGATGAAGAAATTCAATGATATCAAAATCATTACCAAATAGATTTTTTAAATCATAATTCTTTTAGAGCGGTTAACCTATTTACTAATATTGTTGATTTTTATGACAAACTAGCTTTTTTATATGATGCAACAAAAGAAGGAATTGGGTTAGAAAATAAAATTAATGATGATCAATCATTAACTAAAGAACAGGCAAAAGCAATGTGAGAGAAGTTGTTTTTTTCTGATTTAAAAACTCATACCTTTGTTGTAACTATTTTAAGTGATGTTGAAGAAAACTTTGATAAATGTAACTTCTATCGTTATTATTTAAAAGAAAAAAGAAATTTCTTTGTTCATGAACCAAGTATTTTTACTTATAAAGAAAATGAATACCAACAAAAAGAATATCATTTGATATATGAAGCTTGTTTAAAAAATACTGGAAGCGGAGTTGCAAATACTTTAAGAGATAATGTCTATTTTGCGACTTTATATTTAATCCTATTAATTCAATTTTTAGGATTTAAAACAAAAGATTTAAAAGAAAATAACCCTGATTCTATTTTCTTTAATTAGAAAGAAGAGATTAATATGAAAAAAATGTCAGAATTTGAAAAAGAACTTCATGATTTAAACCAATCTTTATATCCTAAAATTGATTTCTTCTCTGATAAGGTAGTTGCTTATCCTGCAGCTGTGAAAGAACAATTTCAAGAAAAATTAAAAAAGATTGATGATTTTTGTGAAGCAAATGATTATTTCATTGGAGAATTTATTAATTTAGAAGAATGTGGTACTTGTAAAGTTTGTTTAGAACAAAACATTGGTACTAAAAACTTAGAATTTATCAACCTTGATACGTGCCAAGAAGGTTATTATGGAGTTGATGGTTTTGAGTTTATTAATTGTGGACAAAAATACTCTCGTGTTTTTGAAAATAAAGAATCAACAGGTCCAGTTTTAGCAAGTGATACTAAAAGAGGAATTTATATTGCTGATGGTTTTTTAAATTATGTTTGTATTTCACAATTATTCTTAAAAGAAAATCGAGATAAATTATCTGATATCTTAAGTGAAATGATTCAAAAAAATGATTGAACTTCAGAAGATGATTTACAAAACAATTGAACTGAAATTAATAACCAAATTAAACAATATTTCATCAATGGTCAAGAAAGTAAAATTTATGATCAACGCCAAGATGGTAATACTGGCATTAGAAGCAAATTCTATTAATTAACTAGCAAATTAATGCTAGTTTTTTTATTTATAATAAAATTATTAAATTTTTTTCTTGAAATTAATAGTCTTTTTTTAAGAATGTCTTATAATGAAAATTAACCGGTAACGGTAAATGGAGATGACAAAATGAAAAGAAAGGAAAAAATTCGCCTTGTTAATAAGATTATTAACAAACAAGAAGAATTAAATCACCTTATCCATCAACTAGAAGCAGAATGACCCACTCTACTTTCAGAAATGGATGAAGGAATTCGCCTTGGCGTGATAGAACCTGATGATGATTATTACATCCGAAGACAATATCGTAAAGGTAGAACGCAATAAAAAAATAGATAAGTGAATGCTCAATCATTCGCTTACCTATTTTTTTGCTTTTGGTGAAAAATGGATTTCATCTTTTTTAATATATTTAGTTTGACCAGATAACTTTCCGTGAGCTGCTTCGATATCTTTAGCACGCTTAATCTTATGTTGGGTTTGTAAAGAAAAGTAATTACTTAAATTATCACTATCATTATCCATAAATGAGAATTGATAAGGTATCAATTCTCTTCTAATTGTATTTCTCATTCCAACTGAAACTAGTTTAATTCCTTTTGAAACATCAATTTTTTCTAAAGCTAATTGGTTTAAATAAGCATACATAACTTCAGAATCTGCTGTGTACTCTTCTGTTTTTATTTGATGAGATTCTCTTTTATGGTGTTTGATTTGATCAAAATCTTCACCCATATCCCCTTTTCAAGCATAATGAACACTAATTGCTAAAGTCTTTGCAACCATTTTTCTTTGTGAAGCCCTATTTGCAACGTGAATTGTTAAGTTATGAATTAATTCTAAAAATTCTTCTTCATTATAAATTGGGTTTGATAAAGTAACCTCATTTGAAATATTTTTATAATCGTTGTGTTTTGTTAACACAACGTCAGAACCAAATCCATTAACATTTCTTTTTAATTCTAAACCATATCTTCCAAAGTTCTTTAAAAGAAAATCATCATCACTTAAAGCTAAATCCTTAACTGTATTAATATCTAGTTTGTGCATTTTTTTAGAAAGAGCTTTTCCAATTCCATGGATATCATCAACGTTTTTATCTCATAAAATATTTTTTATATTTTTAGGATTAGCAACAGTTACTCCATTTGGTTTATTAACTTTTCCAACAACTTTGGCTAAGAACTTATTATCACTAATTCCAATTGAACAAGTTAAACCAAGAACTTCATTGATACGATTCTTAATTGCAATAGCCATTTTTTTCGGTGTTCCATAACGTTGTCATTCATTTGTAACATCAATATAACATTCATCGATTGAAGCTACTTCTAATTGTTTAGAAAACTCATTATAAATAATTGAAAAAACTTGTTCTGAATAAGTTGAGAACAATGAATATTCAGGATCTACTTGAATAATCGCATTATTAGTTTGCTTATAAGCACAATATAAAGGCATTCCAGTTTTAACCCCTAATTTACGTGCTTCATAAGAAGACGTCACAATTATCGATGATTTATCTTTATAAGCTACTACGATTGGTTTATTTCGCAAATATGGGTATTTTAACTGCATACAAGATGCAAAAAAAGCATCCATATCTAAATGCATGATTACTTTTTTACTATTCATTTTTTAAAGTTCTTTTCAGGCTTCATTAATTTCATGATGAATAACTTCATTAGTTAACTTACGATAAGCTTTTAGTTTTTCATCTCGTGATAATAATAAAAGATATTCAATGTTCCCTTTTTTATTCCCTTTAATTGGAGAATAAGTTAAGTCATTAACAATAAAATTATTATCAGTAGCTAAGTTAATTACCTTTTTAATTGCTTTAAAATGGTCTTCTTTTGCTTTAACTTTTCCGTTAGTAATTTCTTTTTGTGAAAGTTCGAATTGTGGTTTGATTAAAAATACTCCAAAAGAATTCTTAGCTAAATTTAGATTAGTTAATGGTTTTAAAATGTGTTCTAAAGAAATAAAACTTACATCACAACAATAGAAGTTAATTTCATCACTAATTATCTTAGTTGTGATGTCACGGAAATTAACATTATCAAGTTGATGGACTCTTTTATCATTACTTAGGCTTTCAACTAGTTGATCGTGTCCAACATCAACTGAAAAGACTTCTTTTGCGTTATTTAATAAACAGCATTGAGTAAATCCACCAGTTGAAGCACCAATATCTAAACAAGTTAAACCAGTTAAATCTAAGTTTCAATATTTAATTGCTTTTTCAAGTTTATAGCCAGCTCTTGAAACAAATTCAACCTCATTTTTTTGAATTACTTTAATATCATCATCACTTGAGACTAAAAAAGAAGGTTTCACAATCTTTTTGTTGTTCACAAAAACATCACGTTCACCCTCAATAAAACTTTTAGCTCGACTTCTTGAATCAATTATTCCTGATTCAAATAGATAAACATCTAATCGTTTTTTATCCATTATTTTTAGTTAAAGTCTTCTAATTTGTTATCTTCTAAAACTTTTTGAATTTTAGCTTTGTTTTCACTTAATTTAGCTTTAGCTTCATTTAAGTTTTTAACTCCTAATTCAAAAAGTTTCATAGCTTCATCCATTGTGATATCGTTTGAGTTTAGTTTATTAATATATTGGTTTGTTTCGTTCATTAATTCATCGAAACTTTTATCTTTGTTTTCCATTGTGGTTTTAACTTCTTTCTATTGTCTTTTTAACTGTAGCAATTACAGTTTCTATTTCTCTAATGATTTTAATTTCATCATTTGGGTTTAATTTATCTTTGTTTGCTAAAACTTTTCCGTTCGCTTCAATTAAAGCATAACCGTTTTCCAAAGGTCTTTTTGGATCTAATAATTTAATTGTTTTAATTTCATTATCAATTTTAGTTTCATATTTTGAAACTAAGTTCTTAATTCCAACCTTAATAAATTTATAATCGTTTGAAATTTCATTTTCTGCTTTATAAACCAATTGTTGAATTGATTTTGTTAATTCATTTGAAGAAAATTCGAAATTACGACGATCATTGTTATATCTTTGGACGATTTTAGTCTTTAAAGCGTCAAAATCGCTTGATATTAAGCGTTCTTGTGAATTTATGATATTCTTTATAGCCATAGATAAAATACTCTTATAGCTAGTGATTTTGTCATCGTTGTTTTTTACAAGACTGTTCATTAAACTATTAAGTCTATTATCAGCATTCTGAACATCATTAACTTTGTTTTTATAAACTTGAACCATATCCTTTTTTAAAGATTGGTATTGATGTTGAATTGCTTCTTCAATTTCTGTAATATTTGGAGTAATAATTTCTCCAGCAGCAGTTGGGGTTGCTGCTCTTTTGTCAGCTACATAATCAGCTAGAGTCACATCAGGTTCATGCCCAACTGCTGAAACAATTGGAACAGCTGAATTACGAATTGCTTCAAGAACCGGCATTTCGTTGAATTCTCAAAGATCTTCATAACTTCCCCCACCTCTTCCAACAACTAAAACGTCTAAGGTTTGATTAAAGTTATTAGCTTGAATGATTTTCTTAGCTAAATCTTCACTAGCGCCTTCACCTTGAACTTTTGAAGGAAATAAGAAGATGTCTGCAATAGGTCATCTTCTTTTAATTGTGGTAATTAAATCGTGAATTGCAGCTCCAGTGTCAGCTGTAACAATCCCGATTTTAGTTGGGTATTTTGGTAATGGTTTTTTTAAAGAAGGACTAAATCATCCCTCTTGTTCTAAAGCATGTTTTCGTTCATCAAAGATAAGTTGAAGTTCGCCAATTCCTTCGATTGTGACATCGTGAATTACTAAACTAACTTTTCCATAAGGAACATAATAATCAATCTTACCAACAACATTAATCTTCATCCCATCGCTTGGTTTTAATCTCTTTAATTTATCAGCATTATTTTTTCAAATCATGCATGAGATTGTTGAAGATTCGTCTTTTAAAGAAAAATATACGTGTCCGGATTTATTGAAAACTAGATTACTAATTTCTCCTGTAACGTATATATCTTGTAAGAATTGATTATCTTGTAAAACAGATTTTAGATAAGTATTTAATTGATTAACACTTAAAATTTGCTTACTGATAGTAATCAACTTCTTTCTGTTTTTATTGTTCTTTAACGAATTTATCTAAAATTGCGTTAACAAATTTGTAGTCATAATCTGGTTCCATATCTTTACAATAGTTAACCATTTCATTAATAACAATCGGTTTATCTGTATTGGTGTATTTGATTTCTCAAGCACCAACTAAAAGAATTGCTTTGATTAAAGCTGGAAGTCTATCTAAATCTCATTTGTCACTTAGTTTATCTTTAATTTCATTAAAGATTTCAGGTGATTTTTCAGCGATGTCTAAAGCCACATCTTCACCTTTATCAGATAATTCTCCTTGGCTTTGATCTAGAATTTGTTGTTTCATTTCTGAAACAGTATTATTCATTAATAAATAACGATAAAACATATTCACTAATGTGTATCGTTCTTTTCTTAAATTAACTTCTTTCATTTTGTTTCCCTTTCTTGTTATTAATTATTTATTTTAAAGACCTACTGCATTTTGGATTCATAATGTTCCTAAGGAATCATTTTTAACTTCAATTGAGGCTTTACCGTTAGGAGTTTGAGTCGTTCTAACTCCACCAATAGGATATTGTTTAAGACTATAATTGCTTTTTTGAGTTCTTCAATCTTTTTCAGCCTTTTGATCTCTTTGAAAATTGATGATATTTTTAGCTCATGAAATTATTTGTGGTCTATAAGTTAATATAGCAGTTGTAACATCGTTTTTTAAAAGCAATGCTAAATTTCCAACGATTTTATTGTCTGCGTTTGCACCAGGTATTCATTTAGTTTTGTTAAGTGTTCCGTCTGATACATTGTAGACATTTGTTCCATTTTTTAAATTCATCACAAGATTCGCTCTATAATCATTAACTAATTTTGATCATTGAGGAGCTTTTTCTTCATTTTGATCAAAAGCAGGCGTTCATTTATCTGTGCTCACATCATAATCTTTTACGGTTTTTGATAAAGCTTCAAATATAGGCGAAGTTGAACTAGCCATATCGTCCATATAAGCTAAACCAGCCATTCCGCTTAAATAATTGTATTCATTTTCATCTAAAATCTTTACGCTTAATAAATCTGTAGTTTTTTGAGTTCTTGGATCCATTACTTTAAAATTGACATAATACTGCGAAACGTTATGATAGACAAAATCTTTTCCATCTTTTTTATTTGTTTCGGCATATTTAGGAACGTTTATTTGTTTTGAAGAAACACCAATAAAATTTATTTCAAAATTTGAAATTATTGGTTTTGCAGTTCCATAGTTATCAAATCCACTAGCTACTAAGTTTTTTACTAATTTAATATTTTCAGGATCCTTAAATGTGGTTTCTATCGCATCTGCATTTCCAATTGTTTCACTAGGGACTAGAATTGCGTTAGCATCACTAGTTCTAGCTCATGAAGCTTGAGTGATGTCTTTAATAGAGTTAAATATTGTGTTTTGGACATTTTTATATTTTGAACAAGATACAACACTAGTTGAAGCAGTGGCAGTTAACCCAACTGCAGCTAAAATTGATAAGAATTTTCTCATTAAAAGTTCTCCCCTCAGGCATATTTGTTTATTATCTCATTTATCTTATTTTTATAAAACAATTTAGAGATTTTTTTAAAGACTTTCTTCAATAGTTTTTACAAAGTCAGTAAATTTTTTATCACGTAACATTTTGATTTCGTATTTATAAGGAGCAACACCTTCAACTAAAGGAGTTTCTAAATATTTAGGTACGTTTTTAAATTGTTCATCTCAAACAATTTTGCAAAGTGCATCAAAACCGATTTGTCCATACCCAATGTTAGCATGACGATCAGATCCTGAATCTAATCCATTTTTTGAATCATTAATATGCATACATCATAATTTATCAAAACCAATTTCTTTGTTAAATTCTTCTTTAACTCCATCTCAGTTATTTTTAATATCATATCCTGAATCAAAGACATGACAAGTGTCCATACATACTCCAAGATCACTACTATCTTTAACATTTTTAATAACATAAGCTAGTTCTTGAAAATTTACTCCAAGTTCAGTTCCTTTACCAGCCATTGTTTCTAAACAGATTTTGATTCCTTTTGGTTTAGTTGCAATAATATCATCTAAGCCTTTAACTAGTTGGTCTAGTCCTTGTTGTACAGTTGCACCAACCGCGCTACCTGGATGTAAGACAACTAAGCTAACACCAATTTCACTAGCTCTTTGTAATTCTTGTGATAAGAATTGCACACCAAAATCAAAAGTATGTGCTTTTAAAGAATTTCCCAAATTTACAACATACGGTGCATGAATAGCAACGGTGTTTAAATTAATATCACTATTTGCAATATCAGTTCTAAATTCTGGAACTTCTAATTCACTTACTGGAACTCTTTTTGTATTTTGTGGAGCTCCTGTATAAAACATAAAGCAGTTAGCATCTTCGCTTTCTGCAATTTTAACAGCACCAACTAAGTAATCTGTTGATTTACTCATTGGTACATAACTTCCTAATAAAGGGTAATTAATTTCACTCATTATTTATTTCCTCCTAAATAATTTTTTTCGACGTTTTCCTCGTCGTTTTTTAATAGCTTTTTAAGTTCTTCATCACTGTTAACAGCAACACCATCTCTTAGAAAGTTAACAAACTGTGTTCTAATATTTCAACCATAAATTTCTTGGTTGAAGTTGAATAAATAAGTTTCAACAACACATTCTTGTTTTTCGTTAATTCAATAACAGCTCATTCCATCAAAAGGTTTTTCAATATTTGGAAGATAGTTCTTAGTATAATAAACACCCTTTTTTAAAGGGAAATCAGGTGAAACTTTACAGTTTGCAGTTGGATATCCCAATAGACGTCCTTTGTGTTTTCCTTCAACTACGTGACTTTTCATTTCAAAATAAGCACCAGCGTCTTTAAAGTATTCTTCAACGTTACCATCAGCTAAGTTGTTAGTTAGCTTTAATAAACGAGGTCCTTCACTTATGGTATTAGGTAAAAAGACTGAACTTTCGCCAAAAATATTATTTATTTTCTTTTGGTTTACTTGCTCTTCACCAATTAAAAAAGTTTTATTCATCACAACTTGATCAACATTTAAGTTTTTACCAATACCATTAAACATATTTTCTTGACCAAATTTTTGTTCATAATCACCAATGGCATAGGTTACAAGATAATCAATGTTTTGTTCTTCAGCTCATAATTGAATGACATCATCAGAAATAATAGCATTATTTTTTTCTTCTAAAGTAACCATATTCATGATTGCTAAAGATTCACCTTTAATTTGTTTTTCTTTAGCTAATTTAATTAAGGCATCTTCATTAGCACCTCATTTCGAAAAGTTGCTAATAACCATAACGTTATTATTAAAATTTCAAAGCATCATTAGCAATGGATTGTAATTAACTATTCTCATTTTTAAATCCCCCGTTTGTTATTCTAATTATAATGCAAAAAGAATAGACAAAATAAAATTCCCTAGTGAAACACTAGGGAATTAATTTTCTATTTGGTGTCCGCTGAGGGGATCGAACCCTCAACCCACAGATTAAGAGTCTGTTGCTCTACCGGTTGCGCTAAGCGGACATATTTAAGAACCATTATTAATAATATAATAGATTCTTAAATAATTTTAATTTGTTTATGAATTTTTGATTAGAATCATTGTTTTTGACGACGGAAATAGATTTCTTTATTAAGGTCGACAAGACTCATCAATCCAAGCATGGCAATTGGCAAGATAACGAAGAATTCTCATTGTGGAGTTCTCATGCTAAATGCTGATTGTACTTTTGGAATTGTTGGTAAAGCAATGAAGAACACTGCTGCAAGAATCAAGGCAATCAACAATGGTTTTGTTGGTCTTGATTTTCAGAAACGCACGAAGTTGTCTCTGGCTACAAAAATGAAGACTAAGTGAGAAATAGAATCTTCAATAAAAGCAGTTGATTGTAACTGTTGTAATTGAGCTTCTCAGTTTCCTTTTTCATTTCTGATGTCTGATAGCATGGTTGTATCAAAGGCGAAAATCATAATAATCATAACTATGATATGAATAAATAAGATAATTGCTGTATTTGAAAAGGCAAATGGAAGTAAGGACTTCGTGTCTCATTTAACTGGTTTTAACAAGTACTGCTCGTTAACATCATCGTAGATAATAGTATATTCAACAACGTTGTAAACCATGTTTTGAGCTAGTAATTGAATTGCCGTCATTGATTCATGGTTTAAAAGAATAATTCCAAATAATAATTTAGCAACTAATGAAATAGCTCCAGTATTTTTTAACTTGATGTATTTCATTGTATTCATTAAACCAACACGCGAAGCACGAATTGAAGTGACGATTTGCATTAAATCTAAGTGGTTAACAACAAGAGTTGCAGCACTTTGAGCAAAGTTATCAGAACTATCAGTAGTGATTCCGATATCTTCTGTTAATAATTGGAAAGTATCTTCAATATCAGATCCAAGATATCCAACTGTATTTTCTTTTTTCTTGTATAGTTTTAAAACTCTTAATTCATCAGCTAAGTTCATGTTATAAAAAGCATTAGAAGTTTTCATTTTTTTATACAATTGAGCGTCGCTTAATTTAGAAATTTCTTGACCATTAATAGCTTCTTCTAATTTGAAATCAAGCTCACGAGATAAGGCAATTAATTCACCTAAACTCTTTCTTGAGAATAAAACAACATTAATTTCTTCTTTTTGAATTTCTTTAATAATTGATGAACTTCCAGGTTTTACTGAGTTTTGGAAATCAACTCTACCTAAGAAATCATAATTTTTAAAGAATAATTCTTGGTTATTAAAGTTTTCATATTCTTTTTCTAAATATTTAAAGTCGATACCATAACTTAGGATTGCTCCTTGGCGTTCGTCTTTATATAAGTAGTTAACTTTTTGAGTTGGAGTAATTTTATTTAATTGTCCTTCTGCATTCATAGCCATTGTTGCCAATCCTAAAGAAGTGTCAATCTTATCTCTTTTAATAATTAATTCTTTGTTTAATTGTTTATCTAAGAAATGTAAATAAACTCCTGAATCAACAGTAATACGGTTAATAAAGACATAACGTTTTTTAAGTTCTTGTAATCTTGCTTTATATTCAGCAGCTTCTAAAACTGTTTTATTAAGATTTAAATCGGCTGAAGGTGATTCAGCAAATGATAATAATAGATAGTCTATAATCAACGGATTGCTATAGCCATATAAATCTGAATAACTTTGAATACGGTAGTCATCATTTAAGAATGTTTTTGCAATATCAACTGCTAAAACATTCATAGATCCAATATTTTGAACTGAGGATAAATCACGAATTTGAATGTTCTTTTTAGCAAGTTGTCCTCTTGTTCTAGAAAAGGCTGCAGATAACATCATTGGTAATCCATCAGGACTTAAAGCAATAGCTAAAGACATTGCAAACAGAATTGAGTCCACTCAAACACTGGCATTTCCAAATCCAGCTTTTGAACCTTTTAATAAGGCTACAAGAATGAAAATTGTTGGTACAGCTATGATAACTGTATAAATAATTGTTCTTGTAATTTTTTTAATTTGAGTTGTAAAAGTACTTTTGTTTTCTTGATTAGAAATTTTAGCAACTTGTTCTGCATAAACTGATTTATCAGGCGAAGTTAAAACTAATGCTCAACATCCACCACGAGTAACTTTAGTCCCACGATAAATAATGTTTGATAATTTAAAGATATCTTTTGAGAATGATGAATTGAAATATTTTTTATTAACAGGAACATTTGAACCAGTTAATAATTCTTGGTCAACATAGAAGTCATCACCATATAAAACTCTTGCATCAGCTGGAATTACATCTCCCGCTTTAACATAAATAATATCTCCAACTAACATATTTTTAATATTAATTGTAGTTAAGTGTGTTTCTAATTGTTTTTCTTGATCCGGGGATGCAAACGGGTTTCCATTTTCATTTAAAACCACATTTCGCAAGACGTTAACGTTTTCAACGACACTAGATTGTTTTTGGTTTCCTTTTCAAATTCCATAGTTCGTAAATTCAGTTACGATAATTGAAATTGCAAGAGAACAAATAATTAACCCAGCTCCAGCAATATATGTGTATTCTTCAGGATCAATTGAGAACATAACTAAGTTATAAACAACAATCGCACACAAAATTAAAGTAAAAGCATCTTTGAATGAATCAATAAAGTATTTAAATCATGGAAATTTTTCCTTTTTTCCAACTTTTTTGGTTTTATCAGCCACATACTTTTCAGTTAAACCGAAAGTTGGTACATTTAAAGCGTCTAAAGTTTCTGGAATTGAACTATTGGCAAATTTTGTAATTTTACTTGCTGATGGAGACTTGGTTTTTTTTCTTTTTTGTCTTTTAGCCATCTATTTTTCTCCAATCCACATAACAATAATAAAAGTATATTCAATATTCTAATTCTATTATATTAATCAACTAAAACAAAGACTAAAAAGTGAGAAAAATAAAAAAATAAGACTATGATAGTCTTATTTTAAAATTATTCATTTCTAGTGATTGTATCTTCATCACTATAGTTAGGTTTTTGAACAAAATCATGTTCTTTTCTTCTTCATCATTTGAATGATCCTTCATAATCAGACATTTCATGACATTTGAAGTATAAGTCAGGATTAAATCCATCTGGTAAAGCTTTTCAATTATATTTGTAGTGTTTTTTACCAGTTCTTGAAGTTCATTTTACAGTTCTGAAGTTGTTTAATTCTTCAGTTCTTCCAAGTTCTTCTAGACCTTTTGAAACTTCGTGACCATAACGTGATCCATAATCCATATCTTTCATTAAAGCAGGAGCTGCTACGAATAACCCGATTGGGAAGAAGATGGCAATGTAGATTCATAAGAATCCGAATTGTTGGAGAATGAATTTTGTTGAAGTTGCGGTAGTTCCATAGTCACCAACCCCGTAGATAATTTCACCAGTCGCTCTCAATACATATGTAAATGGAACAACATATGAAATTGCGTTGAAGAATCCGAATTGTGAGAATGCTGGGAAAGTTCCCCCTCCAGCTGTAAGTGAAAATACCATTACAAGTACACAACAGAATCTTCCGATTGCTTCATCTTCAACTAAGAACCATAAGGATTGAACTATGGTTATAAAGACGAGATCTGCAAACAAGAGCATTAACCAAATGTAGCACATTGTTGTAGCTCCAAGTTCATGCCATCCGACGGCATAGGCAATTCAAACTTCTAATGTAGTTTGGAAGAATGTTACTGTTGCAAATAACATGAATTTAGAGATATATCAGTTTGATCATTTAGCACGTGATAAACGTTTAGCTCTATCGAAGATGAATGTTTGTAATAAACATCCGATGTATAGACCAATCACTAAGAAGAATTGTCCTAAACCAAATCCATAAATTCCAAATTGTTTTCCTTGGATTGTTAAATTAGTAACATGTTCTGGAGTTAATCCATGAGTTGCACTACTAATTGCTGAAGAAAAGATTTTTGGTAATAATTCTTTAGCAGTAGTTGCTCCAAAGAAAGTGTCTTGGTTTAAAGAAATAAATTTATCAAAGTTTTGACTAAATGAAACTTGTCCTTTAGCATCATTTTTTAATGGCATAATTGAACCATCTGAGTTAAATAATGGAGTGAATTTTAATGAAGTAATGTCTCCAATATCTTTTCCAGTTGTTGATTTAATAATAGCTTTAATAATTTTTGCTAAATTGGAATTAGCACTTGGCGTTTTTCCAGTTCTAGCGACCTCATAAGCTTCATTATTTAAAGCAATTAATACATCATCAGTAACATTTGATCCAAGAACACTTTTAACTGCATCAGCAATTTCAGTGATTAAGGAAATAATATTTTGGATATCAGGACTAATTCCTAAAGCTTTTCCAATTGACCCAAGAGTATTTCCGAAATTAGGATCATTTGCTAATGTTAGTAAGGTTTGAATTGTAGCTATGAATTTTCCACCAACTTCGTCAGCTGAGGCCCCAGCTGCAGCACCGGTATTACCAAACAATGAATATCCTTTAACAACTTTGTTGTCTGAACTCATTGGTAAGTTTGCAGCTGTTGGAATTACATATTCAGTTGCATCATCTAAAGTTGGAGTAATTTGTTCGTTTGCACCAATCGCAGCACGAATTACAGCACCTTTATAAGAAATTTTTGCTCCACCTTGTGAGACAAGAGTTGAATTCACTAAGGCTGGAATCGATTTAATAACTACTCCATCAAGTACACTTGAAGCAGTATTTAAGATATATCCGAAAATAAAGTTTCTTTCGAATGTAGTTCAAATATCTAATGGTTTCATTGAATTAACCAAATCATTTAAAGCTTGATCTGAATCACTTGGACTTGTCATCATAGCTCCTAAATATGAAGTTAATTTTTCCATATAACCATCAGGAATATTAAATTGAACGTAATATTTAGTTCCTTGTCATTGTTTTTCAATTTCTTTAGGATCATTTACATATTTTACGTTTGTTAACTGTTTTCCATCAGCTCCCATTGATGAGAACTTATAGTCAGTATCTTTTTTATTCGGATCTGTTTTTGGTTCAAATCCTTTTTTCATCATGTCTCAACCACTAGCAACTTTTAAGCTAAAAGTTGGGTTAGTGTTGTCATATTGGAAACGTTGTTTTTCTTGTTTATCATTTTCAGTTGTTAAGACAATATCAGGAGCACCCTTGGTTGCTTCTTCATTTAATAAACGATTTAATGTTGCTTCAACACCAGCTACAGCAGCTTCTGTTTCTAGAAGTTGTGATGGGATTACTCAAGAACCCATTTCAGAATAATGAATTGGATAATTATCAGTATCATATCCACCATATTCTGGTTTTCTTAATTCTTCATTTAATCTTTCAGGAGTAATTACCTGGCTATTGGTTGTTGTTTTAACAATTTTGTTCAACGGCCCATAGGCATAATTATCTTTATTATTATTTGTTGTTTTTGATGGGTTTTCTTTTGATGACTGTACTAAAATAATGCTATTTTCATTATTTAAGACAACAGTTGGTGCCTTTCCTAATTCGTCAATTGGATTTCAGAAGGCTATTACACAAAGAACCCCATAAATAATTGGGATACAAGAGATCCCAATAAATTTAATAATACGTTTTCAGCTTCTAAAGATTCTGTCTTCTAACTCAACTACATAAGAGTCTCAAGTTAGTTTACATCATTCTCCAGTACGCTTAAAAAAACTTTTTTTGGGTTCTTTTGGGTTTTTATTTTTTTTCATTTTTAAACCTTCCTCTTCGTTATTTTTAAAATATAAAAAATAAAAACTTCTATATTCTCTATTTACCTAAAAAGTATAAAGCTTTGAAGTTATTTTATCACCTTTAAGTGTGGATATGCTTTTATAGCTTTGTAATTTATAGATTATTTTTCTATCTATAAAAATGTTACAAGTGCTTCTTTGATTATATTTAAGGGTAAAAAGAAAGTAAACCTTTTTATAGTCAGAAATCAACTTTAAGGTTTACTTTTTAATTATTATTGTTTTGTTTAATTAATTGTTCTTGGCGTCTTCTAATAAAAGCATCTTGAACTTCACATTCAGCAATATGAGTTTTAATTAAAGTTAATTGCATAGCAACATTTTCGTTGTTTAAAACTTTTGATTTAACACTAAAATAAATCACTCAACCAAAAACTGGAATTGCTCATAGTCATTTGTATTTATTTAAAACACGTTTGTAGGTAGCTTTTAATTGTTCATTATAGCTATCACGTTTCGCATTGTTTTTAATGATTAGTTCATCTAATTCGGTTTGGTCCATATTAGCAGGATCAATTAAATCATATTTTGATTTTTTAACTGTAGCCATTATTATCCAGCAACCTTATCAACTGCTTTAATTACATGTTCAACTAAAATATCAATTGATTGAAGAATGATTTTAAATTGTGAAAGTTGAGCTAAGAAAGCTTCTTTTGAAGGATCATTTGGTTCTGTAAAACTAATGTTTAATTCTTTATATAGTTTTTGTGGATCTGAAAGATAGTTAATTAAGTCTTCAACATCTTGAATTTTAGTAATAAAGTCTTTTTGTTCTAAACCTTTATTTAAGTATTCTTTTAATTCTTTATCAACAGTTTTACTTCAATCTTTAACATCATAAATTTGTAAACCTTTTTTTAAATTTTCATAATATAAGTTAATTTGTTCTGAAAAGAAAGGAACAAAAATTGCTTGAAAGATTTCAGCAGTATTATGTCCGTTAATCATGTTTGCTGAGAAATTACCACTAAATTGGTCATAATCAGCAATAGTTTGTAAGAAGAAAGTATAACGTTGTAAGAATTGTTGAGTTAAGATTGCTAAATCTAAATCATTATCAGAAGCTAAATGATCAAATAGTTTTCCAAGTTCACCAACCACTTCATTTAAGTCAGTTGAATCTTTAATTAGACTTAAAGTTTTGTCAAAATAACTTGGTTTTTCAACCTTATTAATTTCAATAATTTTTTCAAAGTTTTTTAAATCATCTTTTAAAATATCTAAAACAATATCATTTAAATTGATGACTTCGTTTAATTTTTTATCCATATTTCTTAATTCCTTTATGTTTGTGCTCTATTTAATTTATAATAACATTATTATAAGTCATTAATAAATGTCTAAGAAAAAAGGAATGATAAGATTTGCATTACTTAGGGATAATCCTTGCATCAATTATCGCTTACTTTATTGGTTCAATCTCTTGATCGACAATTATTGTAAAACGAGTTGCTGGGGTTGACATTAGAACAGTTGGATCTGGGAACCCTGGAGCTACTAATACTGTTCGGGTACTAGGAAAAGGTTGAGGATTTCTAGCAGCCTTACTTGATGGATTAAAAACAGTTGTAGCTGGTTTAGTAGCTGTATTGTTTTCTTTAATTCCAAGTTATTTATTTAGTGAAACAAGTTACTTTATCCCTGCTTTATTTGCTTTAATTGGTCACTGTTGACCAATTTATTACAAATTTAAAGGTGGAAAAGCAGTTTCTTGTTTCTTAGGATTAATTTTTATTTCAAACATTTGATACTTATTAATCTTTTTAGTAGTTTGATTTATCGCTGCTGCTATTTCAAGAAGAGTTAGTGTAGCTTCAATTGCTGGAGCTGTAACTGTTGGAATTGTTATTTGATTACCATGATTAAATGGTTTAAATTCATTCATTTGAGAATGAAATGGATATCAAACTTGAGTTGATCAAGCTTGAAATAATGCTTGAACTAGATTTGCTTGAATGAACTACTTACATATGCCAATTTATGAAAATATTACAAGTGGACATAGTGGTGTAAAATATGGATTTGCATCAGGAATGTTAGAAATTCAAATTGTTAATATTGTTGGAGGATTAATTTTATTAGTTCGTCATAAACCAAACATTTTAAGATTATGACATCATCAAGAACCAGAAACTTTCCCAAGATTAACTCCAGAAGAAAGACAAAAATTATGATACCTACGTCTTTTAAAAAGACCAAATCATGATGAAAGAAAAGAATTACGTCGCTTAAAGAAAATTGAAAAATTAGAAAAGAAAGCTGCACGTATGAATGAACGTTATGAAGCAAAATCTGGTAAAGTAAATCAAAAGATTGAAAAATTAGATAATTCTAAAAATAATGAAAAATCAAAAACAGAAACCGAAGTTAAAATCACTGTTAAAGAAGAACCAAGCAAAAAAAATAGGAAATAACTTCCTATTTTTTTATTATCTTAAATCTTTTTAGCATATTTCATTCATTTTTTACTACGCCACATGTAGATATAAATTCCAGCTCTTGTGACTGAATCAATACAGTTCATTAGGTAAATCAAGATTAATGAAACCCCAGGATCTCCTTTATAAGTTACTGCAACAACTCAAGGCAATCCACCATAAGCAATTGACATTGTCACTAGACTAACAATTAAGGGAACTCATAAGTCTCCAGCAGTTCATAATGATCTTAATAAGGTCATATTAACTGTATCTCCTAAATCAATGACGATTAAGATTAACCATAATCAAAAAGCATATTTAGTAATTAAAAACTTATCAATATTAAATGCTAATAATAAAGGATATAGTAAAGCTAAAACAATTAAACAAATGATAAATTGACCATATAAAGCTAATCTTCAAGTATTGATTCCGTCTTTATAAGCTTGATTAGTATCACCTTTACCAATACTTGAAGCAACCATTATTGAAGCAGCTGTTCCAATTGCTTGAAGATAAGTTCCACAATATTGGTTAATTGAACTCATAACCCTATTTAAATCGATTAACTCATTAATTTGTTCATCTGATCCATGAATATGAGCAATTGCCCCTTGTGAAACGAAATGGAAAGTAAAGAAAGTTGCCATTTCAGCAGTCATTGGAACCCCAATTTTGATTTCTTCCTTAGCAAATTTACCATTAATTCATTTATCAGAAGGAAGTTTTTTAAACCCAATATCTTTTTTAACAATTAGTCACATATAAACTAATTGGAAAAGGTTGGCAGCAGGAATTGCAATACTTGTAAAAATTGGATTTGCTTTTCATCAATAAAGAATACTTGCAGTAATAAACACATCAACTACATTAGACATCACAGCACCAATCATAATGTGTTTTTGTTTTCTAACAACTTGTAAGCCAGAAATAAAAACTTGAGTAAAACTCATAATAAATAATTGAGAAATTTGAATTCTAAAGTACTTTGTTACTCAATCTAATTCTGAATTAGTCGGATACATAGCACCAATAATTGGTTCATCTTTAGCACCAACGAATTTTAATAGATAAGGACTTACTCCTTCAAGAATTGCTACAATTATTAAACAAATTAATCCATTAACTAATAATCCAGTCATTAAAACAACTGGTAATTCGTTTTTACGACCTTGACCATATAAATTTCCACCAACAACCAAGGCTCCTGAAGCAATTAAACTTGGAATAAATTGAACTGCATTAAATAAAATTGTTACTTTATTTACAGCTGGAAAATAAGATTTGTTGTCATATCAACTATAAAGCATGATGTTGATTTGTGAAATCAAAACCGCAAAGAATAATTGAAAGAATAAAACCAAAGTAATTTTCATAATTTCTTTATGATCTTCAGGATAGAAAATCATATGCAATTTATGTTTTAAAGATGGTTTAAACTCCTGCTCTGGATCTTCTTTTAATTTTGTCTTTTCAGTGGACAAACTAGATTCCCTCCCTTTTTTAAAAAATAAAAAAACTACTAATAACTTAGTAGTTTTAATTATATATTATTTAGCACGTTTAATAGCGTTCATTGTTTTTTTAATGTCAGCTTCAGAAGGTTTTCTTCCCATGCTTAAGTACATTGCGCGAATTTGGTTTTCTGTAATTGGCGGGTTTTCTTTTAATTGTTTACGTACAACTGCACGTGTAATAAAGAATCCGATTAATCCACCAATTAATAGTGAACCGATAATTACTCCAACTAGCATTCCTGCTAATGCTCCTCCACTCATATTCATACCCCCTTAATTTATTTTGTCTTTTATTATTTTAGCAATTTAATAATTTCATTGCTGATATTTTCTGGTGTAAATCCATATTCTGAAATTACAGTGTTTCCTGGTGCTGATGCACCGAATTTATCAATTCCAAAGTTCATACCATTATCACCAGTGTATTTTTGTCATCCAAAAGTAGTTTCCATTTCAATTGAAACTCTTAAAGTGTTCTTATCAATTACTTCATCTTGGTATGCTTTTGGTTGTTGATTAAATAATTCCATTGATGGCATTGAAACAACTCTTGTAGCAATTTTATTATTTTCTAATAATTTTGCTGTTTGTTCTGCTAGAGAAACTTCACTACCTGTAGCAATTAAAGTTACTTGTGGATTTTTTGCATCAACTAAGATGTAAGCTCCTTTGTTTACTTCGTCAAAAATGTTTTTATCATGTTTTAATTCTGGTAAATCTTGTCTAGTAGCAATGATTGCTGAAGGATTATTTAATCCTTTATTTACAGCTCAATTATATGCTGCTACAGTTTCTTGATAATCAGCTGGTCTGAAAGTTACTAAATTAGGAATTGTTCTTAACATAGCTAATTGTTCAATTGGTTGATGGGTTGGTCCGTCTTCTCCAACAGCAATACTATCATGTGTGAAAATGTATAGTTCTTGTTGTTTCATTTGAGCAGCTAATCTAATAGCTGGTTTTAAATAATCTGAGAAAACGAAGAATGTTGATGAGAATGGTAGAATTGCTCCATGACAAGCCATTCCATTGCAAATAGCTCCCATTGCAAATTCTCTAACACCGAACATAATGTTTCTTCCGGTTGGATTTTCTGTTGAGAATTTTCCATCAGGTCCAACAGCTTTTGTTGATCCACCTAAATCAGCAGATCCACCAATCATTGTTGGAATTTGTTTTGTTAAGGTATTTAAAACAGTTCCTGATGAAACTCTTGTTGCTTGAGGTTTAGTTGGAATATTTTCTAATAATGGATTTAAGTCATCGTTTCATTTGTGATTAATTGCATCAACCAATTCTTTGTAGTCATTTGGATATGCTTTAGCATATTCTGCAAATAGAGCATCTCAAGTTTTTGAAGCTTGTTCTCCTCTTTTTAAGGTTGTTTCTTTGTAGAAATCATAAACTGAAGCTGGAATATCAAATTCAGGATAACCTCAACCTAAATTTTTTCTAACCGTATCTGAATCTTTTCCAATTGGTGCACCATGAACAGCTGGAGTTCCTTGTTGAGAAGCTCCATAACCAATAACAGTTTTAACTTCAATATAAGTTGGTTTGTCTGATTTTTGAGCTTGAAGAATAGCTTTTGTAATTGCTTCAGTATCTTCACCATCTTCAACTTTAATAGTGTTTCAGTTTTCAGCTTCAAATCTTTCTGCAAAGTTTTCGGCTTGAGCCGCTTCAATATAATCATCTAATTGAACATCATTAGAATCGTGGAGAAGAATTAATTTATGTAATTGGTTTTTACCAGCAAATGAAATCGCTTCTTGAGCAACACCTTCTTGTAAATCACCATCACCACAAATTACATATGTAAAATGATCAATAATATCAAATTTAGGTTTATTGAATTTGGCTGCTAAGAATTTTTCAGCAGAAGCCATTCCAACTCCCATTGCAATTCCTTGGCCTAATGGTCCAGTTGTTGCTTCAATTCCATCTAATTCAAATTCAGGGTGACCTGGGGTCTTACTTTTTCATTGTCTAAATTGTTTTAAATCATTGATTGAAAAATCAAAACCTGTTAAATGTAGGATTGAATATAGTAAGGCACTCCCATGTCCTGCTGATAAAATAAAGCGATCTCTATTAAATCACTTAGGATCTTTAGGATTTATATTCATTACATTTGCATATAATGAATAAATCATTGGGGCTGCATCTAAAACAATTCCAGGGTGTCCTGAATTTGCTTTATTAATCATATCTACTCCTAAAATACGAATCGCATTTAAATTATCATTATTTTTATTGTTAACCATTCTTTATACCTCAAATATTTCTTATGTTTTAATTATACATTTTTAGAAAGAACTTCAAAAACGCAAAAAAGAGAAAAAGTTGTTTTACCCTTTCTTTTTCTCTTTTTCATCTTTTAATTTTTGTGGAGTGACATCGTTTCCTTTTTCATCAACCACTTTTACAGATTGCAATTGGGTTCTTAAACCTTCGCGAAAGTTATTAATAAACTTGTCGCGTAATTGTTTTTGATAAGCTTTTTGTTCTGGAGTTAAAGTTTCTCCATTTTTAGTCATTTTAGTTAATTTATTAATTTCTTTAACTAATTCATCTTCTTGTAAGTCATTAACATTTTTAATTTTAATTTCAGACATTAGATAGTTCAATTCCAATCATTAATTGCATAGTAAGCTGCTCCAACAATACCTGCATCATTTCCTAATTCAGCAATTGAAATAACAACATCTTTTTTATACATATCTACAACGATATCGCTTAATCCTTCTCAAATAATATCGATTAAGTTTTGGCCCATTTTTGAACCACCACCACCAAGGATAATTGCTTTTACATCTAAAGCGTAAATCATTAATGACATGTGTGTTAATAATGGTCTATAGATTTCTAACATTAAAGCTTTTAATTGTGGGTCTTTAGTTGCGTCATAAACTTCAGAAATATCACGCATTTCTAATTTATCAATTTCAACACCATTATCTTCAAATAATTTTCTTACTGGGTGTTTTGGATCATCATTAAATAATTTGCGCATTACTTTAGCCATACCAATAGCTGATGATACTGGTTCTAAACATTCAGTTAAACCACAGTTACAGTCAAACACTTTTTGCATATGTCCACCGTGACCAAATTCTCCGGCAAATCCATGTTCACCAGTTACTAATTTACCATCTAAAACGATAGCTCCTCCAACTCCTGTTCCTAGAGTATAGAAGATTTCTGAGTTGTATTTTGAAGCTGCTCCAGTTCAAAATTCACCTAAAGCTGCAGCGTTTGCATCATTTAATACGTACACAGGCTTCCCGTGGAATAATTCTTCTAATTCTGATTTTAAATCGAAATCAAATCAATTTAAGTTACCAGCAATTTTAACGATTCCATCCTTGTGATCGATAAATCCAGGCGCATCAAAACCGATTCTTTCGATATCGGTTTTGTAGTCATACCCTCATTTGTCTAGTTCTTCTAAAATTTTATCAACTAGGTTTGGTAATAGATTGTCTTTGTCGTTTTTGATTTCGGTTTTGTGTTCGATTTCTCCATATTGGTTAACAACTCCAACTTTTGCTGAGGTTCCACCAAGATCAATACCTAAAACTTTTTTCATATATTAACCCTCATTCTTTTTCTTACTTTAATTATAAATATTTATCTGCTTTATTACTATCAATAACGCACTAAATTAACGAATTTCTAAGTTCTACTAATGGCTTGATTGTGTTTTTTGGTAAAAAGTAACTTACTTTGTCATCTCGTTTTAAATTAAAACTAGCTCAACCAAGGTCTTGAATAAATACATCAACTTTACGACCAATTAAGTCGTCATCAATGGTTATAAAGATTTCTTCATACTCAGTTTCTTCAATTAAACTTGGATGTAATTCATCAAAATTTTTAAGAATATAATCTCTGAAATTATCACTTTTTGTTCTATGAAAATCAACAGTTGGATTGACATAGAAATGAACATCGCGTTCACCGCTTAATTCAAGATTTAACCCAAAAATATTTCCATAAGCAAATGATTGTTTTTTATCAATTCGATATGAAAGTTGTTTTACTTCTTTTTTAAAAAATAAATATTTCAAATCTTTTTGTTCAACAATATCAGAAAATGAATTAGTTTCTGCAATTCCTGGTGTGTCAATAATTTTCATATTTTCACTATATTGAATTTCAATTGTATCAATTGTTGTATTTAAAAAATATGATTCAACAATTTTTGGTGTTTCACCAACACTTTTTAAAATACTATTAATAATTGAAGATTTACCAACATTAGTTTTTCCAATGAAATAGTTATTTTCTTGATCTTCTAAACTTTCAACAAGTTCGTCAATTCCTCAGTTTTTAACTGAAGAAAACAACACGATTTCAACATCTTTTAAATCTCCAAAGTTAAACATTTCTTCAACGTATTCTAAAATTTTTCCATAATTTGTTGATTTTGGTAATAAGTCAACTTTGTTAACAACAATTGTTGTGTCTTCAGCCGAAAGAATTCGTTCCAAACTACGAATTCTTGAAGCATCTAAATTAAAAACATCAAGAATGTAGAAAAAACGGTTTTGTTTTTTGTTTTCTAAGATTAATTGAGAAATATTCTTTTCGAATTGTGATTCTTCAATATCATCGATTTGCACTAAATCATTATAGTTTTTAATTCTAAAACAACGATAGCAATAATCATTGTCCAAATTAACAACATAACCTAGTTTTTTCTTGTTGGTGTTTTGCAATTCTCTACCACACCCAATGCAATATTTTTTCATAATTTTTGTTGTTTCCACTTTCTTTGGCTTGGTCGTTTGATAAAACACCAAACACATACATAAAGTTAATTAGATAAAGAAGTTTTAAAACATCATTTCGACAATGTTTTCTAACTTCTCTAATAACCTCGATTCCTTCTTGGAATTGTTTTTCTGATGCAAAACTATCAGTAGAGTAGAAAGTTAATGCATCTTTACATAATTCATAAATTCCGTTTTTTTCTTCAAATTTATCTTTGTAATATTCTTTAAAATAATCAAAAAATAATTTTAAACTTGGAATTTGAATTGTGTTTTCACCCATAATTCCTTTTTTAAGGTTTTTTGGATTATAAAATTCTTCTCCTTCGGTTGTGAAGTCAGAAAAACTAAAACCTTTTTCTAAGGTTTTATAGATATCAAAAGTATTGATTTCTAGTTGTCTGGTTTGTTTGTTTCTTGTAAACAGTTCTTGTTTTTTGTTGTTCAATAAGTTTGAATGATTGTTAATTCAATTTGTCAGAATCTTTACATCATTGCTTTCACCAGCAAAGACTAAAGTTCTAATGTTTTTTGCAATACAAATGTTGACGAATGTGGTTAACATTCGATCCATTTCTTTTTTAAAATTAAAATCGGCTTTATTCATTTTTCTACGAACATAAAGTGTAGAAATAGACTTTTTATTTTTACGATTTGCTAAATCCATATAGCTGTTTGCAATTGAATAACACAATGTGTAAATCATTGATGGTTCATCATCACTATATAATTTCTTCCCAGAATCATTTGGTTTTGGATCATGTGACCTATTAAAAAATTCAGTATCCATTATTAATACTGGGAATTTGATTTCACGAAGTAAGTCTTGTTCGACTGCATCTTCATCAACATAAAACGATTGATATTTGTTTAAAACATATTTTCCGTCTTCAAACTTAACGGTGGGTTTTTTCATCATTGGCCCCATTTCTAATTATTCCAACGAACTACTCAATTAGTTTATAATATCATTATACAAGAAGTGAGGTTGATTTATATCATGAAAACGTTTAAGAATGTTATCGATGAATCATCAGTAAAATGAATTCAAGATATCACTAAAAAAGAGACAGAAAATATTAGAGAAGAATTTGGGGACATTGAAAACATGAACCTACCTATTAGCTTACCTGGGATGAGTATTGATAAAAGTGATTTAAATAAAGAAATCAACAAATTATCAACTGAAATTGGTTATTTAAATAACTTTTCAGATGTTGTTGCTTTCACAAACACACAAAAAATTGATTTTAAAAATTCTGATGGGCAAATATCAATGGGAGAATTGCAAAAGTTATTAGGTGGGGCTAACTTAATGACTGGTGATGCATCACTTGCAAAAATCCTTGTAAAGATTCAAATCGGAAGAACTTTTAAAGAAGTTGAATCAGTTTTAAGTTTTATTAGAGAGATACAAAATAAAATTGGTAAAACAACAGAACTTAGTGAAGTTAATGAAGATGATGTTCTTTACTTACTAAACAAAGGAATTAAGGAAGATACTGAGAAATTAGAAAAACAAGTTGAAGCTTCTGAAGATGCGCAAAGAGAAATTGGAGAAGAAGCTGCAATTATTTGTAGCGCTAATTCAAAATGATCTGATAAAAATAACGCTAAAGAAGTCATTAATATTTATCTTGATAAAAATTATCACAAATTATTAAGTGATGATATGACTGTTGAACAATTACAAAGTGGAAATACAAAAGAATTTCCAGAATGACTAAAAATCAACCAAACCTTAGCTGGTTTAGGGATGAAAATTGATTTTGGTCAATACCTATTAAAAGCATTAGAACAAGATAAGAAATAATCTTAAGCTGAGTTAAATCTCAGCTTTTTTTAATGCCATTCTGCCTTTTTCAGTAATACTTCTACCTTTAATAGTTCTTAAAACATAGCCTTCTGAAATTAATAAAGGTTCAATTACGTTTGAAATAATTCTTATTGGCATATTAAGAATTTGAGCTAAATTATCTAAACCAACAACTTTGTGATTAGCAATGGCTTTTAAATAATCTAAATCACTTTTAGTTAACCCATTTTCATAAACATCAATTTGCTCTAAAGCCATTTTAATATCATGGCGATTATCAAGATTTTCAATTCTTGAAGTTAAGTAGAAATCATTAATTCTTTTTGTTAAGTTAATGGCAGTTCTTGGCGTATTTCTAGCAAACTTACCAATATATTCACCAATCCCATTATTCAACGGCAAATTAATGCTTTTAGCATAATTTGTGATGATTTCACCCATTTCTTTCTCATTATAAGGCTGAAGAGTAAAGTAAATTGGGAAACGGTTGAAAAATGGAGTTGGTAATTTATCTAGTTCAGTTGTGGCTGCAATCAAAGTAAATGGTGGTAAAGAAATATTGATGCTTTTAGAGTTATATTCTTTACCGATAATGATATTAATTTCGCCTTCTTCAATTGCTGGATATAAAACTTCAGTAACCTCTTTTGAAATCGCATGAACTTCATCAATAAAAATAATTTCATTATCTTTAATATTAGTTAAAACTGAAATAATATCACTTGGTTTTTGTAAACTTGGTCCGTTTAAAACATGAACCTTAACTTTCATTACACTTCCAATTAAATAAGCTAAAGTTGTTTTTCCCATTCCACTATTTCCATAAATTAAAATATGATCTAATGGTTTTTTTAAAATTAAACTAGCTTCAACATACATTTTAAGATTAGCAATGATATTTTCTTGACCAATATAGTCTTCTCAACAAGTAATTTTAGCCATGAACTTGCTTTTGTTCCCCTAATCGTTCTAATAAAACCTTTAAGAATTTATCATCACTTAGTTTACTATCAACAGTTTTAATCGTTTTTAAAACCAATTGACATGGATAACCAAGTTTTGTTACTGCTAAAATCATCTTTTCTTCTTTTGATGTATATGAAACATCAAATAAAGTTTTATGTAAACTTTCAATAATTGTTTTAGCACTAATTACACCAAAACCTTTGATTGCTGTTAGTTTCTCATAATCAAATTCTTTAACCATCAGAATTATTTCTTCATAAGAAAAAGTTTCTAAAATTGTTTTAGCATGTTTTAAACCAATTGAATTAATTGTTAATAGTGTTTTAAATAAATCCCTTATTTTTTCATCATAAAAACCATAACTATAGGTTTTGTATTCATCTTGATAAAAGTAGAGAAAGAATTTATCAGTTTTAAGCATTTCTTTATATTCTAATAATTCGTATTTATAAACTTGATCATTTAATAAAAAGAATAAAGACCTTTCTTTTAAATAATGATTAGTGGTTTTTAAGATTAATGAATCTAGCATTTCTATCACCTCAAATAGGTATAAGAAAAAAATTTTGATTTTGTCCCAGAAAATTAAAAAAAGTAGCATTATGCCTGCTACTTTTTGAAAATATTCATTAATATCCCTATTTGAATCTACGGTTTTGTTTTTGTTTGTAGATACGTTTTTCTTTTTTGCTTAGGTGATATTCACGTTTTCTAGCTTCAGCTTTGTTAGCTGAGGCAACCTTTTGAAAGCGTTTTAAAGCTTTATCAATTGGTTCACCATCGTGTACAATAACGCTTGCCATGATATTTCAACTCCAATTCATTACTTTTTTATTTTACATTAATTAATTAGTAATTGAAAATTAATAAAAAGAAATAAAATAAAAAGCGGTAAAACCGCTTTTTGAACACTTTAAAATGTGATTTTTAAAGGATTTTTTATTTTTTAATACCTTCGATTGCTTTAATTACATCAGTTGCAGCTGTAATTGGTTGCACATCTTTTAAAGTTACTTGAATATTTCCATCTTTATCAAGAATATATGTTGTTCTTTCTGCGATGGGAATATGTTTTCCATCAATATCAAATGCTCCTAAATCATTGAATTTTTTAGTTACTTTTTGATCGTGATCTGCTACTAAATCGTAGTTTAATCCTTCTTTTTTAGCGAATTCTTCATTAGTTTTAACGTCATCTAAACTAACTCCAACAACGTTGTATCCTAATGCTTGAATATCTGGTAATTTATGATTGAATACGTTTACTTCAATTGAACAAGGTCCTGCATTTGCTCTTGGGTAGAAGAAAACTACTAATCCGTTTGTTCCACTTAATTCTTTTACATTTAAGTCTGTTAATACTTTTGCCATAATTTTATATTTCCTTTTTCTTTTGTTTATTTAACTACTCTTTGTAGTTGGTTTGTGAAGAATTCTAACCCGTAAGGTTCAATGTACGAAGCTTTATATAGCGCCATTAATTCTTCACTTGTAATTTTGTTATCTAAAGAACTATCATTTTTTAAAAGAATATTGATAAATTCTAAACTTGCATTTAAGAAGTTTTTATCTAAATCTGTTGTTTGTTCTTTTGCGATTACTTGATTGAATGACATCATTGCTAAATGTTCAAATAAATCAAATAAGATTGTGTCAGTGATTTTATTTTCTTTGTATAAAACAACTAACTGTTCATTGTTATTAGCTTGTTTTAATGATAAGAAATAGGCTTTAACACCCTCTCATGAGTTAGCAAACATTGATGTGTGCATTTTAACATTCATCATTGCTTGTTGTTGTACTTTTTGATTAATCATAAGCTCTTAACTTTCTTGTAATTCTTTAATTTTATTAATTGTATCACTAGCAGCTGTGATTGCATTCACATCTGGTAATGTTGCTAAGATTTTGCCACTAGGATCAACAAGATAAGTAGTTCTTAAAGCTCTTTCTATTTCTTTTCCATCACGAATAACAGTTGTTAGATCGTTGAATTGTTTAGTGATTGTTTTGTGTTCATCACTAATTAATGGATAATTTAAATCATGAGCTTTAGCAAATTCTTCATTTGCTTCTTTTTTATCAGTACTTATCCCAACAACATTGAAACCAAGGTTCTGAATGTCTTTTAATTTGTGGTTAAAAACTTCAATCTCAATACTGCAATCTGCTGATTTTGCTCTTGGGAAAAAGAAGATTACTAATCCGTTTTTCCCAGTCAATTCTTTAATATTATAGTTATCTAAAACTTGAGTCATAACTGAATTCCCCCTAACTACCTTGATTATAGTCTGCTCAATTTCAAAATACTAACACTTTCTAAAAGTTAGTGCGATAAATAATAAAAAAGATACAACTTTCGTTATATCTTTTCTAAAAATTAGATTTTTTACGCTTTTTTGACTTTAGATTTTTTTGAATCTTTTGCTTTTGCTTTTTTAGCAGCTTCTTTTTTCTTAGCTTCAATTCTCGCAGATTTAGGTTCTTGAGATTTTGCTAGTTTAGCAGCATTTTCTTCAGCTTTTTTCTTATCTTTAGCTTTTCTAGCTTTTAATTTAGCTTCGAATTTTTCATTTTGTTTAGCGTATTTTTGAGCTAATTTGTCAGCTTTTTTAGGGTCTGATTTTCTTAACTCTTCAACTTTTTTGTTTTGTTTTGCAATTTTTGCTTTTTGTTCAGCTTTGGCACTATCAGTTTTTCCAATTGCACGGTTACGTTTGTAATCGATTTTCTTTTGAGCTTTCATTTGTTTCATTGATGCTTTGAAGTCGGCTTTTGCTTTTTTCATAGCTTCTTTTTCAGGTTTTAAGCTAGCCATTTTTGCTTTGTAATTTGTTTTAATAGCTTCTTTAGCTTTAGCTCCTGATGCTAATGACATTGATAGTTTGTAATCAGCTCTAGCTAATTCACGTTCTTTTTTGTGTGATTTAGCTCATTTATCAACTGTGTAGTTGTATTTCAACATATCAGCTGGAGTTGAATTTTTTAGCTTATCTTGTTTGATTTCTCATTTAGCTTCAATTTTGTTTACAGCTTGTGTATGTTTGTATTTAGCTTTAAAGATCTTGTATTCTTCTCTAGCTTCATTTCTCATGCGAATTGCAGCTTTTTTACCTTGAGTTTTTCTAGTTTCTTTAATGTTTGCTTTAAATTGTTTCTTAGCATTCTTTAAGTATTCACGTTCTTGTTTTGAGTGAGTTCTTAAGTTAACCATTGTAACAACCATTCTTAGATATTCCATACCTTCATCATTTTTAGCTAAAGTGATTGTGTATTTATTATCTTTTTGAGTAGCTGTATTTAATTTATCTGCAGTAAAGGCATTATTTACAACTGATTCTGGTGAAGCAACTGTAATTTCTGCTTGGGTTCCTGAGATAATTTTTGCTGACTTAATATTTGCTAATCCACCAAAGTAGTTTAGTAATCCATCATAGTCCGCTTTAACTTTATCGTATTTAGAAGCTGATACTCCTTCACCAGTTTCAGCAGCTTTTGATCCTGGTGCAGCAAATTCAAATTTAATGAAGATTGATCTGAATAGAGGGAATGCAACAGCAGCTCCACCTAATCCGATAACGATTGGTACTCATAAGTTAGTTTGTGCAACAGCATCTTCTTTTCTTGTAACTGTTGGAATAATTCCGTTTACTACGTAGTCTAATAAACCTTGTGAGAATGTTGATGATAATCTTACTTGGAATAAGTTAGATAGTAATTGTAATACCCCAAAGAATGGTGCATAGAATCCGAAGTAAATGATTGGCGCAGTAAATGCGAACATAAATTCAATTGGTTCAGTGATTCCTAATGAGAAACAAGTTACGATTGCTCCCATGTAGTAACCAAATTTTTTGTTTCTAGTTTCTTTGTCTAATGTTGATCACATTGCTAATCCAACTGCTGGTAATGCGAACATTAAATCAGCATATCCACCAGAAATGAAACGAGTAACTTTTAAGTTAACGGCTCATGTATCACGGATATCAAATCCTGGGTTGTTATTTAATAACTCTAAAGCCATTAATTGGTCCCCATTAGTATCTCATTTAATATTTGCGTATGTATCTGTAAATAGAGTTTCTAATTGTTTTCTTTGATCAACAGTTCCACCCATTGCTTTATCAATAGCAGCTAACATTTCTCCGTTTTTAAAAATGTCATTGCTTGGTGCACCTGTTGTTGGAATGTAGTGTTTAATAACTTCTAAAGCATTTCCACCAGGAGCATTTGTTAAGAATGGTGTAATAGTATTTTCGAAGAATTTAGCTTCTTGTCCAATACCTGGAGTGTAACCTCCATAAATTCTAGCTACAGCAGCAGCAACAATTTTGTATTCATTTGCTGATAATTGTCCCCCTGCTGAAGTTCATCATAATGGTCCATAGAAAGCTGGGTGAGCTTCAAATGGTAATAATAAACGTGTGATAAATCCGTAGAAGAATGAATCAATACCATAAGGCAAGTAACTTAATCCAACTCCAACGTATCCTAATCCCATGTTAATTGCTGGTCAGATAATAATGAATAACGCAGCAACAACTGGAGCAATTGCGATTCCTAATAAGGCAACGAATTTTTCTCCTTCAAAGAAGGCAAAAGCAGTAGGTAATTTAAGATCTTTAAATCTGTTATACATTCATGTATAAACGAATCCTAAAGCGATTCCTCCTAAAACTCCTGTGTTAAGAGCTTCAATTCCTTGTCATGAGTTATGGGCAAATTGTGTGCTTTTAATGTTTAGCGGTGAAATTGGACCCATACCTAATCCAAGTACTTTTGTTAATTGAGTTGTTGAGTCTAAGTTTTTTCAGAATCATAAATCGAATTTTCCTGAAATAACACCAAATCCATTATCAATAGTTGCATCTGGTGCTCATCTGATAAATGGCACTGAGAAAGCAACAAACGCGATATATGCAATTAATCCTGAATAAACGGCCATTCCCTTATTGCCAGTAAATCCAATAATAATTGCTAACATAAATAGTAAACCTAAGTTTGAAAGAACAGTTTGCCCCATTCCACTTAAGACAACTCCGAAAGTATAAACACCGTCGTTACCAGCAAAGTTCATTACGACTCCACCAATCGCAGCTAGTAATCCAGCTAATGGTAAAGTAACAACAACTAATCCTAATGAGTTTCCAAGTTTGTGAAAGAAGCTCTTAGTTTGAGTTTTGTTGTATGACTTAACTAAGAAGTCTTCTTTTGACATTGCAACTTGATCTACACTATGTGACCCTGTGAAACCATTGATCTCGTCAGGGTTTGACTTGTTTGTATTGTCTGTCATATATATTCCTTTCTATAAAAAATGACAAAAATAAATCTTGTCTTTTATATTGTCATTACCAAGATTTTTACGAAAAAAAACCGGAAAGCTATCTAGGCAATTTCATATTTATATTTTATTTCTCTTTTCCAAATAAAACATAAAAAATAGAATTTTTTCCTAAGTATTTTTTCCAATTTGTTTTCCAAAATTAAAATTTAAGGTTTTTAGTCTTCATCAGACTCATCAAAAGTATCATCAACATCTTCAATATCTTCACGATCGATTCATTTTTCTTGTTCAGAATCGTTTAAACTACGTACTTTTAAACGGTGAGCAAATTCATTAGTTCTTGCATTGTACATTTCAACAATATCAATAACTTCTCATTCACTATTTTCATAAGCTACAATATCACCAATTTGAACATCTGATTGAGTTACATCTTGCGTTGGTTCGAAGTCAGTTAAATCTCTTTCGCCTTCTTCATCATAAATAGCAGTTGTTGGAGCTCCATTTTCAACAGCTCCTAAATCAATATCTTCATCATCTCTTAAAGTATCTACTTCATCATCAAAATCAGTTAATTGACTATCATCAGTTAAAGTGTCTTCTTCATTAATGATGATATTTTTAGCATCATTAATATCTAAGTTTCTACTGAATTCGTCAGGACTTTTTTGCATGTTTTTTCTTACCTGTTCAGTAATTTCTTTATAAGTACGAGTTTCGATGATATCTAAACGATCGGTTACGTCAGAAAGTTTTTCACTAACTTCATCATAAGCATCTTGGAATTGATTTAAAGCAGCATTAATTGAACGTAACATTCCTTTAATTTCATCTTCAGCATTATCGTTATAAAGGTTTCTAATGTGTGTTGAGTCTTTTAAATCATTTACCACACGAATAACTTCAGTTAAAACATCACCAACAGTAACATCTTGTCCTTCAACACGTTCTTTTTTAGGTGTCTTAATTACATTTGTGAAGTCATCATCATTAAACAAAGCTGGTAAAGCATTAATTGTTTCTTCATCAGCAGTTTCATTAGGGTCAAAAGTAATTCCAGCATTAATAGTTACTTCATCTTCATCGTTTTCATCACCAGTCATTGTTTCAACATCTGAAATAATTCCAGCATCACGTTGTAATAAACTAATGATTTCATCATATTTTTGACGGTCTTTTGCTCTTGAAGCTAAATCATCTTGAATTGTTTGTTCAACTTTTTCTTCTTTTTTAATAGTTTTTTCAGCTTCTTTGGCAATAATTTTTGTATCTTCTTCAACGTCTTCAGAAAAACGTTCTTCCATTTTATCAATGAATTTTTCAAAAGCACGATCAAATGATTTTTCGTGTTTCTTTAAATGTTCTAAATATTTAGCATAATTATAAGTAATTTTCTTCATGCGATGATCAAAATCAATGGTAAACGACACAATATCATCCATAGCTTCTCTAGCGCTCATTCCACGAACCAGCACATCTTCATTTATTCTTTCTTGAAGGCTTGGGGTCAGATTATCAATAATCTCTTCACGAATTTTAGACATGGCACAACTTCCTTACTTTCTAAATTTTAACTACTTTGAATGTAGGCATATAAACTAATTATAACTTTCTTTTATCCTATTTTGTTCCTTTTCTCTTATTTTGCTACTTTTAAGAGAATTAAGAGAAAAACACCAAATTGTATACAATCTGGTGTTTTAAATTATTTATTTAAACTTTTTATTATTTAATAGCTGCTCTAGCTTTTGCGATTGATTCAGTTAAAGTTTCACAAGATTTGTTAAATTGAGCTTGTTCATCTTTTGTTAAATCTCATTCAATAATGTAGTCTCATCCGTTACGTGAGATAACTGCTGGTACACCAGTGTATAGGTCTTTGTTTCCGTATTCACCATTTAATTTAGCACCAACCATTAAAGTTGATTTTTCATCGTTTAATACAGCTTTAACAATTCTTGTTAAACATGCACCAATTCCGTAGAATGTAGCACGTTTTAATTCAATAATTTTGTAAGCCATGTTAATTGCATCAGTTCTGAATTGGTCTAATTCAGCTTCAGTAATTTTTCCTTCTTCAACGAATTTTGAGATTGGTTGTCCCATAACAGTTGCATGTGATCATGCAGCTACTGATGAATCCCCGTGTTCTCCCATTAAGAAAGTTTCAACTGAAGTAGGAGCAATTCCTAATTTTTCTCCAACTAATCTTCTTAAACGAGCTGAGTCTAAAGTTGTTCCTGAACCGATAACTTTGTGAGCATCAAATCCAGTTACTTCTTGATAAACTAATGTTAAAACGTCAACTGGGTTTGAGGCAATAATTGTAATTCCGTCAAATCCTGATTTTTTAACTTCTTCAGCGATTGATTTCATGATTTGTGCATTTCCAGCAACCATGTCTAATCTAGTTTCTCCTGGTTGTTGAGGACGTCCAGCTGTAATAACAACAACATCTGCATCTTTACAATCTGAGTAATCCCCAGCTTTGATATTTGCGAATGGTGTTGGTAAAACTGCTGCTGTGTCAGCTAAGTCTAAAGCGTTTCCTTTAGCAGCATTTGGGAATGCGTCGATTAATACGTAATCAGATGCGATTCCTTGGTTGATTGCTGAGTATAAGAATGAAGTTCCTACTGCTCCAGCACCAATTAATACTACTTTGTTTGCTGTGTTTTTCATATTATGTAATCTCCTATAAATCTACTTTATTTATGTACATTTCAATTATACAACGACAAGTTTTAATTACTAAGTTCTTTAAGTAATTTTAGCCAAAAGAATTTTATTTTCTTTTTTTAGTTTCTCCATAGTATGAAGCCAGGATGGTTTCTTTTCTTTTTTCAAGTTCTCTTTTTCCATCTGGTGAATGTCATTTTTCTGTTGAAACAAAATAATGATTTCACTTTGGAAATAAATCACGAACAACAGCATGAACAGTTAATCAAGAAAAGTATCAAGCAGGTCCTAATCAGAAGCAAGTTCAAGCAATATCACTTCACCAGTGACTTAATGAAACTTGCAAGGCAAACATCATTTCTAAACAATAAAGCACACCAATTACAAACCCAATTCTTTTTCCAATTCGATAAGCTTTTTGTCTAGAACCTTTGTTAGCAAAAATATAACAAGTTGCTACCATTCCAAAAGCAGCTCCCATGTGTCCTGATGGGAAAGCTTTTTCAACAGCTAAACTTGAGGCTGGTAAACTAGGTTTTCCAAAAGCAAATCATCCATAAGGCTTTCATCAAGCAAAGTTAGCATCCATTGGTGCATTGAAAATGAACTTATTTTTTGAAGTTTCTCCATTTCAAAACCCATAATCAAATCCGTTCATTAATGAATTTCCTTCTAATTTAGCATCGGTTGGATTAAATCCATAATTATATTTAGTTTGATTCATATAATGATTAAAACGGTCAGGATCTTCAGTTTGAATTCTTTTTAAGATATCACCTCAAGTAATGTTGTAGTAATATTGACGACCAAAACCTGGTTTAAAAACTAAAACTGGAATATAAATATAACCAATAAAAATTAAAGCTACACAAGCACGTTTTCAATATTCAGCTTCTAAAAAATCATCACGTTTAGCCAAACGATAATGAACAAAGTAAGTTGCTAATCATAAATAAGTTAATTGAATCACTAATGAAACACAAAAAGCTGGAATCATAAATCTTCATCCAGTTTGAAATTCAACATTATATCCTCAACCAAACCCAGTATCACCTAAGAAAATAAAAATATCTTCAATTACAATTCCAACAGTTCAAAGACTTGCAAGAGTCATATAAGGTCAAGCATTTGAGGCATGATGAGCAAACCAACCATGTGGGCGAACTTTTCTCATATATAAAAACAAAGCTTCTAAAATTACAAAGATCATTGGAAAAATAAAGGTCACAACACCTTCATATCCATCTTGAATTACAAAAGCAGTTCACCCACGAATGAAATCATATTTCATTCCCTTGTTAAAAACTTGTGATAATTTAACATCGTTTTGATATCAACCAGTCACAATTAAATTAACAACTCCAAATAACACAAAAAGAGCCACAACACTAATTGCTACGACTGCTTCTCAATTATTAAAAACCTTCTTTTTAGTTTTCAATTCCATAAACACCCCATAAGTTTTTATTCTTAAAAATTTTATCATGTAGGAAAGAAAAACTTGGTCATAGCCAAGTTTTTTCTCTAAATTATTTCTTAATCTTTAATCTCATCTTTATCAGATTCATTTAAAGCATCTTGTAATTGTTGTTGTAATTCTTCGTCAACATCAATATTTTTCTTTTTTGGTTTAGATTCATCTTTTGCAAGCATTTCAGCAGCAGCATCAGTTCTTTTAACACCAGAAGTAGAATATTTTTTCTTTTCTGTTTTTGAAGCTTTAGCTTGTTTTTCAACATGTTCATTTTCTAATTCAGCTAAATAAACTTGTTCTTGTAAACGAGACATGCTTTCAAAAATAGAAGCAGCTACTAATGAAACAAATTCAATCACATACATTGGTGCAAAAGTAATCATCATTCCAGTTCTGTGCCCTTTAATTGCAATTACTAAGATTACATAAATAAATGAAAGAATGATTCCTAAAGTATATAAACCAAATGAAGCCATTAAATAAGGTCTGTCTTTTTTAGTATGCGTAAAAGTTGTCTTTTTAAAATAACTTCATCTTAAAAACATATAAAAGACAATTAACACTACTCCGATAATTTCTAAAGCTAAAGTGACTCCAGCTAAAGTTCCACGATTATCTTTAAAGATATCTTTTCATTCTGAAAGAAAAGATAACAATGGAGCTGTAAATAACAATACAGCTCCAATTGTAGCTATATATTTTGTTAAGTTATAAGTCTTAGTGTTCATTTCTTTTTTCATAACAAATTTTCCCATCTACAATAGTTTTTAAAACTTTTAAATCTTTATCTAAGCAAACTAAGTCTGCTTGTTTATTTATTTCGATTGAACCAGTTTTATCAAAAATATTCAATTGTTTTGCAATATTAATTGATGTCATTTTAATAAGTTCAGTCATTGGAATATCACAAGTTTTTTGATAAAAACGGACATTGTGATCATATGGAGCTGCACTTGCAGCTAAATTATCGCCATGTTGTAAACGAACTTCAATTCCTTTTTTATAAACTGGTAGTTCACCAAGAATATAGTTTCCATCAGGCATTCCTTTTGCTAACATTCCATCTGTAACAATACAAATTGAATCAGCACTTTTACAATCATAAATCATTTTTAAAACTTCTGGTTGAATATGAACACCATCAGAAATTACTTCAGCTAAGATATCATCATGAGTTAAAGCAAAAACTGCTAGCCCTGGGTTATGATGATCAACTTCACTCATTTGGTTAAACAAATGAGTAACATGTCTCACACCAAGTCTATAGTCATTTTTTTCAAATTCTATAGCGCTAACATTTGAATGACCAGCACTTGGTAAAATCTTGTTTTGAATTAATCAAGTTGTATATTCTCCGTTTTGTTCTTCTGGAGCATAAGTTACGATTCTTAAAGTTCCATTTGCTAAATCATTTCAACGTTTAGTTAATTCAATACTTGGTTTTTTAATTAGTTTCGGATCATGAGCACCTTTTTTTAGTGGTGAAATAAAAGGACCTTCCATGTGAGCTCCAAAACATTTTGCTTGTAGTCCGTGATTTTCATTAACCATAAATTTTCCAAACTCAGAATAGTATTTATCGTTATCAGCATCACTATTTGTAACAGAAGTAAAGCAATAACCAGTTACACCTTCTATAGTAGTTTTCTTAGCATATTCTTTATAAGCTTCAACGCTACCAGATTCAAAACTAATTCCATAACCACCGTGAACGTGACAGTCGATAAACCCTGGTAGCAATCAATTTCCTTCTAAGTCTACAGCATCACTACCACTATAGTCACCTTGTTTAATATCAATAATTTTGTCATCAGTAATTTCAACATAACCATTAATAATTTCGTTTTCTAAAACAATTTTTGCATTTTTTAAAATCATAGTTTTAAACTCCTAAAGCTTAATTAAATAAGTCTTCTATTTTTTCTACTAAAGTAGTTTTTCTTGGTATACCACTTCTATTAATTCCTTTATAGAAGGTATTAAAATCTCCAACAATAGTTAAGTTCTTTTTAGCTCTTGTAATTGCTGTATAGATTATTTTATTGTTAATAAAATGTTCATTAACGCCTTTTTCTAAAACTAGAATAACGTTCTTATATTCAGAACCTTGAGTTTTGTGAACACTACATGCATAACTTAAAGTTGAATAATTAAAGTTATCAGCATAGAAGGTTTTTGTTTCACCATTAAATAAAACTTTAGCTTGATTGATCTTTCCATTGTGTTGTGATATTTCTGAAATAATTCCAACATCTCCATTGTTTAAACCAGTTTCTGTTTCATTAACTAAATACATAATTTTGTCATCAACTATATATTTATATTCTCGTCTTTCAAAAGTTTGCTCATTTAAAGTCTTATCATCTTTTTTCAAAATTTCTTTTTGGTAAGTTTGTTGTAGCATTTTATTCAAACTATTAATTCCTAAAATCCCTTTATAGAATGGAGCAATAATCTGTAAATCTAAAAGCGAATTTTCAACTTCTGGTTCAACTTCTTTTGAAAAGATTTTATCAATTGATTCAAGTTTATCTTCAACATTCCCATCAAAAACAACATTAACATTATTCATATTTTTTAAATCTTCTTCAGAAGTAATTTCACGATTTAAAACTTTATAAGCTAAATCAACAATATCATTTCCATTTTCTTGTCTATGAGGTTGTTTTAAATTAACCTTAGTAATTTGCTCAACGTCTAAAAGGTTAGCAAATAATTCTCCATATCCAACAGAAGAAAGTTGATTTCTATCCCCAACTAAAATAATCTTTTGAATATCTTTTGCAGCATCAACAACTCTTGCAAATAAGAAGTTTTCAATCATTGATGATTCATCTAAAATTAATAAATTATATTCTAATGGATTTGAATTATTGAATCTAAAGAATCCATTTTCTTCAGCACCAAGCATTTTATGAATAGTTGTCGCATTTAATTCTTGATCAATTTCATTTAATCTTGCAGCAGCTCTTCCGGTTGGTGCTGCTACTTTAATATTTTGTTTATCTCAGTTATTTACATATTTAGCTAATTTATAAATTCCTTTAATAACTGTAGATTTTCCAGTTCCAGGTCCACCAGTTAATAGCATAAAGTTGCTATTAATTGATTTTCTTAAAGCATCACGTTGTTCATTATCGTATTTAAAGTTTTGAATCTCTAGTTCAAATGCTAGTTCTTCTTCAACTTTTTCTATTAATGTTTCAATTAAGTTTTGATCATAAACATTCTTATCTTCAGCAACTGTTTTTTGATGAACAAATTTAGCAATTTCATTTTCATCATTTCAAGAAACATCAGAATAAATTCGATGATTTACAAAGTAAAGAATTTTTAATTCCTTGGCTTTTAACAATCCTTTTTCTAAGGTCTTAGCATCAAAGATTTTTAAATAAGTTTGTAAATTCTTAGTAACTTTGGCAATGTTTGTATAAGTATCACCAGTGGTTCAAAGAATGTCATTAACAACTTTGTTAGCAGTTCAAGCAATTCTGATCGGGTCATCTGGTTGTAACTTTTGAAAGTACATAGCAACCTTTTCAACTTCTTCAAATGGTTCTAGGTGATGGTCTTTAGCATAACGATAGAAATCTTTTTCTAAAATATCAGTTAATTCAACTTCTGAATCAGTATGTTCTTTTAAATAATTATAGAAATCGATTTTTAATTTATTTTCATAGAAGGTCTTTGTGTATTTATTTTCATTAACAACTTCTTTTAAAACGTGTTTAATAATATCAGCCTTTGGTTTTGCTAACTCTGGGATATCATATAAAGAATCTGGGTTAATCATGATTTTATCAACAATCTCAGTTTCATAATAATCAGCAATAACTTGCGCTGCTTGTTTTCCAATTCCTGGGAAAAGTGAACTTGAAAGATAACTAACTGCTTGTTGTTTGGTTTCTCCAACACTAAGTTTAGATTCTAAAACATTAAAACTTTTCCCATATTTAGTATTGTCTTCAAACTCACCTAACAGTTCGTAATTAACATGTGGTTGTAATTGACCAATTTGGCCTTTAATTTTTAAAGAAGCATTTTCTTGTTTGTCACTTTTAAATAAAGCAACTCCTCAACCAGATTGGTTTTGAAAAAGAAATTTGGTGATAGTTCCAGTAATCGAAATTAATTCAGGTTTTTCTCTGTTTTGTTCTGTCATTAACCCTTCACCTCACGTATCTATTTTATCAAATTTAACCCCTATTATTTTAAGGAGAAAAGAAAAAACCAAGCTATTGAATTAATAGCTTGGTTTAGACAATAAAAGTGATTTTTTGTCTTATTAGATTATATTATAGTTGGTCAGACGTAAACCGCCTAGAAATGAGATTTAACCGACCAGTTAAAAAATTTAAAGAGATAAGTTTTTAAAGTTTAGATTAGAAAATAAGCATTGTAAAAGTCTTGAGAGAAAATAATATTTTTACAATAAAGTTTCTAATTGATAAATAAGGATTTTATTTTTGATAAGAAATGATTCTTCATAATCCATAACCTTAAAAAAGAACAGAGAGAAGTAAAACTTTGAGAGAGAGCGTCTTAAAGGTCTCTGTTTCATATTATTTTTGGAATTTTTTAATAAATACTAACAATTATTTTTTTAAGAAAATAGTCTAACAATTAACTTAAGATTAGAGAGAAATATCTAAAGTTTGTTTTAATGAAACATTGAGGATCACGGCAACTATCAACGTTTAGGTACATCTTTTCAAAACCTCTCGACCGAATTTTTAATTGGCATAATCATAAAAAACGGGATTTCTAAATTAAAGAGAGAAGTAAATTTAGAAATAGGGTTTTGAAATTCTGTAATATAGAGATCACCAGAGAGCAATCCTGAGAATGAGAAATAAGACTAAGAGCAGAAAGTTTTGAGAGAAAATAATATTTCTGGATAAGTCTTTTTCAAATTAAATAAGAATTAAATTGAGAAACATTTGAAGAATTAAATTAACTAAGCAAGCATCACTAAGTCTACAAATTGTAGAAAGGAGAAAATTGTAGTCTTAGCTTATAGATATCATTTTATTTAAGAGAAAATGTAATAAAACAATTTATATGCTGACTATAATCATTAATTTAATTTTCAAAGAATAATTCATTAAAGTCTTTTTTGACTATAGTTTTTGAGAGAGAAATAACAGATAATTTGCGTCCTCAGGCATAAGGACTGATTTACTATCATATTTCATAAACTTTAATTATCTGTAGTATAGCCAAAGTTGACTTAAATTATAAGTTACAAGTTTTTAAAAACGAGTGACTGTGTATAAAATTTTGTGTTTTTTGTAGAGAGAAATAAATAACCTAAATTATTGCTATACCAATCGATTTGCTTCGGGCAAGAGAGTAAATCGATTGTTTGAGAGATTTATAGCTATAGGGTATTTGTGGCATAACTTTTTTAAGCAAAGACCATAGAGAGAGTCGGTCTTTTAAGAAAGCAAGATGAGTTATAAACATCTTTTATGTAGAGAAAAGTTTTTCGTAGTTCAGAATTAGAGAGAGTTTCTGAACATTATTAAACAAATATTTTTTATATTTGGACGAAAAATATAAAAATAAATTAACTAATTTTATAGATACCATGAGTATCTATTTTGTCTTCATATCTATACAGGCTATAGGTATAAAAACAATAATTTATCTAATAAGATAAATCTTTCCATATAACAACATCCATTTTTAAAACCAAATATCATAGCGAGAACTAAAAATATTAAGTTCGATTTTATGCATATTTGCACTTTTCGGATGGATGATTGATTTTTATTAATCACCGTCTATAACTATAGAAATACAAATAAAAAACTTGAACTTTATAGCCATAGGCAGCGATCTGAAAATTAATCATTTTCATTGTTGCAAATGAGCCGAGTTCAAGTTTTTTTGTTAACTATTCCCCTAATTACTTGCTAATGTAAGTATCGCACTTTCTAGCACAAAAAACATTAAAAAACTAGCAAAAGTTGAAATATGAGAAAGTTATAATTATTAGATTGTTTATTTATGGGACTTTTTGAGAGTTTTCCACATAGCAAAAACAATAATAAAATTTTCCATTTTATTGTTACATTTTGGAACTTTTGGAAAAGCGCTATTTTCGGCCACTTAAAAAGAGGATTGTATACAATCTGCAACTATCTTATAGTTAGTTAGCTTGAAGAAAATCGCAATATTTTTGAGAGCTTTACGAATAAAAAATTAGGAAATTTCATTCCTAATTTCTCCCTTTTATCTTGATACTCTTTTAGCAGTTCTAAAGTAACCTCATCCAGCACCAACTCCAGCAATGATTCATCCAGCAATAACTAGAACAAAATCACCTGCAATTGATCCTTTAGAATAGAATTCTTTTGGACTTTTATATCATGGATATCCAATTTCTGTTGTAGTCATAAAGATAGCAAACGAAGCAATCATTAAACCCATTCCAACAGTTGAAAGGAAGATACTAATTCCTCCTAAAGCACTGTTTAAACGAGGCATCTTTCCAAAAAAGAATCCTACGATTGGTAGAATGATTGCAGCAGTTGATATAGCTCATCCTGATACTGCTAACATTCAAATTGTATTGACTCTATCACTTGATCTTTTATCGATTAAATCACTTAGCAATTGTGTTTCTTGACCATCAAGTTTAAATCCGATTACTTCAAAAGCAATTACAGACATAACAGCAAATAAAGCAACACCAAGTAATGGTCACAACATACGGAAATTAATTTTCATATTTTTTTCTCCTTAAAACGAAAGTCTTTTAGACTTCTTTCTACTATTATAGTTGTTTATTTAGCACAGTTGTAAAAGTTCGTAAAAGAAAAGAAAAATCACGTAAAACGTGATTAACATCTTCTATTTAGCTTTAGTTTTCTTTTCTTTAGTTTTAGCAACTAAATCAACTCTTGCAGCACCAATCCCTGAAAGTGCTAAAATTCCACCAACAATAATTAAGACTGATTGTCCAATGACTGCGCATTTAACTAGTCTATAAGTTTTATTTTTAATTTGTTGTTCTGATAGATGTAATGCAGTTTTATAGTTTGCATCAAACATTGATACTGAAGCAATTAATAAAACAAGCGCTAGAACTTCTAGGAAAGTTGTTGATCAAAAGATGATTCTACTAATTTGTTTATTATTTTTGTAGAATAATCCAAATGTAGGAATCAATAATCCTACTCAAGCAAAAACTAATCCAGCAACTGCTAAACCATATGTGCTTTTCATTTTATCATCGCCAAATGTGTCTAATAAATTATTCAATTTAATAATTGTTATTTCATCATTGGGACCTTTATATCTAAAGCCAACTGCTTCAAAAGCAATTATGGCAAAGATTCCAAAGAACAAAATGCCACCAATTGCTCAAAAATATTTTTTATTTATTTTCATAACTTTTCTCTCTTCTTTGTTTTAATTGTAACCCTTATAAGTGAATTAAAGAATAATAAATACAAAAAACACGTTTAAAACGTGTTTAATTAGTTAGCTTTAATAACAGTTTCTTTAACTTTAATAGTTAAGTTGTTTCTTGCGGCAATAATTCCTGCATCAGCAATTAAACCACCAACAATAATTAAGATAAATTGTCCAGCAACTGCACCTTTATTAATTGATACAGTTTCATTGTAATCATCAGTTGTATATAAATCTTCTAATGTTTTTAATAATGATTTAAAGTCAGCATCATAAACTGCAACTGAAGCAATCATCAATACCATTGCTAAAACTTCTACAAATAAAGTAGTTCAAAAGATTATTGCAGTATATTTAGCTTCTTTTTGATAAAGTAATCCAAATAATGGAATTAAAACTCCAACTCAAGCAAAAACTAATCCAGCAACTGCTAAACCGTAAATGTCTTGAATTTCTGAATAATTAGTTCCTTTTTCAAAATCATTTAATTTAATAGTTATAGATTGAGTGATTGTTCCATTTATACTTGTTAAAGTATCTTTCATTCTGAATCCAACAGCTTCAAAGGCAATAATAGCAAATACTCCAAAAAGTAAAATTGCACCAATTGCTCAAAAATATTTTTTGTTAATTTTCATATTTTCTCTCTTTTCCACTATCAATTCTAACTCTTAAATTCTAGTAAATAAATATTTTAAAAAATAAAAATGCATCACAAGGATGCATCAATTGTTTTTGGTTATTAATCTCTAAAGTATGAGAAGTAGATTCCAGCACCAGCTGCTCCTGCTCCAACAAATACCATTAAGAATTGTCCAAATACAGCTCCACCATTTACATCTAAACCGTGGAATTTACTTGCGAATAATGAAATTGAAGCAATGAATAAAATCAATGATAATGCTTCCATTCCAATTAATGTTCATAAAGTATATTTAGAATCTGTTTTATCTCAAAACATGTTCATTAATGGGATGATTAATCCTAATCAAGAGAACACTAATGCAGATACTCCTAATCCGTAAATATTTCTTGAAACTTCGCTACTTGTATTAAATTGGTGTAAAGAAATAACTTCTCCACTTGCTCTATAACCAATAGCTTCTAAAGCAATAATTCCGAAAACTCCATAAATTAGAATCGCAATTGTTGCTCATAAGTATTTTTTATTAAAACTCATATATTTTCTCCCTATCTATATTCTTAATTAATTATAAACGAGATATGAGTTATAACACTTATAAATTAACTCTATAAGGTATCTTCTTTTTCTTCAGTATCGTTTAGTTCGTCTTTAACAACGCGTTCAACTGGTACATCTTTTGTGGTTGTAGTAGATTTATCTGTGATAGTTTCTTTTTCATCATGTGAAAAAGGATCGTGTTTAACTTTTGTAGTTTCCACATTTTGATTAACGATAACTTTTTGAGTTCTTTCGCTATTTTCAGGTGTTTCAACAGGCATTACAGTAGTAGTTGTTTTTTCTTCTACTGATTTGTTGTTGTCTGATTTTTTGTTGTCTTTGTTTTTGCTACCTTTGAATTTAAAAGTTCTTAAGTTAAATCCGTAGAATCCACGAACAACTCCAGCTAATCCAATTAAGAATCCAACTAAAACAATAATTACAATACCAGTGATTGCTCCACCGTTAATTGAATCTGCAGGTACAATTCCAGCAAATTTGTGGAAATCACGGCAGAATAATCCGATTCCAGCAAACATTAATGCTGCTGCTAAAAGTACCATAACGACAGGAATAATTCCTAATCATTTAGTTAATTTTTTTGATGGACTTCAGAACATCATTGCAAATGGAACGATTACAGCACAAAATGCAATTACGATTCCAGAAATTGTTGCTCCATAAGTTGGGTTTTCACCGCTTAATTTTCCAACAGGAATTAAAGCACTTCATCCGTTACCTTTAACAGATTGAACGCTTACTCCAAATCCCATACTTACAAATGCGATGCATCCTAATACACCAAATACAAGAATGGCTAAGATTGGTCAAATCATTGTTCAATCTACTTTGTATTTTTTCTTTTCTTTTTTAGGTTTACCATTTTTGCCGACCATGTCTTGATTTACAGGTGCGACATCTTGGTTTTTTTTATTTTTTTTCATAGTTATAAAATTTCCTTTTCTTTCTATTAAATCTACACTTCTATTATAAAGTGTTTTAGGTGAAAATGTTGTTAAGCAATTGAGGGTTATTAAAAAAAGAGAACCTTAATGTTCTCTTTGATAATTAATCATCTAATAAGTCATCAAAACTTAATTGGGTATCTTCACCATCAAGATCTTCATCTTTATTTTTATTGTTTTTAGTTGGTAAATCAAAATCAAAATCTGAAAGTAATGATGAACCCATAGTATTTAATTTACTATCAACTGTTTTTTTAACTTCATCATTTGTTTTAACTTTTTTAGAATCACTAACCTTTTTTGTAGCACTAATATTTGGGTTAAATGTCATAGTCATAGTTGAATCATCATCACTATTTTTGTCATCTAAATAAGTATCAGAACCATTTGCGATATCATTTGGAGTAATGATATTGTCACAATTGATCATTGCAGCAGTAATATCATGAACTCCAGATGATGATAGATTGTCTTTTAAAGTTGAAGTTTTTAAACGGTTTAAATTAATTTCTTTAATTTCGTCTTCAGCAGTTAAAAGTTCTAAAACATCATCATTTTTAATAGCAAATCCAAAAGTTAAAAGTTCTTTTCCTCTTTTACGTTCAGGGAATAAACGAACTCCTTTTTTCGGACGAACATATAATGGTAAGTCATCTTGTGAGAATTTCTTTAAGTTATCTTTATCAGTTAAGAATAAAATTTCGTTTTGATTTTCTAACGGAATAATTGAAGCAATATCATCTGATTTTGAACTTGCTTTAACTCCTTTAGAGTTAGTTCCTTGTAAAGGAATGTCTTCAAGATCATATCTCACACCATAACCAGTTGAAGTTAAAACTCCAACAGCATTTGTTCTTGAGTTAACTAAGAAAGCAGAAACTAGTTCATCATCTTTTCCTAATTTAATTAATCTAAATCCTTTATTAAAGGTTTTAGTTTCTAATTCAGAAATAATAATTCTTTTAGTTAGACCTTTTTTAGTTCCTAATAATAATTGGTTTTTAGCAGTTGAAAAATCTTTAACAACAAAAGCATTAATGATTTTTTCTTCACCACTCATAGTTACAAATTGATTAACATGAGTTCCAGAATCTTTTCATTTATTATTTGGTAATTTAAATAATGGAATTGAATAATAATCTCCACTTGATGAGATCATAATTAAATGATCCATGTTGGAAACTTCTTGTTCCATAATTCATAAATCACCAGGTTTTCTTCCAAAAGTTTCTGGTTGGTTTTTACTTTTAACATCGTTTGTAATCGCTTTTAAATAACCATCTTTTGAAACATATAAAGTAAAGCTCTTTTCAACAATAGTTTCTTTAAGTTCAACATCAAGTGATTCAACTTCATCTTCAATAATACTGCGACGTTTCTTGCTATATTCTTCTTTAACTTCTAATAAGTTATTAATAATATCTTCATGTTGCGCTTCTTTATCATTTAATAAATGTTGATATTCTTTGATTGAAGCTTCTAAATCTTGTTTTTCATTTTTTAATTTTGAAACATCAGTTGAACTTAAACGATATAGTTGCATATCAACAATTGCTTCTGCTTGAGTTTGTGAAAATTGAAATTCAGCAATTAAATTACTAATTGCGTTTCCACGGTTTTCACTACGACGAATTGTAGCAATTACATGATCTAAAATTGACATCGCTTTGATTAAACCATCAACGATTTCTAATCTTTTTAAAGCTTTATCTAAGTTAAATTGGGTTTTTCTAGTGTGAACATCAACATAATGGTTCACATAAGATTCAATAATTTCTAATAAACCGACCTGTTTTGGTTGCTTATCAATAATTACAACATTGTTGTAATTATAAGAAATTGATAATGGTGTTTGTTTGAATAAATATTTTCTCACAACTTCCATATTAGCTTTTGGTTGAAGATGAATTGCAATACGAACTAAATGTTCTCGTCCTGATTCATCAATAATTTCTTTAACCCCAAGTCCAGGATTATTATCAACAACTTCACCAATTTTTTTCACTAAATCAGTTTTAACAACTTCGTATGGGATTTCATCAATAACAATTGTTTCTTTTTCTTCATGTCATTTAGAATTAAGAATAATTCTTCCCTTACCAGTTTTAAAAGCTTCTTTAATTCCATCAACACCTTGAATGATTCCTCCAGTTGGAAAATCTGGTCCTTTGATGTATTTCATAGCCTGACTTAAAGTTAAGTCAGGGTTTTTAATATAAGCTACAACAACATCAATCACTTCTTTTAAGTTGTGAGGTGGCATATTTGTAGCATATCCAGCAGCAATTCCGGTTGAACCATTTACTAAAATGTTTGGAAAGTATGCTGGTAAAACAGTTGGTTCTTTTAATTTGTCATCATAGTTTGGTGCAAATTCAACAGTATTTTTATCTAAATCTCTTAATAAAAGTTCAGAGATTTTTTCTAATTTTGCTTCAGTATAACGATAAGCAGCAGCACTATCACCATCAATAGATCCGTTATTTCCTTGCATACGAACAAGAGTTGAACCCATTTTTCAATCTTGTGACATTCTGACCATTGCTTCATAAATTGAACTATCACCATGAGGGTGATATTTTCCCATAACATCCCCAACAATTCTTGCTGATTTTAATGTTGGTTTGTTATAAGAAAGTTTTAGTTCGTTCATCCCATATAAAATTCTTCTTTGAACTGGTTTTAACCCGTCACGAACATCGGGTAAAGCACGTTCTTGGATAACATATTTAGCATAACGACCAAATCTGTCCTCCATTAATTCACCTAAGGGAAAGGAAATTATTTCACTATTAGCTTCTAAGCTATTTTTTTTATTAGCCATTCTTGGCATCTTCCTTTCGAATAATTTATTTTTATTTTAAGTTATAAACTTTTTTAATATATGTTGTTAAATCAATTGCTCTATTAACTTCACTACCAGCAGTAGTTAATGATTGCTTTTTAGCAAACAATTTTGATGTATATAAGTTTGGATGACTTATTGCAACAACGTTTTGGTAGTATTTCAAGGTATTTAAAATAATTCTTGTAGTTTGTGAAAACTTAACTAATGTATCGTATAGAGTTTGAAGATTAGTTGTTTCATAATTTACACTTCCATCAAAGATAATGACATCATCTAGTTTAACCATTGCTTCAAAAACCATATCGTTTGGTTTATTTTGATCATCATTGTTATTTTTAATTGAATAACTTGGTGATAATTCAAAAAAGTTAATACGATAAATTGCATCAGAAATAGTTTTAATTTCTTGTTGTAATTTAGCTTTGATTGCAGGTTTATTTTCTTTGGCTTTTGGTTGCACCATTCCTTGTAAATCTGTGTTTTTAAAAGCACTTAATAAGTCAAATAAATCGATTGCTACGATTTCAGTTTGTAAACTTAATTTTTGTTTTTTAAACTCATGTTTATCTTTAATAACATATTTTTTGTTTTCTAAACCATAAACATTAGCGTTTTTAAGATTAGTTAAAACAGTGTTATATAGATTAGTTTGAGCAATGATTGTTTCTAAAAATCATTGCTTGTCAGTTTCATCATTTTTATTAATAGCATAAGTGTTGTTTTTAGCACTAGTTAAATCTTGATTAGTTGAAACAACTTCAATAACAGTTTGTGAAGCATCATCTTTATCAATTAAGTAACGATAAGGTCATACTTCTTCATATTGTGAAAGTGTGGTTGCAACTTGATTTAAGTTATCAAGTGCTTTAGTAATTTCTTGTTCTACATTTTTAGGCATAATTTTATATCCTCCTTGAATTGTGTCTAACAATTAAAGAATAATTCCAGCGTCATCATCTTCTAAAGTGAATTTGACGTTATCTTGGATTCATTCTTTTCTAATTTCAGCATTATCACCCATTAAAATTTTAAAGGCTCTCTCTGCTTGTAAGCCATCTTCAATGGCTACTTGAATTAATTTTCTTGAATTTGGATCCATGGTTGTTTCTCATAATTGAGTATCATCCATTTCTCCTAACCCTTTAAAACGTTTTAATTCATAACGTTTATTTTCGTTTTCTTTAACAAATTCTTCTAAATCTTTTTCATCTCATAAATAGATTGAAGAATGATCTGAGAAAATGATTTGATATAGCGGTGGTAGCGCAATATAAACGTGTTTTTCGTTAATTAAATCACGCATGTAACGATAGAAGAAAGTTAATAATAACGTTTGAATATGTGCTCCATCAGTATCAGCATCAGTCATGATGATGATTTTTCCATAATTGGAATCTTTGGGGTCGAAATCATTTCCAACCCCAGCTCCAATTGCAGAAATAATAGTATTAATTTCTTCATTTTTCATTAAATCAGCTAGTTTTGCTTTTTCAGCATTAATAACTTTCCCTTTTAAAGGCAGAATCGCTTGAGTTTTACTGTCGCGCCCTTTTCTAGCACTCCCAGCAGCTGAATCTCCTTCAACTAAAAATAGTTCGTTATCTTCTTTTTTCTTTCCAGAACAAGCCATTAATTTTCCTAACATGGTTTTGTTCTTAGTTTTAGATTTACTATCCCTGATTGCTTGGCGAGCTTTTCTAGCTTCTTCTCTAGCTCTTCTTGCCATCAAAGCTTTTTCAATAATTTGTTTAGCTAGTTCTTTGTTTTCTCTTAATCAGAATGACAAGTGCTGGTTAGTAATTGATTCAACTGCAGCTCTTGCTTCAATTGTTCCTAACTTCCCTTTTGTTTGTCCTTCATACTGAATTAAATCTTCTGGAACTTTAACTGAAACAACAGCTACTAGTCCTTCTTTTAAATCATTACTATCTAAACGTTTATCTTTTTCTTTTAATAACCCGACCTCAAGTGCATAGTTATTAATTGCTTTGTTTAAACCAGTTTTAAACCCAGTAATATGAGTTCCTCCATCACTAGTTTTAACATTATTAGCAAAGCCTAAAACAGTTTCAGAATAATCTTCAGTATATTCCATTGCAATTTCAACATCGATTTCTTTTTCAGAACCACGAAGTTGAATCACTGGTGTAATTGAAACTTTGTTTTCACTAAGTTCTTTTACAAATTCTTCTAATCCGTTTTCAAATTGAAAACTTACAGTTCTACCATTGATTTGATCAATTAAATCAATTCTTAAACCTGAATTTAATAAAGCAGATTCTCTTAAACGTTCACTGATGGTTGTGAAACTGAATTTAACACTATTAAAAATTGCTTTATCTGGTAAAAAGTTAACAACTGTTCCAGTTTTTGAAGTTTTTCCAACCTTAGTTAAAGGTTCAACTAACTTTCCACCATCTTTAAATTTAATTTCACTAACAATTCCATCACGATAAATTGTGACATCAAAACGACTTGATAAGGCATTAACAACACTTGAACCAACTCCATGTAGTCCTCCAGATGTTTTATACCCATTCCCACCAAATTTACCTCCAGCATGTAAAACTGAAAAGATAACTTCTGGTGTTGATTTGTTCAGTTTCTTGTTCATTCCAATCGGAACTCCACGTCCGTTATCTTCAACAGAAACTGAACCATCTTTTTCTAATGTCACTGTAATTTTTGTCGCATACCCAGCCAAAGCTTCATCGATTGAGTTGTCAACAATTTCTCAAACTAAGTGATGTAACCCTTTAACATCAGTTGAACCGATGTACATTCCAGGTCTTTTTCTAACAGCTTCTAAACCTTCTAAGACTTCAATCGAGTCATCGTTGTAGGCTGCTGTAACTTTATCTGACATTTAATAACCCCATTTTCTAATAACTAATAATTATTGATTGTCATAGATTGTATCTAAGATATAACCTTGTGTATCAATTAAATCAGCTCTTAAATCATCATTTAAGAACGGATTTTCTTTATCCCTACTTAATAGTTTCATAACGATTTCTAATAAATCATCAATTAACATTTCATAACAGAAAATAACATCTTTAAAATCTTTTTTACTGATTTCATAAACATTAACTCCTGTTTGATTATCATCATCATACATTTGATCTAAATTAGTGATTTTTTTAACCTTCATTGGTTTATCCTTCATTTTGTCAAAATATTGTAGAAGATATTTTGTTCAATATCAGGTTGCATCTTCATTCTTTTCAGATTGTAAATCACCTTGTAGATATGATTTAGCTTCTTTTGAATCTAAATCAACTGTATGGAAGGGAACTAAATATAATTCATCTTTAATTGTAGAAATTAAAAATAACCCGGTTAGTTCATTTCCGTGTTGATAAATATAAAAATTTCTAATTAATGGTGTGTGTTTTTCATCAATTGTCTTGTAGTCTAATTTCATTTTCTTATAACCTCAATACTAATAATAACATTGTTAAATCATTTACTTTTCACCCGATAGAAAAAACCATTCCAAAAAATGAAAATAACTTTAATTGTGAAGTTATTTATTTTTGAAATGGTTTTAATTTATCTTAGTCAGCTTTGAATCCAGCCATTGGGTGAATCACATCTTCTGGGTTAATTTCTTCTCTTTTTCCCATACGACGATCTAGTCCAGCTAAAGTAGTTCCATTCATTTCGATTCTGTCTAAAATATCTTTATTTTCATCAATTTCAGTTCAGTAGTCTTTAATGAATCATGAGTAGAATTCTGCTGTTAAATAATCATTTTTCGCAATTGCGTTTTGTTTAATTTTTAAAGCAAAATCTAAAGTCTTTTGTCTCATGTTGATGTAGAAAGTAACTGCATCTTTTGGATTTTGAATTGTAAAGGTTTTAAAGTCTGGAGATTTAATTTCATAATCTTCAGCTCCAGTTGTTCCTTGTAAGTAATTAATAATTCTTCTTTGGTGCATAAATTCATCTTCTGATTGCACTTGATAGAATCAAGAAAAACCTGGGAATCCATTTAAGCTAAGTTGTTGTGAAAGTCACATACATTCTAGTTGTGTTTGAATGTGTAAATTTAAGAAATCTACAACATCTTGTTTTACGTCTTTGTTTATCATTGTTAATTAACTCCTTTTTTATTTTTAATATCATAGCATAAGTTAATGATTATTAATGATTTTTTTAAAGTTTAAGGCCGTATTTATCATTGATTTTTTTATCTACTAAATAAGTAATATCTTCTCCTAGATGTTCCAGCGAAATTTGATTAATTGTTTCAAATGATGCCATATTATCTTTATCATTAAGACATTCCTTCTCACAATATTTCGCAAGAACTTCAGCAGTTAAAGCAACGATAGATTTACCTTCAATATCCAATCTGTTACCTTTTGAAAATCTTGGCGATACAACAATGCAATATTTTGAAGCGTTAAGAGATATGTGTCGTTCAAGTCTTGAGGGATTTAAGTCAACATATGATTTTCTTGATTTAGCTTCCACATTAATTTTATATGTTCCATCATCAAATGAATTCTCAAAGGCGCATAGTAAATCAGTATTACCCGAACCGCTAATAATTTCCACATTTAAATTTTCTCTAAATAATTCAAAGACAGGTTTTAATGATTGCTCAAAAGATTTTCCATCTTTGGTTCCGTATTTTGCTTCTTGTGTCATATGGTTAACCATTGATACAATTTCATTCACTCTTTCGGAGTCTTTAAATATTGTTGAGTAATAATTTAAAAAATCAATTTCATATAATTCTTCTTTTCAATCATCTTTTGAAAATATGTTAGGATCTTTTAATGATATTGGAATTTCTCAGCAAGGAAATTTTTTAAGTAATTCTTTTGAAGGCTCAATTAAATCATCAGCTAATTTGATATAACCAGGGAAATTCCCTTTTTTATTTTTTATTTTTACTCCATCATTTCTAAATGTCTTAGTATTACCATGTTGGAATTTGAAAATGTGTCCTTCATTGTGTAAAGGATCGCCACATATTTCTAAAACATTAAACTCAGAAAATAATCTAGAAAAATAATTTTTTACTTCATGTAGGCAATTTGCAAAAATAGACTCATAATTCGGAACATCAATAAATTTTTGTTTTTTGTTTTGATATGAAAGTTTTCTATAATCAAGCAAAACATCAATCAGTTCGTAATAATCATTCTCATTAATACTTGTTATGAAATTTAGTATGTATATAAATTCATCAAAATAAATTCTATTGTTCAGTTTTTCTTCAGTTAACAGACTGATTATCAATCTTCCAAAATAAATTTCAAAATCCAAATCAGTCTTGCTATATGGATGAGGATATTGCATTGAAAAAAGATTAATAAGTACATTTTTTGATTCTTCTATGGTTCCTCTTACAATATTTGATGTGCTTATAGTAGGGATAAAATATTCTTCCTTGGTTTTGAGATTTTTTTGTGAATATCCAAACATGTAAAAAGCTAACTGACTTTTTCTAACTCCCATTGTAGAAGCTGAACCTTTTTTACTACGGCCTTTATAAGCTCCAGTATTAAAAAGCTCTTGTTTTATATCGTTATTATTAATAGATTTAGTTTTGTCGGAAATTGCATCAAGAAATGGGACAACGTGATCTCTAGAACTAATATTTTTTTGTAAAATTCATCTATGTTCTTTAGTTCTTTTTAATTTTTCCATTGGAATTAATACCTCTCAAAATGTTTTCACTGAAACGTGGTGGAATAGCCTCTCCTATCACAGTTCTAATTAGAGTTTCCGAACATCAATCAGGTAAGTCTAAATCAGGATTTAATGAAGATACAATGAAAGTTTCTCTCAGTGTTAATGCGCGAGCATCGCTATATGTGCCATCTTTATTTTTTCTTCCTGGATGAACATTATTGTGTCCACCCATACTTCCATTGTTAATAGCTCTAGCTGGGGAAGGTTCATTTCACTTCATTCGTTTATATGTGTTATGAAAACCTTTAATTTTTTCACCATTAGGTTTTCTAGGATAATAAAAATCGTTTGCCATAGCAGATTTTCCTTCTGGAGTATGTGACATAGCCAAAATTTCACGGTCATTATGAACTTTTGCCTTATGTCATTTTATTCCACTATCTTGTCCCGATTCTAAAGATGGAAGATCACCAATAGCTTCTTCTAAAGTTATTCTTTTTTTTGGAATCGGGTCTGCTCATTTTAAGTTATTTTTGAACATTTTTATGAAGCCTCTAGGGCGGCTTTGAGGAACACCATAATCCGCAGCATTTAATACAAAGGAATCAATATTATATTTATCAGAAAATTCAATATGCATAATATCAGTAAGTTTTTTTAACTCACCTTTATATGGAAAAAATAATTTTAAAAATTTTGGAACATTTTCTATTAATATGTAGTCGAAATCATTGTCTTTTATCATATCTATTACATAAAATATTAAATAATTTCTTTTATCAGTTGAATATTCTTTTTTTCCCATTGTGCTCATACCTTGGCATGGAGGGGTGGCAATTAAAAATTTACAATCATTTTTTTTAACTTGTTCATCAAACTTTTTAAATACTTGCTCATCGGTAATATCACCGCAAATCATTTCAGTTTCTGGATGAAAAAAACTATATAGAGCTGCTCTTTTACTTAAAAGTTCGTTCGCTACTTTGATGTCAATCCCAATTTCATCAAAGTAAGTTTCAGCGATTCCTGCGCTAGAAAACATAGATGCGCCTTTTATATTTTTAGTCATTTTTCTTAAGCCCTTTCAATAATGAATTAATTAATTTTGGAGGGACAGCTTCACCAATCATTTGTCTTATTTGTATATCAGAAGAAAAATTAGGGATATCCATGTCAGGGTTTAAAGAAGATAAAATAAACAATTCTCTTAATGACAAAACTCTAGCATCAGAATAAGTTCCATCAGGTCTTTTTCTACCTGGATGGACATTACTTTGTGATGAAATACAATCATTTCTCATTGTGATTGTTGGTGCTGGTTCATCTCAAGACATTCTTTTATATGATGCTGCATACCCTTTAACTCTTTCACCAGTTTTTTTATTTTTTGGGTAGTAAATTTCATTTTCAAAAGCAGAATGCCCAGAAGGTGTGTGAGAAAGAATCTCAATATGCTCAGGAGTGTGCTTTCGAGCATTATGATTTTTTATATTAGATGTTTCATTTGATTCTAGAGATGGTAGATCGCCAATTGCCTCTCTTAACGTAATTGGTTTATGCTTTTTAGGTTCTTCTCAATCATTACCATCTTTTCACATTCTGATAATTGAACGTTCTCTATGTTGAGGCACTCCATAATATTGAGCATCAAATATTTCAAAGGAAAGATTATATTTGTCACTATATTTATTTCTCACTATTTCCTCAATTGATTTCAAAGAACCATTGCTAGGATATTTAATTTTAAAAAAACGAGCTACATTTTCTATCATTACGTATTCAGGATCTAATTCATCAATGATATCAAAAACATCAAAAATTAAGTAATTTCTATCATCAGATAACATTTGATCATTAGACTTGTTTTTTCCAATTAAACTAACTCCTTGACAAGGAGGAGTTGCAAAAATGAAATTAACCTTCTTCTTTTTTGCTTCGTTAATTATTTTGTCTTTTATGCTTTTTTCTGTAATATCTCCGCAAATCATTTCAGTTTTTGGATGTCAAAATTGGTGAGTTTTTGCCCTTATAGGCAATAATTCAGAAGACAATACAACCTTCGAATCAGTCCCATCAAAGCCAAATTCTGCAATTCCGGCACTAGAAAAAAGAGATAAAACTCTATTCTTTCCCATATTTTTTCCCCTTTTCAATTGAATATTAAAAAATAAATAAAATTGAATTTTTATTCACTTATGATATTTTTACAATACTAAATTATTCAATTTCGATTATATCAAACAGAAACAAGTTTAGTGGGGGTAATGAAAAAATAGTTGAGTTTTGAGATAGTCAACTATTTTAAAAATTCAATGTTTTCCAAGAATTGCTTGTAGGTTAAAGAGCCTAGACCATATTTTCCAATTTTAAAACCAGTTATTTGTCAATAACTATTTAATTTTCCGTTATCAGTTAATTTGTCATAAAGTTCTCCAGAATCTAGCTCATCTCAATCTGTAAAGTATTTGTAGTCAATATATAGTGAACAATTTGAAATCAACGTTTCACCATTTTCATCAGTACAATAACCTTCAATTTTTAAATTAGAATTTAAAATAATATCAGTTTGGTTTTCTTCATTATAAGCAAAAACAAAATCAAACATTTCTTCTAAATTAGTTTTGTTGCCTTTATATTCATATGTTTTGTGTAATCAAGAATAAAAAATATGTGCCAAATAAGATAGTTGAATAATCATATAAGTATTTAACAAATTCTCATTCATATCTTGGTGCACATATTTTTCATCTAATAAATTATTAGTCATCTAATTATTATTGTCTTCAATTAAAGCAGCAATCTTTGTAGCTACCATATCAACAGCTACATCATTTCCTTCATAATAAGGAACAATTAAATCAGCATAATCAATACTTGGTTCAACGAACATTTGGTGCATTGGACGAACAACATTTAAATATTGATCGACAACTGATTCTAAACTTCTTCCACGTTTTTCAACATCACGTTGTAAACGACGAATAAAACGAACATCATCAGCTGTTTTGATAAATAATTTAATATCTCCCATTTCACGGATTTCTTTTAAATGTAGAGCAAAGATTCCGTCAAGGATAATTACATCAGCTGGACCAATGGTTTTAGTTTCTTTAGTTCTGTTACTTGTCACAAAGTCATATTGTGGAATTTCAACTGCATGTCTCTCTTTTAGTTCATTTAAGTCATGAACTAACAAGTCAGTATCAATTGCATCGGGATGATCAAAGTTAACTTTTTTTCGTTCTTCTTCATTTAGATGTGACAAATCTTTGTAATAATTATCCATTGAAATATAGTCAACAGATTTATCACCAAGAATTTGATTTGCGATTTTTTTAGCAACAGTTGATTTACCAGAACCAGAGCAACCAGCAATAATAACAATTGTTACAGGTTTTTTAGTTTGTACGTTTTCCATTTTTTATCTTCTCCCAAGTTTTTAATTAATTTGATTTTACAATTATTTGTTCTATTTTGAAACAATTAACATCAATAAAAGATTTATATATTTTATTATAAAAAATGAACGCAAAAAATAGCGTTCATGAATTACTTGTTGTTTTCTTCAACTAAAGCAGCAATTTTTGTAGCAACTAAGTCAACAGCGACATCGTTTCCTTCATAATAAGGCACGATTAAATCAGCATTATCTATACTTGGTTCAACAAAGTATTGGTGCATTGGACGAACAGTGTTTAAGTATTGGTCGATTACTGAATCAATACTTCTTCCACGTTCTTTAACATCACGTTCTAAACGGCGAATGAATCTTACATCATCAGCAGTTTTAATAAATAATTTAATATCTCCAAAATCACGAATTTTTTCGATATGTAGAGCCAAAATCCCATCAAGAATAATAACATCAGCTGGACCCATAATTTTTGGTTCAGCTTTTCTTGTATGACTAACGAAATCATATTGCGGAACAGGAATTGCTTCTCTGTTCTTTAATTTTCCTAATTGTTCAACTAACAAATCAACGTCGATTGCGTTTGGGTGATCAAAGTTAACAGCTTCTCTCTCATCTTCAGTTAATCCAGATAAGTCTTTATAGTAATTATCCATTGAAATGTATTCAACAGATTTATCTCCTAAAATTTGGTCTGAAATTTTTTTAGCTACAGTTGTTTTTCCAGAACCAGATCCACCAGCAATAATGATGATTGTTACTGGTTTTTTGTTTTGTGTTTGTGTTTTCTCCATTACAAATACCTCAACTTAAAATTATAGGCACTTAGTTGCGGTTATGCAATCTTATTATGCTTTGTTTTTTATTTATTCCTTCAGCTCGTTGAAATTTGTTTTTTATTATCATTTAAAAGTGTATATTTTTAATAAAAAGAAGGGTCGAAAAAGTTATGGAATTAAATAACGAAAATCAAATTGAAAATTTATGAACTTTAAATGATGAATTGGTAAAAACAATCGAATATTTAAAGCTGGAAACAAAAACCAAATATGAAGGTCTAGTTGAAATTTGAAATAATGAAGAATATTTATTTTTCTACAATAGAAAAACTATAGATGAAACTTATCGATATGTACATGAAAGTTTGAATTTACTCAACTCAATTAAGACAAAGTCTCGTTTTAATATAGAAATATTGGTTAATATTTTGAAAAAGGATAACTGAAGCCCTCTTGAAAAGAATGGACTCATACTTCATCTAGACAATCTATTTCAATGCGTAAAATATATTTATGTTTATCAAGTTTATGGAATGCCAAATAAAATTGATGTTTATACTGAAGGAACTACCAATTGAGATTCTTTAAAGCCAAAATATCTTTCCAAAAATAAAAAAGAATCTCTAAAAAATCAATTTATTCAATTATCAAATAACACATCATTATTTTATGAATACATGGAACTTGTTAAGGGAATAAGAAATCTAATTGCCCATCCTTTTAGCGTGTATGAGCGACCAGACATAGGGATTATGTGAAAAACAAATGATTTATTTTATGATTTGTCTGAAGAAGAAGGAAAAAAGGATGGAATGGACATGTTTTTTACCACACAAATACCCAATCCGTCTATAAAAACTGTGTTGGAAAATGAACCAATTGGTCAGATTAGAGGGTTTAATTCTAAATTGGTTCTACATAACTGCTTAATTGAATTGATAAGTTGAATTGATAACTTTCAAAATCAAAGACAAAAACTGCAACGTTATTACATTTAATAGTTTCATTATGAAACTATATAGACAAAGAAAAAGACATTTACATGTCTTTTTTTATTATTTATTTCTTTCAATTTATAACTGTCTCTAAACCAACGTCCATTAAAGAATTCACAGTTTCGTTTTCATCGTTAACAACAACCATTGCTAACAATCCTTCTAAAAACGGTCCGTTAAATACTTTAATATATTCAGAAGCATCATTGCCATTTTCAGCACTAAGCAGATTTATAGCCGCTCTGGCATTCAAAATAGAAGAACCAATATCAGGAACGATAATAACACCATCACCTTGGTCGATTTCTTTTATTTTATTCTTAATTTCAATAGCATTGGTTCCTAATCTTCTGTCATGATCTCCTCCAATATAATCAAGGATAAAATCACTATTCTTCATCTCTTTTATCAGATCCACTGTTGATTTTGCCAAATCATGGGAATGCGAAACAACTAAAATAGATACCATTGTTTTTAGTGACAAGAGATTTCTACTTGGTTAATACTTTTTCATAACAAGTAGATTGTGACACTACCAGGATCGATGTGTCCAATACTACGTTTACCAAGGTAGGCTGCTCTTCCTTTCTTTGCTTCTAAATCTTTAGTATCCTCCATTGCTTTTTTAGCAGTTACTTCTGCTTCTTTAATCGCTTTATGAGGATCATTGATGTTTTTTTCTAAAGTTTCTAAACTTGGAATTAAGACATCAACCATGGTTTTATCTCCCAATTGTGCTTTACCTAAAACTTGAACTCCATCAATTCCTGATTGAATTGCTTTAATTCATTGATCAAGATAAGTTCTTTCAGTATCATCTAAACCATTTGACATTTGTAATGCTAAAGTTCCAAATAAAGGACCAGAACTTCCACCAATCTTAGACATTAAAATCATCGCAACATCTTTTAATGTTTGTTTTGGAGTTAAATCATCAAAGTTTCCTTTATTAATTTCTTCTTGAATTGCTTCAAACCCGCGCACAACATTAGTTCCGTGATCTCCATCTCCAATTGCTGCATCAAGTTGGTTTAAGTATTCTTTATTTTCATGTAATTCTTTATTAATTTCTTCTAATAACTTAATAAGTTGTCTATTGTTCATTTTAAACTACCTTCAATCCTATTGTATTTGCTCTTTGTTGCATTAATTTAGCCATTTCATCATCTAGTTTCATTAAAGAAATACTAAACCCTGGCATATCAATACTGGTAAAGTAATTACCAACAAAAGCTTTTTCTAAAATTATGCCTTCATCATTTAACATTAAGATTGCTTTTCTAGCAACAATAAAGAATTCTGATTGAGGAGTTCCTCCTAAACCATTAACTAGTAAAGCTACTTTATCACCTTTTTTAAGGTCAAGTTTCGCAATTAGTTTTGGCATAATTTCTTGAACGTGAACATCGGCTGTTTGAATTGGTTCTTGACGAACCCCACGTTCTCCATGAGCTCCAACTCCATATTCAACTGTAAAATCATCAAGTTCAAAACCTTTAAATCCAGCTGTCGGAATTGTTGTTCCGTTTGCAGCAATTCCAATCGTTGCTGTATTTTTATTGGCACGAACACCAATTTCTTTTAGTTCTTCTAAACTAGCGTTTTGTTCAGCTTTAGCACCAATTATCTTTGTAACCAATACTCCTCCAGCTAAACCTCTTTTAATCATCTTATCTTCTGATATTTCTTCTGTGGCGATATCATCGCTAATAACTACAAAATCAATTTTTACTCCTAGTTGTTGAGCTGCTTGGAGAGCCATTCGGAAGTTAATTCGGTCTCCAGTATAATTATAAAGCACTAATAAAACCCCGTTTTTAGTCGGGACATTCTCAATTGCTTTTAAAATTTGATCTGGGGTTGGGGAAGTAAAAACTTCACCAACCACTCCAGCATCCAACATTCCTTCTCCAACATAACTGTTTGGTGCTGGTTCATGACCAGTTCCACATCCAGATATAATTGAAACTTTGTTTGGATTTTTAAACTCTTTTCTTGTGATTACGTAACTATTTGGGATTAATCGCACTATATCAGGGTAGGCTAAAGCAAGCCCTTCTAAGATATTAGAAACGATATCTTCAATATCGTTCATAAATTTCTTCATAGTGTTTACCTCTTTTGTATACAATTTTGATTATAATTTCATTTTGAGAGAAAGCCAAGGATTTTTAACAAATAAAAAAGGAAGCCTATTATAGGTAGCTTCCTGGTGAATTATAAATATAATTGTTAGTTAAACTATATTAATATGCAATATATAAAATACATGTTGTTATATGGGATTGTTTTTAGTTATTAGTTAATTTTATTTTATATTTTTGCAAACCAATAACAGGACCTCTACTTTCCTGTTATTGACCTTGATCTTTTATTGTTTGTTAATTAATTACAATTAACTCTTTCATTCTAGCCTATATTTCAAAAAAATACAATTAAAAAAATCACAAAAATTACGTTTTTCACGATTTTTGTGGCTATGAATATTTTTCTAATCACAAAAATGCGATTAGTGATTATTTTAAACTAATTTTGACAACTAATTTGTTAATTATTAACTTAATTTAAGCAAGCTAATTAAACGAGGTAGCTATTGTTAAATAAATACCTTTTTATTTTACTTCACACCTATTTTAAGTCAAGAAAAACCTTTGATTTCTTCAAGGTTTTTAGCTCCATATTCTGCTTTGAAAAAATCAAAAAAGAATTAAAAAAGCATTATTTTCGAGTGATTGTTTTAGTCTAGAACGATAATGCATACAAAATTTAACTAATATTCTTTTTTTAGAACATTATAAAAGTTATAATTTAAATAACAATAGAAAGGAGAAAAGAAAAATATCATGGAAACTACTAAAATTTTAACTGACTTTTATAATTCATTTAAAGATTATAAAACTCTAGATGGTTCTTTAAATATCAACCCAACAAACTCAAACTTCGACTTAATTAAATGAGTTGATGATTTAAGAGACGAACTATATAAAGATGATTTTGCTTTAGCTGAGCATGTTATGGATAAAATAGAAGATATTATTCCTTATATGGAATTCAAGTATTCTTGACAGTATCTAAGAACTGAACTAATCAAAGAAAAAGAGCATATGACCTTCCGAGATCAAGTCAATGCTACCCAAGCTGATTATTATGAACTACAAACTATGTTTACGTTCATCTTTTCGCTTTTAAACCGTTTAACAATGCTTCATTACATTAGTACTAATGAAGATTATTTTTATAACTTAATTCTCGAAGAACAAGAAAAGAACCCAGAACATCCAAACGTTGATGCGATTTTGATGCAGAAATTAAAACGTGTTACTTTTAATAACTGAAGGTATAATACGAAAATTACTCAATATGAGAATTCTTTCTTATGAAGTCAATTTTTAAAGAACGCACGTAACGTTGATGAACACTACGGAGTTTTATTTAAAATTGAAGATCCCCAACGTTTTAAAGAAAGCACTTTTAATTTCTATATTGAAATCATGCTTTCAGTTTATCTATTCTTATATTATCTTGATGATTATAAAGCCGAATTTGAACAAAACGGCGGAGGTGAAGATTTCTTCTTATAGAGGAAATCTTTTTTATCACTTATTTTTTAAAAAGTTATATGCAGTTGTAATCATCTGCATCTTTTTTTCTGCAATCGGATTATCTTTATTTAAATCAGGGTGATATTGTTTAGCTAGTTTTTTATATGCTTGTTTAATTTCTTTAATAGTTACTGGTGAAGTTAACCCAAGCATCATTAAAGCTTGTTGTTCATCATCAAAGTTAGTATCAAATACTAAGTTTTCTTCATCAAAGTCGCTAAAAGCGGCTTTTTTCTTAGTTTGTGAACTCATTCTAGCTTTATCTAAATCAATCGCAAAGACACTGTAAAATTGTTCAAAACTATGTTTTAAAAGGTTAGCTGATTTGTTGCTCATTTCTTGAATAAAAACATATTCATCATTTTCTAATTTTTTAAATAAGTATTCATGATCACTTGTTTCATTAAATAAAGTTAGATATGTTGTTAAAACTTTTGGTAGATAATCTGAAGCTAAGTTATTTCTCACTAATTCTAAAAAGTCTTCATAGTATTTTTCACAAACTTCTTCAAATTCAACTTGAATTTCATCAACTTTACCAATAACTTTTTCTTTAACATCATTTAAAGCTTCAAATCCACCTTTTAAAATAGTTTCTAAGTATTTATTTACTGGTTTTAAGTGTTCAGTTCATACTTGATCGGCAATTTCTTCATTACAAGCAAATTTTAAATAACTTCTCGTATTAAAAAATTGTGAAGTTATTAGTTCACTAATTTCTTCTTGATATTCAAATCCTCTGATGAAGAAATCTTTTTTGCTCACAATAAAACTTGTTAATAAAAAATTATATTCACCTGAAGCTTGTAACTTATTAATTGTTAAAGTTCTTAAATCACTATATTGTTTTTGATTTTCTTTTTCAAAAGCTTTGATTTTATCGATTTTAAGCTTATATTCTTGATTCATTTTAAAAATTCCTGATTCCTTTCTTAAATAATAAAATAAAACCTTTAAAAAAGGTTTTATTTACTCTTAATATAATTAACGACTTCTCTAGCTAATTCACTAGAATTGTCTTTATCACCATCTAAAACATAAAAAGGAACTTTATCTTTTAATTGGTTATATCATTTATCATAAGTTTGATTTAAACGGTTTCAGAATTTAGGATCGACTTCTTGTTCTTCTTTAATTCCACGTTGTTTAATTCGATTGGTTGAAGTTTCATCACTTACTCTTAAATAAATTACTAAATCATAAGCTGGTCTAGTCTTTGTAAATAAGGAAGGGACCATTGAAACTTCAAAATAATCACTATACACTCCTCAATCACGATCATCAATTTTCCCAAGTTGATGATTCGTATCCGCAAAAACGATGGTATCCATCACTCCACGATCAAAAAGTGTGTTTTTCTTTCCATATGATTCTTTTAATTGGCGCATACGCGCTGCTAACATTCAGATTTCCATTTTATATGTAATATCTTGAACTTGTTCTTTAGTGGTGTAAAGCTGACTAAAGTACGGGTTTTTTTGTAACGGTTCTCAAAATATTTCATAATCGGGTTCTAGAGCGTGAATGTTTTGAATTAGAGTTGTTTTTCCAGCACCAACTGTGCCAAAAATTGCTATTCTCATTTTCATAACCCCCATATAACATACAAACTAATTCTAACAAAAAAAGACTCTAGCAAGAGTCTTTTATTCTAATCTTAGCGAACTAATTTTTGAAGAACTTCACTAAGTTCTTTTGCAGCTTTTGGTAAAAAGGCATCAAATTGATCCCCATTTTCTTCTTCAGTTGCTAAAACATCAGAAACAATTTTTAAAGCACCAATTTTTTGATTAAAAATATAGGCAGTTTGGAAAAAAGCAGCACATTCCATTTCAGCAATTAAGATTGGTTCATTTAAACGGTTAATATAAACATCAACTTGTTCTTGATTAGAAAAGAAAACATCACTTGTTGCAGTTGAACCAACCACAACATGTTTTTGTTTATCTTCTTGAATTGCTTTTGCTAAGTTAGCTTCAATTTCAACATCAGCTTGATATGAAATTGGCATTTGAGGAACTTGTCCATATTTATAACCAATTGCAGTCGCATCAGCTGTTGAATAATAAGCACTATCAACAATCACAAAATCATTTTGTTTTAATTTAGCATTAACACCACAAGCGGTTCCGGCATTAATAACAAATTCAATGTTATTTGTATTATTGTATTTTGCTAATAAATAACTAAGTCCAGTTGAGGCATTACTAATCCCAATTCCCACTCAAGCAACAATTGTATCTAATTCTTCTGAATAGTATTCGTTAATGATTGAATCATTAACTGGTTTTGCATTAATGTCTTTAACAAAGGTTGAAAGTTCTTCTTCCATTGCTCCAATAATAATTTTCATAATTTATTCGTTCCCTTCTGTGATGTAGTAATCATAAGTGTTTTTAAGCATTGCACCAATTCCATCATTTCCGTTCTTTTCTAAAGCACGGTCATATTGCATTTTTAACAATGCTTTAAATCCTTGGTTTAAATCTTTATAAACTAATTTTCTGTATTCTTCAACCCCAGGATAGTCTCTTTCCTTTGAAACTTTATCAGCACAAAAAACAATTTTGTCCAATAATCCCATATTTGGTGCTCCAACTGTATGATTAAAAACAGCTTGAAGAATTTCTTGATCTTTAATTAGTCAGTCATTTTGTAAGTGAAGATATCCTGTAAAAGAATGTCAAACAGGATATGGTTCTTGTTCTAATTCTGGTAATCATTTTTGTAAATAGCTTAAAGACTTTTCTTCACTTCAACGTTTAGTAATATCGTGTAAAGTACCGGCAACCAAAGCTTTTTGGGTGTCTGCTCCATGAATGGTTGCAAGTTCTTTTGCCATCACACCAACATTAATAGAATGAATATATCTTTTTTCATCCATTTGACTTTTAACTCTTTCATTTAAATATAAAAGGTTATAGTTTACATAATCATTAATTGCTGGAATTTGGAGTCAAAGTTTTTCTAAATGTCTAATTTCAGTTGAAGATAAACCAACTCTATCAAAGTCAAAAACTTCTAGATGATATTTATCAACAATTTCATGATTATAGTCGTCACTTCTTTTGAAGACTTTAAAATCAATCATTTTGATTAGTTCATCAAAATGATTTCATTCTTCAAAATGATCTAGTTGATCACTTCCCATAACAAAACAAAATTCGAAGTCTTCATTTTTATAATAATTTTTAATATATTCAACCGTTTGATAAGTATAGCTTGGTTTTGTTTTCATAATTTCATATTGGTTAATTTTAATAAAACTATGTTCTTTTTCTAAGATTCTTAGCATAGCTAAACGATCTTCAACAGTTGAATTTTGTTCAGTTTTAAAAGGATTTAAATAAGTTGGAATCATTCAAACTTCATCAAAACCAAGTTTGTCATGACAAGCAATTGCGATGTTGCAATGATCGGTATGAACTGGGTCAAAAGTTCCTCCAAATAAGGCGATTTTCTTTTTAGTACTCATTTTTCATAATGTTTTCTAATTGACGCCCAACACCATTATTATCAACAGATTCAACTACTTTAAAAGCAACTTCTTTTAAAGCTTCAACTGCATTTCCAACTGCATAGCCATGTTTAACTTCTTTTAACATGGCTATGTCATTATAGTTATCACCAAAACAAACAACATAAGGAACATTAGTTTTCACAATTTCACATCATTTGTTTAAACCATACCCTTTGTTAATTCCTTTTTTTAAGACATTAGTCATAAAGGCTAATGATTGCACATAATCAATTTGATCACTAAATTGATTGAATAATTCAACCATTCTTGTTTTTTGATCTTGGTTTTCAAAAGTACAAACTAATTCAACTGGTTTAAATTCTTCATCAGCGATTGCTGTTGCTATATCATCTAAATTCGGATAAGTTGTAATTTTAAATTGATGTTTTGGTTTTTGTTTATCACGATAAGTTCTTCAAGCAATCACACGATTAGAATTAGGAGTTCCAACAATTGCATCAGGAGTATACGCAACAATATCTAAACCTTCTTTGGCTGCTTGGCGAAAAATTTTAACACAAGTTGTTTTATCTAAATAATCAACACTTAAGATTTTTCCTTTATTATCAGTGATTAAAGCACCATTACAAGAAACAATTGGAAGTTGAATTTTTAATTCATCAGCAATTTTTTTATTTACAATAACATTTCTTCCAGTAATGAAAGAAAAACGATATCCAGATTTCTTTTGATAGTTTAAAACAGATTTAATTGTGTTTTCTGGAATGATTAAATCAGCTAAAGCTAAAGTTCCATCAACATCACTTAAAACAAAAGGTAATTCTTTTTCAAATAAACTCATTTTCTATCAATTCCTATTCTTTTTCTCAGCGACGACTAAGAATATAGTCAGCTCCACGTTGAGTTTCTTTCTTTTCTAATCCTGGATAATCTCATTGTCTTAAAACTTCAGCACTAGCAATTCCAACCGTATTTGCAATATTAATACTTCTAGCATCTTTAACCATTGGAATTCTAAAAGTAGTATCAAAGTGGTTATATAAAATTTCTTTATCAATCCCAGTTGATTCTCTCCCGAACATTAAATAAACTTCATCTTCAATTTCAGTAAAGTTAAAATCACTAATTGGTTTTTGACCATAACGGCTTAAACAATATAAAGGTGTGTTTGGGTGTTTCTTTTCAAAATCAGCTCAATTATCATATCTAATCATGTCAACTTTTTTATATTCATTAGCACTTCCACGACTCATGTTATGCTCATTTAAAATGAACCCTAATGGTTCAATGATGTGTAAACGCATATCAAAAGCAACACAAGTACGCATAATAGCTGCGGTATTATTAGCAATTTCTGGTTCAAATAAAACGATATTTACCTTACGCATTCCCATCAGCCTTGCTATCTAAAAATTCTTTTAATTTTTTTAAAGCTTTTGAACGGTGTGAAAAGTCGTTTTTGTTTTCAACTTGTTCTGCAACAGTTCTATCAGTATCATTTGGAATGAAAATTTCATCATATCCAAATCCACCATTACCTTTAGCTTCTGGTGCGATATAACCATTTAAAACTCCTTGAAATCCTCTTTGGAAATTATTTTCAGGATCAAAGTAAACTAAGTAAGTTACCATTTTAGCTTTTCTTTGTTGTTTTGCTGTTAAGTGTTTTTCTTGTAACACAGCTAATAGTTTTTGATTAATTTCTTTTGGATCTGTGATTGGTAATGCTCAGCGTTTAGAACGAACTCCAGGGAAGTTATGCATTTCTTCAATTTCAATCCCACTATCATCACCAATAGTTGGTTTATGAATTACTTTTGCTAAAGCCATTGCTTTAATTAAAGCGTTTTGTTCAAAAGTTTCACCATTTTCTTCAATGTCTAATTTTTCTGGTAAGTCTAATAATGATTTAACATCATAGTCGTTACCTAACATTTGTTTAAATTCTTGAATCTTACCTTCATTTTCAGTAGCAATTCAAATTTCTTCTTTATTTGTCATAGTCTTTTTTTAATTCCTTTCAGTTTAATATCACTAATTTTGGTTTAATATTAACTTAATTATTCTTAATTCTATTTTAAAGGAAAAAGGTGAAAATATGAAAACCCCTCAAGGTTTAACCAACGAAATTAGTTTAAAAAATAACATAATGACTAAAACTTCTAATAAATATGTTGATTATTTTTTAAACAGAAAAGCTGAAGCTAGTTTATATGAACAATTAAAAAGTAAGAAAAATCTTGATTTTATCCTTCACCCAATCAAGTGAGGGTTTAATCCTGATAAAACCTTTTATAGCGAATGAATTTATTATTCTAATGCTTATACTTTTGTTGATAAACCAGCAATGTTACAAGATGATGAAGTTTTAAAAAAGGTTATTACAACCATTGAAAAATATCATGAAATTGAAGTTGATATGCCAATGTTTCAACCTCATGATTATTTAGAAAAATTTAGAAGTAAAATTAAAAATCCTCTAATTGATTTATCAAGTTATGAATCAAAATTAAATGAAGTTATTTCCCGTTTCTTTGATGGTGATTTTAAAATTGTCCTTTCACATAACGATATGGTGCCTGGAAACTTTTTATTTGTTGATAATGAATTAAAGTTTATTGATTTTGAATATTCTTTAAAAAACATTTATCTTTTTGATTTTGGTGGGTTTATTACTGAAACTTTACCAGTTAATAAATTTAATGATTTTATGAACTTATTAAACTTAAATCAAAAAGAAAAAGACAAGTTATCACAACTTGTCTTCTACCAATATATTTTATGAATTAACTGATCAACATACATGTATGAAACATCAAACAAAGATGTTTATCGTCAGTTAGCTTATTTAATGAAAGAAAAGTTAGATAACTTTAATAACTTAACTTTTTAAGAATCCTTTTCTGGATTCTTTTTTTTCATTTTTTCTTCGTATTTTAAACGTTGCTTCATTTCTTTAGCATCAAGCTTTTCTTTTTTCTTTAAATCTTTATTTTCTTTTTTAAGAACTTTTTTTGATTTATCAAAATCAGTTAATAAACGACGATCTAAATCAGCTTTAAATTCTTCTAACTCTGCTAATTCTTTTTCACGCTTTATTCTAGTTTGTTCAGCTCTTTGAATTCTGAATTGTTCTTTTGTTGGAATTGCTTCACCACTTCTATAAGCTTGAAGAATTGCTTCATCTTCATCTTCAGTTTTATAAGTATAGTTTCTAGCAAAATTAGTAATTAAAACTCCAATTAGCATTGCTGGAATCGCTGAAAATAAACAAATCAAGAAACGCACAACAATTTTGACACTATTGCTCATTTTGGTAGGATCAATTTCAATTAATCAACATCCATTCATAACTAGCGCAAAAAAGATAATTGAAAAAGTCAAAGTAAAGGTAAATGAATCTGCTTTTTGTCATTTTAAAAAGAAAGTTAAGGTTTGACCACCTCAAGCTCAAATTAAATAACCAACCATAATTAAAGCTAATCAACCTGCATGATTATTTCCTAAATCATCATACTTATTAAAACTACTATTATGAAAGTCTGCTCCTAAGAAAACTCAAATTAAAACAAAGGGAATAATTGTTAAGATTAACTGTCATAACACTGAAATTCAAAATGGTGTTCTTGACATATCAAAAGAACGAATTTTATCTCAATAAGATTGGTGATCTTCTTTTTTATCGTCTTTTGTTGTTTGTTCTTTTGCCATTTTTTACTTCTCCCCTTTTCACTATTAAAATTATAACTTAGTTTTATTTTTCAAAATAAAAAAATAGCCACGTTTTATCGTGGCTATCATTATGTTTTCTTAAATGGAGCAGGTGAAGGGAATCGAACCCTCACAGTCAGCTTGGAAGGCTGAAGTTCTACCATTAAACTACACCTGCGTTTAACACTTCCTTATAATACCTTATTCTCAATATTTGTGTCAACGGTTTTTCTTTAAAAAGTTGTCAAAATGATTAAATTTCTTAATTTTTAGAAAAGAAAAAGCATCCATAAAGGATGCTAGCAAAGATTACTTTTTCATAATTATTATATCCCTAAAATTTCATTTTAAAATAAAAATCTGATGCTTTATAGCACCAGATTAAAGGGGCGATGTGCCTTCCATAGAAAAAGTTTTTTGTTTTTAGTTTAAGAGGTTTAGAATTTTGCTTAACAAAACTTCCACTGTAGTTTAATTAAACATATCCGCTTAATTAATATTCTATGCTTTAACTTCTATTTTTCAAGATGAAAATAAAAAAATAGCCCTTGAAAGGAACTATTAGTTTTCATGATCCATTACTCTCTTCAAAACAAATAAAAAGGGCAACTCCGCTTAGTTGCCCTGATATAAATTTCTTAATGGAGCAGGTGAAGGGAATCGAACCCTCACAGTCAGCTTGGAAGGCTGAAGTTCTACCATTAAACTACACCTGCGTTTAACACTTCCTTATAATACCTTATTCTCAATATTTGTGTCAACGGTTTTTCTTTAAAAAGTTGTCAAAATGATTAAATTTCTCTGATTTTGAAAAACATAAGGGAAAAACTGAAAAAAATCCCAAATTATTTTAAATTTCTTTTTCATTTTTTCTAAATAAAAATGCGAGAAATAAAGGATTTTATCATATAGAATGATTAATGGTGTTTCACTACCACTGTGCTGATTCGCCTGAAAGAAAAAACGGGCATTCATTCTTTAAAATGTCAATTTTTCTTTCATATTGTGAGGAGGTGAAACCTCCAAATGGAAGTAAAATTTACGAAAACTTTAAGTTTAGTTGTAAGTCTAATAACAGTTATTATAATTGTTATTATCTTGTCATAAAGCAAGACAATTAAATAAAAATTTTGAGTACGCGGCAGTGGTAACGCGTACTTTTTTAAATAAAAAAGAATCCTTTCGGATTCTTTTGATGTGTTTACGCTTCTAACGAAGCAAAACGGGCATTCATTCTTCTTTACTATTTTATAATGAATTATGATTTTTACAATAGATTTTTAAAAGAAAATAATAATCTAATGATATTGTTTTTATCTCTTTTCTCCAGTTTCCTAGAGTATTAACGTCTTCACATTTTTATTCTACTTTTATTTTGAAAACATTCAACAAGATATTACTAAAATATCTTGTTGATAAATAAAACAATGCAAATAAAAAACCTACCAAATTTGGTAGGTTTTCATGGTTTATAGGCTTAAATTATTTTCTTAATCCTAATTGTTCAATAACGTCTTTGTAACGGTTAACATCTTTTCTAGTTAGATAATCTAGTAAGTGTCTTCTTTGTGCTACTTTTTTTAATAAAGATCTACGAGTAGGAACGTCTTTTTTGTGAGTTCTTAAGTGATCAGTCATGTTGTTGATATCTTCTGTTAAGATAGCAATTTGCACTTCTGGTCTCCCTGTATCTTTATTTGATCCACCGAATTGTTGAATTAATTCTGCTTTTCTTTCTTTTGTTACCATAATGTAATTTCCCTTTCTCTTGTGTTTTTCTCAAATGTCTTAACAAAGTAAGGATTCTAAGGGAAGAATCTAAACTTCGTAAAAACAATCACTTAGATATATTAACATAAATTATTTAGTTGGTTTACTAATTTTCTTCTCTAAAATTGCATAAATTACTGGTTCTTCAATTTCACCAGTTTTACTAATTAAAATGGCTGCTTTATTATCAATTCTTAAAACTGCATTAACTTTATCATTCAATTTTGCTTGATAATATCCTTCTTTAATTTTGATGTTTGGATAAATAATCTCACGACTTCTTTTACCCTCAGTTGCAAAATAGATTTTAAAAGGTGAATATAAAAGTTTATTGGCTTTATCAACTTTCCCATCAGCTATTAATTTTCTAATTTTAGTTGATGAAGTTGTTAAGTTTTTTCGTCTCATGACATAAACATTATCATCACCAAAGAATTCTTTTAATTCTTTAACAGTGCCTTTTGAATTAGTTCCAAAAGTAAAATCAGAACCTTCAGCTACCATTTGACATTTTAAAGTCTTTTTCATTCATTCCATAAATTGTTTTGGTTGATAAGATTTTAAGTTTTCGTTAACTTCTAGTTCAATATAGTAATCAATTGCAAAAAAGCCATCCATAATTTCAATCTTTTCTTCTTTTTTTAAAATACGGTCGTCTTCTTGATTGAACAAAGTTCTTCAACTACGGTCAAAAGAAACTAAGACAAGTTGTAAGTCATTTTTAATGGCTAGTTCTTGTGCTTTTCTTAATAGTTTTTCATGGTGTGTATGAATTCCATCAAAATTACCAACTACAACAATTGATTTTTTTAAACCTGGAATTTTTTGAATATCATTGATATCCCCGTTAATAATTACCATTATTTATTTCCCCTTTTAATTTGGTTTTAGTTTAAACACTAAAACCTCCTTTTAAACTACGATAATAATCATTTTCTTTACCATATAAAGCAATGATTTCATTGTTATAACTTAAAAAGACTCTCTCTTTTTCTAAATCTAATTTGATTTTTTTACCCTTAATAACATCATCAAATTCTTCTTTGTTTAATTCATAAATTTGATATTCGTTTTGTTTAACTGCATCATAATTTGAAATTAAATCTTTTAATTCTAAATCATCTAAAGTTTTTGCTTGGTTAATATCAAAAACACCTGATTTTAACCTTCTTAATTCAGTTACATGAGCTAAAGTATTTAAATCATGTGCGATATCAACAACTAAACTACGAATATAAGTTCCTTTACTTGCTTCAACTCTTAATTCGAAAATTCCCATTTCTTCATCAAAGCTTAAAAGCTCAACTTTTTTAATATGAACTTTTCTTGGTTGAATCGCAACATCACTAACCCCGCATCTAGCATATTCATATAACTTTTTGCCTTGAACTTTAATTGCACTAAAGATTGGTGGAATTTGTTCATATTCATAATCATTATATTTATCGATTACTTGTTCTAATTGTTTTAAAGTAACATGTGATGTTTCATCAGTTTCAGTGATGTTTCCATCAGAATCAAAACTATCAGTTGCAGTATATAATTGTCCTTTTACTTGATAAATTTTTTCTTGATTTAAAAAGTAATCTGAAAGTTTAGTTCCACTATTTACTAAAACAATCACAACTCCAGTTGCTAATGGATCTAAAGTTCCAGCATGACCAACTTTTTTCAAGTTTAGTTTTCTTTTAACTTGTTGGATTAGTTTATTAGTTGTAATCCCTTGAGGTTTATCAACTATAAAAATTCCTGAATTGTTCATAATTTATTTCCCTCAATTCTTAACTCTACTTATTTTATCAAGGATTAATTATTTATAGAAATTAGTTCATTCCGTTCACAAAAGTTAACACTAATTTATTTTCTTGAATCATTCCACCATCAGTTGTGAAAGCAAAAACTAATGTATCACCTTTTTTAACTTTAAAGTTTCCAGCTAATTTGAAATTCATTAAAACAGTTCCGTTATATTCGTTAAAAGAACCAATTAAATTTAAGTAATCTTTTGAACCATATGGCTTATTGTTATTGGTTCAATTGTTAGTTTCTGCTCTTCTATTTATTCAAGAATTACCTTTAAAATAAGCTGTTTCTAATCTATCAGGTTTACCAGCTTCTCTCACTATACGATTGCCTTTATAAGAAAGGCCTAATAACCTTGCTTCATCGAATGATAAGGTTTCAGTTTTATAATAAATATTTTTCTTTACAACGTTATATCCTAGTCAATTATCCTTAGGATCTTGTCCAATTGCATCTTTTTTGACACTGCTCATTTCACCACAACTAACAACAGTTGTTGTGGTTGTTGAAAGTAAAGCAATCGAACTTAAAAACCCTAATCATTTTTTCATTTTTATTTCACCTTAATTTATTTAAATATATTTTATCAAGTAATGAAAAACAATGAGAATAATCTAAGTTAGAGAATAAAAAAAGCTCCTTTTTAGGAGCTTTGATATATTATTTAGTTTCGTTTAAGATTTCGTTAATGCGGTTAGCATTTTCTAATGATTCATCGAAAATGAATTCTAATTCAGGAACTCTTCTCATATCAACTTTACTTGCTAACATCATACGAATTTTCTTTTCATTTTCTTCTAAATGACGTGCAACAACTTCGCGGTTAATATCTTGTCCTGAGAATTTAATAAATGAATAATAAACTTTAGCAACTTCATTATCATGAACTAAACGTACTTCTGAAATCGAAACAGATTTCAAGATTGGATCTTCTAATTTTTGCGTAATAATAATTGTTAATTCACGCGCAATTAAAGATTCTTTTCTTCCTTGGATTTTTGGATTTTTCATAGTTTAAAATCTCCTTTTAATCTATATATCCTTATTTTACTTCAACTTCTTCGATTTTATATGCTTCAATGACATCGCCAACTTTAATATCGTTAAAGTTTTTAATAGTGATTCCACATTCAGCACCTTTTTTAGCTTCTTTGATGTCGTCTTTTTCGTGTTTTAATCCAGCAATTTCCCCATCATAAATCACAACTCCGTTTCTGATTAAACGAACTTTGTCTTTTCTATGAATAGTTCCATCAATAATTTGACATCCAGCAATTGTTCCCACAGCTGAGTGTTTAAAAGTTGCTCTAACTTCAGCATCCCCTTCAATTTTTTCAACCATTTCTGGATCTAATAATCCTTTTGCTGCTTGTTCTAATTCTTCAATTACTTTGTAAATGATGTTGTGTAAACGTAAATCAACTCCACGTTCATCAATTAATTGACGAACTTCACTACTTGGGCGAACGTTAAATCCGTAAAGTAATGCGTTAGCAGTTTGTGCTAAGGTTACATCAGTGTTAGTAATCGCTCCAACTCCAGAACGAATAATATCAATTGTTACTCCCGGAATTTCTAATTTCATTAATGAAGATTTCAAGGCTTCAACACTACCTTGAGTGTCAGCTTTAACAATAATGTTTAAGTTTTTTAAATCTCCTTCTTCAATTTGAGATTTAATTGAATCTAAAGTTACAATTTTAGATCCTTGCATTGCATCACGAGCAATTTTTTGAGCTTGTGCTTCAGCAATATCGCGAGCAATTTTTTCATCATTTAAAACTAAGAATTTATCTCCTGGTTGAGGAACTTCATTTAATCCAACAATTTGGACAGGAGTTGATGGTCCTGCCTGAGTAATTGCTTTATTTTTATCATCACGGATATCTCTGATTGTTCCATGAGTTCCACCAGCTACAAGAATGTCTCTTAATCTTAAAGTTCCTTGTTGAACTAAGATTGAAGCAACAGGTCCTCTTGCTTTATCTAGGTGAGCTTCAATTACAACTCCAGAAGCAAATTTATTAGGGTTTGCTTTTAAGTCTTCAACTTCAGCTACTAGTAAAATAGTATCTAATAAATCATCTAAACCGATGTTTTCACGAGCTGAACCTTCAATGAAAGGAATGTCTCCTCCTCATTCTTCAGTTACAATTCCACGTTCCATTAATTCAGATTTAACTCTATCTGGGTTTGCATCTGGTTTGTCCATTTTATTGATAAACACAATAATTGGTACTCCAGCATTTTTAGCATGATCGATGGCTTCTTCTGTTTGAGGCATCACCCCATCATCAGCAGCCACAACTAAAATAATGATGTCAGTGGCATTAGCACCACGTGAACGCATTTCAGTAAACGCTTCGTGACCTGGAGTATCGATGAAAGTAATTTTTTTCTTACTTCTTGGTGCTATTGCTTGATAAGCACCAATTGCTTGAGTAATTCCTCCAGCTTCACCTTTAGTTACGTTTGTATGTCTTAATGCATCTAATAAAGTAGTTTTCCCATGATCAACGTGACCCATAATAGTCACAATTGGTGCACGTTCTACTAAAGATTCAGGTGTATCTTCAACTTCAAATGTTTCTAATAAGTTTTCTTTTGTTACAGAATTTTCTTTTTTAAAGTCATATCCGTATTCTAATGCTAATTCCCCAATTTGGTCTTCATTTAAAATGAAGTTTTGGTTTAGCATCATTCCTTTTTTGAAGAAATATTTAACAATTTCAGTTACTGGTTTATTAATTTTGTTTGCAAATTCAGCAATTGTTAAAGGCCCTGTATAAACAAAAACACCATCAACTAATCCTGTAGTTTTTTCTTCTTTTAATTTATTTTTAATCGCTTTTGCATGTCTATCGTTTCTTTGACGTTCAATTTCACGTTTAGACTTGTTAGCTTTGTTATCTTTATTGATATCTTTTTTGGTTTTAGCCATACTCTACATCTCCTTTATTATTCATAAGATTTGATGAGATTTGCCAAGTTCTTATCCGTAATTCCAATCGCAGAAATTTCAAACTCTTTATCTTTATTTAATAACTTGTTTAATTCTGGTTTTGAAATTAACTCATCTAATACTTCTATTTTGTAGAAACTAGCTTTATTAAGTAGTTTCTTTTTTTGGGTAGTTCCCATGTCATCTGCAATAATGACTACATAAACTTGATCTTTTGTGATTTTTTCTAATAGTCTTTGACCATAAACTACTTGATTAGCTCTGATTGCTAGTCCAATCGCATTTAACAATTTTTCTTTATTAGTCATTAATCTCAATTCTCATTGATTTCAACAATTAATTGGTCATAAACTTCACTAGGAATCTTAGTTTTTAAACTACGTTCTAGAAGTTTTTTTTGTTTTGCAGTTTGGATTGCTTCTGGTTTTGGTTGAATATAAACACCACGTCCATTAGCTTTTTTATCAGAGTCCACAAAAACATTACCATCATTTGTTTTGACCACTCTAATTAATTCATTTGCTGGTAGTAATTTACCACTAACAATTTCTTTTCTTAAAATTGGTTGTTTTTGTTTCATTAAAAATTATTTTTCATCATAGTATGAATCGAAGTCTTCATCATCGAAGTCTTCATCTTCATCTTCTTCATCATCAGAAGTAATTTCTTCGAAAGCTTTTAAGTTTTCTTGAATTTCATCTAAGTTAGTTTCAACTTCTTTGATGTCTTCTTCTATTTTTTCTTCTTCATGATTAACTTGTTCTTGTGCAAATTTTTGTTCTTGTTTTTGTTCATGAGTTTCGTTTTCTTTTGCTAATTCAGCTTGGAAACGTTCAAGTTCTTGTTCAAGATCTGCAATTGGATCATAGTTAGCACGTTGTGAAGTTTTATTATTTTTAAAGTTTGGTTTTGATGGTTGATTAGTTTTATTTTTACGACGATTAGTTGCATCTAAGAAGTCTTTTGAAGTTAGTTCTTCTTCTGTAATGTTTCCATTTCATTGCACAGGAATTCCTAATTCTTGTGCTTGAGAAACTGAAAGAATATTAATTTTCATTTTTAAAAGGTTAGCAACGATTCTTGCAGCAATTCCGTTTCTTCCGATTGCTAATGATAATTGTTCATCAGGAACGATAATATCAGCTTCATTGTTTTCTTCATCAACATCAACAGAAACAACTCTAACTGGTGCCATTGCATTCATGATGAATTTATTAATATCTTCATTTCATTCCACAACATCAATTTTTTCTCCGTTTAATTGGTTTGAAATGTTAGTAATTCTTGACCCTTGAGGACCAACAATTGAACCAATTGGTTCAATGTTTTCGTCATGAGAAATAGCAGCAACTTTAGCTCTAACTCCTGGTTGACGTGAAACTCCCATAATTTCAATAGTTCCATCAGCAACTTCAGGAATTTCTCTTTCAATGATTTTCTTTAAGAAACCTGGTGCAGTACGTGATGCTTGAATTTGTGAGAAACGGTTGTCTTTTTCAACGTCTTCAACATAGAAAGTTACAAAGTCTCCGACTTCAAATTCATCATCTGGAATTAATTTTTTATTTCAAAGTGAAGCATTAACTCCATCAACATCAACTAAATAAGCAGTTCCTTGGTCATTCATCCCAACAACTTTACCAGTTAATAATTCATGAGCTTTATCGATGAATTTGTTATAAATTCTTTCTCTTTCAGAACTACGGATTTTTTGTTGCACGATTTGACGTACTTGGTGAACCGCTAAACGTGAAAATTCATCTTCAAATTCAACAGGACGTTTTACAACATCACCAATTGCAACATTATCTCCAAATTCATCTTTAGCTTCGTTGATTCCGATTTCTAATCAATCATCATCAACTTTTTGAACAACTTTTAATAATAAGAACATTTTAATAGCTCCAGTTTGTTCATCAAAGTCAACTTCAGTCACAGCTTCAGGATCGAAGAAACGTTCGTAAGCTTTTTTAAATCCTTCTTTAATTCCTTCAATAACTTCTTCTTTATCAATTTCTTTTTCGGTAGCAATTTGTGTTAATGCTTCTAAAATTTCAGCAGTATTCTTCATTTTTTATCATTTCCCTTCAATTAAAATTTAACCGCATAGCGAATAAAACGGATGTCATCAAATTTCGCTTTGCGTTTTTTTGGTGCACCCTTCACAAAAAAGTTAAATTCATATTCATCAGTTTCTGGGTTTCATGAACTGATTTCCCCATCAAAACTATCAATTCCTTTTTCAGGTTCATTGAATTCAACATGAACATAACTTCCAATTGCTTTTTGCAATTCAGCTTCACTTCTAATTTGTTTTTCAATTCCAGCACTAGCAACTTCTAAAAAGTAGTTTTCTGGAAATAAATTATTTAACCCATCTAATGCTTGAGAAACTTTTTCAGTTAACCCAACAATTAAATCAAAGTCCATTGGTTTTTGTGGATCTGTTTTATCTTCAACCAAAATTTGTAAAGTGTTATCTTCTAAATCATTTACAATGTTAATTTCATAAACATTTAAATTTAATTCATCCAAACTTGGTTGAATCGCTTTCTTAATTTCTGGTTCAATTTGTTTAATATCAATCATGTCATCCCTCTTTTCTTACAATAAGAAAGGAAGCTCAAATGAGCTTCCTTTCAAAGATATTTCACTTTTAAGATTTCTTTTATTGTATACTTAAAAGTTTTTCTTTTCAACATTTAAAACAAGAAAAAACCAAAGGTTAATTACTCCTTTGGTTTTTTCGAATTCGAAATGATAAAAACGTTTTAATAAATTATTTTGGCATAACAACTTATTGAAATTATTAATATCATTTTTTTCTTAAATCAAGATTATTCTCCTCATCTTGAAATAAGAAGCATAAATCCTTTTAAAAAAGAACTGAGGCGAAATCAATTCTTAATTAATTAAGACTTAAGTTTGAAAAGAACAGAAAAGTTACATAAGAATAACACCATTGAGATTTTTTATTTGCCTTAAATAAAAGAGATGGTGATACAACTAATCTTTCTAATCGGTGTGAAGAAAAGCGGTTCTTCACAACCAATATTGTATCTTAATTATCTTATTTCAAGAATATTGTATTCAAAGATTCTTTGTGGCTTAGTTAAAAAGAAAAAAGCCAAGAAAGACTTTTGATCTTTCTTGGCTTTAAAAATGTTTAAAATTTCTTTGATTAATAACCACAACATTAATAGACAAAGAGAATTTTTAAGTTTTTAATGCTTAAACAAGCCATTATTAGAAACTTGTTTAACAATATTTGTACAAATATTAAAAGTTCTGATTAATAAAAATTATTTGCAACTAATTTTTATTAATTAAACTTTATGTTTCTCAAATAATATCTACCAGTTATATTTGAGAAGTTTGGAAATTTTTACTAGTCCAATACGTTTCTGACGGGATTATAGTTAACACTAAGTTCAAAAACGCCTAAGGAGTTTATTATTATCAACAATAAAAACATAACTGACAAAGGGTATGTTTTTATCATAATTTTTTAAAATGTTTAATAGAACATCTAAACCGTGACAGGATGGTTTAGATTATTTTTTATAAATACAACACCATGGCTAGTTAAGCGTCTACTAGCCACCATTTTTAGCGCGGGATTGTGAGGCTCATAATACCTCACGGTTAATATTCTATAACATCCACACTCTTTATAGCAAGAGTTTTTACAAAGTTTTATTTGTTTTTCACGCTATAAGTAAAAAAATAACTAGAGCTACGACTATAGGCCATACTCTAGTTATTTTTTGAAGTGATTAATTAATAAATTAAATATTTATTTTAAGGTTTTTAAAAAAAGGAAATACCTTGAAAGCAACCACTTCATTATTATTTTAATTTGTTTTTTCTTTTTTAAGAAACTACAAGATAGAAAATATATTCTATTAGAAAAAGATTGTTAAGCTATGAAATACTAATGAACAATCTCTTATAAAAATTAAGAAAGGAGGTTTAAATAATGAAAACATAATAACAATTTAAACTCATATGAAAATAGAATAATAGATTTTTTAAATAATACTAATTTGATTTTGAATGTGCGCAAGATTCCCTGCGGCTTGATGGACTTTATTTTTTTGTTTTGATATATTTAGCGAATTTTTCTAGTTAGTTACATAAGCAAGTCCAAGAACTTATGCACCCTTTAATTTTACTTCAAGCCTAATTTGAAAAGAAGTTCTTTAATAACACTTTTTTGAAATAATTTTGAAATAAAAAAATCTCAAGCGGACAGCTAGTCGCAAGAGACTTCTTAATCATATCTTAAAATAGTTTAAAGATAACTTTTAATTTGTTTTTTTATTTATTATTAATAACTCCACCAACAATAAACATAACTAAACTTGCAATAAAACAAATAACAATTCCAACTCCAAGTCAAATCATTTCACGACGATATGATTTGATGTTAAATTTTGGATCTTCAACAACTTGTTTTTTAACTTTTAATGATTTATAAACCATTACTCCAATTAAAAACAACATTACTGCTAAGAAAAATCCCCCAAATCCAAAAAGAAGTCCAACTTCAGTGTCATAGTTTTTCGGATTCACTGGAGAAAGTGGTGGTGTAGTAGTTTCTAGAGTAAGTTCACCATTTGTTGATTGAGTTTCACCTCATTTAAGCATATTATTCCCTCATTTCTTTTGTTATCTTTAATCTTAACTTAAAAGTTGAGTTAAGATTATTTCTTTTTAGTAATTCTAAGAATTAATTAGGACTATAAAACAAATCAAGAAGAAGTTATAATTAAAATTAAGTAATATGAAAAAAAGGAGTGTTGATTTATGAGATCAGACGATAGAGGAAAATTTGACAAAATTAACAGCGAAAGTGTTTTTGATAACTACAAAGCTCATGTTGATGACAATCAAAGAAAAGAATTAGCAGAAATGGGACACGGTGAAGAAGAAATCAACGGTGCTAAAGCATGTCCTAAATGTGGTAAAGCTATGTTAAGAGCTAACCAAATGAAAAAAGAACAAGAATTAGAATCAAACCCATGATTTGTACACCACATTGATGGAGATACAACTAACAACGATCCTAAAAACTTACAACCAATGCACAAAAAATGTGCAACTAAATAATTTAGTTATTTAATTTAATCAATAAAAATACCAATCATTACCGATTGGTATTTTTATTATTCTGCAAAGGTAATGTCTTTAACATTTGCCTTATGATATGAACTTAAGATTACTCAAACAATCATTAGATAGAAAACAGTCGCTACCAAGAATGAAGGAATAATAGTTATTGCGTTGTATAAATGAGTGATTGGTAAACCAACATTTTTAATCATTAATGTGGTTGTAGCATCAATCACACTTCCAGCTATAAAGATAGCACCAATAAAGGCTATGACTATGAATATGAAATAAATTGTTGTAAAGATTAAGACAACTTCTTTTCTGTTATATCCTAAAGTTTTTAAAACAAGGATGTTTTTCTTATTTTCATAAGCAATTAACATACTAATGACACAAAGCACACAAACAGAAACTAAAACTAAGAAGACTGTGATTAAACTAGCAAAGTTTGCAAATGGTTTTGTTTTACTTTCAACTGCATTTTTAGCTAATGGTAATGACATAAAGTTAATGTTCGCAAGTAATGAAGTGTTACTATCAGTTGGTAAATAATCACTAAACTTATTTCCATCATTATGTTCTTTTGCTAAAACAAAATATTGTAAATCATATGGAATTTTTCCTTTTGAAACTACCCCATTGTTATAATCTTTCATAACTTCATAAGTTTTATCATTTGCTTTTCTAATTGCATCAAAGTTTACAATTACTTGATCTCCCATATAAAGTTTTTGATCAATATTTTTAACTTTTAGTTTTAATTTATTTGAAGTTACATGAGAATTTTTTTCAAAATTTAAATCAATAAAGTCGCCTTTATTAACTTTTAAACTTGAGGAAATACTATCACTAATAATAACTTCATCGACAGTTAAATTAATATCGTTATAAGTTGTAACTGAAGTTCTATAATTATTTTCTTCACTATCAATTGATGAAATTGTTGAGTTATGAATCTCAGCATAACTTAAGAAGTTCTTATCTTTAACACGATTCTTAAAGAGAATATTTGGTTGTTGTGCATTTGTTCCAAAGTTTCCTTTATATAATTCAAGTTGTTTATGTAAATCTTTTAATCCTTGAATCAATTGTTTTCCATTTGGAATAAATGGTAAAACACTATCAAAGTCTTCTTGATTAATTTGATATAAATTGTCTAAATAATAAACTTCATCAAAATAGAAATTATAAATCGGTGTATCTCCCACTTGTTTTTTAACGTCCTTAAATCAAGTAGAAATTCCACCACTAATATCTCCATTATTAGCATTTATAACTTGTTCTAAGCTAACAAACGGAGTCAAATCTTCAATTCTGTTGTTTGTGTTTTCAATTTTACCTTCATTATAGCTACGATAAGAAATACTTTCACCTTTCTTTTCATAAACATTTGGTTTGTCATTTAAAGAATGATTAATTGCACCAGAAAACTGTAAAGAAACGTTAATCATTGTAAAGGAAAGAATACTAATTATGAAAGCTGCAAAAGCTTTCACTAAGTTTGTAACTTGGAATGAATAAACAATATTTCCAAAACCATTATTATTAAATATTTTCCATTCTTTAATTTTTAATAATCACATTTCAAAATGAGAAATCTTAGTTCTATTATTGATTGAAAGATTATTACCGCTTAAACTTCAAAGCGCCAAGAAGAAACTTACTAATAAAATAATAATTACAAGAACACCGAAAATAGCATATCCTCAATTTGAGCTTGGATTATGGCCAAGAACAAAACCAACAGAATATCCTAAAGTATTTCCTAACATAACAAATATTAGTCAAGCTAATAGCAGTCCCAAACATGAACCGATAATCAAAATCGGTAAAAAGATAATTGATAAATAATAACCAAGTTCAAAATCATTCATTCCCATTGCTTTAAGATTAACTAAAACATTTTTATTCGAACGAATAATTAAAGATTGAATAAAACGATAAGAAACTAATAACAAGATGATTAGGATTAAAGCCACAATTCAAGTAAATAAATTATATAAGGTAACTTGTGTGTTTAAACTTCCTAACGGAGTTTCTTTCACAAATTTTTGATGAACGATAATATCAGTTTCTTCTTGAGTAAATGATTTTAAAAGAACTTGTTTTGCAGCATTTGCTTGTGAAGCAAAGAAAGCATTGATTTTATCATTAGATTTTGTAGGTGTATTCGGTGAAAGAATATTCATATCTACCCCAAATTCAGCAGGATATTTATGATAAACATCATTATACAAGAATGGATTAAAATAGATCATATCTGAAACGTTTGATAATGAATATTGTGGTAATAGTCCAGTTGCTGTAATTTTTAAGTTACTAAAAGCAATGTCCTTATAAGAAACATCTATCATGTCCCCAAGTTTTAATTTATGAAATTTTAAAAATGAAGGAGAAACTATAATTTCTTTAGAATTCGGCGAGAAATTATCTAATGAAAATCCTGAAACTGAATCAATGATTTCCATTTTAACCATTCTAGGATCAGCAATTTGTCAAGGATATAAATAATTATTTGGGTTAGCATCGGATGTATTTGTGCTATTTTGATAAACTTGGAAATTGCTGATTCTAATTTTATCGTTGTTGAAATTTCCGTCCTTTAACAACAAGCCTCTGAATTCTAGAAAGTTTTCATTATTGGGAAATTCTGGGTTTTTAAAATCTTTAAAGGCAACATCAAAAACTCATTTGGCAAAAGAACCATGTGAATATGGTTCAGTTTCTTTATAAAGATTTTGAAGAGCTACACTATTTGAATTTTCAGGAACAATGTTGTAGTTTTCTACAACTTGTTTTATTTCATCATCAGTTAAATTTTTGCTTTTAAGATAGCTGTAGTAAGTGTTTGAATCTCGTTTCAAAGCATTATAATTATGACCATTGTTAGAAATTTGAACTGTTGCTAGCTTTGGTGTTGAAACTGCGTTACTTCCCAGAGTTTCAAATGAAAAAGTAAAATGAGCTAAGCCAACAATAACTCCGAAAGAAAGGATTAAAAATAATAAATAAAAGATGAAAAGAAATTTACGTTCTTTTAATTGAATAAAACTTTCTTTAGTTAAAAGCTTTAGGTTTCGCATTCTATAATCTCCTATCTTTCATTTAACGCAAAGAACAACGTTTTTGCGCGTTGTTCTTTAATAAAGTAGTTTAGTTAATTTTATCTCGCATTGATAATGGTATCCATACCATCTAATTCAATTCTTATAAATAAACCATCAGTTCAACTTTTAGCTTTAACAAAAAGATCGTCTGCTACTCAAGATATTTTAACAAGAGAGTTGTCTTTTGATCATTGAGTTTCAACGTGGTCACTGAATCGTGCTCATTTTGAATCTCAATTTTTGTTAAACCCATTACGGTAGTAATTATTTCCTTCATTTAAAATATCAAACATAGAGTATTGCATACTTTCAGGTCCTCACCCACTTGTTTGATGATGAGCAGGTTGACCAGCTTGAGTAGTAATTTTTAGACTCATATCTTTAAAATCATTTAAATAATAATTCTTTTTAGCAGATTCATAATTACTTCCTAATCTAGAAAAATCAATAGTGAAAGACGCAGATACTTTACTTTGTTGTGTTCACGAACTTTTCTTAACTGTTTTACCAAAAGTATGAACGTAATTGGAATCTTGTGATGAAAGTGATCAAGATGGTGCATTTTCATCATTTGTATTTTGTCAGTCACCATTAATAGAGAATTGTTTTTGAGTAATTTCACTAACTGGAATATTTTTAAAAGCACTTTGTTGTGTTGGGGCCATAGCCATTGTAGAACTAGCTCCAGTAGCGACTAAGCTGAATGAAGCTAAAATTCCTAACATTTTTTTCATTTTATTTCACCTTCTTTCTATATATAGATAAAGGTGTCTTGTTAATTACTTTTATTATACTTCTCAAAAAAATAAATAAAACGGAGTAACACTCATTTAGTACAAAAAAACTAACTATTAATAGTTAGTTTTCAATATTGTTTTTTAAGCTTCACTATCAGCTTGTAATAGATAATTTTGTTTTTGTCCAATTAAGGTTGCTCCAGTTGAAATAATATATCCAACAATAAAACATGAAAACATTCCAATCATGTAGCTATAGTTTAAAGAACCAGTTTTTATTTTGAATCCTTTGTTAATGTTTTTATTATCATCATAATCTCAGTATGGGTAATCATCTAAACCAGAATGTGGATAGTCATTTCCATTTCCATTTTCTCAATAACTAAAAGTATCGTTAAAACGAACAATTGCTTCGGCTGCACTTGCAATCATTAATGCCATTGCAATAAATGTAATTACAATCACAATAATTGTTACTGTTCAGAATCGGTTACTTTTATCTAAGAATAAACCAAATAATGGGATTAAAAGTGAAATTCAAACCACAATTAAACTTGGCGCTCCTAATCAGTAAACAGTTTTTGCATCAACATAATCAATCATTGATAATTGACTTAATTTTACTTTAAAAGAACCAACTAGAATTTGGGTTGTATCGTTTTTTGAACCTTGACCCAAATCATAAATAACTCCTCTAAATCCAATTACTTCAAAAGCAATTGTTGCAAGAATTGCAAAAATTAAAATTCCACCAAATGATCATAAATATTTTAAATTAACTTTTTGACGTATTTTATTCATTAATATCTCCTTTACTCAACTTTATTATTATGAAGTAATTAGAGTTTAATTTGTTTAAATAAAAGAAAAAACGAGATTAAATCTCGTTTAATTATTCTTCAAATTGTTTTAATTCATCTTGTGAATAAATCGCATTATATCTTTTTTCGATTTTATCTTGAGTAATATCAAGTTCTTTAATTGATTTTGTCATTTTATCGTTTGATGATTTAACATTTTCTCAACGAGTTGAGAAACGATCAAATTCTGTTTTTAAACTTAGAATTTGTTCTTTAATAGTTTGTAAGTTTTCTGTTAATTTCTTATCTGCGTTTTGTTTATCTAATAAGAATAAGAAAGCAGATAGAGTTGTTGGTGATGTAATTCAAACATGTTTTCTAATTGCATAATCAATCACACTAGTTTGGAAATTTGCATAAATAAAACTAAAGATTTCTTCTGAAGGAATAAACATTATCGCATTAGAAATTCCGTTGGTTTTATTAATGTATTTAGCAACTTCATCAACCTTTTGTCTAACATCTTTTTCAAAATCTTTTTTATAACGGTCTTGTGAACCCTTGTCATCAGTATCAAGATAATTGTTATAGTTTGTTAATGGGAACTTAGCATCAACTAAAATATCTTCTTTATCTTTTCCAGTTTTAACAATTGCATCAATTATGTTTCCATCTGGCATTTTGTATTGCTTTTCTCATAAGTCATCAGAGAAACCATAAACATCACTAAGAATTTTATCTAAAACATATTCTCCAATAGTTCCTCTTGTTTTATTGTTATTGGTAAAAATATTATTAATATTGTTAACCTTTAAACCAATTTCATTAACTTTTTCATCTGAAGTTTGTACATTTTTTAAAAGTAAATTCATTCCGTTAATAACATCATTAAATCTATTGGTTAATTTTTCATTTTGTTTAATTAGACCATCTTCAGCTTTTTCTTCATAAGTTTTTAAGATATTTAAGTTTTCTTTTAATGAAGTTAAAGTTTTTGCAGTTTCAATGTCATTTGTATTAGTTGAATCCTTAAATTTTTCTAACTTAGTATCAACCATTTTGATAGCTTCATCAATGTTGTCGTGTTCTCTTTTGCTTAATTCTGATGCATGTTCGAAATCATTTTTATTAACTAGATTATTATTTGTGTTGTCTTTTCTACTTTTAATAAAGTAAATTAATACTCCAATTAAAACTAATAAAACAACTAAAATAATTCCTAATAGAATGTATAATCCTGTATTCATTTCATTTCCCCTTTTTTAAAGTCTTCTTTAATTATAGTCATAACTCTCAATATTTTTTGAAAATAAAAAACCAAGAAAGTTTTTCTTGGTTTAAAAATTATTATAAAGTTTCAGTTTCCACTAAAGTGATACGATGATTTTCATATTGATTAAATTCTTTGATTAAATCAATTTCTGCTTGCGCCAATGTTTGATATCCACAAATTGATTGACCTTGAGCATTGTATAATGCTTTGTCTGAGATTTCTCATTTGTAAGTAGTTTTTGTTCTGTCTAACATTAAGTCAATTGGTGGTGAGACATAAACATATTTCAACCCAGCAACTGTTGGTAAGTATTCTAAAACTAATTTAGCTCCAAAAACAGCTGGTTTTAACATTTTATACATTGGTGAATCTCAAACAACGTTTGGATCAGTTGCTAATGTTTTACCTTGATTATCAATTAAGGTTCCAGAACCTCCGCTTCAAATTAATGGAATGTTGTGTTCTTTTGCAACGCTTGCAATGTTTTTAGCCATTTTTAATAAAGTTTCTGGATCTTTTGCTCCAAGTGCTGAAATAATCATATCAACACCATTAACTGCTTTCTTTAATTCGTCAATCTTTTCTGGTGCTCCAACAATGTTTTCTACTGTAGCATCTTCAAAAGGTTGTCTTGTCATGGTAGCAACACTATAGCCTGCACTAATAGCGTCATTAACTAGCATTCTTCCAAGTTTTCCGTCTGCGCCTAAAATTAAAATTTTCATTATTTAATTCCTTCTTTCGATACCTATATTTTACTCTTTATAATGGCTAAAAAAGCAGAACTTCAAACTAGTTCTGCTTTTAAAATTATTTAATTTCTTTAATGTAATCTTCTTTGGTTTTACGTACTTTTTCAGCATAATGACAAGGTCTATGATGACCACAATCAGCTTTTCCTAAAGCTAATCCAATAGCCATTGTTTCTTTAGTAGAAATATAATTATGATTAACTAAATATTCATCGACTTTATCACGATTAAACCCTTCATGAGGACAAGTATCAATTTCAACTTGTTCTGCTTGAATCATAGCAGCGCTCATAGAAATATAAGCTTGCATAATTGATCAATCAGTAGAATTTGATAAAGTTTTAGCATTGAATTTGTCATCTCATCAGCCATTCATATTAGCAATATCAATTTTAAGCTTTGAAAATGAATCTTCTACATGCATGTAATTTTCTGCTTTATAAACAGTTTCACTTAAAATATATTCACCTTTATCAACAATAAACATTAAATAAACTGATGATTTTAAAAAGGCATCTTGATAAAAGAATAATGGCAACATTTCTTGTTTAATTTCTTTATTAGATAGAACTAAAATTCTTTGATTTAAAACGCCATAACTTGTTGGTGAATATCTTGCAGCTTCTAAAATTAAGTCTAATTTTTCAGGTTCGATTTTAAAATCAGGGTTAAATTTACGAACACTTCTTCTGTCTTTTAGTAAGGTTGCAACAAAACGATTATCTGTATTTTTCATTTTTATCAACCTTTCTAAAAGTCGAAACTAATTTGTTCATCATTTGATAATGAGTCAACAATATTTAAATCTTCAAAGATTTTCATTTGCGTATTTGTTACTTGAGTTCTTGCTTTTAAATCATTTACAGAAGTAAAATTCTTTTTATCTCTTGCAACAATAATTGATTTTGCAGCAGCTTCTCCTAATGAATCAATGATATTAAATGGAGGTACAATGTATTTTTCTCCAGTTTGTGGATCAACTTCAACCCCGAATCTCATCGCTTTTGAAGTATTAAAATCAATATTCTTGATTTTAATACCACGTGCAAACATTTCTAATTCAACTTCATAAACAGTTTTTAAATCTAATTCTTTTTTAGTGACATCAATATTGTGATTTTGTTTATAAATAATTTCTCTTAAAGCTTGTAAAACAGCATCATAACCGCCAAGAGTAGTTTTTAAATCAAAAGCATCAGCTCTTGTTGAGAAGTAAGTTGCATAATATTCTTCTGGATAATAAATCTTGTATCAAGCAACACGATAAGCCATTAAAACATAAGCTGTAGCGTGTGCTTTTGGGAACATATATTTGATTTTTAAACATGAATCAACATATCATTGAGGAACATTATGTTCACTCATTAATTGAATTCATTCAGGTTTTAACCCTTTTCCCTTACGAACAGATTCCATGATTGTAAAGGCTTCATGAGGAGGTAATCCTTTATTTAATAAATAAACCATAATGTCATCACGACAACCAATAACAGTTGAAATGTTGGCTTGACCTTCTTTAATTAAATCTCTAGCATTTCCTAATCAAACATCAGTTCCATGTGAAAGTCCAGAAATTTGGACTAAGTCTGCAAAAGAATGTGGTTTAGTTTCACGTAACATCCCGCGCACAAATTCAGTCCCAAATTCAGGAATTCCAATTGCTCCAGTAGTTTCACCATTAATTTGTTCTGCTGTAATATTTAAAGCATCTAATCCATAAAATAATGAATAAACTTTTGGATCGCTTGTTGAAATACTAATTGGATCAATTCCAGTTAAATCTCTTAACATTTTTAAAGCAGTTGGATCAACATGTCCTAAAATATCCATTTTTAATAAGTTATCGTGAATTGAGTGGAAATCGAAGTGAGTTGTTAATCAAGCAGCACTTTGATCATCTGCTGGATAGTTAACTGGTGTGAAATCTTCAATTTCATATTCTTCTGGAAGAATGATAATTCCTCCAGGGTGTTGTCCTGTTGTTCTTTTAACACCTTCAGCTAAAGCTGCTAAGCGTTCTTTTTCAACTTTTCTTGGTTGATGATATTCATCTCTTGTTTTTTCAAAGTAACCAGCAACATAACCAAACGCTGTTTTTTCAGCAACTGTTGAAATTGTTCCAGCTCTAAAAACGTTATGTTCTCCAAACATTTCTTTTGTAAAGTTATGTGCGTTTGGTTGATATTCTCCAGAGAAATTTAAGTCAATATCAGGAACTTTATCTCCATCAAATCCTAAGAAAGTTTCAAACGGAATATCGTGCCCATCTCCAATTAAAGGTGTTCCACATTTTGGACAATCTTTTTTTGGTAAGTCATATCCACAACCAATTTCTGATGGTGTATCAAAATCTGAATATTTACAATTTGGACATCTATAGTGAGCTTTTAAAGGATTAACTTCAGTAATATTTGAAGTTGTAGCAACAAATGATGAACCAACAGAACCACGAGAACCAACTAAATATCCATCTCTATGGCTTCGTTGAACTAATTTATGTGAGATTCAATAAATAACCGCAAATCCATGTTTAGTAATTGAACCAAGTTCTCTTTCTAAACGTTTTTCAACGATTTCTGGAAGAACTTCTCCATACATTTCATGAGCATTTTTATAACATTCCGCTCTTAACATTTCATCAGCATTATCAATGTTTGGTGGATATGAACCATCTTTAACAGGTTCAATTCCTAAATCAATCATGTCAGCAATTTTATTTGAGTTTTCAACAACAATTTCGTTAACTAAATCAGGATTATCTAATCATCTAAATTCTTCAATCATTTCATCAGTTGTTCTCATGTATTGATCTGGATAATCTTTAACTTTACCTTTGTAATCAAATAATGGGTGGTTTTTTCCACCTAATCCTTTGGCATTAATATAAACTTCACGAATGATTTTTAATTCAGGATCAACATAGTGAGCATCACTAGTGGCTACGACCATTTTTCCTTCTTCTTTAGCAACTTTTAAGATTAAAAGAATAACATCTTTTAATTCTTGCTCTGTTAAAGAATCATTTTGTAATAAGTGCTTATAAACAGCAAGCGGTTGAATTTCTATGTAGTCATAAAAACGAATATGTTCTCTTAATTTTTCAACAGTATCAGTTCTTGCAGATTCAAAAACTTCTCCGTTAACACAACCAGAACCTAATAAAATATCATGATTTTTATCTCTCATTTCCGCTAAAGTAGATTTTAAGATTCTTGGTGAACCATAAAATTCTTCAGTATGAGATTTAGAAATTAATTTATAAAGTTCTTTTAATCCAGCTTGATTTTTAGCAAGAACTGAAACATGAGCCCCACGAGTTCTTACAAAGTTAGCATCATCTTTGTGGTCTTTTGGACGAATTAAGTTTCAATCACTATCTTTAATAACTGGATATTCTTTTTTAATATCAGTTCACATACGTTCAAAAATATCTGTTAAAACATCAGCATCATAATCTCCACGGTGAGCTACTTTATCGTCATATAAAATCCCAAGTTTTTTAGCAACAGTTCCTAAACGGTGGTTTTTTAAACTAGGTCAATAAGCTCTGGCAATTGATAAAGTATCAATTACAGTATTTTCTAGTGGTGGATATCCCAATTTTTTGGCATAACTTTGTAAAAAGTCGAAGTCGAAGTTGGCGTTGTGGGCTACTAAAATAGCTCCATCAATAATTTCATAAATTTGTTTAAAAGCTTCTTTAATAGTTGGTTTATCAGCCAACATATCATCAGTAATATGAGTCAATTCTTTTGTAAATTGTTTTAAAGGGTGTTCTGGTTTAATCAGAATATCGATTTTTTCACGATGTCCAGATTGATAATCATAAGTCACCGCTCCAAATTCAATAATTTCATCAAATTCTGGAGATAAACCAGTTGTTTCTAAGTCGAAAACAACTCATTTTGCTTTGTTCATATCAATCCCTTTTGGATTTCAAACATATCAAATATCTTCATCAATTAAGTTAAGTTCTGAACCATAAATTAATTTAAATTGGTTATCTTGGTCACGTTTTTTATTGATTTGACGTAATGTTCCATAGACTTCTGGGAAGTCTTGAACATTCAAGTGATCAGTAATTGCTAAAGCATTTCAACCTCAGTTGACTGCAGTTTTTAAATAATCAGATCCTGTTGAAACTCCATCCATAACAGACATTTTAGTGTGGGTATGTAATTCAACACGTTTCTTTTCAGCATGATCTTTACGTTTGAATTCTTCTTTTTCAATCTTTTTAAAACTATCAGCTACAAAGATTTGTTCACGATCATAGTTTGAATAGTTTGTACGACCTTTAAAAGCAACTCAATCACCAATGTTTGCTTTTTCTTTTTTTAAAGCTTCTGCAGCTTCATGGTCTTTTAATTCATCATCAGTTAAATCATCAAAAATAGTAGTAGCATCACCTTTTGCAAAGTGAGTTACTTTAATTGAATCTGTTCCATCAGTAACTTTTAAAGAATAAATCTTACGACCTGATTTTGAAATACGAGATTCTTTATCTAAAATTCTGGCATGAATAACGATGTTTTGTGCGTCGTCATCAACATCTTTTAACTTGTCATAAGTTGGAGTATCTAAAGAAACATTCCCATATCCTCCGCGATATCCTCCAACAAATTTTGGTTTTGCTTGAACTGTATTACGGTTGAATTCATCATTTTCTTTTGCTTTTGAAGCGATTTCAGCATATTTAGATTTAGTTTCTTCTAAAACACTTGAAGGATCATAATTTTCATCTTTAACTAAATCAAAGTTAAGGTTTTCTAAACCGTATTGTTCAAATTTAGATTCATAATAGGGTAAATCTTCTTTAACAGAGTTTTTAAATGCTTCAGTATCATATTCAATTTCAACTTTACGAGCATCTTTGTCAAAATTAATTTTGTCATTTTCTAATAACTTAATTGGAGATAAATTTAGTTGAGATTTATGTTCTTTAATATAACCAAAGATTTCATTAAAGTATTTAGAATCAATATCTAAATCTTTTGGTGTATCGATGATCAATTTCATTTTCATCACACCATTGTTTTTGAAAGCAACATCAATTTTTTTAATTAAAGAAATTGGTCATAATGCTGCAGACTTAAAATGAACTTTAGCTTTATTTTTACGACGATCAATATCAACGTTAGCAAGTTCACAGTCTTCTAATAATTCGATTTCTTCAGGAGTTAAATTAACGTCAACTCCGTTTAAAATCTTTTCAATTTTTTTATTTCTCATTTATACTCCCCCATTTTTATAACTTGTTTAACCGACAACTAAATCTTTGATTGTAATCACAATGAATAGAGCAGCAAAGGCTAATCCTCCAATTGTGTACATTCAAATTTTTGCTTTTTGTGGGATTTCTTTTTTAATACATGCTTCAACGGCATTTTCAAAGAATTTATATCCATCTAAAGGTGGTATTGGAATTAAGTTTAAAACGAATAAGTTCGCACTTAAACCAGCCACATATAAGAAGAACGTTGGTGCAGAAGTTAACATTTGTGCTGTTTGATTTGCAACCCCAACAGGTCCTGCTAATTGTGTAATATGTCCAGTAAATAACAATCCAAACGCTTTTAAAATAGCGATAGATTGATTCCCAAATTCTTTTCAAGAATATCCATAAGCAACGGTTGTATTTTTAAAATATCTGGTTGGTGCTTTAACTCCAACAGATGAATGTTTCCCATTTAAAACAAAGTTTTCTGTTTTTTTAATATTGTTTGAATCAACATACGGTGTAGAGAATTGTGTATGAAGATTATTACTATCATTTTCAGTGATAAATTTTCCATCATAAAGACCGTTATTTAACATTCCATAACTAAAACGAATTGCAGAATAATAATCTTCTCCGACAATTTCTTTGTCGGCTTCGGTAATTTTTAGTTTATCACTTTTAAAGTTATCAATGAAATTATAAACCAACTTTGTATAATCAACTGCGACTTCTGGGTTTTCATTTTGATAAATAAATGAATTATTATTTGAAAGTTCTTTAACTAAACCATTTTCATCTTTACCAAAGATTCTTTTAAGCTCTGGTAAATTAGAGAACTTGACTATATAACCATTGTCTTTAGCATTTGTATAAAACTCGGGGGTTACATGATTATAGTCAGGGAGGAACTTGGTCATATCAACATCTTTTTTAGCTAAGACGACTTCTCAACCGGTAATAGTTGCGTGTTGGTCATTCTGTTCAAAGCTTTCTTTATTTTTACCTTTGATATCATCTTTAATTAAGTTATAGGCAATTTGACCTTGATCATAACGATTTCCATAGAAGGACATATCATCAGTTTTTTGTAATGTAGCCATAAAAATAATTGAAATCATGACTATAGCTATAACCATGTTCATAACTGGCCCAGCTAGAATAAATAAAGCTTTTTTTCATCTTGCAATGTAGTCCATCTTACGAGAATCTGGAACTTTTTCAGCATCATCTTCTCTACCTTTTGGTGGATCAGAACGGTCTGAAGCAATTGAAACATAACCACCAAGTGGAAAGGCTCTTAAAACAATTCAAGTTTCTTCACCTTTTCAAGTTTTTAAAGCAGGTCCAAAACCAATTGAAAACTCATAGACATAAGCGCCACAAAGTTTGGCTACGATAAAGTGGCCAAACTCGTGGAGGGTTATTAAAAGAAGGATTGCAATAATACCTACAAAGAAAGCTAAAACGATCATTCCTGCGCTCATATATTATTTTCAACCCCTTGTTTTGTTTTTTATTATAAAGTAGATAAAGCGATAAAGTAGAAGATGAAGAAGACAAATAAGAACGAATCTAATCTATCTAAAATTCCTCCATGTCCTGGAATTAATTTTGAGAAATCTTTTACGTTAAAGGCTCTCTTGTATCATGAGAAGAATAAATCTCCAACTTGTCCAGCAAGCGAAATCAATAAAGTTAATAATGCTAATACAACTCCCGGAATTGCGTGTCCACGTGCCATTACATCTCTCATTGGTTTAACGAATGGTGAATAATCTGGTAATAAATATGCAAATAATACTGAATAAATAACTCCAACAGCGATGGCAACCCCACTTCCAATTGCACTACCTTCAACAGTTTTTTTAGGACTAATTGATGGAGCTAATGGAGTTTTACCAACTTTTCTTCCACCTAAATAAGCAAAAGTGTCAGTTAAAATAATTGTTCCTCAAATTCAAATAATTGAGTTAAATCCGAATCATGGAGAAACAGTTGGATCTCCAACTCTAAATAGAGTTAATGAAATCATGTTGAATCCTTTAAATCCAATAATCATTACAAACATGTAAACAATTAACATTAAACTTTGCTTTCATGAATCTTTAAATGATTTTTTATTTAAATAAGGAATCCCTCAAAAAATTACAATACCAAGTAAAACTACTAAGAAAACGATATATCAACGATATCAATCTAATAAGTTAATATCATTTGTAAATGCTCAAGTGTTTTGTTTTTCAAATGGTAGGATAAATAGCACCATAGCCATAATTATTCCTACAACAAAGTATTCTCACTGATTTTTTTGAAATCCTTGGGCTTTAATTAATTCATAGGCACAAGCACCTACTAAGATAATAGTTATTGCAAAGTTGAAATAACCAGCAATGGCCGCATGTTTAATTTTTGGTTCGTAATCAGTTGCTCTACTTCCTTCAGTATAAACAATTGATAAACCAACATAAATCCCTAAAAAGATTAAAAGAAAAACAGAAGAAACGATTCTTTTAACAAGATCACTAGATTCATATTTCTGTTTGAAAGAAACATGTTCTTGGGTTTGTTTTTTCATTCGTTATCTCCTTTTGATTTTTATATTCTAATCTTAACATTTTTCACTATGAAAAATAAAAACCCATTGATAAATCTCAACGGGTTTTTGAATTATTTTAAGCTTTTGTTCTCATTAATTCTCTTGGTGAACTTGTTAAACGTTCACTTCCAGTTTTTGTAATTACAAAATCATCTTCAATTCGAACTCCACCAACACTAGGAATATAAATTCCAGGTTCAACCGTAATGGTCATTCCTTCTTTTAAAAGCTCACGACAACTTGGATTTTCATAAGGTTCTTCATGAATTTCAATTCCTAATCCATGACCTAAACCATGGTTAAAATATCCTTCATAACCAGCATCAGCTATGAATTTGGCAACAGTGTTATGAATATCTGAACATATTGCTCCTGGCTTTAATAAACTGATTCCCAAAGATTGTGCTTGATAAACAGTGTCATAGATTTTTTGCATTTCTTCAGTTCCTTTTTCACCAACTAAAAAGGTTCTTGTTTGATCTGAAGCATAACCTTTGTAATAACATCCCATATCTAAGGTCACAAAGTCACCTTTTTTAATAACACGATTAGTTGGAACTGCATGTGGTTTTGATCCATTTTCACCACTAGCAACAATTGTATCAAAACTTAATTTATCAGCCCCATGTTTTAAAAATGAGTCACTGACAAAAATGCTAATTTCTTGTTCGGTCATTTTTGGTTGTACAAATCTTAAAACATCCATAAAAACTTCATTTGTGATATCACAAGCTTTTTTAATATAACTAATTTCTCTTTCATCTTTAATCATACGAATTTTATCAGTGTTAACTGGTAGTCATTCAAAGTCTTTTAAAGCTTGTTTATAGCCTTGATAATCACGATATAAAACTCAATCAGATTCAAACCCAATCTTTTTAACTTCATCTTGTTTTAAGATATCAGTTATTAATTTATTTAAATCGCCTTTAAATCAAATGATTTCATCAATGTTTTCTAATTCTTTAGATTCTCTAGCAGCTGTAATATATCTTCCATCTAATAATAAATAACTTTTATTTTTAGTAATAAAAATATAACCCAAAGAAGAATGAAACTGTGAATATCAATAACGATTTTGTTCTGAATAAAGCATCATTGCATCAAGGTTATTTTCTTTTAATAAATTATTAATTATTTCTTTTTTATTCATAAAAACTCATCCTTTATCTTTTTTATATATAACAATTATTGTTTTTGATTATAAAGCAAATAAAAAAGAAAAGAACCTGATAATCGCCTGATTGGTCCTTTTCTTTAATTGTTTAGTTAATTTAAATTTATTAATTACTATTTTTTTTGTTTGTGTAGTTCGTGTTTGTTACAATTTGAACAGTATTTTTTAACTTCTACTTTAGGAGATTTTTTATCGTTCTTCCCAATGTAGTTTTCGTTTTTACATTCACTACAACGTAAAATGATTTTTTCACGCATTTTAAGTCACCTCATTTGTCATATAAATTTAGCTAAAATTACATGATTAACATGCTTATTTATAATAGCAATTTTCTTTAAGAGTTTCAAGATAAACTCTGTGTAATAAACTAAGAGATAAGTTATAATTAGAAGTACATAGTCTTATATAGATTTTATATAGATAAATATTTTACTTATGATTTTAAGGGAGAAAGAGAAATTATGAAAAAATTACTTAGCATTTTAGCTGCAATTGGAATTACAGCAACAGCTTCAACAAGCGTTGTTGCTTGTTCTAAAAAAGATGGACAAGATGCTTCAGCAACTTTTAAAGATTATCAAGGATGAAAAGAAGAAGCCAAGAATAATCGTGATATTAGCGTTATTTTTGTTGGTGGAAGACAAAACTCTGATAGCTTAAGTTTCTTAGCGGCCCTAGAAACATGAACCGGGAATGGTAGTTTAACTCCAACTGACGTTCTTAAAAAAGATAATTATGAAGCAGCTACAAAAGCTATTTCGAACGTTACCTCAAGTTCTGGAGATAAAGTTTATGAAACTGAAGTTAAAAAAATAATTCAAGGTTCTTCATGATGGCCTCCACTAAGCGATCATGTAGAGAATACAAAAAAATGATTTGATATGGAAGATTCCAACACTACCACAAAAGGATTGTCAGTTAATGCAATTCTTGTAAATGATATTACTAAATTTTGAAGTAGTAGTTTAGGTTCTGATATTAAAAGTGATATCTATAAAGACATTAACGATTTCGCAGATATGCTTATAAAAGATGAACCGACAGCTAATGAAGGTAGTGCAGACGAAGCCACAAATAAAAATGCTAAATCTCAAAGAGAAAGCAATTTAGATACTCAATTCAACAATGCTAAAGGGCCTTTCTTTATTATTATGAGAAATGGTAAAATATGTGGTTTATCTTCTGGATATGTAAATTATGACGAGTTTTCTCCTACCCCATTAAGTAATGATTCAGGAAATCATACTGTTGCTCAAAACGCTCCTCAAGATATGAAGAATTTATTCACTTATTTATCTACAAATATGGCCACAAGTAATGCTTATACTTGAATATCTTCTAATAGTAATAAAGAAACTAATAAATCAGGTTTATTCAAAAATAATTTAGATTCTGTTCCATGAGGTTCAAAACAAACTGGTGGTTCAGGTGAAAATAACATTCCTGATTTAGATGCTCTTGGAAAAAAAGGAGAAGAAAATAAAGAAGATTCTAAAAAAGATAAAGATGACAAGTCTAAAGAAGAACCTAAAAAACAAGCCAATATTAAATTTAACATTGATGAAAACAAATATCTTTAATAATAATTAAAGCAAGGAAATTGATCCTTGCTTTTCTTTTGCCCTATTTAAATTTTAAGCATAAAAAAAATCACCCGAAGGTGATGTAATTTTCAAATGGTCCCCGAGGCCGGACTTGAACCGGCACGGGCGATTAAGCCCGCTGGATTTTAAGTCCAGTGCGTCTACCAATTCCGCCACTCGGGGATAAAAATCCAAAATATAAAAATAAATAATGGTGACTCGCCGGGGATTCGAACCCCGGACCCACTGGTTAAAAGCCAGTTGCTCTACCTGCTGAGCTAGCGAGTCATTGATGGCTGGGCCAGCTGGATTCGAACCAGCGCGTGAAGGAGTCAAAGTCCTTTGCCTTACCGCTTGGCTATGGCCCAATATGGTGGAAGGGGAGGGATTCGAACCCCCGAACCGAAAGGAAGTGGGTTACAGCCACCCGCGTTTGGCCTCTTCGCTACCCTTCCATATTAATAACAATGGTGCTGTCTAAAGGAATCGAACCTTCGACCTATTGATTACTAGTCAATTGCTCTACCGACTGAGCTAAGACAGCGATTTGGGCTTTTGCTAACAACTTTTAAATTATAACTTTTTGAATTATTAAAAGTCAATAATAATTAATCTTTTTTTCAAATGTCTTTTTATTAAACTTGTTAAGCTCTTAAGCACTTAGTTATTATCTACAATAATCCTTTAAAAATCAAGAAAAAAAAGGATTTTTTCCTAAGATTTATGGAAAAGTTTTTGATTAATCAATTACTTTAAATAAATCTTTAAATCCTTTTGATTTCTTATTAGTTTTTTTAGCTTGTTTTTTCTCAAATTTAGCTTTTTGTTTTGGAGTCATTCTTAACTCTTTCAAAGGAGTTAATTCTTTATCCATATATTCATCACGATTTTTTTCAATTTCTTTTTGAACTAAATTAGCAAGATCAGTTGTTGATGAAGCTAAAAGTTTATTTCCTTGAATCGGTTTTCCAAAAATAACTTTAACAGTTACTCTTCCATGTTTACGATTTGGAGCAAATACTTTATATGAGTCAATAAAGGTTACTGGGATAATTGGTGCATTAGCCATTTTTGCTAGTTTCATTGAAGCTGGCTGAATTTCACCAATTTCGTTTGAATATGAACGAGTTCCGGTCGGGAATAAAACCATACTACGTTTGAAATCTACAATTAAATCTTTACTTTCTTTAAAAGCTTGTAAAGCACTTCTTGGTGAATTTCTATCAAGTGGAACAGAATCAATTAAGTTTAAGAAGCGTGAGGCTTTCTTATCATTTCATAGTTCTTTTTTAGCAATGAAAGCAAGCGGTTGTTGACGTTGAAAATCATTAATTGCTAATAAAGCAATTACATCAAAGTTAGATTCATGGTTTGGCATTAAAACAACCCCTTTATCTAATCAGTTTTCAATTCCTTGAACTTGAATATCGACATCAAATAAAGGCATAGCTTTTTGGACTCTTTTGCTTAATCAGTCATAGCGGTATTGTTCACTATAAGCCAAAGGATCTTTTTTGTTCTTTTTGTTAATCTTTTTAGCTTTTTTATAGGTATGTAAAGCACTAGGTCAGTCATAAACCATTTTTCCCTTATCGACAAAAAACTTTTCTTTTGGTTGTTCTTTTTGTTTTTTACTCATTTTAAAATCTCCTTAAATAATAATATTATTTTATCATTCTTATTTTATTTATCTTGTATTTGGTTAATAGCAATTGCTGTAGCATATTTTTTTTCATGAGAAATTGATACTAAGATGTTTTCAAATCCTTTTGAAGTTATGATTGGTGCACCATTTTTGTTATAGCCAATATTTATTTTGTTCATAATAACTCTTTTATCTGTAGCTTTAATAATTGCTTCTTTACAAGCTCATCTACCAGCTACAAATTCTCTTTTTCTTTTCTTATCACTCATATTATTAAAACGTTTTAATTCTTCTGTTGATAGGACTTTAGTTAAAAACTTATCATTTAGTTTAATACGCTTAATTTCCACAATATCAGTTCCAATTTGTTCAATCATAACTTATTTCTCCTTCTATAAAAAAATAGGCTTTATATAGCCTATTTTATCTTATTTATTAAAGTGGTGATACAACACTAATTGAACCATCAGCATATTTAGTAATATCAATGTCGGTTCAACCAATTTTATGAAGAATACTTGATGCATGTTCTGGTGTCATAAAGTTTCTATCAACATAACACATTAATGTATAAATTACGTTTCCATCTTTTCCAGGTACGTATTGTGGAATTGACATAAAGATAATCGGCATTAAAAGCACAATTAATAAAACGATGATTGGTAAAATTAATTTTCAGTTTGCGTTCTTATAGTCATAAGTAAACATAAAACTTACAGCTCCACCAGTAGCAATTCCAACTAAAATTGGTAAATATTCAGTTCCAGAAATAAACATTGGTAGGATGATTAAAAATAGGATTGGTGTAACTAATCTAGTTTTAGTAAATTTTGCTCAAACATTTTTATCACCAGCTACAGTTAAAGCTAATGTACCAAGAGTTATTCCATAGATTGGTAAAACTCCTCCAGTTACATAATTTGGTGTCATTACAGAGCTAAAAAATCCAACCAAGATATAACTAATTAAGAATGATAATAGGAATTTTCAACTACTAATTGAAAACTCAGTCATTTTAAAGAGCTTGTAAATGTTAAATCCAACCAGAATTGTAATTGCAACTCCCACAAATCAATTTGCAGAAATAGCACTAAATCCATAAGTTAAGATTCTTCAACCTTCTCCGCCTAAAATTGTTAAATGATAAGTAGTTCCTCCAGAAAATAGTCTAGCAACTCCATTATTCGGAGTATAACCTCAAACTGAAGTTATGATTTGTGCAATGATTGGTAAAATTACAAACAACATTAATAGTAATGAAGAACCTCAATAAGTTGTTTTATTCATTCGACTATTAAAGCTTTTTAAAACTTGTTGTAGCTGTTGTTCATTTGTAATTTGTGAAACATCAATGTTATTTAAATCATCAATTGCTTCTTTATTTTGCTGTGATTCAGGTTTTAACTCTTCAACAGTTTCATTAACACTAAAATCGATATCATTTGCTGTTGCAAAGAAACGGTCTAGTTGCATTTTTAAGAATTTTTCATTAGTTGAAACAATGATTGTAGTATTATTGATTTTTTCAGTCACACTATCTTTTGTTTCATCTAAATAAATTTCAATAATTTGTAAATCTTGTTTATTAACTTGTTTTGTTTTTGCTAATTTAGTTACAAAAGAATCAAGCTCAACATCTTTTTTCTTAGAATCATATTTCTTAGCAATTTTAATTAAAGAAACATCGAACTTAGTTGAATAAAGATAGCAAGTATCACGATTTAATTTTGACGGTAAAACTTTGTAATTGAACTGTTTATCAAAGAAAAAGACTATAGCATTTTTATATTGATTGTAGTCAAAACTCATTCGTTATTCCCCTTTTCTTAATTCTTCAATCTTGGTTTTAAATTCTTGTGGTAATTCTGATGTGAATTCCATTTTTTCACCAGTCACAGGATGGTTAAAAGTTAGTTTATGAGCATGTAGATATTGTCCATAATCTGTTGCTTTTTCACGCATTCTTCCATATTGTGGGTCATTTAAAACTGGATGGTTAATGTATTTAAAGTGTACCCTAATTTGGTGGGTTCTTCCAGTATCAATTTTAACTGAAACTTCTGTTGCGTTATTGAATCTTTCCATAACTTTAAATCTTGTTACAGCTGGTTTTGAATTCTTACCTGTAACCATCATTTTTTTACGGTCAGTTTCACTTCTTCCGATTGGTGCATCAATAATAGCTTCATCTGGATCAATTTCTCCAGCTACAAGCGCAATATATTCTTTTTCAATTTCATTATTCTTTAGCATTTCTGTTAATTTTTTATGAGCACGATCAGTTTTAGCAACGATTAATAAACCAGTTGTTTGTTTATCAATTCGATGAACAATTCCAGGACGTTCAACCCCACCAATTCCAGATAAATCTTTAACATGGTGCATTAAAGCGTTTACCATTGTTCCAGAATAGTTTCCTGGAGCTGGGTGAACAACCATATCATTTGGTTTATCAACAACTAAAATGTCATCATCTTCATAAACAATATTTAAAGGAATATCTTCAGCAACAATTTCAGAAGAAGCTATTTCAGGAATAGTAATTGTAATTTCATCATCGTTTTTTACTTTGAAGTTCGGGTTAGCTGTTTCACCGTTAACCATAACGTTCCCATTATCAATCATTTTTTTAACATAAGAACGTGAAAAGTCGAATTCAGTTTTTAAATTATCAACTAAAAACTTATCAATTCTCTCTTCTTTATTTAGCCCTTCGACTTTAATTACTTTTTCCATTTTGTTTCTCCCTAACTTTTTCTAGTTTTTGTTTTGCTTTTAATTCTCTAGCGCTTAATTGTTGTGATGGTTCAACAATTACTTCATCAGTTTTAACAACCGTTTTTCCTTTTTTGTGTTCAACATCAATTTTTGTCATAACATGATTTAAATTATTTTCAGGTTCTCTCAAACTATCATGATGTTTGCTTTTTATAGCTCCATCAATTGACATTACAATCTCAATAATTAAATCAATAACTAAAATGATTACTCCAATATTTACTAAAACATCAGCAATGTTGAAAATATAATTTGCAGAACCTAAGACTTCAAATCCTCAAACAAGAAAGTCGATAACCCCACCTTTTTGTCCGGCATTTTCATATCCAGGTGCTACTGCTGGAGCTCAAGCTCTAGCAATTAGGTTGGCAAATGAACCCCCAAGAATAAAGACGATTGCAATCAACCATTTTTTATCATTTAAAAAGATAAAAATCACAAAAGCAATGATCGTTACAATTGATGCTAAAGCAATCGCTAATCCAGCATCTCCAGCATTAGCACCATAAGCACTACCTGGATTAATAATAAATTTTAAATGTAAAAAGTGAGGAATAAAGTCTGCTTCTTGACCTTGAGTCATAGTAAATTGCACAGCTATTTTTGTAGCTCAATCTACTAAAACAAGAACAACAAATAATGGTAAGCAAACTGTTAATTTGAATTTTCATTCATAATTATGGTTTTTTAATCATAACTTTAAATTATCAGTTCAAGTCATTTATTCTTTTCCTCACTTTTATTAATATTTTTAGTTGTTTACAACTTCATAACAACGAGCACATAATTCATCATGTAAGTTATCAAAGATACCTCAACAACGTTCACATTTTTCCCCTTGTTTTGGTCTTACATTAATTTTAGCGGTTTTTCCTTCAAAAGTAACATTACTTAAGGTTTCTACGAATTTAATTTCTCCAAGAATAAAGATTGTTGCTAAATTAGGAATTTTTTCTAAATCTTCATATTGAGATTTAGCTTCAACTTCAACACTTGCTTCAAATCCTTTATTAATTACTTTGTTTTCTCTAGCAATTTCTAAGGCTTTATTAATATCATTTCTCAATTCCATGACATTAGTTCAGATTTCTAAATCTTCTGCTGATAAATCGAAGTTTTGTTCTCTAACATCAAGAAGATGAACTGATTTAGCTTTAGTTTCTTCAGTATTTAAATAAGTGTAAACTTCTTCAATAGTATGTGGAAGAATTGGTCTTAAAGCATCAATTAAAGCTCATAAGATTTCATATAACACAGTTTGAACTTGTCTTCTTCTTAATGAGTTTTTAGCATCAACATAAATAATGTCTTTAATAAAATCTAAGTAGAATGAAGATAAATCAATAGTTACATAGTTAACAACTGCTTGATAAACTTCATTAAATTTATAAGTTTCATAACCTTTAATAACTTTATCTTTAAATTGTGAAAGTTGGAATAAAGCAAATTTATCAACTCCAGTTAAAGTATTTTGATAGTTTTCATTTACTTTAAAGTCATCTAAGTTTCCTAAGATAAAACGAATAGTGTTTCTAATCTTTCTATAAGTTTCTGAAATTTGTTTAACAATGTTTGGTCCAAATTTTTGATCATCAGTATAATCAGTTGAACTAGCTCATAAGCGGAAAACATCAGAACCATTAGTGTTCGCAAATTGAATTGGATCAACTCCATTTCCTAATGATTTAGACATTTTATGACCTTTTTCATCCAAAGTCATTCCGTGTGAAATTAAAGTTTTGTATGGTGATTTATTATCATAAACAACTGAGTTAATCATTGATGAGTTAAATCATCCACGATATTGGTCATTTCCTTCAAGATAAATATCAAATGGTCTTTTTAGGTTTGCAAATCTTTCTTCTAAAGCAATTGCACTAGAACCAGAATCAAATCAAACATCTAAAATGTCTTTTTCTTTAGCTAAACCTTTGTTTTTATAATTATCTGGTAAGAAAGTATCAGCAGGTTCACTAAATCAAGCATTAGTTCCTAATTCATCAATTTTATCAATTGCGTATTTTAAGATTTCTGAGTTTAAAACTAAGTTTTTATCTTTGTCATAGAATCCAACAATTGGTACTCCTCATAATCTTTGACGAGAAATTAATCAATCAGTTCTATCTTCTAAAACATCATATAAACGTTGTTTTGCTCATTTTGGATTAGTTGAAATTTCATCAACGTGATCTAAAATATCTTTTTTAACTGGTCTTAAGTTAATAAATCACTGTAAAGTCGCACGATAAATAACTGGTTTTTTAGTTCTTCAATCGTGTGGATATGAGTGAGTTAAGAATTTTAGTTTTAATAAGTGTTTGTTATCTTCTAAACGTTTTGTCACAACTTTATTTGCATCATCATAGAACATTCCAACTAACTGTGGGTCTAAATCCTTCATTTCAGTTGTGAATTTTCCTTGATCATCTAATGGAGCAAAAACAGGTAACCCTACTTTTTTAATTAAGTTGTAGTCATCTTCTCCAAATCCTGATGCAGTATGAACTAAACCAGTTCCAGCTTCATCAGTTACGTGATCTCCACAATAAATTTGTGAGATTTTATCTTTATATAATGGGTGTTGGTATTTAATTCCTTCTAAATCAGAACCTTTAACAACTTTAACTGGTTTTACTTCTTTTCATTCTAGTTCTTGTGCTAATTTATCAACTAAGTTAGTAGCAACTAAGTATTGGTGTTTTTCATCATTTTTATCAAGTACATCAATAACTGAATATTCCATTCTTGGACCAACGGCAATTGCTTGGTTAGCTGGTAGGGTTCATGGTGTTGTTGTTCAAATAATTGCTTGAGTATCTTTTGGTAAAACATCATTATCAACTAAATTACAAGCAACATAAATAGTTGGTGATTTAACATCTTGATATTCAATTTCTGATTCAGCTAATGCTGATTCACTTGAAGGTGATCAATAAATTGGTTTTAAATCTTTATAAATTAAGCCTTTATTAAACATACTTTCAAAACTACGTAGTTCTGACATTTCATATTCTTTTTGTAATGTTAAATAAACAACAGAATAATCTGTAAAAATTCCAAAACGTCTGAATTGTTCTGATTGATTTGCAACCTGTTTTAAAGCATATTCTTTACATAAATCTCTAAATTCAACAGGATCCATTCCTTTACGATTAACACCAGATTTAGTCACAGCATTTTCAATTGGTAATCCGTGAGTATCTCATCCCATAATATATGGTGATTGATAGCCATAAGAATTTTTTCATCTTACAATAAAGTCTTTTAATGATTTATTAAAAGCATGTCCAATATGTAAGTTTCCGTTTGCATATGGTGGTCCATCATGTAAAACAAATAATGGTTTTCCTTCATTTAATTTTAGTTTTTCTTCATAAATATGATTCTTAGCTCAATCTGCTTCAATTTCTGGTTCTTTAGTTCCTAAACCAGCTCTCATACTAAAGTCAGTTTGACCAATTAATAATGTATCTTTATATTTATTTGCCATTGTGATAATTTCTCCTTTAAAAAAATAAAAAACTTCGTCCTTAATTAAAAGGAGCGAAGTTTTCCGCGGTACCATCCTTGATTGATAAACTTATTTTAGTTTATCCACTTGATTAAATAGTGCATCGGCACCAGCGTAGAATTCTAATCTCATTAATAAAATAATGATTTCTTTTCTAAAATACCAAAAGGTGATATTAAAGAAGGTTTCTATGTTAACTCACACCAACCGTTAACTCTCTGTTGTAGAAATTGACTTCTTCTTTTTGTCCTTTTTACCTAAAATATTTAATTTCAAATAAATTTTTATAGGTTAATTATATCGTAAATAGGTTTTAATTTCATTTTGAAATTTCAAACATTTTATTCCTTTTGATTTTGTTTTTGCTGTTCTTCTTGTTTTTTGAATCAACGTTCTGTTCTTGATTCACGTTCCACCTGTTCAACAATCGTTTTCATCTCATCAGAAGATGAAGCTAAGTTAATCATACGTTCTCGATGTAAGGTTTTTACTTCATCAATTGATTTTGCCGACTTAACTTGGTGAATATATCTAGATGATGATTCATCAACAATAAATTCTCCATATTTGTTTCTTTTGTGGAATGAATATAGATATAGATATCTTGCTTGGAAAGCAACTGCATAAATCAAGATCATTGCTAAAGCTAAGATGTAAGGCAATCAAGCCAAACCATTATATCCGAAGTCAATATCATAAGAAGCAATATCTCCCATAGCAGGTTTTGTATAAATAAAGTCTGTTGCGTTAACAAACCCACATTGTACAATGTTAATTACATATCTAAATGGGTGAAGATATAATAAATAGTTTAATCATTTAACATTTAAGATAACTTCAAACGGGAATCCTAAACCTAAAAAGTACATGGTTGTGAAATAAACCATCAATCCAGTCATTTGTGAGATTTTTTCATTTTTAATATAAATATAAATCACTGAAGCTACAACATATGAAGTAATTCAGCAAAGTACTAATCCACTTCAAACCATTCCTTGATTAGCATTTGGTAATAAGGCTCTTTGGTCTTGAAAGAAAATCATTGCAACTGCAAACATAATTGTACAAATTAAAGCAGTTGAGAAAATGTTGAAAACTAAACTAGTTAAAGTTTGAATTCATTGGGGAGCTGGTGAAAGCGTTAGTCTTTCAGTAAACCCTTCTTCTCTAAAGTTAGAAAAAGTTTTAACTTGAATATGACAGGCGTTACGAACTAATCCAACACAAACTCCAGACATCATTAGAAATGGATCACTTGATTTAAAAGCTAATCAACAAACCATTGTATATAAAGAAACTCCTAAACCTAAAAATAGGTTCATAACGTTTTGACTTCAAAAGGCGAATTGTAATTTAAATAAACCACAAAAGATATTTCAGTCGTTCTTTCATCCTTTATCAAACATTACTTATCGCCTCCTTTCGGAAGCTTTTTATTTTCTTTTTTTAATAATCTAGCTTTGTTCTCAGCCTGCATAATTTCTTCAATATCATAATTACTATTTGAGTTAATGTAATTAATAATTGCTTGAAGTTCTTCTGGTGTTTTTGCTTTTTTAATATTATTGATGTAGCGTAAGTGCATTTGCACTCCGTTATAGTTTTTATATTTTCTTAATCCATAGTTATAACGGTGGTTAATAACTAATAAAGTTAAGATTCCAAATAATAAACATCAACCTAAAGTAATTACAGTTGGTAATCATCAACCATTACCACCATATCCAAAACCATGCATTCCTAATCAAGAATCAGGTTTAACTCCACCACCAGCAGCAACAACATCCATCCCAATTGTCGGAAAGGCCATAGTATTTGCAGTTCCAACTCAAGCAGCTTGCATAATTGCTAAAGGATAACGGTGAGGTGCTATGTATAAGAAGATATTTAATCCTTTATAGTTCCCAACAACGTTTCAAGGAATTCCTAATCCTAATAAATACATCGGTCCAAAGTATGAAAATAATGAAATTACTAAAACTCAGTCTTTCTTCTTAATGAATGTTGATAAGAATAACGCCATCACATTTGATAAGAAAACATTTAAAACAAATCCAACAAAGAAAGGTCCTCATTGAACATAAGTTAAGATTTGACGTTGAGATTTAAAAATCATAGCAAAACCAAACAAGATTAAAGCTACTAAAATATTAATAAATCAGTTAAAAGTTAAAATTGAAACAATCACTAACGTTTTAGAAACTGGTGTATCTGCTAGCCTATTAAAGAATTTCTTTTGTTTTCAATCACCAATGGTTAAGTTTAAGTTATATTGAGAGTTACGAATAATACTAATCCCAATTGCTGAAGCTAAGATGAAGGGGTCGGTTGCAAACCCACCCTTTGCAGGTTTAAAAGCAATTCAACAAATCATAGTAATAGTTGTTAAAATAAATCCTAAAACTAAGTTAACTGGATCTGTAAAGTAGTTAATTGATTGAATCTTTCAAAGCTTAGCTAAGATTGTATAGCGACGCTTTACCTTATTCATTATTTTGACTCCTTCATTGATTTAGTAGTCATTGTATCTTCTAAAACAGTTTCTGGAGTTGCTTTACTAGTTCAACCAAAGTTAGTAGAGATTTTCTTGTTAAATAACGGAAAATCACTTTCTTTAACTGAGTTTTTATCTTTTAAAACAAGGTTATTATTTTTTTGTAAAACAGCAATTAAGTTTTTAGAATTGTTGGCATCTTCAATTTGAGCTCCAACGTTTTTTTTCAATTCTGCTCGTTCTTTTGGAGAAAGATTTCTCATTAAACGATTTGTAGCCAAACTGAAACTTCATTTGTTATTTGCTTCAGCCTTACGTTTTTCAAGACGAATAATTTTTAATTCTTCTTTAATATAACGTTCTTTTAATTCTTCTAAACGTTTCTTTTCTGCTTTTGGTAATTCGATTTCAACTTCATTACCATTAATGATAATTTTGTTGTTTTTTAAGCTATCTTTTAACTTAGTTGTTAAGAAGTTTAAAATACGTTCAAAAGCTACTTGAAGTTGTTCAAGGTGTTTAATTGGTGGAACAACTTTCTTTTCTTTTTTAATTAATTTAATGATTCTTTTGATTTCTTTAACAACTTTGTTGATAGCTTCTTTCATTGCATCAATCGCTTTTTTAGAAATATCAGAAGAAGCTAATTCATTAAATTGAGTTCCTAATTCATTTACATAGAAGATTCCGTTTTTAACATTTAAATCAAATTCAGCATCAATTTCACTTAAATTATTTGCAAAATATGAATCATAGACATTTTGTAAATCGTCTAATAATGATTTGTATCGGCGTAATAAAGGTCGAAAGAATGGATCAGTTTTCTTACGTTTTTCTTTATTAATTTCTTCATTTGATGCCATTTTATTAAATTCAAAAATTGAACCATATTCTTTTTTGATTTGTTTAACAGTTAAATCATCAGTAATGGTTCCTTTATGAAGATAAATAACTCTTGAAGCAATAACACTCATGATATATTCATCAGGATAAATTAAAACAATAGTATTATCATCTTTTAAATATTCTTTTAGTAAATCAATAATTTTTGATTTACGTTCATAATCTAATGCTGATGATAAATCATCAATGACTAATAATTCTGGTTTATGAATCATTGCTAAGAAAATAGCAAACAATTGTAAGTTAACAATTGAAAGTTTTGATAACGCTTTATTTCAAATATCATCAATACCAAAAACGTTGCGCAAACGAGCAACTCATTCTTGATCTTGAACATTATAAATATTGATTCATAGACTTGTAACATCACTGACTTTGAATCCGTTTGGTCAAGCTTGTTCTCTTGCTTGATATCCAATCGCATTAAAAATATTTTCTTCTTTGAAATAATAATCAATAATTCCAGAAGTTTGTTTAATAACGTTGGCAATTAGTCTCCCTAAAGTTGATTTACCAGAACCATTGGCTCCAAGTAAGGCGATACATTCACCTTTTCTGATTTGTAAATCAACTTTTCTAACTGCTCATGTTTGACGATTGAAGGTTTTAGAAACGTTGTCTAATTCAACAATAATATTAGGGTCTAGCTTATGAATTTTTTGTTCGACTTCTTGGTTTTCTTCGTCGATCATTGCTTCGATTTGATCCATTTTTTTCTCCTTAGTTTCCAACTATAAAATGTGATATTTCCCTTATAAATAAAAGTTCTTTTTACATACAACTTAATATTAAACTATTTCTTTTTCTTTGCATTATCTTCAACAGCCTTTTTAACAAAATCTAATGAAGTTTCAATATAATTTTCTTTATATTCAATTAAAGCTTTAGTATGGTGATAGCCATCATAAATTCTTAAATGATTTTGAACACTATGTTCAATGTTATTTTTTTCAGTTCACATTCTAAAGCTATCTAAATAATCAGTAACTTTATCATAACGATTGTGAATGTATAAAATTGGAAAACGCATATTATCTGCTTGAATTAATTTTGTGAAATCTAATCCACTTAAATCAACACCATACTCATTTTTATAAATCATTAACATTTGGCTTAAAACTTCATTGGCATATCCTTCAAAAAAGGAAGCTGAGTTATCAGCAATCATTCGTTCAAGAAGTTTTGGTACAGACATATAAGCTGAATCAGAAACTCCTCAAATAATGTTTGCTTGTTTAATTAATTCTGGTTCAGTTAACATAAAGTAGTTTAAGGTAAATCCACCCATACTAGTTCCAACTAAACCAATGTGATCAATTGTGTATGATTCCATTAATCATTTAATTGCAGCAATTAAATCTCATTTTTCTTTATATCCTCAAGTCACAACATCAATTCCACTTTGACCATGGTTTCTAAAGTCAAAAGTTAAAATGTTATAACCTAAAGCACGATAATGTCAGGTTAAATATAAAACATCAAAACGATTTGAGTTATACCCATGACAACCAACAATTCATTTGTTGGTTGGTTTATCGTTTAATCAAACACTTGCAGCAATTTTATTTTGATCAAGTGATGGGAAAGTAACATTTAAAGAAGGAGACTTATAGTCAACATCCATCTTTTTATTTGAGTTTCTAGTCACAGGAGAAAAGTCAAACATTTTAATTAAATTTAAACGAACGCTATCTCCATCTTTGTTAACATAAATCGGAGTTGAGAAGTGAGTATTTCACATGTTAACCATGATTTTTGCTAACGTACCAGGTTTTTGTTCTTGTTCTTTTACTTTTGGTTTTTTCATGAAAAGATGGGCCTTTCTAAATATATAAGTGTGCTTTTATCTTTATTATAACAATCAAAAAACTAATTAAAGTTCTTGTGCTTAAGAAAGATAAGAAAAAAGGAAATAAGATAAGCTCTCATTTCCTATTTGATTTCTAATTCAAAAACATTGTCTTCGATTTTAGTTAAATAACCTTCTTTTGCAAAGATTACTCCACTCATAAAGTTTAATGTTTTTGAACGATCGTCTTTAGGCATTTTAGTTAAGACAATAATAATTTTTTTATAATCCATTAATCCTTTGGCAGCTTGTTTGATATCTTCAAAACTTGTTGGAGTATATCTTGGAGTAATGGGAAGCTCTTTATCATCATCACCGATTGCCATTGTTATGTCAGCTGAAGAATCATTTAGAAGAAAAGTTCCGTCATCAACTTCTAAATTATTTTTACTTCTTTGGTTTTTGTTTTTGAAGATAGCCATCATTATTTATGTTTAACGAATGACGGAATATCGTTATCTTCATTATTGAAGGTGAAGTTAGTCATAGTTGCTTCTAAAACTTCTTCTTCAGTCAAATCACCAAAGCTAATGTCTTCTTCAGCTTCATCTTCTTCATCAAGATCATAATCTGATTCAACCATTTCAACTTCTTCGTCCATATCAGTTGCACTAGTTTGTTGTGGTTCATTGACAGTTTGTTGTGAAAAATCAAGTTCTTCATTTTCATTACTTTCAAGGTTTTCATCAAAACCTGTAGCAATAATTGTTACAACAATGTTATCTTTTAATTCATCGTTTGTAGCCATACCAAAGACAATGTTTAAATCTTCTCCAGCAGCTTCTTCAATTACATTAACTGCTGCATAAACATCATTTAAAGTAATTTTGCTTCCACCAGTTACATTAACAATTGCATCTTTTGCACCACGAATTGAAGTGTCTAATAATGAAGAGTTGATAGCTTTTTTAGCAGCTTCAACAGCTCCACCATCACCAGATCCAACTCCAATTCCAAATAAAGCTTTACCTTTATTTTTCATCACATTTTTAACGTCTGCAAAATCTAAATTGATTTGTGATGGAATTGCAATTAAATCAGTAATTGTTTGAACTCCTTGTCTTAAGATATTGTCAGCTTCTCTAAATGATTCTTTGGCTGGAATATTTCCAGTTAATTCTAATAAACGGTCATTTGAAACAATAATCATTGAATCCACATTTTTTTGTAATTCTTCAATTCCTTCGTTTGCAAAGTTAACACGTTTTTTACCTTCAAATCTAAATGGTTTAGTAACAATCCCGATTGTTAAAGCACCAAGTTCTCTAGCTATTTTAGCAATAACAGGTGCAGCACCAGTTCCAGTACCCCCACCCATTCCAGCAGCAATAAAGACTAATTCAGCTCCTTGTAAAGCTTCTTTAATTTCATCTTCTGCTTCAATTGCAGCTTTTTTACCAATTTCAGGATCTGCTCCTGCTCCTAATCCTTTGCAAGTAGCCTCTCCTAAAATTAATTTTTTATCAATTCCAGATGCATTTAAAACTTGCATATCTGTATTAGCAACGATAAATTCAACGTTTTTCATGTCATTTTCTAACATGCGGTTAACAGCATTGTTTCCTCCGCCACCAACTCCAATGACCTTAATCATTGCTCCATTGTTTACTCATTCTTTTGCCATTGTATATCAACTCCTTATTTATCTAACTCTCTGACAAAAACATTGTTTGTACTTCTAAAGTATGAAACTGTTTTTGCTGATTGTTCATTTTGATTTTCCATCATGACTAACATGTCTGGTTGGTTCATGATTTGTTTTTCTTTATCAACCATTTCAGAACGTAATTTCATTCCTGATTGATGTTTAATGTTATTAGCATAACCAATGATGTTTTTCATTTCTTGGTTATAAACTCCTAACACTTCTTCTTTTTTATTGTTTTTTAACATTTTCATGTTTTTATGTTTGAAATAGTTAGCAACGTTTTTAATATCACTAATCATTCCACATTGATATTGCATTGCAATATCATTAGTATTTAATCCCATTTGTAAAGAGACTGAAGTTTGAACATCTTTTAAAACTTCGTCTAATTTTGTAATTAACATTTTTAAAATTTGGTTTGCAGTAAATGTAGAGATGACTGCGTTTTTATTCTTGTTTCTCAATAAACAAGTGTTTTTATTGCCAAATCCTAATTTATTAAGATCTAGGTGGTTTTCAATAATATTTTTAATTTGTGATAAATCTTGTTTTGTGTTTAAATTTAATTCTTCAGTAATTCTTGAGTAAAGGTCATTTAACCCAACAGTAACATTTACTCTTCTTACGTTTCCAAAACCATCATAATATTTAACTCAAATATCATTTCATCCTCATTCATAAACGATTGAGGGTTTTAAATATAATGATTGAGTTAAAGCAGTGGGTAAATTAACCTTATTTAATCCAGAGATTTTAGCTACATCAATATTTAAATCATCAAAAACTTGTTTTAAGGGGTCAAATTTTTGTTTATTGATTTTTTGTCATTCTGATGAAAAACTAATTTCATTAGAAGTTAGTTTTTTAGCAGTAATTGGTGATTTGGTTCATTTACCATTGACCTTAACTGCACCACAGGTACAATCAATCGCCATTTCTTTATTTTCTTTACTGATGATTTCTTTTTGTTTATTTACGAATTTTGTTCATGTTTCTCTTACAAAGTCACTTGTAATGTAATATTCACCATATTCGTTAGCTTTGATTTCAACATCTAAAATGCGGTTTTCAAAACTAATAAATTCATTTGGGATAAGTAAACTTACTTTTTCTAAATGTTTTTGATATTGTGGGTAAATACTTTTGAACTTATTTGTAGCGTTTTGTAAAAAATCTTCTAAGTTTTTTAATTCTTCTTGTTTAAAAGATGAATCATAGTCAGCAAACTGTGAAAAGATTTTTTTACTATCAATAAATAATACTCGGTTAGCACCAACAAGTTGAATATCAACAACAGAATAGTTAACCATTCCATCACTTTTAATTTCAATAATTTGATCAATTTCTTGATAATTCTTGTTCATAACCATTACCCCTTTCTATAGGTTTTCTTTTATTTTTTTTCGATTACTCAAAGTTTTGAACTATGAGCTCTTCTATTTTGTTCAAGCTCATCTTTTGATGGCTTGATCGGTTTTTTGGAGATAAGTTTAAATTTTGTTCCGTCATCATCAACTTCAACGGGTAAGTTTTTTAAAACTTGTTGTTGTGGTGAAGTTGTTGCTTCTTTAACAATCTTTGAAACAATTTTTTCTTCTTGTGACTGGAAGGTTATAATACATATTCTTCCATGTGGTTTAATCACATCTAGTGCTTGTCTTAAAGACTTCTCTAAAGCATCCATTTCTCCATTCACATAAACTCTCAAAGCTTGGAATGTTTTCTTAGCTGGGTGTTTTGGAAGCTTTAATACTTTTTGTGGTAAAGCTTTTTTAATCACATCAACTAGTTGAAGGGTTGATTTAATTGGTCTTGATTTGACAATTTCTCTAGCAATTTGTTTAGAAAATTTTTCATCACCATATTGATAAATAATATTGGCAAGTTCTTTTTCATCATAAGTATTAACAACTTTCTCGGCTGTTAAATCTTGTGATTGATCCATTCTCATGTCCAGAGGACCATCGAATCGATAGCTGAACCCGCGATTATCTTCATCAAATTGGGGTGAAGAAACTCCTAAGTCATATAAGATTCCATCAACTTCAAAGATACCTTCAATTGCTAATAAAGCTTTTAAGTTATCAAAATTACCTTTAATAATTTTGAAGTTTGGTTTAATCTCACTTAAGCGTTTCTGGCTTTTTTCTATTGCTTCATCATCGCGATCGATACTGATTAAAAGACCTTTATCAGATAATCTTTTTAAGATTTCTGATGAATGGCCTCCGCGACCTAAAGTACAGTCAACATAGATTCCGTCAGGATTGATATTTAAATTATCAATGCTTTCTTGTAACAAAACTGATATATGTTCCATTATTTGTTACCTCCCAATTGGGAAGCAACTTCTTCAAATTTTGGTTCATTTTCAGCTTCATAATTATCGAATTTATCACGATCTCAAATTTCTAAGTGATCGATAACTCCAATAATGTAGACTTCTTTTGAAATTCCTGCATTCTTTAGTTGTTCAGCTGATAGTCTAATTCTTCCAGCATTATCAATCTCAACTTCTTCAGTGTTTGCAAAAATCTCACGAGTTACCATTCTGGCACCCGGATTAGTTTGTGAAAACTGTTGAATTTGATTTGTATATGCTGAAAAGGCTTCAGGGGTTCTAACTTCTAGACAACCCTCAAACCCTTTAGATACATAAACAACATTGCTAAGTTTGTTTCTTATTTTTGATGGAATAGTTAATCGAGACTTGTCATCGATTAAATGTGCATATTTTCCAATTAGTAGTTCCATGACAAATGCCCCCACTTTCTCCCACTCCCCAACATTATAACCACAAAAAGCACACTTTTCTATTTTTTGTCAACAAAATTTTTTTGTATTTTTTTGAAACAATCATTTTTTGAAACAATAGGAGAATAAAAAAAGAACGCTTCAGTTAGCGTTCTTTGATTATTGTAATTTGTAAAACTAAAAACTAGTTTTCAGTTTTAACTGCTTCTTTACCTTTGTAGAAACCACAATCTCTACATACGCGGTGTGGTTTAATCATTGCTCCGCAGTTTTCGCAAGAGATGATTGCACTACTTTTTAAAGCCATGTGACTTCTTCTTTTATTTTTAACAGATTTACTTGTTTTTCTGAATGGTACAGCCATAATTACACCTCCACTTTTCTCTAATAACTTTTAAAGTTAATTCTTGTTCTTATCGTCTTTGAACTTAAATTCTTTTAATTTGTCTCATCTAGGATCTGGTTGGTTATTCTTGTTAGCTTCATATTCTTCTTCTGACATCAAACTTCAACCAGAACCAGCCTTTGAGATTATATCATGATTATGTGTTAAGTTCATAGGAATATTTGCGTTAATTTGTTCAATAACTAAGGTATCGAAATCAACGTTTTCTCCATCAATAATGTTTACATCATCATTGTTTTTATTAACAAAACTATAAGCATCATCTCAAGGGATTTCTTCTTCATGAACGATTAGTTCACCATCACGAGCATCAATGGCATCTAAACTATAATTAATAGTTCCATGCACAATGATTTCATCTTCATTTTTATCATAAAATACTTCAGCATCATAACTAACAGTATTATATTTTTTAATTAATGGGGAATGAATTTCAAACCCATCAAATTTTGTTAATTCATTAGAAACTTCAAACGGTTCTTTTCCATGTTTACGGATTTCTTGTTTTAACATTCTTATCTCACTTTTACTTTCATTTCTTTAGCATTATTTAAGATCTTGTCTCATTGTCCATTAATTGTAGCATCATTTAACTGATTAGTTAAATTGTTGAAAGTAATAGAAATTGATAAAGCAATTTTATTTTCTTTTTTCATTTCTTCTGATTGATAAATATCAATTAATTTGTAATCAGTAATGTAATCAACACCATCTAATAATTCTTTAATTAATTCTTGATAAGCTAAATCAGTTGAAGTTTCTAAAGAAATATCTCTTGATGAAGCTTGGTATTTTGAAACTTCTTTAATTGTTAAAGTTTCATTAATCACACTAAATAAAGTTCCTAAATCGATTTCTCCAACAAAAGTTTTTCCTAATTTGTTTTTTTCTTCATATCTTGGATTTAAACAATAGATAAATCCAATTGTTTTAGCACCAATTTTAATTTTGGCATTTTGATATGGGTGAATTTCAGCAATTACTTTGTTTGTCGGGATTAGTTCATAACTAACTTTTGTTTGATCAACATTATATAAATCAAAGATATCTTCTAAGATTCCTTTTAAATAAAAGAAGTTAGCTTCTTGTCTATCTCTAAAGTCACTATTAAATTCTCCACTTAAAGCTCATGCTAAGTGAGTTTGACGTCCATCAGTTGTATAAACATCAGCAATTTCAAATAATTTTAAGTTTTTATTTCCTTTAGCTGAGTTTGATTGAATAATATCAATCATTGATTTTCCTAAACTCATTCGATAAACTTCATGAAGGTTTGATAATGGTGACATTAATTTAACTGGTTTTTTTAAGTTAAATAAGTTTCAATGTTTATTATCTTCTTCATTTACTAATGAATAAGTTTTAATATTCATCAATCCAGCCCCAATTAAATAGTTAGTAACTTTCTTTTGTAAGTCGGCATTTAAATCTTGTTCATGCTTCATTGCTTTAATTACAAGTGGTTTTGGAATGATTCTGTCATATCCATAAATTCTTGCAACTTCTTCTGCAACTTCTTTTTCACCAGTAATATCAATTCTGTTTGGATCACAAATGAAAGTCATATCATCACTACGACCTTTAATTTCAAATCCTTGTAAGTCTTCAAATAAGTCTTTGATTTCATCAATGTTAAATTCAGTTCCTAAAGTGTAATTTAGATATGAAACAGAAGTTTCAATTTCATTATGAACAATTACAGGCCCTAAAAGATATTCAAGTTTATGAGCACTACTAATTAAAGCATAGTCATCAAAGATATCCTTTAAAGTTTCATTAGCATCTTCAAATTTATTAGCATATAAAGGTTTGATATATCTTTGTAAAGCAACGTTTGAAGTATTTAAACGTTTTTGTTGGGTTCTCATAATAACTGGATTGAAGTTAAAATAAATTGCTAAAACTTGTTTTGTTTTATCAGTTACTCGATATTTATTTTCAACTTCTAAACCAATTACATCAATAATTGATTGACCATCTTTTAAAGCGACTAGTTCTTGATCATCAATTGTTGATGTTCCTAAACTAATATCTTTTGATTTTAATTTATCATAATCAATTAAAATAACTGGTTGAGCAATTTCAATTGCCATTACGTTTGCTAAGTCATATAAATAGTTTCCAGTTGATTTACAATTATTAAATTTTAATCATAAATCAGTTTCAACATTTAACTTATCTTCATAATTATCAATCATAAAGATTGAATATCCAGCAGTATTAACAGCTCCATCTAAACTTGGAGCAATTTTTAAATTAATATCTTCAATATTCTTTTTATCTTTAACTTTATTATCTAAACGATAAAAATCAGTTTGTGAATGGAAGTAGTTTCCTAATTCTTTTAATAATTGAACACTACTTAAAGCATCAGATCTATTTAAAGTTAAATCCATATCTCAAATATAATCATCAAAACCAATAGCATCAACACCTTTACCAATTAAAGCATCAAGGTTGTTGTATGATTCGATAATATAAATTCCGTTTTGTTCTTCTTCAGTTAAAACTGATGGTGAAACTCCAATTTCAGATAATGAACAAATCATTCCTTCAGATTTATATCCCAAAAGTTCTCTTTCATCCATTGTAATTCCAGCAGCAATTGTTGATCCAATTGGAGCCACAATTACATAAATACCTTCCTTTACATTTGGAGCACCACAAACAATTTGAACAAATTTCTTTTCTCCAAGTTGAACTTTATTAACAGTTAAATGAGAATCAGGAATTTTTTCAGATTCAACAACTTTTCCAATAACTAAACCTTTGTTTAATTTTGAATAATCTTTAGTTTCTTCAACTTCAAAACCTAATGAGTTTAAAGCAACAGAAATTTCATCGTTTGAAATTCCTGATAAATCCATGAATTTTTGAAGTCAGTTTCTAGTTAAAATCATTTCTTTCCCTCTTCCTATTTTCCATAGAACTTAAATTGTTCTAAGAATTGTACGTTGTTTTCATAAAAATCACGAATGTTTGCAATCCCAAATTTTAACATTGCAATTCTTTCAATCCCAATTCCGAAAGCTAATCCAGAAATAGATTTAGGATCGAATCCATTTTCTTCAAATACTTGATCGTTAATTAATCCAGCACCTAAAACTTCGATTCAACCGCTTTGTTTACATAAGTCACAACCTTCACCATCACATTTAAAGCAAGAAATATCTGCTTCAACACTTGGTTCAGTGAATGGGAAGTAACTTGGACGGAAACGAACTCTTGCTTTTTCATCAAATAATCTTTGACACATATATGTCAATAATCATTTAAGGTTGGCAAAAGTAATGTTATCTCCAACCGCAAACCCATCAATTTGCATAAATTGGTGTGAGTGAGTAGCATCATCGTCATCTCTTCGATAAACATTACCATAAGAAATACATGCTAAGTTATGACCATTATTTTTACTTAATTCAGTTAGTAAATGTGAAGTCATATTAGTTGAGTGTGTTCTTAAAACAGTATCTTCATCAATATAAAAAGTATCTTGCATATCACGAGCAGGGTGTCCTTTAGGCAAGTTTAATTTTTGGAAGTTGAATTCATCAGAATCAACTTCAGTTCCAGAAATCATTTGGAATCCTAATTCTTCAAAGATATTCGCAATTTCATCAATTACCAAGTTTAATGGGTGTAAAGTTCCAAATCCTAAACGTTCACCTGGTAAAGAAACATCAACTTGTTCTTTTTTTAGTTTTTCATTTAAGATTTCTTGTTGGAATTGTTCGTTTAATTCGTTGATTTGTGAATTAATTTCGCTACGAGCATCATTTGTTAATTGACCAATTTCTTTTTTTTCTTCTGGAGTTGCTTGTTTCATTCCTTTTAGGATTTCAACAAGTGGTGAGTTTTTACCAGCAAATTGGCGACGAACTTCTTCTAATTCGTTAGGTGTTTTAACTTTTTTGATTTCTTTGTTAAAACCATCCAAAATATGTTGGATTTTATCTTTCATAATATTCCCCTCTCGTGAATCTAGTCATTTATATATTTTACTATTTATTCTCAAAAATCAAAAGAAACTAAATCATGAAAACAAAAAAAGAAAGTCATTTTAGACTTTCTTATCTTATTCATGTTTATGTTTTAAATTTTTAACAAGATTAGTTTGTTCAATAATCTTTCCATCATAAGCATTTGCTAAAATACCATAAACTTGATCGTTTGGAATTGCTTTTGAGATTAACTTAATTGATTCTTTCATTTTTTTCATAATTGTTAAAACAAAATACTCATAGCGATAAGCTTCTCAATATAAAGGTTCTCAATCAACTAATTGTTTATGTAAAGGAAAATTACCAACTGTAGCAACAATTCAAGGAATAAATCCTTCATTGATATAATCTTTAAAGTTTTTATAAAAGTTATTTAAAAACTCAACATAGATGTTTTTGATTTTTTCTTCATTTTTGATTTCTAAAAGATAACGTTGTAAAGCATTTCTAGTATTTAAAGAAAGTTCACGAAGTTGATCAACCTTATCATCAATCATCAGAATTTCATTATGGTTTAATTGAAAATCCATATTTAAAGAAATTTGTGATTGAATGGTAGTTTTAGAAATTAAATTATCAAACCCTTCAAAGAATCAGCGAATGTGGAAGTTTTCTTCTGTTCCTGTATTCACCTTTGCAGTTTTATCTTTTTCGAACTCTTCTTCTCACTCTGTGAAAATACTCATTTATTAAATCTTCTTTCTATCCAAATGATGTCACTTGTGTTAGTGGCGTTTTGTTTACTTGATAATCAGCAATTGCTCAACCAATTACTAAGATTGAACCAATTACTAAGAAAGTAATGACTGGTGCTTTTCATGAGAAAGCCATGAAAATATAAATTTGTCATTGTGAAGCTACCAGTTCTAAGACTCCTCACCAAATCAATAATGACAATAAATAAGCAATTACAAATGAGATTAATGCTCCTGTAATATAACTTCCCATAACAATTCAGTTAATTTCACGTTTTGTATAACCTAATGAACGTAAAGTTAAGATAACTTGTGCTTGTTCTTCAACAACAATGTTCATAACCACAATTAAGATGATTAATAACAGAATTGCTTCAAGAATCATGAATAAAGTTAAGATGTTATTAACTCTACTTGTAGCATCGTTTACTCCAACTCTTAAAATGTTGTAAGGTGTTACTCCTGAATTCATTGAGATTGAAGCAACGTTAGGGTTTGTTAATAAACGTACGTTTGTATCAACATTTAAGTTAAATAATTTTTGAATATCAATCATTCCGTTAAAGATTGAACCAAAAACAGATGAATTTGGTGCGATTGATAAAGCAACGTTGTTTCCAACAAATTTTAATGAGTTGATTGAACCTGCTAAATCATTTAAATTAATATCACCTTCTAACATTGGAGATTGTGAAGTTAAGTTATTGAAGATTGGTTGACCATTATCAATTGTTTTATTAACTTCATCACTAAAGAATTTTTGACGATATTGATCATAATCAACATCAATTGGTCATCCACCTAAGAATTGGAAAGTAATGTTTTTATTAATTCCAATAACTTTAAGTTTTAAACGTTGTCTTTGTAAAGTATTAGTTGATGATTCTAAGATATCTCCAACTTCTAATTTTCTAGCTTTTGCTAAACCATAAGGAACGATTGCGTTAATAGTTTCAGGATCATCAAGTTCATTTCCTAATTCTCTGAAAGTATTTTCACTAACTCCGTTTAAATCATAAGCATGGAAGTAATCTCCATATTTAGTTGTTTGTGAATCAACTAATCTTACATAAGAACTAGCATCATCATTAGAATCTAATCCTAAAATTGGTAATTGATATTGTAAGAAATCTTTTTCTTGATTATAGAATAATTCATTAATTGTTAAAGTAGGGTTTTGATTAATATCAGGATTATTAACTCCTAACATCATTGCAGACATAATTAATGAAATTGTATCTTGAGAAAGTTTAGATAATGAAAGTCCACCGCTTTGAACACCACTATCATCTTTATCACCTTTTTTAGCTGCATCACCCATTAAAGCACTAGTATCAACTAATGGATTATTAGCAATTCCTCAATATTTAGAATTGTTTGGATCAAAGTCTTTAACAATTTTGTCATTTGCTTTTACATACTCAACAGCTTTATCGATATCTGTTGTTCTATATTTTGCAGTTTTATCTCATGAATTATTTTTAGTAATTGCTGGTTTAAAGTTTTTAGCTAAATAATCATGTACTTTTCCGTCAACATAGTTTTCAAATAATTCCATGGTAATGATTTTTGTAATATCACTCATGAATAAGTTATTTTTCAATCCATTAACATCACGATCTTGCATTCCAAAAACAGTATTTACAAAATTAGCTTCAATTTCAGCTTTAGCTTTATCTTTTGTTACCTTATCTTTTCCAAATAATGCATCATGAATTGGTAAACGACTGTTATGTTCTTTTGTATAAGCTTCTAGATCGTTTAATGTAAATTTATGATTATCTTTAACTTGTTGAACAGTTTGAGTATCTAAACCGTTTTCACCATTAATCATGAATGATAAAACTCAGTTAATGTAGTAGTCATCATAAATAACTTTTCCAAGTTGACGCATTTGAGCATTATTTACTGGTGTGCTTGATCATTTATCATAATAGCCATTTTTAATCATTACAGTATCTAAAGCTTTTTCTCTTGTAGCTTTATTACTAAATGAATTTGTAATTCCACCAATAATATAACTTACTCTGAATCTTGAATCAGATGTTTTTTTATCTTCATTTAAAACATCGCTCATTGATTGATCCCCACTTGAATAAGGGATATATTGGAAATCTTGTTCATGATATTTATCAATGTTTTTAAAGTCATATTTTGTTTCATCATAGTTGATATTTAAATCTTGTGGATTTGATCAATAGAAGTTATGGTCAACTTTACTATTAATAATTGAGAATCCTTGATCAACTGTTGAATACATAATTGCTTGAGCACCAAACATTAATGAGAATGTTAAAGAAGCAAAGGCAAATAAAACTTGAACAGTTATGAATTTACCCATACTTGTTCTTACAAATGATCTTTGTAAACGGTAGTTGAATCAAATATCTTTTTTATCCAATCAACGAATAAAGTGTGATGGTTTAAGAGTTTTTGAAACTTTATAACCATTTGAAAGTAATGATAATGTTGGTTCGTTTAAGTATTTTAAAGTTAATAAGTATGAAATTAATAAGAATAATAATGGAACAACAATAAAGATTACAACCATAAATGCTGCTCCAGCATAGATGTGAGCAAAACTAAACATTAAACCATTTACATAGTTTCCTGCTTGATATAGTTGTACTGGAATTGACACTAAATATCCTAAAGCAATACCAACAAAAATAGTTACTAAAGTTTTAACAGCAAAGATTCATGATAATTCTGAGTTTTTATATCCGAATGCTTTGAAAACCCCAAGTTGTTTTCTTGTTTCATTTAATTCTTTTTTAATACTGAAGTTAATAAAGATGAAAGCAAGAATTAAAACAACAACTCCTAAAACAACATAAATAATTACTTGAATCTTAATGTTGTTTAATGATTGATTGGTTTTTGAAGTTTTGAAAGTTGGGAAAATAGTTCTTGATAAATCATAAACACCAGTATTTTTGCTTTCACTAATTGTGAAGGCTTTTTCAATTGGAGTATTTGTTAATTCTTTAATACGGTAAGTTGTTGCATATGCTTTATTATTTTGCGTTGCATATCCTCAACGAGCATTTCTAATTGCATTAAAGAATGAATCATCAACATAACCAATTGCATAACCTGAAATTTCTTCTAGGTAAGGAATATATTTTTTACCTGGAACTAAGTCATCGTATTTTTGACCAGAACCAACAATTTTTGCTTTGATTCCGTTAGCAAAATAAGCGTCACTTGGTGCAGTATCAGGACTTAAAATAACGTTTGCTTCAGGAGTAGAAGGAATTTCAATAACATCACCAATATTAAGGTTGTTATGTTTCATATAGCCACTTGCTAAAACAATAGTTGGCATTTTTCCTTTTTCAATATCTTTAATAGTGAATGCTTCAGGACGATTACCAGATTCAATTTGGATTTGGTTTGCTTCGTTAGTTAACCCTGCATTCTTTAACTCTAAAGAAAAAGTTGGGAATAACGATTCAGTCGTTGTTTTTGAGAAATAATAATTTTGCTCTGTTGATAAAGCAAATTTTAAAGAATTTTGGTTTTGTTGGTTTACAGCATCAGGATTTGAAATATTATGTAAAACTTGATAGTTAATATATGTTTGGAAATTATATCCATATAAAGGGTCAGCTAAAATTTTATACATTTCTGGTGAATAGATTTGATAGCTTAAAATTGTAACTTCTTTATTAGCTGTTTTTCCATCAAAAGTATTTAGAGAATCATCCATTAATTTTGATAAAGAACTTGGGTCTTTAATTGAAAGAATATTAAAAGGCATTTGGTTATACGAAAAGAAGTTATACGCTTTTGTTATTGCTTTAACTTGAGCTTCTCCCTCAGTATACCCTTGATTTTTATATAACTCTTTATCAGTAACAATCATTTGTGTTAAGTTGTTTTTAATTAAAGATTTATTAGCACTAATTCCTTTTTGATCAGCATCAGTGATTTTAATAGTCATTCCACTTGGTGTTAAAGCACCAGCTGCAAATGCTTGCATAGCTGAAACTGAAGTATTAGCAACTTGGGCATGTCATTCTTTTGTGTTGGTATTACTTGGCTTATTAGCATTAATTGAAGCCATTGCTAATTCAGAAAAAATAGATTCAACCGGTTGTTGTCCAATTAATTGACTTGGGCGCCCTAGAATCTCTTTGTATTGTCCTGTTTTTGGATCTGTTGTTGTGAAAGGTTTATTTTCATACATATATTCATAAACAAAATCATCTGTATATAAATCGTTTGTACTAATTCTTTTATTATTTGCCTTGATATAAGTATCAAATTTATTATTATCCTTTGAAAAGTGTGAAAGTTTAGCACTAATCTGTAAAGGAGTTGCTAACATCCCAATTACAACTGCACACATCATTAGAATAAATAAGACTGTTCCAATGGTTTGGATTCAGTTCTTAACGAATGTTTTCATGTAGTTTTTAAAAATAACGCTCATTTTCGCACAATCCCCCACGTTTAAAAGTCTATATAACACATTAATTGTAAATGAAACACACTAATAAGTCACTTTAAAAACCAAATTTCTTGATATTTTTGGACAAAAAAAGAAGCAAGGAGACTTGCTTCTTACTAACCTGGCATCTCGCTACTTTCGCGCCTAAGCACTATCATCGCCGTAGCAGAGCTTAACTTCCGTGTTCGGCATGGGAACGGGTGTGACCTCTGCGCTATTAACGCCAGATTATATGTTGTTTTAAAGATTACTCTCTGAAAACTGAATACTTGATTTCGAATTTATTCTTCACGTTGATTTGTAAATTGTTTTGTCCATTTGATTTGCGTCTAATTTCTTTCGATCTATTAGTAATGGTTAGCTTAATACCTCACGGTACTTACACATCCATCCTATCAACCATGTGGTCTACATGGGATCTTAACCTGATAAATCAGGTGGGAAAATTCATCTCGAAGGGGGCTTCTCGCTTAGATGCCTTCAGCGATTATCCTGTCCACACTTAGCTACCCAGCTGTGCCGTTGGCACGACAACTGGAGCACCAGGGGTGTGTTCAACTCGGTCCTCTCGTACTAGAGTCAACTCTTCTCAATTTTCCGACGCCCACAACAGATAGGGACCAAACTGTCTCACGACGTTCTGAACCCAGCTCGCGTACCGCTTTAATGGGCGAACAGCCCAACCCTTGGAACCGACTTCAGCTCCAGGATGCGATGAGCCGACATCGAGGTGCCAAACCTCCCCGTCGATGTGAACTCTTGGGGGAGATCAGCCTGTTATCCCCGGGGTAACTTTTATCCGTTGAGCGACGGCCCTTCCACTCGGGACCGCCGGATCACTAAGTCCTGCTTTCGCATCTGTTCGACTTGTAAGTCTCGCAGTTAAGCATCCTTCTACCTTTGCGCTCTATGCATGATTTCCAACCATGCTGAGGATACCTTTGAGCGCCTCCGTTACATTTTAGGAGGCGACCGCCCCAGTCAAACTACCCACCAGACACTGTCCTTAACCCGGATAACGGGTCGAAGTTAGAAAGTCAATGCAACGAGGGTCGTATTCCAAGGGCGACTCCACACACTCTAGCGAGTGTGCTTCAAAGTCTCCGACCTATCCTCTACACGTTGCACCAAATTTCAATATCAAGTTATAGTAAAGCTCCACGGGGTCTTTCCGTCTAGTTGCGGGTAACCAGCATCTTCACTGGTACTAAAATTTCACCGAGTCTGTAGTTGAGACAGCGAAGGGATCATTACGCCTTTCGTGCGGGTCAGAATTTACCTGACAAGGAATTTCGCTACCTTAGGACCGTTATAGTTACGGCCGCCGTTCACCGGGGCTTCAATTCAATGCTTTGGCTCAAAGCCTGACATCTCCTTTTAACCTTCCGGCACTGGGCAGGCGTCACCCCCTATACTTCGTCTTATGACTTAGCAGAGAGCTGTGTTTTTGTTAAACAGTTGCCCCTCCCTCTTCACTGCGGCTCAGCGTAAGCTGAGCACCCCTTCTTGCGAACTTACGGGGTGATTTTGCAGAGTTCCTTAACTACAGTTTTCTCGCTTGCCTTAGGATTTTCTCCTTAACCACGTGTGTTCGTTCTAGGTACAGGTGATTAATTATTAAGTTAGAAGCTTTTCTTGGAAGCATAGAGTCATGTACTTCACTACTAGGCGAACCGTTCGCTCCCCATCACGCTTCAATGTTGAATATGTTGCGGATTTGCCTACAACACCACCTTTGCGCTTGGCCCAGGACAACCAACGCCTGGGATACACTATCTTTCTCCGTCACTCCATCACTAATTAACCAGTACAGGAATATCAACCTGTTGTCCATCGAATACGCCTCTCGGCCTCTCCTTAGGTCCTGACTAACCCTGGGTGGACGAACCTTGCCCAGGAAACCTTGGTTAAACGGCATGAAGGATTCTCACCTTCAAACGTTACTCATGCCGGCATAATCACTTCCAAACACTCCACCAGTCCTCACGGTCTGACTTCATTGCGTTTGGAACGCTCCCCTACCACTGTATATAAATATACAATCCGCAGTTTCGGTGTAATACTTAAGCCCCGGTACATTTTCGGCGCAAAATCACTCGACTAGTGAGCTGTTACGCACTCTTTAAATGATGGCTGCTTCTGAGCCAACATCCTAGCTGTCTGTGCAATTTCACATCCTTACACACTTAGTATTAACTTAGGGACCTTAACTGGCGATCTGGGCTGTTTCCCTCACGAGCATGGACCTTATCACCCATGTTCTGACTGCCGAGTATAACTTATGGCATTCGGAGTTTAATTTTAATCAGTACCGCTAGGTGCGGCCATCATAAATTCAGTGCTCTACCTCCACAAGTCTAACCTCGACGCTATCCTTAAAGATATATCGGGGAGAACTAGCTATCTCCGAGTTCGATTGGAATTTCACCTCTAGCCACAACTCATCCGCGGTCTTTTCAACGAACGTCGGTTCGGTCCTCCATTGGGTTTTACCCCAACTTCAACCTGGTCATGGCTAGATCACTCGGTTTCGTGTCTACAACTACATACTGAACGCCCTATTAAGGCTCGCTTTCACTACGGCTCCACTTTTAATCAGCTTAACCTTGCATGCAATTGTAACTCGCCGGCTCTTTCTACAAAAAGCACGATATCACCCATTAACGGGCTCTATCTTCTTGTAAGCATACGGTTTCAGGAACTATTTCACTCCCCTCTCGGGGTACTTTTCACCTTTCCCTCACGGTACTGGTTCACTATCGGTAAAATGGGAGTATTTAGGCTTATCGAGTGGTCTCGACAGATTCCGACAAAATTTCACGTGTTTCGTCGTACTCAGGATACTTCTTCGAGATTAACATATTTCGTGTACGGGGATATCACCCTCTGTGTCATAGTTTCCCAACTATTTCCACTATATGTTAATTTTGTAACTCTAAGAGAAGTCCTACAACCCCGGTCCGAAGACCGGTTTGGCCTGTTCCCCGTTCGCTCGCCGCTACTAGGAGAATCACTATTTGTTTTCTTTTCCTCTTGGTACTAAGATGTTTCAGTTCCCAAGGTTCCCGACGTTAAGCTATGTATTCACTTAACGACGACGAGAGATTAGTCTCGCCAGGTTTCCCTATTCGGACATCATCGGATCAAAGCTCACTTCCAGCTCCCCGATGCTTTTCGCAGGTAGTCGCGTCCTTCTTCGGCTCCATTTTCCAAGGCATTCACCGTATGCCCTTACTTTTATTAGAAGAAATCTAATGGCAATTTACAAATTTTAGTTTTTAATTTCTGATCTCATTGTCAATAATTAATAACTATTTTTATTAGAAAATTGTTTTAAATTATTTAAGTTTCAAATTAATGAAACTTAAAATTCAATTGCTATCAAAACTAAATAAATTAGTTTTGAATAACTGTAGTATTCAATTCAAAAAGAATTAAATACTTTGTTTTAGTTTGTATATCGAAAATAATAAATTAAATTCAATATACGTTTCTCATCAAATATTCAGTTTTCAAAGAACAATCTTTCAGCAGATTATTTTAATTTAATAAAATGATCGCTGAAAACTAAATAGAACGAATAGTCAAAGTTGTTTATCTCAACTTCAATAATATTAATCTCCATAGAAAGGAGGTGATCCATCCGCACGTTCCCGTACGGATACCTTGTTACGACTTCACCCCAATCGCCAGTCCTACCTTGGTAGGCGCCCTCCAAATGGTTAGGCAACCTACTTCTGGTATTACCAACTCTCGTGGTGTGACGGGCGGTGTGTACAAGACCCGAGAACGTATTCACCGCGGCATAGCTGATCCGCGATTACTAGTGATTCCGGCTTCATGAAGGCGAGTTGCAGCCTTCAATCCGAACTGAGACCGACTTTATGAGATTTGCTCCTCCTCACGGGATTGCAGCTCTTTGTATCGGCCATTGTAGCACGTGTGTAGCCCAGGACATAAGGGGCATGATGATTTGACGTCATCCCCACCTTCCTCTAGCTTACACTAGCAGTCTCATTAGAGTCCTCAACTTAATGTTAGTAACTAATGACAAGGGTTGCGTTCGTTGCGGGACTTAACCCAACACCTCACGGCACGAACTGACGACAACCATGCACCACCTGTCTCAATGTTAGCCTCCGGCATATCTCTATGCCATTGCACTGGATGTCAAGCCCTGGTAAGGTTCTTCGTGTTGCTTCGAATTAAACCACATGCTCCACCACTTGTGCGGGTCCCCGTCAATTCCTTTGAGTTTCACACTTGCGTGCATACTACTCAGGCGGAGTACTTAATGCGTTAGCTGCAGCACCGAACTTAAGTCCGACACTTAGTACTCAACGTTTACGGCGTGGACTACTAGGGTATCTAATCCTATTTGCTCCCCACGCTTTCGTGCCTCAGCGTCAATAATAACCTGGTGAGCCGCTTTCGCCACTGGTGTTCTTCCATATATCTACGCATTTCACCGCTACACATGGAATTCCACTCACCTCTGTTACATTCTAGTTGCATAGTTTTCAAGGCAAACCGGAGTTGAGCTCCGGTCTTTAACCTCAAACTTACACAACCGCCTACGCACCCTGTACGCCCAATAAATCCGGATAACGCTTGTCACCTATGTATTACCGCGGCTGCTGGCACATAGTTAGCCGTGACTTTCTGGTAAAGTACCGTCAAAACAAAAGCATTTCCTCTTCTGTCTATTCTTCCTTTACAACAGAGCTTTACAATCCGAAGACCTTCATCACTCACGCGGCATTGCTTCATCAGACTTTCGTCCATTGTGAAAAATTCCCTACTGCTGCCTCCCGTAGGAGTCTGGGCCGTATCTCAGTCCCAATGTGGCCGTTCAACCTCTCAGTTCGGCTACGTATCATTGTCTAGGTGGGCCATTACCCCGCCTACTAACTAATACGCCGCATCCTCATCTTTTAACGAACCAAACGGTTCTTTCCTCTTCTTCTCATGCGATAATGAAGATCTTATGCGGTATTATCCTTCGTTTCCAAAGGTTATTCCCCATTAAAAGGTAGATTAGATACGTGTTACTCACCCGTTCGCCACTGGAGTGCAAGCACTCCCGTTCGACTTGCATGTATTAGGCATGCCGCCAGCGTTTATCCTGAGCCAGGATCAAACTCTCATTTGAAACATTAGTTTATTAAAAACTAATAAAAATGATTTGATTCTGACTATTCTTTTTTATCTCAATTTAATTGTACGAGTTATTTTACAATAACTTCGAATCGTCTATTTCAACGATTCATTTAACAAGTAATTGGTTGTTCTATTTAGTTTTCAAAGATCATTTCCGATTGCTAGAAATTTCCCTCTTATTTCATAATTATTATTATAATTTTAAGTTTTAAAAAGTACGTTTCTCTCAACGACTTCTAGATAATAACCTTTTCAAAACAAGAAAGCAAGAGAAAATTTAAAAATGTTTAAACTTTTTTAAATTATTTTCTTAACCCTTTGTTTTAGCCTTTTTAAGACTAATTATCACTAGGAATAAATTGATTATAAACATGAGATTTTTTAAATTCAAGATGTAATTTTAAAAAGTTATTAAGTTTTATAAAGAAGAAAAAAACCTCAAGTTAAGAAGACCTTAACTTGAGGTTAATTTTAATTATTTAGTTAAAGGGTTTTTGTAGTTAATAACAATTCCTTTTAATCTTGTACATGATAATAAGGTTTCATGAATTCCTTGAACTCCAAACCCAGAATCTTTAATTCCCATGAATGGGAATGAGTCAGGACCACGTTGGGTTTTTCCATTAATGTTAGCAGTTCCAGTTTCTAATTGTTTAGCAACAGTGATTGCTAAATCAATATCTTGTGAAAAGACAGCTGCTTGTAAACCATAAACTGATTCATTAGCAATCTTAATTAATTCATTAATATCATCATTTCTGATAATTGGTAAAACTGGTCCAAATGGTTCTTCTCAAGCTAAATCAGATTTTAATGACACATGATCCATTAAAGTTGGCGCCATTAAATTGTTATCTCTCTTATTTCCGATGACCACAGTAGCACCATCTTTAATTGCTCCATCAATTAAAGATTGAACAAAGTCAGCAGCTTTTGGTGAAATCACTGGTGTAATATCTGCATTATCCATTGGTTTTCCCACTGTTAATTTTTCAATTCTTTCTTTTAATAAAGGAACTAGTTTATCAGCAATCGCATTAGTTGTTAAAACTCTTTTAATTGCAGTACATCTTTGTCCTGAATAAGAAAAAGCACCACTAATAATTTGATCAGAATAAAAATCAAGGTTTTTATCATCTAAAACAAGAACAGGATCTTTTCCTCCTAATTCTAAAATGACATCTTTTGTTGAAGCAATTTCTAAAATATGATGTCCAACATCAACACTTCCAGTGAAGGAAATAAAGTCTAATTCTTTGTTTTGGGTAATAATATCTCCAATTACAGAACCTCTTCCAGTTACAACATTAAAAATACCAGCAGGTAAACCAGCTTCAACTGCTAGTTTTCCTAACATACTTCCAGTCATACTTCCAGCAGTTGCTGGTTTAAATACAACAGTGTTTCCCATTACTAAGTCTGGTGCTATTTTTGACATTGCTAAGTTAATGGGGTAGTTAAATGGTGAAATAGCTAACCCAACTCCTTTTGGTAAACGTTCATAAATAGCATATTTATTTTGCACATCATAACCAGCACCAGTAAAGGCCATTGGTTCTAGTCTTTTAGCTTCTTCTAAAGTGTAAGTAATATATTCAACAGTTCTGTCAACTTCTGTTAAAGCATCCTTATAGTTTTTAGCAACTTCTATTGTCATAATTTTTGCTATTTCTTCACGGTTTTTAGCAATTAACTCATTTCATTTAGTTAAATAATTAATTCTTTGAATTAAAGTTAAGTCTCTTCATGCTGGAAAAGCAGCTCTAGCTGCTAAAAAAGCATTATCAATATCTTGTTCATCTAAAGCAGCAACAGTCCCACCTGTTTGTAAGGTTGTTGGGTCTAAAATATTTAAACGTTCTTTTCCTTCAATAAACTTGTTATTTATAACAGCATCAAATTTATACATTATAATTTCCTTCTTTCGTTTCTATTATTTATATTCTAATCCAAAAGCGCACTTACTAAAAGAGAGTTTGTAACTTATTTGAAAATAAAAAAGTACTGCTTATTTAGCAGTACTAATTTCATACATTACAATTGAACCAGCCACAGCTGCATTTAATGATTCAACGTTTTCTTCCATTGGAATTAAAACGTTAATATCAATTAATTCTGAAATTTCTGGTGAAATCCCAACAGATTCATTTCCAATAATCACAGCATATTTTTCATCATCTTTAAACTTAACTTTATTTAAGAATTTGGATTCTTCATGCATTTGGGTTCCAATAATAATATATCCTTGGTTTTTTAATTCTGAAATTGATTGAACAAGATATTCTTTAACTAAGTTAATTTGAAAGAAGTTTCCTTGAGTTGAACGAATAACTTTATCGTTATAGTAACTTACTGAATTTGGGTTACTAATGACAGTTTTAAAGTTAAATGAAGCAGCACTACGGATTAAAGTTCCAACGTTTCCAGGATCTTGAACACGGTCTAATAAAAGAATGTTGTTATCATAATCGATGTGTTGTGGAGTGATCTCACAAACGGCAAACACATTTTGACTATTAACAGTTGAAGCAATCTTTTTGGCCACATTATCTTTAATTAAAAAGATATTGTGATAACTTGAGATTGGTAAAGCCATTGCTAAATCATCATAAGCATCTTCAGTCATATAAATTGCATCAACAATTCCTTTTTTCATAGCTTCTGCTACTAAGTGAATTCCTTCAACAACAAACTTACGTTCTTTTTTACGATAACTAACATCGCTTAAAAGTTTAATAATTTCTTTAATTTTAGGATTAGTTACAGAACTAATCTCTTTTAATTTATCTTTCAATTCAATCTATCTCCTTATTTTTTATTAATTTTACCTAATTCTTCATTGATTTTATCAAAGACAGAACTTCTTAAATTACGTTCTGCTTTATCTAAAGTATCAGAATGTTTAATTAAACTTTTTGATACTTTAGAAATATCTTCTAATTGGGTGTCTAGTTTTTTCTTTAAAGCTGGTAGTTTAGAAACACTAAAGTCTTCTAAAGCTTCAAGTTTACGTTTACATTCATTAACAATTTGTTCAGTATCTTGGTTTAATGATTTTGCTAAAATATTTTCTTTTTCAGCTTCAATTTCAATCATTTTTCTCAAAATTTGCGCCACAAAGATAAAACTTTGGGGATCTGAAATATAAATACCATCTTTTCCATCAGCTTTCACAAAGGGCACATCATGGAATTTTTCATCAAATGAAGTTGCTACTAAGATTCCATATTTAGATTTCTTTTTCGCAGCATCAGTTTCTAATTTATTAATTCAAGTATCTTTTCATTCAGCATTTTTAACTTCATAAACAATTCTTCCAAGTTCATGATTGTTATTATCTTTAACAATTTGTAGATAATCAGCTTTTTCTCCATCACGATCTGTGATTTTTTCAATACTGTCATTAAATCCAAAGGCTTTTCTCAATTCGCCTTCAACTTCATGCTCAAAGTTTTCACCCTTTGTTTTTGAATGAATTAAACGATTTGCATTAATTGCTTGTTGCAACTCGTTGATTTGTTTATTATATTCTGCTTCTTGTTTTTGTAAAGCAAGGTTCTTTTTATCTTCAAAACTTAATTTTTCTTGTTCAAGTTTATTATTTAAATCAGCAATTTGTTGTTCTAGTTTTGCTTTTTGATTTTGATTATTAATTTCGTTAGTTTGGTTTAATTCTTTTTCTTTATTTTCTAAGTTAATTTTAGCCTTTTCTTGTTCTGATTTAAGTTCTAATTTTAACTTTTGAATGTCCATATTATTTAAAGCAAGTTTTTCTTGATATTGTTTATCAATTTCTGAAGCTTTAATTTTAACTTTATTATCAAGTTCAGCTTCTAAGCTTTTAATTTGGTTTAATAGTTCTTGATTCTTATCAAGTTCTACTTGTTTTTCTTTTACAAATTTTTGTTGTTCTTCTAAAATTGTAGCTTTTCTAATTTGTTCTTGTTTAGAAATTTCATCTTTTCTAATTTCAGCTTCTTTTGTTTTTAAAAGATCATCAACTCTAAGGTTTAAATATTTAGATAAAGCTTCTTGGTTGTGACCCATCAACTCTTCTAAAGTAAAGGTTTTGTGACAGTGTGGACACTGAAACTCAATTGTTCGTTCTTCTCTATTCATAAATAATAACTTCCCTCTTCTATAACTTATTTTATTACATTCATTAAAAAAATCCGGGGTATCCCGGAAATTATTAATTTTCTACAATAACATTTAAAGTGATTGATTTCTAGGAATTTTGCATAATCAATAATTAAATTCTTTTATAATTTTTCCTGAGGAATCTTTTCCTCTTTTTATTCATATTCTAAAACCATAATCATCATTTGACTTGTAACTAGGCCCACCAGTTTTATCAATTGCTTCGCTTATTGTATCATCCATTGAATAAACTCCATCTTTTTCTAAATTTGTTCAAGCAAGAACAGCATTACTAACAAAATAATCTTTGAATATTTTGTTTTGCTCTTCAGATAAGTTATTTATAATATTTTCTAATATTTTGTTAGATAACCTAAACACTGTGCTAGCATCTGAAATTGTTGACATTTTTGTATCTAACGGAAGATTTAAATTTGTGTTTTTATTTATATTCTTTGATATAAGATTATTTATTTCTGTATTCTCTGAAGAGATTGTTTGCTTTGAACAACTGGAAATAGGAGAAGTTAAAGCTGGTATAAAAGCGATGGCAAAAAAAATTGCTAATTTTTTTTTCATAAAAACAAACCCTCATGTTCTATTTAATTAAATATATTATATAAAATATGTTGAGAACATATGAGTTTAATTGCAATAATTCTAAAAAATTATTTTAATCGCACTCACATCCTCCTTCTCTCCTCTAGAAAAAATTAAATCGTTAATTTTTAAGGTGGTGTTACCATTTGCATCGATGAACTCTAGGGAATAGTTGCCTGGTAAAAATAGTCCTGATAGTTCTAGAAAATTCAGAGATTGGAAAGCAATTTTACTTTCAAAAGTTAGTATGTTCTCTTCTAACATACTATCAAAATCTTCTTTATTGAAAATCAAAGATTTCCCACTTCCTAAATAGTTAATAATATTTGTTCTAGTATAAAGTAAATATTTCGTAACATTTATATCAGAGGTCTTAAAATCTGAGTTTTTTAGACCTGGCAATTTAGATTCTTCAATAACTTCTTTTGGATTTTGCCAAATAAATGTATCATTATTACCAGTTAATATTAATTGTTTTGAATTTTTCATTTTATTAGGAGTTTTATTTTCTAAGTTAAAATACAATGATTTTAATTTGACATTAATATTTTTATATTTCCATAAACCACGTCCGGATTCTGTTTGATCAGATATATTTCCGTCGATGTCATAAACAGGTTTAGAAGTAAGCTCAAATCAATATGGCAATAAAAATCTTGCATCATCTTGTTTATTGTTACCAATTGAATTAGTTCCGAATATATACGGACTAAGCATTGTTCTAATTTTTTTATAATTTGAGTACTGTGTAGAATCGATTTTATTAGGATGAGCTTGTTCTCATGATTTTTCTAATCCATCAATATATTCTGAAATAGTTTTACCTTCGAATTCCTGCTTATAAAGAGCCATTTTGTTTAATTCTTTTGTTTGTTCGTTTGTATACCCAGCACCTTTGAAATTCATAGAATAGTTGTATGAAGCATTTAATACATCTTTTAGTAATTCAGTAAGGCTGGAAGGTTTTATAGAATTATCTAAAACGTATTGAATACTTAGATTTTTTTCAAATCATTCAAATCTATAGAAAGTGTTTGCATATAACAATTGATAGGGTAAGCTATATAAATTAGGTCTCTCGCGGCTACCTAATTCATCGCGATTATCACGATCGTTAACGATAGGTCAATTGTCTCTGTTTTCATACTTATCTTTCCCATATGTAACGCTAGACCCTTTTCAAGAACCTGTCTGTTTTCCTTTTTTTACATCATAAAAAATTTCAGGAAAATCAATTTTTATATATTCAACATTATTAGCACTGATAGTTTCTTTAGAAACAGCTTCTTCATCACTAAATTCAAGTAATTTTGATATTTCGAAAGATGAATGATTTGAATCGGAAATTCTTTTTGCTTCCTCGAGCGCAAATATTCTATCGCTCATTCAATAATTAATTACATCAATTTTTTTAGAATTAGATATGTTAATTGGATTTATTCAAAGAGGGAATAGTACATCCTGCGGTTCTAAACTTATGTAAGAACTTATACCTTTTTCCGAATTAACAGCTTTTAAAGAGCTAATCAAAAATGATTTAGGTGTTTTTATTTTAATTTTAGACAACATTGTTTTATTTAATTCTTTACCAATTTTAATAATTAAATTATTTGCATCTCTTGGTTTTCATTCGCTTAATAAAGTCGTCCCGATAGTTAATTCTCTAGAAAGATTTAAATTGTCTTCTCCAAATGTTTTTGAAGTAAAAGTTTGAATGATTTGACCAAAAGTTTCTATGTCTATATCAGTTTTAATTTCGAATTCTGAAACTAAATAAAGTTTATTAGGATTGTATTCAAAATCTTCTGTAGTTGTATAAAATTTATCATATTTACTAACAATAGCTAATTCTCCATCCATGTTACTTAGCGATTGTTTACTATTATAACTATATTGAGGATTCTCGATTAATTCTGCTTTTATTTTTTTAACATCATCAAGATCAATAATTCTTAAGTTTTCTGTGTATGGAGAATATGTGATAAGTTCCTTATTTGCATCAATATTTTTGAATATTGATTTGATTGGATAGATGTAAAGTTCTCTTTCCATGCCTGGTATCTTGTTATTTTCAATTTCATTGCCTATTTGGAAGAAATCAAAATCATCAAATTGCTGGTTATTCATCATACTCCTCCTCAAAGTGTTCATTTCTAACTTCACCTATTTTCCTTGATATTGAAAAACTGTATTCTACTTTTTTGTTCATTTTATTAATCTCACTTTCATAATGTTCGATTCTATTACTGTTTTCTTGCAATTCATTGTTTAATTTTTTTACAACTTCTCTTAAATCGTCTAATTCTTTTTGTGTATTTTTATCAACATACTTTGGTAACTCTGAATTAAACTGAGAATATGTCTTTTCTATGTAATTATTTCTTTCCAACTCAATATTTTCTTTTCTTAAATTAAGAAATTGCTTTTTTTGCTCTAAAGATTTTAGATTTTTAGAGATTATTTTGTTTTCGTTTTTCATGTACACTATTTCATTTTGCGTTCTCATAGCGACATCATAAGACTTTAATAAATTTGTCATTTTTTCTCCTTTTATATAAAAAATAATTTAAATTTTATTCTGCATAAAAAAACAATAATGTTTGTCTATCTGGATCAAGGTTTCATTTTGTAGATTCTAGTGCAAAATTAAATGTATTATCTGATCTATTTATAGTTAGTGTTGACATTAGAACATACCCTGCATTGTAAGTTTCTAGGATTGGAATTCTGTATCAAGCTAAATTTTCCGGGCCATAAGATAAATTAAATATATTAACGTATAAAATTATTTCGGCCATTAATTGTCCAGAAATACCAATAACTTTATCAGGAGATAATCATGAAGGCAGTTTAAATAAAACATTTGTGTTATCTTTTTTTTCACCAGAAATCTTAATTGCTTTAATTTTCAATTTCTCTAACATATTGTTTTGGTTTTCAATAGCACTATTTTGAGTTTGATTGATAGTTTTTTGATTCTCTACAATTTCTTCAACATATTTGACATCTGCTTTTTTATCAATGTCTGCTTTCATTTTTGGAATATCAGCAACTCTATTATTAATTTCGTTTGCAATTTTATTAGAAATTGTTTCATCATTATTAATAATATTTTTAGCAATTTGAGCCAAATCTAATTTTGATTCAATATATCCTAATGTTTCTTTTTTTCAATTTTCATCGTCAATTTTATTTTTAGCAATTTCATCGTCAATTAATTTTAAAACATTACGATTAGTCAAATCTAAAGATTCAACTAATGTTTTAACGTATTCTTTGTTTATTAATTCATTTGGATCAATAGTTTTAGATCATTCTTCAAAAACTTCATTTCAAGATTTAACTTTATATAATTTTTTTATATTTGTATGACTTAATCACGCCATGGCTGATGGTGGAAAAATATCAGTAATAGATCCATTATTGTTTTTAAAATAATTAGTTAGTGAATAATCCTTAGAATTGTTGGTAATAATTAAATCAACGTTTGAATTAATAGGAAGTCTTCCGAATAATATGGCTTCAAAAGTATCGAAGATTGCCAACATGATGTATCTTCTATTGATTTCAGAAGTCATTTCAAACGGAATTAAGTCAAAGTACCCATCAAAATGTAAATTAATTAAACTTTGGATTCTAATAGTTGCTGTTTCTCATAGTTCCTCAACACTATCGAATTGTTTCTCAAATTTTTTCGGTAGATTTGCTAATCGTTTCTTTCCAAAATTATTATTAGCAATAAAATCCTCTAATTTAAATCAAGGATAGTTGTAATTAGTTCTCATCATTTTTAATAACCTCTGTTCTGTTTTCTTTTAAATCTAAAATAATGTTCGGCTCATTTAAAACATCATTTCCAAGATTTTTATTTAGTTTAATAACCATTTGTTTGATATTTGTTTTAAATTGATTGATTGTATTATCGATATCAAACATCGAAACGTTTGTTTCTTCCTTACTGTCAGATTTATTTTTAATACCTGACAAATTAAAAATGTTTTTCATTTGTCAGTCATAATAATCCATAAAATTTTTAATTTGATTATTTGGCTGGTATAAAGCGTTTGTCGCTCTATAGTTTGGGTCTAAAGAACTAATACGATCGATTTTTAAATCAGTAAATTCTCTTAAACCGTGGTCTTCTGTTTCTTGGTTTGAATCCATGTCTGAAAAAATAGCTTCTTTTTTAACCATAGAATTTAATAATTGATCAGTTAAAATTTTTTGTACAAATTCTAAATGTCTGGCTAGATTTCTTTGATGAGAAAATTCATCTTCATCTAAATCATTGGTTCGTCACAAAACGAACGGAAGAGTTTCATAATTATCGTTTAAGCCAAATTTATCAATAAAGCGTTTTCTTTGCTCCTCATTCATTTTTTCTTCATTATTGTTATTTAACTTAATCAAGTTAAAAGTCAATTTTTCTTCATTAATAAACTCGATATACATCTCAGTTTCTTTTCCATCTTCTCAATAATTAAATAAATGGGTCTTTAAATAAATAATTTCGTTAGTTAAATAATTAAATTGAATTTCTTTAACTTCAGAAGATAAAAATTTAGTTTTGTTATTAATTGATAACAACAAAATTCCATATTTTTCATTGTTTACTAAAGATTGTTTTGAAACTTTATAAATAACCGATTTATTATTTTTTGCTTCTAGAACTTGATTAAAAGTTGAGTTATCCGTTGTTAGATTCTTTCAATCAAATTTATTCAAATTTGTTTTTATCAAAGCATTTAATAAGTCAAAACTTTCTTTAGTTTCAACTAGTTCATCAAATTCTTCATAAACCACAAATTTTTGATATCTGTTTGTTTCTTTCATGTTTTTTCCTCTCACTTTAATATGATTGTTGAAATTCTAACATTTCATCTTTCATCATTGGTTTCATATCACACTCCATTTATGCAAATAAAAAAGTAGCTTTTTAAGCTACTTCATCATTTAATTCTTTTTCTTCAATTTGTTGAGCAAAAGCACTAGCCCCTTTAGCATTTTTAGTAGTTGAACGAAAGATTTTTTTACTCTTTTCAAAATCTACTTTGGCTTTGTCAATTAATTGTTTTAATTCTTTGCTTTTTGCTTTGATTTCTTCTGGCGAATCATTTGTTTCAGATAATCCTAGCATGCGATCAATTAAAGAATTTCTATACTGTTTATATTTTTTTGATGCATCAATTGCAGGAACAGCTCATTTGAAAATTAATGCTGATAAGAATAACGCTGCAAAAGCAATGCTTAAAACAATCAAAACAATATATCCAGTTTTAAGATTTCTAATTGCTGGAATTGCTGTAAGAATAAAACTTAATGCAGTTCCTACTCCCATACCAGTTAAATATGGGATTGCTTTAGAAAAATATGTATAAAATTTACTATTTTTTAACATTGATAACCTCCTTGCTAGAATTATATTTTTATTCTTTGCTTTCTGGATTTATATCACAATCCATATAGCTAGTTTTGAAGGCTTTTTTGTTTTGTTTTTTAATTTTATGAATATCTATTTCTCGATTAATTAATCAAATGATTAAAATTACGACTGGTAAAATTTTAATAATTAAATTTACTATTTTACCAACTTTACCTGGAAGCTTTTTAGGAACAAAGTGTGCCACACTTCCTCCAGCTGCAGGAACAATAAAAGCCATTAAATGATCTGCTCATGAATATTGATTAGATGGAGCTAACCCAAGTTTCATTCATTCTAAAAATGATGGTAAAGATTCAGAAAATCACGGGACGAATCCCAATGTCATAGTTAAAACCGTTATTATCAAACCAGAAAGTTCGTTAATAGCTTTATTTTCTTTTAGCCTTATTTTGCCAATGGGATCTAAGAATTGTTGCTCATATCTTTCTAAATCATTTTTATAAACTTGTCTTGTTTTACTAAAAGGAATGAAACAATGTCATGTAGGCTTTGGTTTGGGAATCTTTTCTTTTTCTAAATCCATTATAAAATTCTCCCTTTTTCAAGCATTTCATTATATGTTGAAACATTTTGAAAACGATTATTATAATAGAAATATCCCTTAGAACCATTTCCAGATTTGCCTGAACCTGTTTTTTCCTTATCAATAGCTGTTGTTGTAAACATTAGTGAAGCACCAAAACCTAATATCTCATTTTTTGTATATTCCTTGACATCTGAAGCAGCATTTCTATAAAATTCGACACTTTTTACAGAAGTTGATAAACCTTTTAATTTTTTAATATGCATAAAAGTATTGTAAACGTTATTAATAAATTCTTTTACTATTGTTGGCATGAAGTTAGTTGCTGCATTAAAATAACTTGTTTTTGCATGATTTTGCATTTCCATATTATCACTATAATATTTATCAATTATTTTTCTATCAGTTGTTGCTTTAACTCAAGAATTAAATTGTTTTTCATCTCATTTATAAATTTGAGGTAAATATTTAGTATTTTGAAAATAAATAGCAACTACATAATCATCCATTACTTTTTTGAATTTATAAGCCATGATTCATTTAGAATCAACATCTATTAATAAATTATCTACATTTTCAGAAGCGGTTCTTAGAGTTGTCGCGAAATCAATGCCATTGATTTTGTTAATTTTATCTACAAGTGCTTTATTAGAATTATTACTATTTTTGGCTACTTGTTTTTCAATTAATTTAACAGTTTCATCTTTTAGACCAGAAACAATTTTTTTGATTTCTTTTTTAAGCCAATATGTAGGATTAATTACTTCAAAAAATTTATTTATATTTCTACCAAGTCTTGAGATCTTATTAAGCAATCGTTCTTGAATATACGCGGCTTGTTTCATTCCATATAAAGCTCAAACAACTTTTTCAGATTCATGTGGGCTTTTTAATGGAATATTTTTAAGTAATTTTGCAAATTTATCCTTATCTAGAAGAACCTTAGGTGTTCTCTCAAAAACATTAAGATTCTTTTCAGTACCTTTCACCAAATTATCTGCAATTTTATAATACTTACCTTCGACATGTGGAAATAATTCTGGTGAAACTTTTTTCAATAAAGCATTAAACTCTAACAAATCATTTACACCATTGGCTGTATATTTTGCACCATTTGCAATATTTCGGCTTGCTTGATTAATTCCTTTTGATGTTGAAGCATCTGATAAATATTTCATTAAAGTTGAATAAGATTCTTTTTTAGTTCCAAAGTTATATGTTTGTTTAGTTAATGAAGAAATAACATTTTTATTCTCCATTAAACGTGCAAGCTGGTCTAAAGATTTGATTTCTTTTTCAGCGATATTCATTTCTTTTAATAGACCGTTAACTTTAGCAGTTTTTAAAACTTTAGCTAATTTAGTTCCTTGTCCAATAGCTTTTCCAATACCTAAAAAAGGTAGAGCATTTAATAATGTACCACCTACGGTTACATTTCCTTCAATTGCATCAGCTATTTGCATTACACCAAACTCTATTGAAGCAGAAGTTAAAACTGCTACTGTAGTTACAGCTACTTGTGATGCTCCTAGAGCGATCATACCGGCCGAAGCCCAAGCTTGTCCTACAGCAGCTAATGCTCCTGCTAAAACAGAAATCCCAATTCATTTTAAAATTGTTAATCAAGTTGATGTTTTCTTCTTCTGAACTTGTATGTGTGTTAAATTAGTTAGTTTTAAGTTTGCATTACTTATTCTTTTTAATTCAATGTCAGTTGTTCCAACCATGTTTATTCTCCAGTCAAGTATTTTGTATTTTGTAAAAATCGGATGATAGATACTTGCTTTTAATTATATGAATATTAAAAAATATTATTTTTTAAATCACATTCCATTATTTATTGTTTGAATTGTGGGTCATTCCTACTTTCCCTTACATTAATCCCTAATTCTTTAGGGTATCTTGGAAATCTTACAATGGTATTAGTTGAACGCGAATTGAAGTCAAAATTATTTACTATTATTTCAGGATTACTTTCTAGTAATTTGTATGCCTCTCCTCTAGTTACTATATTTTTACCAAATTGGATGGTTATACTATCTGTATATCAAAACTCTCCTTCATCAAATAAGTCACAATGAACAACTGCTTTATGATATCCTGCTAACCATTCTATTGATTTAAGAACTAACAGCCTCGGCTTATTTTCAAGACAAATTGAGCAAAGAAAATCATGTGTCCCATAGGTTATTCATTTTCCGCAATATTTGCATTTATTCTTTTTAGATACTTTATTTTTCATTTAAAAAATCTCTTTCTACGAATAAAATTTGATTTATTCGCGGAACATTTTAGCATGTAAATAAAAAACTGTTTTTTGAAATCACAGTCCATAGCCAAAAAAATAAGGAACACGATAATAAATCGTGTTCCTTATTTTTATAATTAATAAACTTATTTTACAATCTTAGATTTTAGACAGTAATCAGAGATTTGCTAATTATTATTTTTACCTCATTTAAACTTTTATTTAATTTATCTAAATCAGAATATGAATTTGTTTTTTCATAATCAGAATGCCATTTTTTATTCCCCACAACTATAGAGAGACCATACACTCCGGTTTTACTCACCCTAATATGATCTATGTTACTTTGAATTGAGTCATCTCCATTAATCAATGAAGGAGAGCCTTGAATTCAAGTCAACTCATAAGTATTCTCGATTATTTCTTTTGTCTTGCCAGAATTATCAAAAGAAAAAAAGTCTTTCACATTATTTCATATGTATTCTTTATCAAAAAGATTTTTCATCTTATCATTTAAATTAAAATTAGCCATTAATTCACAATCATTGCTAAAATGCGAATTTCAATCATCAATTAAAACTTTATTATTAGATTCTTCTTGCTTTGCTACACTTTTTGAACAAGAAATTGTTGTCGTAGAAGCGACTGATGAAATCAAAACAGACATTATGGGTAAAATAATCTTTTTCATGTAATTTTCTCCAAACCTAAAAAATAATTCTTTACTACTATTTTATATAAAAATTTATTTTTTAATTATTATAATAAAATTTTTACTAATCCAATATTCTCTTGTTGTGGATTAAATAAATTAATATCATTTAATTCTATTTTTTTATTATTTTCATCAACTAAATGTATATCGTATTTTCCAGAGCCATACAAGGCAGTTAAAGTAATATCTTTTATCGAATTGTTATATTCACCTAAAGAAAACGAATATTTTTCTTTGATATTTTGATTTTTTTCAAAAAAGGCTTTATTTTTAATAATTTCTTCCGATGTGCCATAAACTTTTGTTCAATCAAATTTTGAATAAACCAAAAATTTCCCTACGTTTTCATCAGATGTCTTAAGATCACCATTACTTAAACTAGGTAATTTTGTTTCTGAAATTATATCGTTCATATTTTGTCATACAAAAGAATCGTTATTTGAATTTAATATTTTCTTTTCAGAAAGTGAAGGAAGCAAAGGCTTAAAATCTTTACTAAAATAATTAGATTTACATGAAACAATTATTTCGTCGTATTTCCAAATTCCGTCTCCTTTTTTTGATTCATTTATAATGTTGTTATCTTTATCCTTAAATTTAGGTTTGGAAATAATTTCAAAATAATAAGGCAATAGAAATTTATCATCAGAATTTTTATTACCACCAATTGAAAAGGTTCCATAAGTTTCAGAACTTAACATCGTTCTAATCTTTTTATAGTTATCATATTGTTTAGTTTGTACAAATTCCGGATTAGATTTTTCTCATGCGCTTTCTAATCCATCAATGTATTCTCTAATAGTTTTACCTTCAAATTCTTGCTTATATAAAGCCATGTAGTTAAGTTCTTTTGTTTCGTTGTTTTTGTAGCCTGCGCCTTTGAAATTATTGTTGTAATTAAAAGTGGCAGTCATGACATCTAGCAATAATTCATATAAAGATGAAGTATCTATACTGTTATTCGTGGTATATGAAATTCTCATATTTTTAGTAATTTTTACATCATAGCTATGGCCTATAATCCCACCATACAATGTTTCAGGATTAAATTTAAAATTTATCATTTTATTTAAAAGAGTGGGAATATATTTTGCAGCCTTCATCTCTGTTGTTATCCCTGCATCCTTATTTGATTCAAGAGCCATAGGACGTAAAACGAACGGAAATTGCTCATTATTTTTATATTCTATTTGATGCGAAATATGTTTGGTTCTAAATTCATCAGGTCCAAGTGCATCACCTTTTAAATAAAATCTATTTATAACAGTTATATCGTCAAATGTTATTATCAAAGACTCAATATCATTTTCTTCTTTTTTAGTTTTTATAGGGTTTTTGCTGGAATCATCAAATTTTAACAATTTTCCTATCTCATCCGAATTATCATATTTTCTTGATATTTTCATAACATCTGATATTGGCAAAATTCTATTTGAACATCAATAATTTAAAACTCTTAGTTTACCATTCCTTTGCAAATCAATAGGATTTAACCATAAAGGATAAAGAGATTCGAAAGAATTAATGCTTGCATTCCCATATTCTCCTAACGAGTTTGCTCCGAAACTATTCAAAGATTCAAGCAGAAAAGCGTTTGGCGTTGTCAAATCAATTTGTTTAACTTTAAAGCTTGAATATTGCTTTCCTACTTTAACTACCAAAGAATTAGCATCTTTAGGTTTTCATTCTTCTAAAGATGTTGTCGTAATTAATGGGTTAGAAAAAAGGTTGGTTAATTCAAAATTTGTTCTATCTATGTTATATGATTGTAGTAATTGACCAAAAGTTATGATGTCTTTATCTGTTTTAATTTCAAATTCACTTACAAGATAAAGTTTGTTAGGATCATAATTAATTTTTTCATCTAAAGAATAAGTTTTATCACATTTACTTACAATAACTAGTTCATTATCTAAAGAGGCAATAGATTGTTTAGAGTTATACCCAAATTGCGTACTTTCTATTAATTCTGCTGTAATTTTTTGACAATCATCTAACTCAATAATTTTGAGATTTACAACATTTGGAGAATAAGATAAGAGTTCTTTATTTTTATCATTTTCTTTGAATATTGATTTAAGTGGATAAATATATAACTCTCTTTCCATTCCTGGAATCTTTTGATTCTCAACATTATTATCAATTTGTAGAAAATCAAAATCTAAATTTTCCATATTATTTGACCCCTGTTTTCTTGGCACTTTTTTCTTGATCATCTTTATCTACAAAATTAAATCATGAATCCACCACTTTAGATGACGCTTCTTTAAAAACTTCTTCATCGCTTTCTAATAAATTAAATTTATTATTCTGTTTAGTTTCATAATCTATGTAAAAAATTGTAAGAGCACTATCTTTGGGATGCGCAGACATATCCAACCCATTTAAACTAAAAATCATTAAATCACCAGCTGGTGGACATGAAATTTTTACATCTTTAAAGAAAGATTTCTCTCCGAAACTAAAAGCAGAAATTGTTCATCATCAGGTACCATAATCGCTTCTTTTAAAATGTCTATTGAAAGCAGACAAAAGTAAGGTTTCGCTTGAGCATGCTAAACTACCAGTAAACCCAAGAACTTGGTCGATTCTAATTCCATAATTTTTTATTGGAAAGTTTACTGAATTTGAATTTGAATAATCTGAATATACATAAGCTGTTTTAATTTTTAACTCATCCATTTTTCTGTCTAAAATTGTAAGTTTTTCGTTAAAAGAAGTAGAATTTGATGATTGTTTATTTGAAAATATTTCAAAATCATTTTTATTTAACTTATTGTTCATTTCAGATTTAATCTTTGGAATATCAGAAACCTGGTTATTAATATCTTCAGCAAGTTTTTTTGAAATTGCAGTATCGTTATCAATAATATTTTTTGCAATTTTTTGTAAATCTAATTTTTCGTCTATATAAGTAAGAGTCTCTGTTCTTCAACTGATATTTTTGTCAGCTTGGTTATTAAACTCATCTTGAATAAGCTTCAAAACGTTGCGATTAGTCAAATCAAGCGAATCTATCAAGGTTTTGATATCTTTTAAATTAATTAACTTTTTATCGTCAATGTTTTTAGATCAAATATCAAATGCCTCATCTCAACTTTTAAATTTTTGAATTTGTCTTAGATTAGTTAAGTTTAAATACTTAATAGCTTCAGGGGGAAACATGTCTGAAACACTTCCAAAATTTTTCTTATAAGAATTTGAAATTGAATAATCTTTAGAATTATTAGAAAAGACAAGTTCTACGTTTGAATAAATTGGAAGTCTTCCATTAACAATAGATTCAAAGGTGTGGAAAAGGGCTAAAGTAATTCATTGTTGATATTGATCATTTAACATATCAAATGGAATCAATTCAAAGAAATTATTAAAGTAATGATTAATGTTTTCTTGAATTCGGATTGTGATAATTTCTCACATCTCTTCAACCGAATCAAAAAGTTCCTCTCATTTTTTTGGAACTTGGATTAATTTCTTTCTGTCAAAATTATTAAAAGTCAAATAATCCTCTAGTTTAAATCATGGTGTTGAATAGTTTGTTCTCATTTTTTTCTCCTTTAAAAATAATATTTCTCAAAAATTCTAGCATTCAGAAATTTAAAATGATTTGATATCACACTCCATAGAGACAATAAAAAAGCATCCACTCAAGGATGCTTAGCGATATAAATATTTAAGCTAATTTTCTCTCTAAATCATGTTTCTTTTGAACATGATGGAAATATCAATCATTTGTGTGATTACTTCATCAATTATATAAGTTACCAACTCCATAAGGTGATAAAACAATAGCAATTCCAGCAGGAATTCAAATGTATCACGGACTAGTTCATGGAGAAACTACATATGGAAATGGGGCGATTGAATTATCCTCTCAGTTTCAATCGCTTGGTGCATTTTCTGGTCTTTGGTTTAAATAATCTGATTTTGGTCCATAGTTATACAACATTGCTGCTCGGATGACCATGACTAAGATATATGTTCCAGTAAAAATAATTGTTAATCAACCATATTTTTTTGCATAAGCTTTACAACTAACGTTTTGTTCTTTGTCAACATAACAGAAGTAAAAGACAACCATTAAAATGGGTGTTATAAAGTGTTCTAAACTTGATTTTAAGATTTTATATCAAATGTCAAAACCAATAATCCCGTCAGGATTAGAAATTAAACTCACAGTATAAACGAAGAAAACAATTGAAGTCATACTTACTAAAAAAGTACGGTTGTTTTTCCCAAGAATTCATTTTGGCATTTTTTTAACAAATAAAGCAATAAAGCTAAGAATTCCAAAAGTTGCTACTAATAAAGTTGTTCAAACTGAAATATATATAAATTGATTAATGATTGATAAGTCGAAATAAGATGTGAATCAGCCTTGTCCTTTAGCATGATTATCTGGTTGAATAGTACTCATAAATAAATCTAATAAAACACAAAAGATTGAGACTAAACCAAATCATGAATAAAAGAAAATCTGTCATTTTCTCTTCATAATAATTGTTAATATTATTTCCTCTCTTATCAACTTTATTGTATAAAAAAACACACTTTAATGTGTGTTTTTTTGAAAAGAATTGTAATTTTATTTAGTTTTTTCAGCAGTTTTGTCAATTTTCTTTGCTTTATAGTCCACAGCTCAACGAATATTACAGTTACTAATTCAGTTTAATAAGTTTCCAAAAATATAAGGGGCTAAAACAATTCCAATACATGCAGGAATTCATAAGGCTGGTGATTTTGTTCAAGGATCAACTTGTTCATATGGGAAAATCGCAATCACATTATCTTTTCAAGTTCAGTTAGCAGCTTCTTCAGCTGTTAAACCTTCTGGTTTTTGGTTTAAATATCCAGAAGTTGGTCCGTATTTATAAAGCATTGCTGCTCTAATTACGATAAAGATAATATAAACACTGGTAAAGATAATTGAATATCATCCTCATTTTTCAGCATAACTTTTACAACTAATTGGAGTTTCATCAACATAAGTTAAATAGAAAACCAACATTAAGATTGGTGTTGCAAAGTGTTCTAAACTTGATTTTAAGATTTTATATCAAACATCCATTCCAACAATCCCTTTAGGATCTGCAATGAAAGCTACTAGATAAATACAAAAAACCATTGTTGTCATACTGGTAACAAAAGTACGATTAACTTTGTTTGAAACTCAATTTGGCATTTTTTTCACAAATAAAGCAATGAAGTTTAAAATCCCAAAAACAGCTACTAAAATTGCAGTTCAAACAGAAATATAAATTAATTGACTCACAACAGATAAATCAAAATAAGAAGTGAAATATCCTTGACCTTGTGGGGTATTAACTGGGTTTGTAGTTGATAGGAAAGTATCTAGTAAGATACAGAAAATTGGTACAATTGAAAATCATAAATAAAAGAAAATTTTTCATTTTCTATTCATTTAATAAGACTCCTTTGTAATTTTATTATAAAAGAAAAAAGACACTTTTTAGTGTCTTTATTTAAAATTATTATAATTTAAAGATTTAAATCTATTTAACTCCAGGTTTTCCTAAAAGTTTAAACATGTTGTGTTTGTAGATTTCAACTCCTGGTTGATCGAATGGATTAACTCCTAAAATGTATGCACTCATTGCAACCGCTCTTTCGAATCAGTATACTAAGTATCCAAACATTACATCATCCATACTATCAAAGTTTAAAACGATGTTTGGCATTTTACCATCGTGTCAGTGAGCATCTAAAACTCCTTTTTCAGCAGTTTGGTTAACTTCATGGAAAGTTTTACCTTTTAAGTAGTTTAATCCATCTAAGTTATCTGCGTCCATTGGAATTTCTAAATCCATTGTTGGTTTTTTAATATCAACAACAGTTTCAAACATCACTCCACGAGTTCCTTGTTGAACTCATTGTCCTAATGAGTGTAAATCTGTTGTATAAATCATTGATGAAGGTAATAATGATTTACCATCTTTTCCTTCTGATTCACCAAATAATTGTTTTCATCATTCTCCAACCATTTGCATTTGCATTTCATAACTTACAAAAGCTTCAGTTTTATAACCTTGTCTATATAGTAAGTTTCTTGCAACTGCATATTGGTAAGCTGGATTAGTTAAATCGTCAGCTTGTAAATCTTTCATGGCTTGTTGAGCACCTTTGAAAATGTTATCAGTGTTAACTCCAGCAACCATTAATGGGAAAATTCCAACCGGTGTAAGAACTGAAAAACGTCCTCCGATATCATCTGGAATTGTGAAAGTAGCATATCCTTTATTGTCAGCTAATTGTTTCAAAGCCCCTTTTGAACGGTCAGTAACAGCAACAATTAAGTCTTTTGCTTTTTCTTCTCCAACTTTTTTCACTAATTCTTGTTCGAACACACGGAAAGCAATTCCAGGTTCTGTTGTTGTTCCTGATTTAGAAACAACACAAATTCCGTAGTTTTTATCTTTTAAGAAATCAACTAATTGTGCTGTATATGTTGATGAAATAGTATTTCCAGCATAAATTAATTTAACTCCGTTTGTTGGGTGTAAACCACGAATCATGTCATCAGCAGCACGAGTTCCTAAATAAGAACCCCCAATCCCAATCACAACAAGATAATCAATTTTATCTTTTAATTCATTAGCTGTTTGTTGCATTTGTGCATATTCTTTTTTGTCATAAGATTCAGGTCAGTCTAATCAACCTAAAAAATCTGAACCAGCACCAGTTTTGTCAAAGATCATTTTGTGAATTCTTTTAACTTCTTCGTTTGGGAATTCTTTATCTAAAGCATTTAAACCAGTGTTTGATAAGTCAACTTTAATCATTTTAATAGTCCTCTTTTCTATTAATGATTTTATTATTAATTTCACATAAAGAAAACCAATTTTTCAAAATTGGTCTTAATAATATTAAAGACAAAGAAAAAAGTATCTCATAAAAGAAGATACTTAAGACAAAGACAATTTTTATAAATAATAAAATCAACGTTAATAAAATTAACGATTAATGTTTATTGAGGGGGTTTTTATTTATCAGTTGGTTTTAAATCAAGAAATAATAAATCAGTTTCAAGCATTGATTCATCTTTTTTAGCGACAAAGATTTCATCATCAGTGATGATTAAATCTAATCTCGCATCAAATTGTGAAGCATCAATTTTCTTTTCACTAAGTTGGTTCATTCTTGCTAATCCAACCTTATAACCAGAATAATCTCAACCATAAAAGTAACGATCATAATAGCCTTGACCAAAACCAATTCGGTTGAGGTTTTTATCAAAACATATTAAAGGGACAAAATAAGCTTGTAATGAATTTGGATCATTTAACTTCTTTGTTTTGCTAATTACTGGTTCATAGATTTTTAATCCATCATTGAGTTCTAAATCACTTTTTAAATTAGTGATTTTATAAAAATCCATTGTTTTATTTAAACTAACTTTTGGTAGATAAACTTCAACGTTGTTTTTTAAACATCAATTAATGATATTTCTGGTTTCAACCTCTTTACCTTTTGACATGTAAAGAGCGATTTTATCGAGATTGAAGTGTTGAATAAACTTCAAAACTTTTTGATCGATTCTATGTTGAGCACTGATGCGGTAGTCATCAGTGGTTCTAGCTCTTAAAGCAAGAAACTTCTCACGAAGTGTGGTTTTATTGCTTGGCATACTAAAATCAATCCATCTCTTTCTTTCTACAAAAAAATTATATCATTATAAGATTGTTTTATTATGAGAATATAAAGAAATCTTAACTATTTTTCAATATTTTCAGAATTAATGAACTCAATTACTCCATTTGCACCTAATTGAGCGCATTTTCAACGGTTTTTTTGCTTATGAACGTTTGAAAAAATGACTAAATCTTGAAGTTTTTCTTCATTGATATTTCCAGTTTGAATCATATCTTCATAAGTTGTTAATAAATCCATGGCTTCAGTGTAGTTTTTTCCTTTTAATAAGTTAATTAAAAGATCAAAACTACTAGTTGCAATCACACAAGCACTACCTTCAAATTTAATCTCATCAATCACATTATCATGACTTAAAATTTGGATGGTTAATTCATCAGCACAACTATCTGATTTCAAACGTTTTTGATATCCTTTTTGATTAGGATTAAAACCTTTGTTTTCTGGTTTTGTATAATGATCCATTAATAATTGACGGTCATGTTTCATATCTCTTGTCATTTTTTAAACATCCTTTCTTTTAATTATTATTTAAATAAATGATCTAAAAAATGATCACTATTTTTTAAAGCTTCAACTAAAGTATCAATTTCTTTAGTTGTATTATAAACAGCTAAACTAGCACGAATGGTTATTTTAGTTTTAATAACTTCATCAGTTAAACGAGCACAATGAGCACCACTTCTGACATCAATATCATAATCATTTGCTAAATAAGTTGCGATATCTTGTGGATTTAAACCTTTTGCATTAAATAAAATAATTGGTGAATCATTTTCTAAGTTATAGAAATCAAATTCTTTTTCTAATTCGTTAGTTAAAATGGCTCTTTTAGCATATTCTTTTAACCCAGTTTCATATTCATGAATTTTATCAATTCCTAAATCATTGATAAATTCAATTGCTTTAGCAAAAGCATAAATTCCAGATATGTTTGGGGTTCCTGCTTCTAATCTTGCTGGAATTGGTTCAGGTTCATAACTTAATTCTTTTAAATTAATAGAAGCACTCATTCCCCCACCATATTTAAAGGGAGTTAATTGTTCTAGATATTCTTCTTTTCCATATAAAACTCCGACTCCGAATGGTCCATACATTTTATGAGCTGAAAATGATAAGAAATCAACATCTCAGTTTTTGACATCAGTTTTAATATGACCAATGCTTTGTGCTGCATCAACAGCTACAATCACTTTCGGATTTTTCTTTCTAATTGCTTTAATAATAGCTTGTGAGTCATTTCAAGCACCAATGGTGTTTGAAACAGTTGAAAAAGTCACAACTTTGGTTTTTTTATTAATCATTTTCATAAGTTTATCAACATCAATTGATAAGTCATTATTTAAAGGGATTTCTTTAATAATTGCCTTTTTCTTTTTAGCAACAATAACTCATGGTAAAAGTTCAGAAGAGTGTTCAAGATTAGTGATTAAAATTTCATCATTTTCAGAAATTAAATCTTCAATCCCAAATGCAACCTGATTTAAACTTTCAGTAGCTCCACTAGTAAAGATAACTTCTTTTTCATTATCAGCATTAATAAATTCTTTAACTAGTTTTCTTGTTTTTAATAAAACTTCATTAGCTTCAAAAGCAGATTCATAATCAACAGAATGAGGATTTGCGGCAATATAAGTTAAATAATCACTTTCAGCTTTAATAACAGTTTCTGGTTTTAAGGTGGTAGCTCCATTATCAAAATAAATGGTTTTCTTGTTTTTATTTAAATAGGGAAACTGTTCTCTTATGTTTTTAATTTTAGGCATTATTTTAAAACCCTTCCTTTTAATAGTTATTATTATAAACCACATCTGGTGAAATTAGGGTTTGTTTCTTTTAGGAATGTTTCCATAATAAAGGCTATTTAAGGTATAATTTAAACACAATGAAATACACTTTTTTATTAAGAGAATAGAAATTGTTTTATTAAAAAAGTTTTAAAACAAATAATGAAAAATGAAATAAATTAAGGGAGATGTCTATAATGAAAAAACTGCTAAGTGTTTTAGCTGCTTTTACTTTGTCTGTGACACCAATCACTAGTGTTGTAGCTTGTGGGTCAAGTTCAAAAAAAGAAAAAGAAGATGAAATTGGTACTAATACCATTTTAAAAGGTGGATCTTTAGGTCAATTTACTTCTGAAGATTTCATCAAACGTGCACATGATGAAGATTTATTTGGTTCAAAGAATCAAGCTATTGAAAACTTTATGAAATATTTTGCGTTCCAAATGTTCAGCCAATTAATGGATAAATCATCAGATATTTATAAAACTATTAAAGATCAAGAAGGAAAAGGCTATGTAAATGACTTCTTCTTAAAAACAGTAGAAGATCAATGGAAGATTTCATATGGTAATGCAGAAACTGAATGAAACAGACAAGTTGAAACCGCTAAAAAAACTGGGAAAAAATGAGAAGAAGATTTTAGAAAAAATCTAGAAAAAGAATATAACCGTAAATTTAATAGTTACACCGATGCAAAAGATATTGTTATTAATAGCGTAATGATGAAAGCTACTGAAGGGGTTAATGTTGCAGATGCATTAAAAAATTCTATCAACAATATTCCAAACTCTAAGCCAACAAACTCTTTCCAAACAATTATTAGCAATTTTGGAACAGTTATTCTAAGTCAAAAAATAACAATTAATAATCAAACAATTAATCTTCCTGAAGCCTATGTTCCTGGAAATAATATCGAACCTATTGACCAATATAAAAATTTATTAAAAGCCTTGGATGGAATTTATGATTGAAACAATAATACTTTTTCAGCACTTTCAATTCCTATCATCAACTTAATCAATGCAACTGGAGGATTACATCCAACAGACGTTAAAGACAATAATATTGAGATAGATAACATCACTTGAGTAACAAGAGACAATTTTAAAGTTGAAGTTTTAGATAAAGCTGAAGAATTTGGAACTCAACTTGCTATGCGTATTGATTCAAATTTCGCAACCAACTACAACAATGGTAAAAAGACAAATTCTATTAGTTCAATCGGATTGAATGGTAAAAACATAAACTTTGCAAAATACACTTTAATGGATAGTTATGTATCAATGGCATCTGAAACAGCTCCTGCTCAATCAAATAACACAAGAGGCTTACTTTCAAATTCACAAAGATATTTTGCTAATAACTTTTTTGAAACTCAAAAACCTGTTGGTATTTCTGAAGTAGTTATCGCTCCTTTAACTGGAAATGGAAATCTTGCAAATAATATTAATAATGCTGGATATGTTGGAGCAGAAGGAAGTACTAATAATTTAGATACCGATTCTCTATATTCATTCATGTCAATGTTTGTTAATAAAGAGCAATGAGCTTCATTAAATGGAGCAACAACTAGTGGAGTTGATAATACCAAAATCCCACTTGAAAACACTTCAAACTATTCATGAGATTTACTAATGAATCAACAAGGTAATTTAAAAAACTTTACAACCGCATCACCTAATGGTGGATATGATTGAACTGAAAAATTTATTTCTTCTACTTCACTCAAACAACATGAAAAACTATTAACTATCAATTCAAGTTCTAGTGACTTTTCAGATGTGTTGAAATATTCAGTATATGACTTCATTGCAAATGGAGCTAATGAACAAGAATATAAAGCAAATCCTAATCCTGTTGCTAAAACAGTTGATGATGGCACAGTTGCAACTGATGCTAATAATAAATCAGGATCAGCTGTTTCAAATTTCATCAACTCTATAAATAGACGTGTCGGGTCAGATGCTACTAATGGAAAAAACGTTTATCAAGTATTGAATGCTAAACAAGGAATAATTGGATTCGTTGATACTGATGGTATTCATATTTTAAGAATCGAAGGATATGAAAAACTGAATTCTAGCGATTTATTAAAAGATCAAACTTCTATTACTGCAAATTGAGATGGTAAAAAAGCTGATGAGTTAAAAACAGATATCAATAATTATCAAGGAATCCAAGCCTTGAATGATAATATGTCTAAAAAAGAAAACGCTGGTAACTTAAACGCTTTAAAAGAAGCTACTTATGATTACAATGGAAAAAGAACCGACTCATTTGTTAACTACAATGATTTAAATACTTCTTTTGGAAATGAATATCTACGTTTCTTAGTAAATAGTTCAATTGTCTCTTCTATTGCAGGAACCAACACTACTCCTAAAGAAAAATATAATATCAATAGTGAAATTGAAAACTATATTAGCTCTAAAACACCTACTTCACTAAACCCTACCAATGATTGAATTGCTGTTTGAAACTACTTCAAAGAAGTTTTAGGTAAAACAAGCGATCAATTATTCACAATGTTATTTGGTGGACCTGAAGTCAACAAACTTTTGGGTATTGATAATTATTCTGATAAAACAGCTAACGCTATTAAAGCAAAATATAGAAATTATATCTTAGAAGGAATTAGTACTTTTAATCCTTGAAACACGTCAAATAATAACTTTTCTACTAGTTGAACAAATTGAGTAAAAACTAATAGTAGTGTTAGTTTAAATGACCCGAATAATAAATGAAAACCTTTAGCCACACTTGGAAACCAAACTTCAATCACTATTGCAACAAGCGATAAGTGATGAAAAGAAAAAGAAGCTGAAGTTAACAAACCAGATTCAAATAATGATAATACTCAAAATGGAGGACAACAATAATGAAAAAATTTCTTTCAATATTAGCTGCAGTTGGTTTAACTGCGACAACAGCCTCTAGTGTAGTAGCTTGTGGTTCTAGTTCTAAAAGTGATGAAAAACATAAAATGTATGACAAAATTAATTTCGCCGATAAAGATCAAGTTATCTTAAAATATGGTAATTCGGAATTAAGAGCTGAAGACTTACCGTTGTTAACCGATAGTACAAAACAAAAAGAAATTATTTTAGATTGAATTAATACCGGTTCAACTACTCGTTATACAAATGATGTTTTAAACAAAACAAAAGTTTCAAAACTTCAATTAGCTGACGGAAATATCACTAATAAATTAAATAATGGTAAATATGTAGGTTCAACAGATGACAAATCATTAGACCCGACAAATATCGACTCAACTAATAACTACTTTAATCAAGAAGTTAATGGTGTTGGAAATAACATAACTATTGAAAAACTTTATACTGATTACGTAGCTTCAATTAGTGGGACTAAAACTCCTTTAGATAATTCAAGCCCTTATGCTGATAAAATAAATCCTGATTCATTTAAGACAATTGAAGGTGAAAGAGAAGACGGTATGAGTAACCTTTCTATTTGATATAGTTCAAAAGAAGGCGATAAAACCGGTTATAAAAGATGAGCTGTAGCAAATGATTTCAAAAATAATCTTCATATCACAAAAGGCGATCCGGCTTATTTAAATTTATTTAGCAACGTAAACATCCCTACTGCTGATGAACTTACTGGTGGGAAAACAGAGTTCTTTGTTGTTAGAGGTGCTACAAATGACATTAAATCTAATGCAGATTTATTTAGCGAAGGTAAATTACCAAATGATGTCTTAAATGAAGGTGAAGCTTTAACTGGAAAAGAAGCTTTAAGCTTACGTTTCCAAAATTACATTGCAACAAGTCAACAAAATACTGAAAAAATTATGGCTATTCAATATCTAAAGGGAGATATGTATCGAGTTCGTTCAAATGGAGGAACTGATAAAGAATTAATTTCTCGTTTGGGAGACAATGCATTAGAAAAAGAAGGTGGAAAATCACTATTCTTCAATAAAGATTCATTGTTTGCAAAAGATATTCAATCATGAACATCAAATAACTATCAATCAAATTATAAAATGGTTTGATCATTTGCAGTTCCTAAAGAAAAAATTCCAGCTGTAAATACTTTATTAAATGGATATTGAATTAATTCAAATGGTGGTCAAAAAGATGGTAGTTATCTTTTAAATATAAATAATATTTCTGATGTTAATACTATTGCAGGAATTTTCGAAAACTTAGTTAAAACTGCAGGAGATAACCAAAGTGTTTCTGGAGTTGATTCAATCTTCAATAGAAGTGGTTATCAAGGAATCGTTAAAAAAGATGGAGAAACCAATGTAAAGTCAGTTTTAGGTGGTTCATTAAACATTGATGAACGTGCTAAAGCAGGCTTGGCCTCAGTTGATGGTCCCTCAGTCTTAATCAATAAAGATTCTATTAATACCACAGGAGCAAAAGACTTTACTTTTGAAAATAAAGATCTTGATGCAACAAAATATGCTGATGTAATTATTTCAGTTCCCCTATTTTTACAAGATTTATTCGCAACTGATACATACACACAAAATTCTCAAAATCCAGCACTAGTTGATGCAGGTGCTAATAATATTAGTAACTTAGCTTTAGATAAATGAGTTGAGTTAAAACCTCAAAATAAAGAAGCTGGTTGAACTGAAACGTCTGCTATAACAAGCGCTGGAGGATTTAAAAAAGTTGAATTCAATACTTTAGTAGCTGAACCAACTGAACCAACTATTACAACAGTAAATGGAGTTAATTATGTTTTTGTTCCAAAGGACAAAGGTGATACACCTCATGCATCAATCAATTTAACTTTAGACAACAAAACAGTTAACTTCACATGAGCAAAAGTTGATAACAAAAACTACTTAGGTGCTAATGGTATCTTTAGTGGAACTGAAGCAAGCTCTTTAAATGGACGAGATGTAAATTATAAACTTCACTTAGGTAGTGATAATAGTAATCCTGATGTTTTAGAAAATGAATGAAAAACAAACAGATCTCAAAACGTTAAAGAAATTACTCAATTGTCAGACGATAAAAAACAATTATTATTAGATTATTTATTATTCTTAACAGTTGATAATGATTCACAAGCTGTTGAAAACGCTAAAAATGGAATTTATCAACGTTACATCAATCCAAACGATATCTGATATCAACCAATTTATGACGCAATCATTAAATATATTAAGGTAAATAACGAAGATGAAAGCTCAGACTAGTCAAGACTGTATCTTTTGTAAAATCGTTAATAAAGAAATATCAGCACCTATCGTTTATGAAAATGAATATGTTCTAGCATTCTTAGATTTACAACCAAATAGTAATGGACATACTTTAGTAATTCCTAAAAAACACTTTAAAGATTTATCTGACACTGATGATAAATACCTTGAAGAAGTTGCTAAAGCTAAGAAAATCGTTGCAAATCATATTTTAGAAAGTGATTTAAAGCCAAAAGGAATTAATTATGTTTCTAATCAAGGCGAAGAAGCTTATCAAGCAGTCTTCCACTATCATGAACACATAATTCCTAAATATAAAAAATCAGAGGGTTATGTTTTAAGTAAAAACGTAATTGAATCAGGTCTAATCCCACAAGATGAAATCCTAGATATGATTAAAATTAAATAATAAAAATGGTATTGAGAGCTTAATCTCAATACCATTTTTTACATTTTTTTAGTCCAACTGTCTTAAATGGCGCTCTTATTGACAACTGAAATGTTATCTAGGGTAAGATAAGATTATGGTGATATTAGGGGGTAGTTATGAAAACTATATTGGCACTTGCAGCTGGAGCTTCAATTTTAGCAACACCAGCGGCGAATACAGCAACCATAGCGTTGTCGAACACAAATCAAAATCAAAGGAAAATAGAAAAAACAAAGGAAAAAGATATTAAATTCGGAAATTATCAATCTATTTATGATCCAAGAAGTAGGATTAATGATGGAACTAACTTTCATAGGGCCTGGGGAATGTATATAGATAAAAAGAAAGATGTTTATCCAAATACACCTTCCGAAAATGGGTTTGAAAATAAAATATGGAGTCAAAAAACTGCAAAGAATTCAAATTGATATGAAAATAATATTCTAGACTACCAAGGATGAGCTGGAAACAACAAAGAATATTGACTGAAACAAAACGAAAAGGTAACTTTAACAATGCAGTTGAAATATAATACATGAAATAGTAAATATGGATGAACTTTTGCCGGTGGAAAGCAATCACCCTATGTAGACAAAGAATTTATTTTTAATTTAGCAGGAAAAGATTACATTCATGATTTAGTATATTATACCGACGCAAGTCATTCTTCTAATGAAAGAGTTAAATTTGCAGTTAAAGAAGAGTGAACATATGATAAAAGCGTTGGATGGCATGTTACTTTTAACCTTAGTTATCAATCAATGATTCAATGAAAAAGTGGTTCGAATATTAGTCATGCAGCTATAATAGCAGGAAGAAACACATCATGAGAACTAAATGAGAAAGAAGATGTTGCCACAAAACTAGATACAGTAGTAACGCCTATTTCATTTACCACTGATAAGTATGGTCAATATACTATAAGTATCAACAATTTCTTATATGATATAGAAGAAAAGAAAAAACATTTAAATCCAAAATCAATAAACGTAGCGGTTGCTTTTAATATTATATTATTCAATAACCCGAATAATAATTATCAGGATGACTATCAAATATTCCAGAATTGAAATAATGGTGACATAATTAGAAAAATCAATGACATATTGAATGGGAAAGATGATGGAAAAAATACAAACATACTAATAAAATATACTAGTACAGGAATGTCTTTCACTTATGCTAACGATACACATTCATCTAGTTATTCTGGAGTTTACAGATATGCAAAAGAAGACAAAAAAGAATGATATGGTATTCTTAGAACAACGATACTAGGACGCAAATAATAAAAATGGTATTGAGATTAAGTTCTCAATACCATTTTTTAATTATTATTTTTCTTTAGTTTCTTTTGGTTTTTTGTAATGATTGTAGAAGAATTTTCCACCTTCAGATGGGATTCTTTGGGTTCATTCTCCAACCTCAACTTTGTTTAGATCATCATTAACTCTAAATAATCTTGCGTCTAACATGTCAAATGATGAAACAATAATTGCTTCAATAATGACTGGTTCAACTGGTGATCCATATTCATTTTTACCATGGCTTGCTAAAACCATGTGTTCTAATAATGTAACATCTTGATTAACACTTCCATCAGGATTATCTAAAATTCCTAATTCTTTTGCAGCTTGGTAAATAAAAGCATTCCCAATTGAAATATGTCCTAGTAATTTACCTTGTAAACTGTAATCTGTAGCTGTTTCATCATTCATTTCGATAACTTTACCGATGTCATGTAAAATCGCTCCACAGATGACTAATTCTCAGTCAATATCAGCAAAAGCATAGTTAGGCTTAATGCTAATACAGTTTCTAACTAATGTATAACTATGTCAGAATAAGCCATGTTGAACATTATGATGGATTGACATTGCTGCTGGATAATTTTTAAATTTTTCTTCATTTTCTTTTAATAATTTTAAAGTAATTTCACGATAAGTATCATTTTTAAAAGCAGAAATTAATTCAATTAGTTTTGGATATTCTTTATCAACATTTAATGGTGCTGAAATAAAGAAATCATCAAAGGTTAAGTTAAATTCAGCTAACCCTTCTGCATCTAAAATTTTATAATCACCAACTTTTAATTGTAATTGGTTACGATATTCATTAACATTTCCGCCTTTAACTAACATAATTTCATTTGGTTTGATGTTTTCAATATCGTTTTCATCAACTTGTCATTTACGTCCTTCAACGCGACCAGATTGGTCAACTAAGTTAATAATCATGTAATTTTGTCCGTTGCTCCCAGTTGATAAAATTACTTTTTCAATACGACCAATGATATTAATATCACGATCATTTGCTTCAAGATTTTTGATTGGTTTAATCATTTATTATCTTCACCCATTCTATTCATTTCTTATTTTACTTGGATTTTAGTTTCATTCCAAAAGAAAACCCTTATTAAATAAAATAAGGGTAATTTCTTATTGATGATTTGCTTTAAAGGCTTTTAATTCTTCAACTTTATCTAGTTTTTCTCATGGTAAATCTTTTTTACCAAAGTGACCATAAGTTGCAGTTTCTTTAAAAATTGGTTTTCTTAAATCTAAAGTTTTAATCATTCCATTCACTGAAAAATCAAAGTATTTTTCAATTGCTTCAAGAATAATTTCGTTATCAACTTTACCAGTTCCAAATGTTTCAACGCAAATTGAAACAGGTTTTGGAACCCCAATTGCATAACTAACTTGAATTTCTAAACGATCAGCATAATCTGCTGCAACTAAGTTTTTAGCAGCATATCTACTCATGTAAGCAGCTGATCTATCGACTTTAGAAGAGTCTTTCCCACTGAAAGCTCCTCCTCCATGTCTTGAAGTTCCTCCATAAGTATCAACAATAATCTTACGACCAGTTAATCCGGTGTCTCCTTCTGGACCACCAATCACAAATCTTCCGGTTGGATTGATTAATACTTTAAAGTCTTCATTTAAGTTAAAGTCTTTTGCGACTTTTTTCATAATTTTTTCATGAATGTAATTTTTAAATTCATCCATATTAACATCTGGATCATGTTGAATTGACATTAAAATAGTATCAATTCTTGGTTCCTGAGGGTTTGTGTAATCGATAGTAACTTGTGACTTCATATCGGGACGAGCGTGTTTAAATTCTCCTGATTTACGTAATTCACTAGCTGTTCTTACTAAATCATGAGCAATTGAAATTGGTAAAGGAATCATGGTTGGTGATTCATTTGTAGCATAACCAAACATAATTCCTTGGTCTCCAGCTCCAGTTTCACCATCTGATAAATCAACTCCAGCTGCAATATCAGCTGATTGATTTTCAACCTTAACAAGGATTTCGCAAGTATCTGCATCAATCCCATAATCGCGATTAGTATACCCAATTTCTCTTAAAACATCACGAGCAATATTTTCATATACTTCTGGTTTTAAGTCTAATTTTGAGTTAACTTGTCCTCCGATTAAAATGAAGTTTGTTGTTGTAAAGACTTCAACCGCTACTTTAGCGTTTTCGTCTCTTTCTAAAATATAGTCTAAAATACTATCTGAAATTTGATCACAAATTTTATCAGGATGACCTTCTGAAACAGACTCACTTGTAAATAAGTTTTTGTTCATTGTAATCTTCCCTTTGTTTATTTTTTTAAATCACACACAACTATAATCAAAGTTTTTGTTTTTTTAAGTTGTGTTTAAGGTTCTCGGCGATCATATTTGTGATTATTCCCAAAAAGTTTAAAGTGAAAATATCAAATAACTTCACCACATCAACTTTTAATAAATAAAGTTTGTAATCTCTGACTTTTCATAAGTTAGAAATTAACCACAATAATGATATTAATAGCATACCAAACAGTACTCAGATTTTCCACATCATCCTTGGTTGTTTTTCAAAAAAGTAAAACAGAAATACAATCACTACTAAAATGAAAACTGCATTAATAATTAAGATATTAATAAAGGTAGCATTTAACTTTCTATTAGTCTTTTTAAACTCGTTTGATTCTTCAATGTTTGCTCTTAAAGTAAAGAACATACTATAGATATAGAAAAACGGGTTAAAAGTTAAGATATCAATTAACCCTAACCAAACATCACTCATTTGGTTTGTTTCTAAATAATATTTCTTTCAAGCTAAAGAAAAAGCAGAAATGATAATCGTAATTAATCAAACTAAGTATAAATAACGGTATCTAAAAGCAATTCCAATATCAAAAGCATATGTAATCACAGATAAGGCCCCAACTGCAATTACTTCAAGAATAACCATTACAACTAATAAATCTAGTCATAAGTTTAAACGTTTATTAATTTTATAATCTTTATCTAATGATTGAGTAGTTTTGACAAATTCATCATCATAATCAGTCATTCAAGTCATATATAAACGGTTTTTAAAAGTATAAATTATTAAAGGAATTGATATAAAGAAAATAACTCCAAAAATTGACATCATAGCCATAGCTATTTTGTCACGAATATCACTATTTTCTAAGAAGCAATACTTGGTTTCTTTATAAGAATAAATAGAAATAAAGATAAAAGGCGAAAAGAGAACTGAAGCAATAATTGCTCCAACTCTAACTAAATAAAATCAAACTTTATTAGCTTTTTTATAAAAGTAAATATCGGTTAATAATAAACTATTAAAAGTATCTTTTGATCTTTGAACTTTTGCTTTAACTATTTTTAAACCATAATATCCGAAGATGTTTAAAGTTAATAAAGAAGTTCATTTTAAAAATTCATAGTTATGTAATAGCCTATCTTTTGGTGAGAATCCCAAGATTAATCAAACTGAAGATCAAAACCCTGCTATAAAAGCTACAACAGAAGAAATAATAATAAATTCATGAAATGGGTTAAGCGCCATTTCATAATCATGTCAATTATAGTGATTACCTAAGGTAATAATTAAATCGACATAAGCAATAAATGAGATTGCAAAAAAGATAATTCCAATTATAAAAAAGGCCTTCCCAAAATTCTTGTCCTCAAAGATGATGTGGACATAATTAACACGGTTAGAAGGTCTTGTTTGTTTTTGTTTTTTAGTTTGTTTTTTTGACATCCCTATCAACTCACTCTGTTATATCTTTAAATACCTTTTCATTATTTTGTAAAGCAAGGTTGTGCTTTAACTCAGGATAAAAAGTTATTTCCTTGTTACTTGCTATTTTATCAAAAAATTCGTTAATCTTTTGTTTTTGCTCAAAGGCATCTTTTGATGGTTGAATCATTAAAACAGGTTTAACAATTTTAAGTTCAGAAGTTAAGCTTTTTTTCAGAATGTGTTTCATTTGAAAATATTCTTTAGTAGTAACGTAAGCTGAGGTTTGAAATTCTTGATCTAATCGTAAGAATTCTTTTTTATCATTTGTATAGTCGTGAGCATCAAGAGGAATTGTAATTAAGTTATATGGAGAAAATAAACATCCTCTAGTTAAGGCTAAATTCATTCCAGTTGAGTTTTTTCATGGTTTAAAATTCATCATTGAATCAAGAATAATTCCATCAACTAAGTTTCCCTTTTTACGCATAAAAGTTAAAACTAAATTAGCTCCAAATCCAGCACCATAAAGATAAATTTCTTTATTTGGATACATTTCTTTTAAACAAGCAACAATTTCATTCATATCACTTAAAGTGGCAACTGCACTACGGTAACGAACCTCTGGTTTAATATTATTTCCATAATAGCGTTGGTCGAAAGTAACAAAGCTTGTTTGCTTTTGATTAGTTCTTAAATATTCACTTAAGTTTTCAAATTGTTTTCCAGTTAAAGAAAAGTCATGAATTCCAATCATAATCTTTTTAGCATCTGGTTTAACTTCACCATATCATTTAAGTTGATATCCATCGCCAGTAACAAAATGTTTCTTCTTAATTAATTCAGGTTTTTGTTCTTGTAAAGGAGTGAATTTTAAAGAGTTAAAAGATCTAATCTTTAATAAAATTGAGATTAATAAATAAGTTAGTAAAATACCTAGAATAACGATAACAACAATTAAAACGATGTTTCAAACAGTATTTACAACCATTAATTTTCTCCTTCAATTAGAGTAGTTTTAACAAATACTCTTTCAATGTTTTTTGTTTTGTTTGTTTTATCATCAAGTTCAATAATGACTCCACAAACTTGTTTTTCTTTTGAATCTCCAGGTTCAAAACGTGAAGGTAATCCAGTTTTTTCTTTATAAATTACTGCTTTTGGGTCTGCACCAATGATTGTATTAGTAGCTCCACACATTCCTAAATCACTAATATAAGCACTACCTTTTGGAAGAATTCTTTCATCAGCTGTTTGGACATGAGTATGAGTTCCAACTAAAGCATTAATTTTTCCATCATAATTTCAAGCAAAGGCTAATTTTTCAGCTGTTGCTTCAGCATGAAAATCAATTAATAAATAATCATAATCTAAATCTTGTTTTAAAAATTCATCCATTGCTTCATATGGTGAATCGGCTTTATCCATAAAACTTGTTCCAATTAAATTCACAATACAGAATTTCTTATTATTTTTTTTAACAATTACATACCCTTTTCCAGGTAAATAACTATACATGTTCATTGGTCTTAAAAGAGTTGGATTATCATCAATATAATCTAAAACTTCTTTGTTTTTAAAGATGTGATTTCCAGAAGTAATCACATCAACACCTCAACTTTTGATTTCATCAAAGCTATTTTTAGAAATAGATTTACCGTGAGTTGCATTTTCACCATTAACCACAACAAAATCAATATCATTATTTAAAACGATATTTTTAAGTTCTTGATGAACAATTTGTCTTCCTGGTTTGGCGTAAATATCACCAAGCATTAGTACTTTCACTATAAAATCTCCTCTATTTCTTTTATGATTTGTTTAACTTCTTCATTATTTGAAGCTTTATACTTTTCAACAATGTTTTGTAATTGTTCTTGTTTAGCTAAAACATGAAAACTAGTTTCATATTTTTCTAAGATATCAGTAGCTTTATGAATTGCATCATAAATTGCTGCTCTAGAAACATTATAATCGTCTGAAATTTCATTTAAAGATAAATCCTCATTAATATAAAGGTTTAAATATTCACGTTGTTTATCTGTTAATAAGCCACCATAAGTTTGTAATAACATTGAAACTTCTAATTTTTTATCAATTGGATTACTCATTTTCTGTATTATCCTCTTCCATAAATCCAGAAGTTAAACCATAAATATAATCATCAGCATTGAATTCAACTAAGTCATCAACTTGTTCTCCGATTCCAACTAGTTTAACTGGAATGTTTAGTTGGTCTTTAATTGATAAAGCAATTCCACCTTTTGAGGTTCCATCCATCTTAGTTAAGATAATACCAGAGATATTTGTAACTCCATCAAATTCCTGTGCTTGAATAACTCCGTTTTGACCAGTTGTAGCATCAATTACTAATAAGGTTTCATGAGGAGCTTTTTTATCAAAACGTTGCACAATAGAATTCATTTTTTCTAATTCTTTCATTAAGTTTTGTTTGTTTTGTAATCTTCCAGCTGTATCAATAATTAATAAGTCATAGTTTTCATCTTGTGCTTTTTTGATTGCATCAAAAACTACAGATGAAGGATCAGTTGTTTTACCTTTATATAAATCAACGTTTTCTAAACGATCAGCAATTCAATGTTCAAGTTGTTCAATTGCTCCAGCTCTGAAAGTATCAGCAGCGGCAATTAAAACTTTTTTACCTTGTGAAGCATAGAAGTTTGCCAACTTAGCAACACTTGTGGTTTTTCCAGAACCATTAACTCCAATAACCATAAAAATGTTTAAACGGCCATCTTGATAATCTAATGAGTAATCATCTTTTCTGCTATGATAAATATCATAGATTTCTTGCGTTAAAGCTTCTTTAACATCATCAAAACTAGCATTACTTTTTAGTTTCTTTTGTAAGTTACGTGAAATCTCTAAAACTAATTTCATTCCCATATCAGTTTTAATTAATGCTTCTTCTAATTCTTCATAGAATTCATCATTTGGTTGTTTATATTTTTTAGAAAGTTTTTTAATATCTTTTGAGAATGTTAAAGAAGATTTTAAAAGGGCTTTATTAGCTTTTTGCTGTTTTTCTCTTTCTTTATGAAGCTTTTTAACACGCTTTTCTTCTTGTTTAGAAAGTTTCTTTAATTCTTTTTCGCTTAATTTAGCTTCTTTTTTAACTGGTTTAGGAGCATCTTTAAAGTCTTTATCAACTTCTTTTTCTAGCTCATAAACATCAGTTTTAATTTCTTTTTTAACAACGTGTTCTGTTTTGTCTTCTTTTTTATTAACTTCATGTTGAATTTCGTTAACTGTTTTTTCAGTTTGATGTTCATCTTTTTTAACTTGTTTAGCAGAAGCAGAAATTACTTTTTCTTCATCTTTATGTTTTTTATTTTCTTCTCTTTTTTTCTTAAAATTATTTCAAAATCCCATAACTTTATTTCCTTTAACTATAATTGTTCTTTCTTATATTTTAACAATAATTAATCCCTATTTAAAAAAACAAAAACAACAAGCAAAAGTGCTTGTTGTAAATTATTTAATTTGAAATTATTTAACTGTGGTTTTAGTTTTAATTTCTACTTCAACTCCACCGTTTTTCTTAACGTCTTTTTTAGCTTCGTTGAATTCTTTTTTAGCTTCTTTTTCGTCTGCTTTGTCTTCTTTTTTAGCAGCTTTATCAGCAGCGTTTACGTCTTTTTTGATGTCTTTTTTAACTTCTTTTACATCTTTTTTAACTTCGTGTTCTGCTTCTCTGTCAGCTTTGTCTTCAGCACGGTCAACTTTTTTAGCTGCATTAGCTAACTCTCTTTGTTGATCTTTCACTTGGTTTTCAGCTTTCTTTTCAGCTCTTTTTTCTTTTCAGTTTGTTCAAAATCCCATGATAGGTACCTCGATCTATATAATTTATTTATTTATATTTTATCAATTTTTATAGTTAAAAGATAAAAAATCAACAATTAAATAACTTCAATTGTTGATTTTCTGATTTATTAATTACAATGATGATTAATTAGCTGTTTCATCATCGTCATCATCATCTTTTCCTTCATCAAATAATGAAGTATTATCGCCAAAACTTGCAGGAACTGATTCATTGAATTTTCCTGTTCTGATGAAATCAAGAATTTCTTGAATGCTAATGATGTGGTCTGCAGCACGTTCTAGTTTTTTCAACTGACGTAATGATGTATATAAAAGAATTGCCATTTCATCACTATCAGCATGACGAATTTCAGAAATAATTTCTCCACGAGTTTTAACAAACTCATCGTTTACTTCTTTTTCAAAAGCATCAACTTTATTATTTAAGTCTGTATCGTAATGATCGATTAAAGTTGAAATCATATCTAACATTTTTAAAATAATGCTAAAGTTACTTTGAATTGCCTTGGTATATTTAACATCAGGTTTGTAGTCAACTAAGAAATAACAAATGTTTTTTGCATAGTCTGCAATTCTTTCAATTTCTCTAGCAATTAAAACTGAACCAATTGCTAGTCTTAAGTCACCAGCAACCATGTTTTGCTTAGCAATTTTTCACAAAGCAGTTTTAGTTAAATTGTTTTGCATATCATTAATCTTATGGTCATCTGAAATTACTTTTTCTGCTAATTGATAGTCATTGTTTTTAACAGCTTCATTTGTTTCTTCGTATTGTTTTTTGGTAGCGTTGATCATATTTTGTAAGTCACGTTTGATAACTAAGATATCATGATCTAAAATTTTATTTACTGACATTTTAATAAACCTCCTTATCCACTAAATCTTCCAGAAATGTAGTCCTCTGTTCTTTGATCTTTTGGATTGGTGAACATTTTCTTAGTTTTAGAAAACTCAACTAATTCTCCTTTTAAGAAGAATCCAGTATAGTTACTAATTCTTGTAGCTTGAGCCATTGAGTGAGTAACCATAATAATGGTGTAGTCTTTTTTCAAACTTAAAACTAATTCTTCTACTTTTAAAGTAGCAATTGGGTCAAGTGCACTTGTTGGTTCATCCATTAAAAGAATTTTTGGGTGCATTGCGATTGCTCTAGCGATACATAGACGTTGTTGTTGACCACCACTTAATCCTAAAGCAGGACCATTTAGGTTATCTTTAACTTCTTCTCATAAAGCAGATTTTTCTAAAGCATCTTGAACAAGTTGTTTTAGAACATTTTTATCTTTTACACCTTGTGATTTCGGACCATAAGCGACATTTTCAAAAATTGAAGTTGGGAATGGGTTTGCCTTTTGGAAAACCATTCCAACATCAGTTCTTAATTCAGTAACATCATATCCAGGAGCATAAATATTTTTATCAAATACTTCAATTTCTCCTTGGCTTACACTTCCATCAACTAAATCATTCATTCTATTGATTGCTCTTAGTAAAGTAGATTTCCCACATCCAGAAGGACCAATGAAAGTTGTTATAGTGTTTTCTTTGATGTCCATGTTGATATCAAATAACGCTTGTTTCTTACCTTTATTATAAAAGAAATTGAAATCTTTTATTTTAACTACAGTGTCTTTCTTGGTATTTCCAGGGGTTTTTTCTTTGTTTTCCACATCCCCATTAGCAATTTCAGTAGCAATCTTAGTTAATTCGTTTGCTTTTTCATCTTTTTTCTTGTGAAAATCAGCAAAGAATTTCTTAGTTTTGCATTCTTTTTTCTTTTTGTCTTTGCTAGGACGTTTCTTTTTAGGAACTCTAGCTATCTTTTCTTTTTTTTCTTTATTAGTCTTCATAACTTCGACGTTCCTCTCTTTCTTCTATGATTTTAATAATCTTTTTACGTTTTTTATTTTCGTAGTGAACTTCTTTTAAATGTTTGTATGAAAGTTTATGTCTGATAATTTTACAATTGTTTTTAAATTTGTTTCATCCATCTTTGAATCATTTAGCATAGTCAAAGTGAATTAGATTTGATCATCAGTTCTTTAATTTTATATATCATTTCAATGAACCAGTTTCTTTTTTGTTTGTCATTTTTCCACTTAATCAGTTTAAGAAGAAAACAAGAATCATAGTTACAAGTGAGAATAAGAAAGCAATTGAAGTTGCTTCTCCTCCTCCACCTTCTGAGGCTAACATATAAATTTCAGTAGTTAAGGTTGCACCAGATGCTAAGAATCCTTCACTAGGCATTCTTAAAGCAGTTCCTAATGTTAAGTAAACTGGAGCAGTTTCACCAATAATTTTAGCCATTCCTAAAATTACTCCAGTTACTAATCCATTCATGGCGTTTGGAATAGTAATTTTAAATAAAACTTTAACTTTACTTAATCCTAATCCATAACCAGCTTCTTTAATATTATTTGGCACTAATGATAAGGCATCTTCAAAGTTTGAAGTTAACATTGGAATTACAACAATCGCCATTGTTAATGATGAAGCAAAGATTGACATTGGTAACTTGAACATAATAATAAAGACGCTTAATCCAAAAATCCCAAACACAATTGATGGAGTTGAAGCTAATAAGTTAATCATGAATCTAATTAATTTAGTAAAGAATGATTTTTTATTAGCATATTCAGTTAAGTAGATTGCAGTCCCTAAAGCTAAAGGAATAGCAAAGATTAAAGTTGAAATAATTAATAAGATTGTTGTGAATAAGGCTGCAAAGATTCCAGCTTGTCCTTTAACAGTTACAAAGGCTTCAATGTGTTTTAACCCCATTAATCCTTTGATAATTACAACTCCAAAAATTCAAGCAGCAAAAGCTAAAACAATAATTGTTGAAGTTCACATAAAGAATAAAGCAATTCCAGATTTAACTGATTTAGAAGTTTTGTTTGCAGCTGAAGCTTTAACAATAGTTTTTAATTCATAGTCATTGAAAGCTTTATTTTCGTTGTTAACATCAACATCAATTTGAGCTGATCTATGAGGATTAACTTTAACTTTTTTCTTGTTATGGAAGTATTTTCTAATGTTGTCTGTATTAGAAACCAATAAAACAACTAAGTTAATAATGATAACTAAGATAAATAAGATTAATCCAATTGCGAATAAAGCAGATTCATGCAATGAACCAGCATTTTCTAAGATTTCTAATCCGATTGTTCCAGCTAAAGTTTTAACTGATGAAAAGATAAATCCGTTGAATCCATCATGAGTATTTAATCCAGCAGCTGAGTTACCAGCAATTAGGATTACAGCCATTGTTTCACCAATCACACGAGCCATACCCATGATTACAGCAGAGACAATTTTTGGTGTACTACTTCTTCTAACAATTCCAAAAGTTGTTTCTTCTTTTGAAATCCCTAAACCTAATGATGCATAACGATAAGCATCAGGAACATTTTGTAAAGCATTATAAGTTAATGACAACATAGTTGGTAAAGCCATAAATGATAAAGTAAATGACGCAGTCATTAAGTTACCATTAGTCATAGCTCCCATTGCCATAAACATCGGACCAATTTGATCAATTGCAAATAGTCCTCAAACAACTGATGGAATACCAGCCATTAATTTAATAACACCCATTACAAATTTCTGGGTTTTTTTACCCATATATTCTGAAATAAATAACGCAGAAAATAAGGTTAATGGTACAGCAAATAATAAAGCTATAACCATCATTAATAAGGTTGAAGCAATAATTCCCCCAATTCCATAATAAGAACCAGTAGTGTTGTCAGCACTTCAAGAATTATCAGGTCCAGGTTGTCATCTATCTACAAAGATAAATTTAAAGAATCCTTCTTTGTTAAAAATCTTTCCAGATTTCACAGCTACGAAAACTAAAATAATTAATAATAACGCAACTACAATTAAAGTTAAAAGATAAACAATCCCTTTAACTCCTATCTCTGAAGGCGTACGCTTCGGACGAGAAGAATTAGTTTTAAAATCAGGTTCGTTTTTATCAGGTTTTACTTCTTTTGACTTTTTATGGAATAAACCTTTAGAAGTCGAATGAACTTTATTCACTTTCTAATCCTCCTTTTTAAGAATTAATTGTTATTTGTTTTATGCTTTTGGAGTTCACTTAACTCCATCAAGTTCGAATGTTGGAGTTAATCCTTCAATTCGATATTGTTTTAGTTGATCGTTTTCAACATGTGTAACTTCATTAGCAACTTGTGCTTCGGCCATTCAAGCTATGAAGTTAGCAATTTTTTCCATATATTTTTCACTTAAATTAGCTTTGAATAAACCAATGTAAGGTCTGTTTAATGGATATTCTTTAAAATCTGTCATTTCTTCAGGAACAAATTTATCGCCTTTTAAATTTTTAATTGTTACAGTGTGTAATTCATTTCCACTATCTTTAATTGCATCAAGATAGTTTAATGAAAGATATCCAAATGATGATGCTCTTGTCATTTCTTGATACATCATTCCGTTTGAGTTTAAAACACTTGAATATTTAGTTGATGATTTGTCTTCATATAAACCCATTTGTTTTTCAAAAGAGTTACGAGTTCCTGAACCGGGTTCACGAGAGAATGATTGGAATTCATTTCTCTTTTTATCTTTTTCAAGTTCATCAATTGCATTTTGTTGTGCTTGAGTTTTAGTTTGTCCACTTTGTTGAACTAATTTTTCAGCAACTTGGCTTCAACTATTAAATTTGTTGTTTGGTCTTGAATAAATAAATTTGACCAATTCTTGAGATTTTTCATCGGCTATACCTTTTTCATTAACAGTAATAGTGAACATATCTCCAAAAGTATCTTTAAATATTTTAGGTGCATTATAGGTTAGGATAATTGAGTCTGTTGCTATTTTGATTGTGTGTAATTTGTCGCCAAATTCTCTAGTTTCATTTAGATAATTTGTGATTTCTTGACCATTTGTTAAGTTTGGTGATGGTTTTTTAACTTCATCTGGTTTGATGTAATCAATTGAACCATCATTTGGAATTTCTTTTGAGATAAATCCCATTTTATAAGCGTTTGAATTAACGTTTTTAACTCCACCTTGTGAACCTGATGAAGAGTAGATAAAACTTTCTTTTGACTCTTTACGATACTGATTTGTTAATCGTTGCATCACAGGGTCAACAGAAGTCGAACCACCAATACTAATGGCATTCTTAGGTGTAATTGCTGTTCAAATTCACAATCCGCAGATTGCAGCAATTATACAACTAAGGACTATAGCTGCTTTTTTACTCATTTAATCTCCTATTTCTAACCTTTAAATTAGACAATATTGCCTTATTTTATTTTTAGATAATACAAAGTAATTATATAGACTATTATCTCAAAAGCAAAAGAAAAAATGTCCCTTAGAATTTAAAAAAGGACATTTATTTTTATTATTAATAATTAATCTTCTTCTGCCATTTTCTTTGCATCGACTAATTTAATTTTAACGATTTTTGTAACTCCAGTTTGTTCCATAGTTACACCATATAAAACATCACAGTTTTCCATAGTTCCTTCACGGTGAGTAACAATGATGAATTGAGTATCGTTGGTAAAGTCTTTTATATATTTTGCAAAACGTTCAACATTAGCAGGATCTAATGGAGCTTCTGCTTCATCTAAGATTACTAATGGTAATGGTTTTACTTTTAAAATTGAGAATAAAACACTTAAAGCAACAAGTGATTTTTCTCCCCCGCTTAATAAGTTAATATTATTAATTTTCTTACCTGGTGGGTGCACTTTAATGTCAATTCCAGTTTCTAACATATTATCTGGATCTGTATAAATTAATTCAGCAGTTCCTCCACCAAACAATTTAGCAAATGAATTAGGTAATGCTTCATTTACTTGATCAACAACACCTTTAAATTGTTTAATCATTTGTTCATCCATTTCAGCAATCACACTTTGTAATTTATCTGCTGCGTCTTGAACTTCACTACGAGTTTTTTCATAGTGATCGTAGTTTTCTTTTTCAGTTGCATAATCTTGAATAGCATCAAGATTAATGTTTCCTAAAGCTTCGATTTCTTGTTTTAAAGTAGCAATTCTTTCACGAATATCATTAATGTTTTCTTCGTTAATTTCAATTACTTCAAAATCTGGTGAAAGAACTGTTTCAATAGTTAATTGGTATTTTTCATTTAAACGTTCTTCCATTTGACGAATACGACTTTTTAATTCCATATCTTCATAATTCAAAGCAGAATTTTTTTCTTTTAAGTCATCAAGCTCTTTACGTTTAGCACCATTTATTTGACTTAATTCAGATTGACGAGAAGCGTATTTAGCACGGTCTGCATTCATTTCGTTAATGCGTGTTTGAATAGTTTCAAGTTTATTTTCTAAACCATTCATCTCACGAGAAATCTTGATTGATTCAAGTTCATTATCACCACGAGTTCCACCTTCTAAATCTTGGTTAGTTAAAAGACGATAAGCATCATTTAATTCAATCATTTGTTTAGTTAAGTTTCTTTCTTCACTAATTGAAGTTGCAACTTGACTATTCAATGAATCAACTAAACCTTTTTGTTTTTCACGACCAATTCGATAGTCATTTAAATCTTTAGTTAAGTTATCTTCTTTTTGTTCTAATTCATCAATCATATTTTGAACATTTGAAGTATCATTTTTTTCAATTGCAGAAAATAAGTTTTGATTTTGAGACTTACCAGCTTGAACAGCTCCTCTTGGTAAAATCTTTTCTCCATTTAAAGTTACAATTGGAAAACGATAATCAATTTTACGAGCCATGGTTGAAGCATTATCGTAGTTGTCACAAATGATAACTGAACCAAGCGCATAATCAACAGCTACTTGATAATCACTATTAGTTTCAGCAATTTCGTTTCCAAAACCAACAAATCCGTCACATTGTTCAATAATATTTCTATTAACTCCAGAAATTGTATTTGGAGAAAGTGCATTTAAAGGCAAGAAACTTACTCTTCCAATTGGATTATTATTTAAGAATTTAATTGCAGATTTAACAGCGTCATTTGTTTTTGTTACAACTGCATTTAATAACCCTCCACCAGCTGCAATTGAGATTGCTACTTGGTATTCTGGTTCAACGTGGATTAAGTTAATTAGTTTATCAATAATTCCTGGAATTTGTGTACTTTGAGCAACAACTGCATCAGCAGCGCTACGAGAATTACGACTGTTTTTTTGAATATTTTCTAACTTAATTTCAGCTCTCATGATTTGATCTTTAATAGTTTGAATTTGATCATGAGTTTGTTCGAATTTTTCATCATAATAATCATATTGTTCTTTAGCTTTATTAAGTTCTTGTTTAGAAGTTTCACTTTTAGCTCTTTCAGCTTCAAGTTTAATTTTTTGTTCTTGATATTCTTTTTTAATTTTTGTAGCTTTAGCATTATCAGCATCAAGATTACGATCTTTTTCAGCTTCTAATTTTTCAGCAGCAGCTTTGTTGTCTCTTAACTGATTAATACGTTTTCTTAATTGTTCTGCTTGAGTTGATAGGTCTTGAAATTCTTTTTCAAAATCAGCTGTGTTTTTGGCAATTGCTTGAAATTCACTATCAGAACTATTAACAGCGTTTGCTAATTCTTTAATTCTTCTATTAAATTCAGTAACATCAGCTGAGATTTCATCTAAACGTTGTTGATAAACAATTAAATCGTTATGAATAACTGTTGTTTCAATCTTAGATAGCTCTTTTGATTTTTCTTGATAAGTTAAAGCTTTTTCAGCTTGTTTTTTCAATTTTGGAATACGAATTTCAATTTGATGAACAATATCATTAACTCGATCAAGATTTTCTTGAGTCTTAATTAATTTAGTTAAGGCTTCTTGTTTTCTTTTTTTGTACTTAGCAACACCAGCAGCTTCATTGAATAATTCACGTCTAGCTTCTGGTTTTGCTTCTGCAAAGTTACTAATTGTTCCTTGAGAAATAATTGCTAATGATGATTTTGTTAAACCAGTTTCTAAAGCAATATCTTGAATTTCTTTTAGTTTTGCTTTTTCACCATTAATAAAAAATTCACTTTCTCTTTTTTTCTTATCAAAAGTTCTAGTGATTTCAACAATGTCATCATCAATTGTTGAGAAATTATTTCTAGCATTACTAAAAGTTAAAGTAACTTTAGCTTTTGTTAATGGTTGTTTGTTTGCACTCCCAGAAAAAACAATGTCATCCATTGATTTTCCACGAAGTGATTTATTACTTTGTTCTCCCAAAGCTCATCTAATTGCATCAGTGATATTTGATTTTCCAGATCCATTTGGACCAACAACCCCAATCATTTCACTTGTAAAATCTAACCTTGTTGGTTCTGCAAAAGATTTAAACCCATGGGCATATAGAGATTTTAAAAATAACATTTTAACTTAATGTCTCCTTTAATATAGTTTCATTTTAATACTTACTAACATTATAACAAACCCTTAGGGGTTCATTGGTATTGAAGCAAATAAAAACGGCTTATTTAAGCCGTTATTTTAATTATTTAACCCTTAATTTGTTTAAACAATTTTTAGCTGCTTCTTGTTCTGCATGTTGTTTTGAATAACCTTTACCTTCACCAAAAGTTTGGTTATCTAATTTGACATCGACAATATATTCGATGTTGTTGTTTTCAACTGATTTTTGAGATTTAACAACATATTGTAAATCGTTTCTATTTTCAGCTTGTAACAATTCTTGAAGTTCAGATTTATAGTCTCTGATTGAATCAAGATATTCTGGTTCAGAAATATATTTGATTAAAGTTTCTTTTAATCATTTTTTAATTACTTCATCAGGATTATTATCTTCATTATCTAAATAAATAGCTGCAGTAGTTGATTCAAACACATCAGCTAAGATTGATGGTTTTTCTCTACCTCCACTAGCTTCTTCACCGTTTCCTAAACGAATAAAACGGTTTAACCCAATTTGTTTTGTTACAGAAGCTAGTGTTTCTTCTCTAACAGCATTTGAACGTTCCTTAGTTAATTTACCTTCATCAATTTTTGGAAGATTCTTATAAAAGTATAATGACATATGTTTTTGTAAAATTGCATCTCCTAAAAATTCTAAACGTTGATAAGTATAAGGCTTTTTCTTTTCGTTTGCATATGAGTTATGAGTTAAGGCCTGATCGAATAAATTATGATTATTTACTTTAATTTTGAAATTGCTTTCAAAATATTTTGTAAAATCATCATTTGCTTTAGATTGATTATTTTTCGTTGCCATCAATAATATATCCTTTCATACCAATTGTTAATTTATCTAGAACTTGATTTTGAACAGCATCATATGTCATTCTCAAAGTTGCTCCAAATGATTGTAAATCACTAGAACCATGAGATTTAAAGACAATCCCATTAATCCCAATTAAAATAGCTCCAGCGTGATTTTTATAATTAAATTTTTTACCAATTGCTTTAAATGTTGGAATCATTTGTAAAACAGCTAATTTTCTTCATCAGTGTTTTTTAACTTGTGATTTTAATTCATGACCAACACTTCTAGCAACACCCTCAGCTGTTTTTAAAGCGATATTTCCAGTAAATCCGTCAGTTACCATAATATCAACAACTCCATTTAGAATTTCTCTTGGTTCGATGTTTCCATAGAAATTAATTGTTTTATCAGCTTCTAATAATTTATATGCTGATTTTTGTAATTCTTTTCCTTTTGAAGCTTCTTCTCCAATGTTCATTAATCCAACCATTGGTTTTTCAACCCCATTAACAGCAGTTGCATAAACACTTGCCATTTGACTAAATTGTAATAGTTCTTCAGCAGTGTTGTCTAAATTAGCTCCAGCATCAAGTAGTTGTAAAACTTTACCATCAACAGTTGATGGAATTGTTGGCATAAATGCTGAACGTTTAACTCCAGGAATATTTCCAATAATAGTTTGTGCACCAGCAATAAAAGCAGCACTAGAACCAGCAGTTAACATCGCATCAACTTTTTTATCTCTAACCATTTCTAAAGTACGGACAATTGAAGCATCTTTTTTACGTCTAATATCTAAAATTGATCCGTGAGAATCGATAACTTCGGTTGTTTTGAATATAGAAAAGCTATCTTTATTAACTTTTTTATATTTAGGTAAATGTTTATCAATTGCTTGATTAATTTCTTTTTCATCACCAACAAAAATTAATTCTAAATCTTGATGGGTTTCTAAGAATTTTAATCCAGCTTCAATAGCAACATCAGCGCCATTATCAGAACCCATTACATCGAATGCTATTTTAATCATAAAATCACTCTTTTCTAGTCTAATTATAACAATAAAAAAAGAATCGAAAGGTTTGTCCTTTCGATTCTTAGGGTTAGTATTATTCAATTCCGATAATGAATGAGTAAACTTTTTGTCCACCGTCAACAATTTCGTATTCAACACTGAAATTATCATCTAGGAATTTTTTAAGTTCGTCAATATCAGATTCTTTTGCATCTTCACCTGTAAAGATTGTTAAGATTTCAACATCCTTATTAATATGTTTTGCTAAATCCTTTGAGAAAACATCTTTAACTGAGTCTTCTGCTGCAACAATTTTATTATCAACAATAGCCATTTGTTGACCATTTTTAATAGTTACACCATCAGATAATGAATCTTTTGCTGCTTGAGCAATACTAAATGAAACAACATTTTTTAAAGCTTTAGTTACGTTTTTAGTGTTTGTAGCAACAGTTCCATCAGGATCAATTGATAAAGCAGCAGTTACTCCTTGCGGAATAGTTTTAGTTGGAATAACAACAATTTTTGATTGTTTTTCTTCTTCTGCTGCTTGATTAGCAGTCAAGATAACATTTGAGTTATTAGGCATTACATAAACTGTTTTAGCATCCACTTGAGCGATTGCTTCAATAAAATCAGTTGTTGAAGGATTCATTTTTCCTCCACCATCAATTGCAATATCAACACCAAGTTCTTTTTCAAAGTAATCTTTTTGCTCAGGAGATTGCACAACAGCGATGGTTGCTAAAGGGAGGGCTAATTTACGTTCTTGTTTAACATCAGAAGATTCTTTTCATCCTTTAACTTGACGATCAGCTTGTAAATTCATGTTTTCAATTTTTAAAGTTCTAAAATCTCCAAATTCTTGTAAGTAAGTTAAAACTTCTCCAGGATTTAAAGCATGAGTATGAACTTTTAAAATATCATCATCAATAACAACAACCATTGATTTATTATTGAATTTTTCCAGTTGGTCACGAATAGTTGAAACCTTTAAATTATTAATAAAAGGTTTAGCTAAATCAACAATAGCTTCAGTACAATAACCAAATTCAGGTTCTCCACCTAAATCCATTTCAAGGTTTCCACCATTATTTTCTTCAAGTTTAAGCTTTTGTTGAACTGGTCTTCCCTTTTGAACGTATTGATTCATACCTTCAAGGAATTTAACTAATCCATATCCTCCACTATCAACAACACCAACATCTTTTAATTGTTTTAATAAGTTCGGAGTGTTATCAAGTGATTTGTTAGCTTCTTTTACAACTTGAGTTCAGAATTTTTTAATATCTGTGTTGTCTGGAATTTTATTTGCACCTTCTGCAGTTTCGCGAATAACAGTTAAAATTGTTCCTTCAACTGGATTCATAACAGCAGTATAAGCAACATTTGAAGCTTCAGTGAATCCTTTTTTTCATTCTTGAACTGATAAGTCTTTTGCATCAGCCATTCCTTTTGAGAACCCTTTAACGATTTGAGAAAAAATTACTCCAGAGTTTCCTCTAGCTCCCATGATTAATCCTCTTGCAAATGCTGAAAGTTCTTCACCAATTGATTTAAAGTTTTCATTTTCAATGGCTTTATAACCATTTGTAGCAGTTAAGTTCATGTTAGTACCAGTATCTCCATCGGGAACTGGGAAAACATTTAACTTATCAATGTGTGGGTAATAATTATGTAAATTATTAACACCACTTAAGATCATTAATTTCAAATACTGCACTTTATTCATTTTTTCCACCCTGCTCAATTCTAATCATTTCTAAGTTCTTAAAAAATGATTGCTTTTATATATAATGAATTTCTCTTGGTAATTTTGTTAAACATCTTCAAACTTCTTTATTAACGTTTAAAATATCTCTTAGTTTAAAGTTTTTAAACCTTTAAACCCTAAAGACATTTTATTTATTAGTTAAAGTTTTGAAAGTCTAATAAAAAATAATTATTGATATTTTATCAGTAATCAAGACTTCGATTAGGCATTATGCCCCATCTTTTCTAATTCATTTTAACATATTTATAAACCAGAATGACTTATATAACCCTTAATAGTTGTTAAAAAGTTTCATTTTGAGAGTTTTTTCTAAAGATTATATCTATTGTGTCATTTATAACTATTATAAATAAAGTTTTATAACAAAGAATATTTTTGTTTATTTAGTTGCATATTTTTGTTATTTTCTTTAAAATAAGTTAGTATTTTGAAATGTTTATAGGTTTAAATTCTTTTAAAATATTTTAAAAAATGAGAGGTGAAATAAAATGGCAAGAAAAGACGATTTAACAGGTAAAGGTGCACTTTCTGGTAACAATAGATCTCACGCATTAAATGCTACTAAAAGAAAATGAAACGTAAACCTACAAAAAGTTAAAGTTGTGGATGAAAAAGGTAACGTTAAAACAATTAAAGTATCTGCTCGTACATTAAGAACACTTAAAAAAGCTGAAAAATTAGCTTAATAATAATGAAAATGACAAGAATTACTTCTTGTCATTTTTTTCTGTTTTATTTTCAAGCTTTTTAGTTTGTTCTTTTTTTAAAATGCTTTTAGCATCAATTACCATATCAACACGATCTTGTTTTAAAGCAATGATAATTTCTTCATTTGGTGTTTGATTTAGAATTTGATAAGTGTCTTTTTTAGCATCATAATCCTGAATAAATTCACTTATGTTTTTTAAAGCTAAGAAATCAGTTGTTTCTTTTGTTCTTAGTTGTGGTTGATTAACCATTTTGTTATATTCTTGAATTAAGTCATAAGTATTAGTTAACTCAGGATTATTTTTATAAATTAAATATAATAGATAAACTCCAAAACCACGAACAACTTTTCTTTCATATTCAACTTCATGATTCAATCTTGTGGTTTCAGATTTATCATTCATGATTATTTTTTTATTCTTTTGTTTTTGTTTATTTTCTAAATATTCAATTTCTTTTGGAGTATAAATAATATCTATATCGTAGTTTTCTTCTCGATTATTTAAATCAGAAGAAATTTCTTTTTTATAACGATTTTCTTTAACTTCTTTTTTTAAAGCTCTAGTTTTGTTTTCACTAAATCATTTTTTCATTGTTAAAAAAGCTGGGATATCTAAAATAATTAAGTTACCGACTTTGTTAATAATACCCATTTCTTTTGTATTCATAGATAAGCAAAATCAAACTAAATCAAAAATAGCAATAATAGAAATTATTCCGATATAGCCATAACTACTTTCACCAGTGGCTCAAGCAACTACCCCACCAATAACAGGGAAAAGAATAATTCAAATGATTTGAAAAATAAATGTAAGTACGCGCAAGTTTCCTCACTCCTTAGGTTTGATTATATATAATTTTCTTCACAATATGACTAGTTCATATATAATATTGAAGTATGCCCTCTTGGCGGAATAGGCAGACGCATCAGACTCAAAATCTGACGAGGAAACTCGTACCGGTTCGACCCCGGTAGAGGGCACCATTAATTAGATACACTTAAAAACGGGATTAACCCCGTTTTTTTATTTAAACTCATATATAATATTTGTGAAACAATGGTGATTATATGAATAAAAAATGAACCATCGAACGTAATAAAAATGGCTCACTTAAAGTCATAGAACAAACTGATGGACCTTACGAAACCAGAGAAGAAGCTGTTATTAAAGCTAAAGAATTAGCAAAAGACAGTAAAACTATCTTAAAAGTTTATAACGATGATGATACATTGTATGAAACTTCAAACTACACTAGTATTCTTTCTCCAACTGAATGAAGTCTAAAGTTGAAATCAGATTTTAAAATTGCTAAAGCAGAATATTTAATTTCTAAAAAACGTGAAAAAGATCTAAAAACAGCTATTAAAAAAGCACATGTTGTTAGAGATATTGATAAAGAACGTAAATTAAAAATTCGCTTAAACGAAACCATTTTGAAAAAGCGTCGAAATGAAATCAATTATCGTGAAGCTAGACAAAGGCTTCAAGAAGGTATGCGTACTCTACGCAGAGCCAAAAGAAAACAAGAAAAAAACAATATCGAAGTTATTTAAGAACTTTCTGATATTGTTTTTTTATTTTGTCATAACGACTATTAAAGGTTTTTCATTTTTTATTTTAGGATTTTTATAAGAAATGAAAGCATTTGAAATGCATCTTGTTGAAAAAACATCTAAATTGCCATCATATTCATATTTCAAATCACTTAATTGAATGTGATTATTATTTTCTAAACTAAAGAATGAAATATAAGTCATATCTTGATGATTATCAAAAATGATTTCATTTTCTCCTGGTTCAAATCTTTTTAATAATGAATCATCATTAAAGATTTCAACATTGTGATATTTATTTAAAATATCTAAAACTGAGAAATCCATATCATAACGTTTAGTTGGTTTTGAAACAAACTTAATACTTTCGGGTTTAATGATTTCATTAACATATTCAATTGCAGCAATTCCATCAAGTTCATCTTTATCAGATTTTAATTGAATGAATTTTTTTGCTTTTGATTTAATTAAATCCAATTCGCCATCTAAAACGTGATCAAAATCAGATATCGCCAAATCTATTTTAATGTTCTTATCAATTAAATCTAAACATCCTCTTTCAACTCCAACAATATAGAATTTGTCGCTGTTATAGTATGAATAATTTAAATCTGTTTTAGTAGTAACAATTAAAGCTATTTTATTTTTCATTAGTAAAGTCACTTACGATTTCTTTTTTAATATTAGCAGGAGCATTATAGAAATAACTTCCAGCTACAAACATATTAGCTCCTGCTAATTTGCAAACAGCTCCAGTTTGAGCATTAATTCCCCCATCAACTTCAATAATATATTCAAGATTATTATCTTTTTTATATCCATCTAAGAATTTAATTTTATCAACACATTCAGGCATAAAACTTTGACCACCAAATCCAGGTCTCACAGTCATGACTAATACTCCATCAACATGTGGTAAATAAGGAATTAGATCAACAACTTTTGTTTCTGGTGAAATTGCTAACATACAAGCCACTTCATTAATTTCACAATAAGTGATGAAATCCATAATACGTCTTTTCTTTTTTAAAGATTCAATATGCATAGTCATGGATTTTGGTTTGCATTCTAAATAAGGCTTAAAGTATTCGTCCATGCTTCCTTCAATATCAACCATAAAATGAATATCAACGTTTAATTTAGGAAAAGCTTTTTTGATGTCAGCTAATACTTTTGGACCAAAAGTTAAGTTCGGTACAAAGTGATTATCCATAACATCATAATGAATTCAATTGGTTCCAGCATTAATTGTGTCATCTAGTTCTTTTCTTAAATCAATAAAGTTTGCTCCCAAAATACTTGGCGCTAAAATGTATTTTTCCATGGCGTTTCTTCTTCCTTTTTAACTTCTTCAATCATTTTTACATAATCATCATATAAAAATTGGGGAATGTTTTTCTCTTTAACTTCTTCTTTTATTTTGCATTGTTTCTCATTTAAATGAACACAATCATTAAATTTGCATTCACCTTGGTATTTTTCAAAAGCTCTAAAAGCATAGCGGATTTGATCTAAACTAATCCCCTTCAAAGTGAAAGAAGAAAATCCAGGAGAATCAGCTAAATAAATATTGTCATTGATAACATAAAGAGTAACTTTTGTTGTTGTGTGCTTGCCACGGTTTAATGCTTGAGAAATCTCATTTGTTTTTTGTTGGTCTTCAAAAGAAAGGAAATTATTTAAAGTTGATGTTTTACCAGCACCAGTCTGTCCTGTGAATAAAGAGATTTTATTAACCATTATTTTTTCTAAACTATCTAAAATTTCTTTATTCGGTTTTTTGTTATCAATAACAAAAACTTGATAGTCCATTTTCTTATAGTCATCAATAATTTGTCATACACTATCATTCTTATCTGTTACTAAATCTGGTTTTGTAAATAATAAAATTGGTTCAATTTTATTTAACTCTAAAAATGCAATATATTTATCAATAATATATGTGTTTAAATTTGGTTCCTTTAAAGCTGAAACAATAAAAATTTGATCAATGTTCGCCATTTTTGGACGATGTATTTCATTTTTTCTAGGTTCAATTTTAGTAATATAGCCTTTATCATTCGCAATCACATCAAAAGTTACATAATCTCCAACCAAAGGGCTTTCTTTACTATTTCTTTTAATATTTCCTTTTGCTAAGCAATTTGCATATGTCTTATCGTTTTGATCATAAACCACACTTTCGTGACTATCGATGTTTACAATAATTCCTTTTTTAATATTTGTCATTTAGACCTCTCTTTTATACCAACAAGATTGTTAAAACAAATCCAACAATCAATAAGATTGTTATAACAGAAATTCCAACAATTCATTTTCAATTAAAAGTATTTAAAAATGTTTGAAAACGAGTTACATAGGTGTTTAAAAATTTCTTTGAGTTTCTTGGTCTAACATTATAATCTTCAAACATTTTAATGTTTTTATCATCATATAAACGTGATAAATCAATTTGCATTTGATCAACATTTTGATAACGTTTTGTATAATCTTTTGCCATTGCTTTTAAAATAATGTTTTCTAAACGTGGATTAATTTCAGGATTATAAACTGAAGGTTTAATTGTATCCATTCAAAGGTTTAAATCACGACTAGCGATTTGTTTTCCATTCTTAGAATTTGTTGTTGTTAAAACATTAAAATTTTCAAACGGAACAATTCCAGTTGAATAAGTATAAAGCATTACTCCAAGTGCGTAAATATCAATATAATAAGGCATATCTTTTGCATCAGTTTCATAATCTTTTGCATTCTTTTCAACAAATAATTCAGGTGCCATATATTTTGGTGTCCCACTGGCTTCTAGTTCAAAATTATCTTTTTCTAAAATTTGTGTAATCCCAAAATCAGCAATATAAGGGTCTCAAGCAGAATTCAGAAGAATGTTTTGTGGTTTGATATCTTTATGAATCATGTTTGAAAAATCATTGTAATGGATTCTTTTTAAACCTGATAAAACGCGTGAAAAGTAGTATTCAATTTCTCTTGTTGTAAAAATTGGATAGTCTTTTGATGAAGCAACCTTTGAAATTGTGTCGTTATCATAGTAATCAAGCACCATGTATGGATGTTCTTCGCCATCGATCATAGCAACTCCAAAGTTATCAATTGGTGTTACATAATTTTCAAAACTTAATGTTGATAGAATTTCAATTTCTTTTTTAAATCCAGCATTAACTTTATTTTTTAAAAGCTTTAAAGCTTTAGTGTGCTTATTTGTCTTGTCATAAACTTTATAAACAACACTTGATGCTCCTTTACCAACTTCTTCGATAACAACATATCTATTATCAATAACGCTATTCTTTTTAATAGCCATTCTATTCTTCACCAGTAATTTCTAAAAGGATTAATGAAAGGTTATCAGTAGAATGACCTTTTTGAGCAGTTTCGATTAAAGTATCTGCTTTTTCTTCTAAGGTTAAATCAGAACTTAAAATTCCGTTTAATTCTTTGTCTGATAAGTAATCATGTACTCCATCAGTAGTTAACAAGAATAATCCTTTAGTGTTTTTTTCTAAATCAACATCAACTCTAATTTTTTTAGTTGGTCCTAAAACACTAGTTAAAATTTTTCAATAATGGAATTCATTGAAATTAGGATCTTCTTCATGGTTTTTATTAATACGTTTTCTATCGGCTGGTTTAGTTGAATTTAATAAGTTTTGATCCACTGTTAATAATTTTGTTTTGTTTTTGTAGTTATGATAAATTCTTGAGTCACCAATATTAATTACATAGGCTTCATCAATATCAATCACTAAAAGTGCTGAAAGAGTTGTACCCATATCAAGGATTTCACCCTTCTGTTCAGCCATAGCAAGCATTGTGTTTTTGATTGCTAAAATAGATAAACGAATTCAGTTAATAACTTCTTTTTTATCCATTTCTGCAAAATCAGTCTTTTTAAAAAGTTTTACAAACTCTTCAGAAGCTACTTGAGCTGCCACATCCCCAAATGGATGTCCACCCATTCCGTCACAAAGTACAGCTATAAATTGTCCATACTCGTTGAAATCATAATTTACACGATCTTGGTTAGACGCCCTAAAGTTTCCTTTAGTCGATTCTTTAATTACATTTATTTTCACATTGAACCTCTTTTAATATTCTTTATTTTACCATTTTCTTTTTTCTCTTTTTCAATATGCTAATAGTTAACCACACAAAAGCTACTATCAAAATAGCAATTGGTAGGATTAATCATAATAATTTAAGGTTTTTGTTTTTCTTAACTTCATTAGTTTCAGTTTTATTTGAATTTTCGTCTTTATTTTCAACTTCTTTATTATCAGGTTCTTTATTATTGTCTTCAATTGGTTGTTCAGGTTCACTTGGTTTTTCAGGTTCATTTATTTCTTTTTTATATAAAGAAATAGCGATTTGATTAACAACTGATGAACTATTTGAACTAATAATTAACTTATTATCTTCAATATTTCATTTAACTTCATCATTAGTTAAATAGTTTTCTTTTAGTATTTCAGCGATTTTATTAGTTAATTCTTCATCTTTTTCATAACTAATTAATTCAGGAACTTTGATTTCGACTAAATCTATTTTCTTTCTTAAATTAATTGTTACAAATGGTTTATCAATGATCTTTTGATAATCTTTAACACTCTTATTATCTTCAATATAAGAGATTGGAATTATTAATTCTGTTGTTGAAGCAAACGGATTAATATATGGAGGTTTTCAACCTTTAATATTTTCATAATAAAGTTCAATAGGATTAGATTTAACAAAGTTTTCTTTTACAAATTTATCAACTTGTGAATAAATATCATTTCCACTTAATTGCTGGTTTTTTAAAGGGTTATATTCTATATTTAAATTAATGTGTTTTGAGTTTTTAAAATCCAAAACATTAATTGGTTTATAAACACTCATCTCGTTGATTTTACAATCTAAAGTAGAGTATGTTTCTTCGTTTTCTGGTACGTTTAAATCTAAAGTTTGGAAATAATCGAGACTATAAGGACCCATGATTCAAAATCTTGGCATGACAGATTCTTTATTTCAACTTAATTCATCGTAATTTCTTTTATTATGAACAGCTAAAGTTTTTTCAAACACAACTTTTGGTTCATATTTAAACCCTAACAATGTTGTTGTTTCACCAAAATCATTAATTTCATCATTGCATAATCTGCCTGTGTCAAATGAATAATGGGGTTTAAATTCTTTTTCAAACTTGACACTTTCACCATTAAATAAGTTAATTTCAAACTTAATATTCATTTTAAATTCAATTACTTTATTAGAAATTTCGTTAGTTAAAGAGCTTTCTTTTGGTAAATATTCTAAACGTTCTAACTTATCAAAGTTTAATAATTGTTTAGTGTTATCTCACATTTCACTTGAAGCTTTAATGGCTGTATCAAGTGTATTTAATCCACTTTCACCACCATTTCTTCAACTGTTTAAATGATATTGATATCCATCAGAATACTTCTTATTACCAATTGCATTCATTCCCTGAGCGATGTTAATTCTTTGTTCTCAATTAGCTAAGGAATATTTAAAGTTCCCTTCGCTTCCAATTTTGTAAATATCTTGTTGATAAGACTGACGCATAAAATCTGATTTATCAAATTTAATCTCTCAATCAACGTCTTTTGGTTGACTGATTGTTGCAAAAACACTTGGATTTGAAACAAGAAAAATGGTTGTTAATGTTGTAAATAATTTCATCATAAAAAAATACCTCCAATGAGGTATAAGAAGGAATTATTAATTTTGTCCCAAATAATTTTTAATTTCTCATAAATGATCAATTTTATGTTTTCCATATTTTTGAATTTCTTTGTTATATGGTTGTTTAATTACAAAAGAATTATCAAATCAACTTAACATGGTAATGTCATTATCATCATCACCAGCAGTAATGATTTGTTCTGGTTTTAAATGTTCAAGTTCTTGCATTATTTTAACTGCATCACCTTTTGAAGAATGTGGAGGATGAATTTCAACTAAATTACTATCATTATTATTAATAATTGTTAAATCTGGTGCAACTTTTTTAACATGTTTAATTAAATTATCTAAAGTTTGTCTATCTTCCATAATTTTAAAGCAAACTAAATCCATATCATATAAGTCATCAAAACTTTGATTAGTGATTCTTCTTTTTAAAGAACCATCTGGATATTTTGAAGGATTATCGGTAAATAAATACATTTCTTCATCTGGTGTTGCATAAATTAAAGTATGTAAATTTAAAGTTTTTAAATAATCAACAACTGGTTTTAATTCATCATGAGGGATTGTTTTTTTATAAAGTAATTTTCCATTATCATCACGAATCACAGCCCCAGCATTAGTAATATATAAAGAAGGTTTAATTCCCATTTCCCTAGCTTCTCTTAGTATCATTTCATAAGGACGTCCTGATGCAATTACAACATGATTATTATCGTTGATAAATTCTTTAACAAAAGCTAAATCTTTTGGATCTACTCCACCATCAGTTCCATTTCTTAAAGTGCCATCATAATCAGTGACTAATCATTTTTCCATTTTTAAATTATCCCTTCTTTTTTTAATTTACAAATAAAGAACCCATCAGAATCAATTTCATAACCAAATAATTGGGTTTGTGAAATAATTTCCATGTCTGGATGATCTTTTAAGAATTCTTGAATTCTTGCTTGGTTTTCACTTTCATTAATTGTACAAGTTGAATAAACCATTTCACCATTTGGTTTTAAAGATTGATAGGCAACTTCAATTAATTCTTTTTGGGTTTCATATAAAGTATTTATAGTATCATTGTTTGTTTGAAAGTTTAATTTTATTTCAGGTTTTCTTTTTAAAACTCCAAAACCAGAACAAGGTGCATCTAATAAGATGTAGTCATATTGTTCATCTTTAATTGCTAGATTTGCATTTCCGTTAACAAGTTCAACATTGGTTACACCAAGTCTTTTAATATTTTGCTCAATTAAACCAATTCTGTTTTTAGCAAGTTCAAAAGCTTTGATATAACCAGTATTATCCATAATTGCAGCAAGGTTAGTTAATTTACCACCAGGAGCACTACACATATCTAAAACACGAGAATCTTTACTTGGATTTAAGGTTTGACCAACTAAAATTGAAGCTTTATCTTGAATGGTAATTTTTCCATCGCGATATAAATCTGTAGCAATAATTGGTTTTTTAGAAATTAAACAATCTTTAATTTCTGGTTGTTTTTTTAAACCATATTCAGTTTTATATTCATTATATAAGTCATCAAAATCAGCTTTTAAGGTATTAACTCTTAAGTTAATTTCTGGTTTTTTAACTGAATCTTTAACAACTTTTTTAGCTTCAGTTTCACCATAGCCTTCTTTGATTAGCTTGTATAGCAAGAATGGAAAACCATATTCTAAACAATATTTCTTTTCTTCGTTTTTTTCGTTAACTTCATAGATTTCTGGAGTTTGACGAATGACATTTTTTAAAACGCCATTTACTAACCCACTAAATCTTGGGTTAACTTCTTTTGCTAAGTTAACAGCTTCATTCACAATTGCATATTGGGGAATGTTATCCATAAAATGTAATTGATAAAGTGCCATTCAAATAATAATTTGAATTTCATATGGTGTTTTTTTCTTATTAATTAGTTTATTAGTTGTATATTCTAAAAAGATTTTTCAAGTTACAACTCCATGAACTAAAACAAAAATTAAGTTCTTTTCTTTTTGATCTAAGTCTTTATTTTGCGCAACATCATTTAAAAGGATATTTGAAAAAGATCCTTTTAAAATAATTTTCTTTAAGATTTCAAAAGCAATTTGGCGAGAATTAGAATTTTTTTGATTCATCATTTTTAACTCCAAAAAAGTCAATATTTAAGATAGCTGTATTAACTAAAACTTGAACTTTTTTATAGTTTGTTAAATCAGAGAATTGACCATACTCTAAAATATAACGATAAATTTTTTCTCCTAAAACTTGAGTTAATGATGCTGGAATATCACCATTAGCAAAGGCTTTTTGATATTCTGGAGCTAATTTATCTAAGTTTTCTTTTAGGATTTCTACGAATAATCTATAGTCCTTATCAATAATTTCTCTAACGTCTTTAATTAATTTTTCATAGCCAGAAATTTCATGATAATCAGTTAATCTTTCTTTAATTAAAATGTCTTTAATTTTGGCTACAGAGTTATCAACAGTGTCGTTTACAACAACATATTGATAGTTATCTTTTAAAGGAATTTCCATCAATGATTTAGTTAAACGTTCTTTAATAATGTTGTCTGGTTCTGTCCCTCTTGACATAATACGTGATTGTAAATCATAAAAACTTGGTGGCATTAAGAAAATAGAAAGAACGTTTTTTTCTTTCTTAATTACTTGAGTAGCTCCTTCAACTTCAATTTCTAAAACAACGTTTTTACCATTATGAATTTGTTCAATCACAGGTTTTCTTGGTGTTCCATATGAATTACCAATAAAGTTTGCATGTTCAATTAATTCGTTTTTTTCAACTGCTTGTTCAAATTCTTCTGGAGAAGCAAAAAAGTAGTTAACTCCATTAACTTCTCCTGGTCTTGGTTTTCTTGTAGTCATTGAAACTGAATAAACTAAACGTAATTTTGGATCTTCAAATAAACGACTATTAATTGTTCCTTTTCCAACTCCACTTGGTCCTGAAATAACTACTATTTTTCCTTTTTTCTCTTGTTGGCTCATTATGCTTTTTCCTCTAATCTTAAAATGTAAATATATTTGTCTACTTTTGATTTAACATGTTTCTCTCTTAGTAAGGTTAAATCTTTAACTTGGGTTAAATCTAAAGGTTCTGGTGCTTCAACAACAATAATTCCTCATAGATTTAAAATGTTTAACTCATTGATAGTTTCAAAGAAGTTATAGTAATACTCAATGTGTGGAAAAGGTGGATCTAAATAAATTAAATCTACTTTTTCATTTCTGTTAGCTAAGTCATGTAACACATCTAAATAATCTTTTTGTGTTAATACATAATCTTCTTTAGGGATATTTTTTAAGTTTTCTTTAATAACTTCAATTGCTTCTGGATTTAAATCATTAATATATGCTTTTTTAATTCCTCTTGATAATCCTTCAATACTTAAAGCACCGCTTCCAGCAAATAAATCTAAACTAGTTTTATTTTCATAGATAAAGTAATTGTTTAACATATTAAACATATCTTCTTTTACTCTAGCTGTAGTTGGTCTTGTTTTCATTGAAGGCAGAGTTTTTAATTGTCTTCTTTTGTATTTTCCAGAAATAACATTCATCAGTATTTAAAGAACTCCTCTATCAATTAATTTATAGACTTAATTATAGCAATAATAATTTTTTCATTCTACAAAATCTTTAAACGGGTTTTGCTACGTTCTTAAAACCCCTATTTTAAGTGTTAATTACTATAACTATAAGTCATTTTCTTCTCTTTAATTTACAAAATGCTTTTCTAAAAACTATTTTTTGATTTTAAACAAGAATGTTAAAATCTATTTTAGAGAAAAAAGAAATGAGATTGATAAACTATGAAATTAGACTTAGAAAAGGATTTATTACAATCTGAAAAACCAACCAATAAATGATTAACTAAAGATACTAATAAAGAAGTTATTCGTAGTGTTTCACCAGATGTTACTGACGTTGATAACTTAACAGACGAAGAATTAAACACTATGGCTAAATTAATTGATTTTGTTCGTTATTCACAAGATGATTCTTTAAATAATAATGAAGAAGATTTATTAAGACCTGCTGTTGGTTTAGCAGCTCCTCAAGTTGGGGTTAATAAAAATATGTTCTTTGCTCGTTTTGAATGAGATAAAGAAAATCCAGAAGACTTTGAAGAAATTGCAGCTATTAACCCTAAAATCATTTCTCGTTCTAGTCAAATGATCGTGATTAATGATGGTGAAGGTTGTCTAAGTGTTGATGAAGATCGTGATGGATTAGTTCCAAGAAGTTATAAAATTGTTGTAACTTATTACGACTTCTTAAAGAAAAAACAAATTAAAGAAACTTTAAGAGGATATAAAGCAATTGTTTTCCAACATGAAACCGAACACAACCACGGAATGTTATATTATGATCACATAAATAAAAAAGATCCTCACCATACTGAAAAAGATTGGTTATACTTATAAAAATAGTATTTTTAGTTCGTCAATAATTTGGCGATTTTTTTAACGAAAGAAGATAGATTATGAATTTTGATTGAATGAATTTTAGAGGGATGAAAAAATATCTTAGAGGGCTTTTATCAAAGAGCATAGAAGAATGTGAGACAGAGAATAAGTACTGATTCATTCTAGAAAATGTGGCTCGCAAATTTCATGATAAATTTGATACAAATTTAATTGATATTTATTCATTGTGAAAAAGGATTTTAGAAGAAACTAAGGACAACATTAAGAGAGCGGAAGAAATGTATAAGGAAGCAGCGAAATCTGAAAAAGATGATGAATTATTTACATTAATAACAATTAAAAGCACATTTAATTCCTTAGTTTCCATAGAATTAGGCATGTTTTTAAAAAGAAATATCAACGGAGAAAAAATTATTGATTTCAATAAAGATTCAAAAATAATGGACTTTGACTTTTGAGAAAAGAACGTTTTAATGGGCAAGTTAGTAGATATCTTGGATGGTTTAAATATTATTTACCCATTGATGAGAATGAGAATTTCATCATTGATTTACGACGTTGAAGAAAATAAATTTCCAAGCCATTTTTCTAAGGAAGAATTAGAAGTAGAAAAAGCATGCAAAGCCTTTACTTTTAGAAGGGATTTATATGATGGTTATTTGAAAGATAATGTTGATAAAATCGGATTTTATGAATATTACCTATCAATCTCAAGAAATAAGGAGATACATTACCCATCAATTGTTTATTCCTTAATAGAAAGATCAGATATTGAAGAAATAAAAAGAGATATCTTAGATGATCAAAATTACCAAAGCAAATTAGATAGGTCTGAGTGAAACTATAGCATGAAATTTTATATTATATTAGCGTCTCTTTATATATGAATCGTATATGAAGAACTGATTAAGATGGATTTGAATGTTCTTTGACAAATTTATGGAAATAAAATTGAAATGATTGATGATAAAGTAAAAAATATAAAAACAAAAACGACTAATTTGTAGTCGTTTTTCATTATTTTAAATAGTCTAAATAAGTTAAAGCACCAATGTGTTCAACAGCATCTTTTCCAAAATCATTTGCACCCATCACAATTTTAGATATCATTTCTTTATTTAAATCTTCTGGTTTAACTTGGTTATATAAATGAATTAAACGAGAAGCAAAAGCATCTCCAGCTCCAGTTGTATCTGCTAATTGTTTTGCTGGTGTAACTGGAACAATTCAACTTTCATTTTTATATAAAGCAATTGTGTTTTCACATCCACAAGTAATTGCAACTAAACTTGTTGGTTCAACTAAGTCTTTTAGTTTTTCAACAGCTTTATCTAACTCTAATTCTTTTGTAATTAATAAAAGTTCGTTGTCTGAAATTTTAACAACACTAGCTGTTTTTAAATATTCTTTTACATAGTAAATATAGTCTTGAATATCTAAACCAAGCCATAAAGCTGGTCTAAAGTTAGGATCAAAAGAATAAGGAATGTTATTTTTTAAACAATAATCTTTTAAAGTTAAATAAGATTCTTTTAATTCTCCTGGTAAAAATCCAGTAGCACTTCCAAAGTGAATAAAATCAAAATTAAAGTCATCAAAATTAAAATCTTTGATTTGATAATAAGCATCACTACCTCTAGTAAAAACAAAGGTTCTTTCTTTGTGATCATCTAAAGTAACTTCAGCTAATGTTGTTGGAACATTAGTTTCTTCAACAAAGTTTGTTTTTACTTGATATTTATTTAAACCTTCTTTGATTTTGTTTCCTCTATTATCAGTTGAAATTGCACCTAAGAAATAAGCGCTATTATCTTGCCTTGATAATGAACAAGCTACATTAAAACTAGCTCCACCAATTTGTTCATTTTCATTATATTTATCAATTAATGCTTCACCAATTATTCCAATATTTTTCATTGTTAAAAAATATCCTTTCTTTTTTTAAAACGTTAATTTCATTATCTCATTTCATTAAAAATATTTTCTATTCTTTTTGTGAAATTGCTTATATATGGACTAGATAGAGAAATTAAGGTAAAATGAAATCAATATAAGTCTTTTTAAAAAACATTTTTAATAATCATTTCGCGTTAATTAATAAACGCAATTCATTCATACTTTTTTAATAAAAACAATGAATTTAAATAATATATTTGAAACTAATCAAATCTTTTTAGAAAACCGAAAAAGGACTTTAAAACAAACCGAAAAATTAATATTTTTTAATAAATAAAAAAAGGAGAAAAAGAAATATGCAAAAAGTAAACGAAAATATTACTGACGAAAATATTGTTTCTGATAAACCAAGTGCACCAAAAAAACCATTAACTAAAAGAGTTAATGATAAAAAAGTAAATAACAAAGCTAAAGAACATCATGAAAATTATCATGATGAAGAACAAGCTGATTTCACCCCCTACAAATTCCATCAAAAAGAAGTTGTTCGTAAATATGATGGTGGAAAAATCCCAACTAAAGTTTTTGCTTTAGGAGGATTAGAAGAAATCGGGAAAAATACTTATGCCATTGAATATGGTGATGAAATCATTTTAATTGATGCTGGGGTTAAGTTTCCTGATGCTTCAATGTTAGGAGTTAATGCTGTTATTCCAGATTACTCATACTTAGTTGAAAATCAAAAGAAAATTAAAGCTTTATTCATTACTCACGGCCACGAAGACCACATTGGAGGAATTCAATACTTATTAAAACAAGTTAAAGTTCCTGTAATTTATGCACCAGAATTAGCTGCTGCTTTAATCCGTGACCGTTTAAAAGAATACAAACTAACTGACGCTACTGTTGTTAAAGAATATACAGCTGATAGCCACTGAAAATCAAAGAACTTTGATGTTAGCTTTGTTGCTTTAAACCACTCTATTCCAGATGCATTTGGAATTTTAGTAAAAACTCCAAACGGAAATATCTTCTCAACTGGAGATTATAAATTCGACTGATCACCTCTTGGACACTTCTCTGAACTAGATAAACTAGCAGAAATTGGAAATGAAGGAGTCGAATTATTAATGGCTGACTCTACTAATGCTGAAGTTGATGGATATACTCCAGGAGAACGTGGAATTATTGAAAACATTGATAAATTATTCTTAAAAGCAAAAGGAAGAATTTTTATTACTACTTTTGCTTCAAACGTTCACCGTATTCAAGAAATTGTTGAACTTGCAAAAAAATACAACCGAAAAATTGTTATTTTAGGAAGATCAATTGAACGTATTATTAAAATTATCCGTAAAATGGGACACTTAAAAATTTCAGAAAAAAGTTTTATTAAACCTCAAGATATGAAAAAATATCCTGATAATGAATTATTAGTAATCTCAACTGGTTCACAAGGTGAACCAATGGCAGCTTTATCAAGAATTGCTACTGGAAAACACCAAAGTGTAACTATTAAACCAGGTGACACAGTAATCTTTTCTTCATCAGCAATTCCTGGAAACAGAGCTGATGTTGAAAGATTAGTTAATAACTTAACAAGAATTGGTGCTAATGTAATTGAAAATAGTCCTTCAAACCGTATCCATACTTCAGGACACGCTTCACAAGAAGAACAAAAATTATTATTCAACTTATTAAAACCAAACTACTTCATGCCAATGCATGGTGAATACAGAATGTTAAAAAAACATGTGGAAACTGCTGAATCTGTTAACTTGAAAAAAGGACATGGATTTGTTGTTGCCAATGGGGATCAAATTGAATTATTAAACGGTAAAGCTCAAGTTGGAAAAAGAATTGATGCTGATGCGATTTATGTTGATGGAAAAGATATGACTGGTCAAGCATCAAATGTTATCCGTGAACGTGATATCTTGTCAAAAGATGGATTAATGGCTGTTATTGTTTCAATTGATTCACAAAACAATAAATTATTATCACAACCAAGAATTATTTCTCGTGGTAGTTTCTATGTTAAAGACTCTGGAGCCATTATTGGTGAATCAATCGGAATTGTTACAAACGCTGTTGTTGAAGTTTTAAAATCAGACAAACCAACCTTTGGAGCAATTAAAAAAGCGATTAAACAATCACTTTCACCTTACATCTTTAAAGTAAAAAGACGTAACCCATTAATTATTCCTGTTATCTTAAACAAAAAATAATTATTAAATGACCTAATATTTTATAGGTCATTTTTTTATTTCAAAAAACACTCAAAAGTTACTAATCTACTCTTTCAATCTGATTGGTGGCGCGTATAATCAATTGAAAAGAGAAAAGGAGAAATAAATTAATGAATTATACATTAGCCCCAGGAACAAGAATTTGAATCCTATTTGCTCAAATTTTTGGGACTACTTTCGCTGTTGTTGGATTATTAACTTACTGTGCTTACTTACAGGATATCCGAGAAAGCATGAAATCTTTAAGTGAGAGTGGTCAATATGCAGCAACAGCATTTATTCTATCTGTTTTAGTTTACTTTACATGAAAATCAATTTGATCATGTGTTGTAATCTGTAAAGCGGCTATGAATATGGATGATGCCACTTTAAGTGCAAATAAATGAATTATTTCATCATTAAGCTTAACTGTTGGAGGATTATTTACCCCCTACTTAATGACATTATTCCCAAACAACAATGTTGTTTCAACAATTAGACCAAAAGTTTACTTATCAAAAGTATTTGGAATGTTTATGATTGTTGGAGCTCCACTAGCAATGATTTGCTACAGTATTGCTATGAAAGGTTACTTCACAAGTGATGCTTCAAGTTATACAGCAGCAATTTATGCTTTAGGAGGAATCTTTACTGTTTGAGGAATTGCAAACGTTGCAACTTTCTATGGTTCAACAAAAAGTGTTGATTATTTATCAAATGGTTGAATGCAATTCTTAGCTAACGCAACTTTAGTTATCGTTACTTTAGAATTAATTGTTGTATTATTTGAATCAATTTTCGAATTAGTTTACGCAATTGGAGAAATCTTCTACCAAGGAAGACAAAACTTCTTCTGAGTTTTATTAAACATCTTAAATGTTGTAATCTACGCATTATATGTAGCTTTAGTATGACATGTTACTTGAAACACAATGACAGGTATCTGACAAGATCAAGTTGACTTCACAACTTACAAAGCAGCAGAAAATTACCAAAAAAATCATCCAGTTCCAGCAATGTAATTGATGGTTATATTTCTTAGAAACTTGAACTTTTATAAGTTCAAGTTTTTATTTTCTAACTAAACAAATTAGTGTTTTTAATTAGTTAATAAACCTATATAATAAGTACAAGATATATAAAAAAGGAGATATAAAATTATGAATAGCCCATTATCAGCAGGGACAAGATTTTGAATCATTTTTGCTCAAGTCTTTGGAACTGTTTTCATGGTTGTTGGATTAATTTCATACTGTGCTTATTTAGAGGACTTCAAGAACTACTTGACTGGTCCAAATGGTGCAGATGTAGTTAACAGTCCAGCTGCCATCGCTGAAGCTTCATTCATTTGTGCAATTTTAGTTTACTTTACTTGAAAATCTATTTGATCTGCAGTTGTTATTATTAGAGCTGTAAACAAAATGGATGATTTAACTTTAAGTGCTAACAAATGAATGATTTCAGCTGTCAGCTTAAGTGCTGGAGGATTATTTACTCCATACTTAATGACTTTATTCCCAAACATTAACATTAAATCTACTATCAAACCAAAAGTTTGATTACCAAGAGTTTTTGGAATCTTTATGTTAGTGGGAGCACCACTAGCAATGTTAACTTACGGGTTAATGAACAAAGGTAACTTTGGGGGAACTGGAACTGAAGGTTACACAATTGCTTTATTTGTAATTGCAGGTTTCTTAACTGTTTTAGGAGTTGCAAACGTTGCAACTTTCTATAGCAAAAACGCTAATATGAAATATGATGAAAGTGGATGAATGCATTTCTTAGCAAATACTACTTTAGTAATCATTACTTTAGAATTAGTTGTTGTTATGATTTCAGCAGTTCTTGAATTAGTAGCCGCTGTCTTCCAATTAATCTCAAGAAGTGGAAACAACTTCTTCTATATCTTATTAAACTTATTAAATGTTGTAATTTACGCATTATATGTAGGATTAGTATGATGAGTTACTTGAGAAACAATGACAGGAATTTGAAAAGATCAAGTTGACTTCACTACTTTCAAAGCGGCTGATGATTATCAACAAAATCACGCAAATCCAGCTATGTAAAAAATAAAATCTTGGATGTAAAAATCCAAGATTTTTTATATTAACATTCTAATTGAATATGGGATATAGCTCATCGCGTTCATATAATTTTTTAGTTGTAATCCTAAATTCTTATCTAAAGTTTCTTCAGCTAGCTCTTCAATTCTTTCACCAAATTTTTGCGTAACATTAATTCATCAAAAATATCCTAACAACATAATAACTCAACCAATAATACATAAAGCTTCAACACTGATTCAAGCACCCATTGGCACTCTTCCATTCACATCAACTTTTGGAACAAAGGTTAAAATCATAATTACTAAAAAGATAGCATAAGGAATTAGGCTTAAAATACTCAAACCGATATATTGAAGGCGGAAGAATGGAGCTCTTCTTCTTTTTTCATCAGCAAAAATAATTGCTTGGATTGCATTCATATTTACTAATAAGTTTTCTTTATCCCAAGCTTTTGGAATAATGAATTCATCTTTTTTCTTATGATAAGAATAAAAAGTTGGTAAGAAATACCCTTTTTTAGTCTTTACTTTAGAATTTAATAACTCTTTTCCTCTTAACTCATTAAATGTTTCTTCTCCACGAACACTAGTTTCACTAAAGTGGCCTTTAATTTGGAAAAACAGTTTTCCAAAGATTTGAAATAATAAAATTATTCCTAAAAAAACCATGAAGATAATAACAATGGCAGCCGTTTGGCTTCCTAATCTTTCAATCATACTTATAATTCTCCTTTTTATTTAATAAGAGTTATTGGTAAATCATATGCTTCATAATAATTATCAAGATATAATGGTTTTCCTACCATTAATTGTTTTTGATAAGAGTCTAATCTATAGAAGTATTCATAGACTACTAATTCACGGTTACTATAATCTTGTCCATTAACATAATAGGTTGTTTTATTGCTAGATAAAGAAAGTAAGAAAGAGCTTTTATCAAAAGGAGCAATCATAACTTCTTCATCAAAACTAGCAATTAAATTTAACTTCTTATCTTGTTTGTTAAAATAAAAGACTTCATTATCATCACTTAACATAATGTAATTTTTTTCTGTAAAAGTAATTTTTTTTAAATTTGGGACGATAAACTTTGGCATTTTATCGTTAAGTTCCTCATTAAAAAGCTTAACTTCTTTAGTTTTAAAGTCTTTTAATAGAAGTTGATTTTCAAAAGTACCAACAACAATTTTGTTTTCAAAAATGTGTTCTTCTTTCAAAGTTCAATTTTCATCATAAACATTTACATAAGAACCACTTTTAATATTTTTAATTAGAGAAACATAAAATAGTCCGTCGTTTTTAACAACCATTGCTACATATTCACTAAAATAATCCAATCCTTCAATTGAGCTCTTACTAGCTTCTAAGAAAGAAGATTCTAAAGGATTAGGATGAGAAAGAAAATCAGTGTTTAAAAGGCCTCTTTTGGTAATATTTACCAAAATATCTTTAACATTTATCTTCCCAAGAAGTTTAGCTGGTTGATCTAAATCAAATTTAGAATCTGTTAAGTACATTTCTTCATCAATAATTCAAAAATTAGTAATTCAATCAGTACCTTCAACTTGTCGTTGAACTAATTTAGGTTCTGGTTTTCTTGCTAATGTTTTTTTTCTTTTAAAAAGCATATTTATAACCTCATTACTTTAATTATAAAGGTTAATAAAAAGAAGGTTAACAATTGTTAACCTTCTTGTAATTATGTGTTTAAACTAAATAATTTATTATTTGTTTTCGATAGCTTCAATACCTGGTAATGGTTTACCTTCCATGTATTCTAATGATGCTCCTCCACCAGTAGAAATTCATGAGAATTTATCTGCTAATCCTAATTTTTTAGCTGCTGCTGCTGAGTCTCCTCCACCGATTAAAGTGAACGCTCCAGGTAAGTTAGCGATTGCTTCTCCAACTTCTAGAGTACCTTTTTCGAAGTTAGTAAATTCAGTAACTCCCATAGGTCCGTTTCAAACAACTGTTTTAGCTCCAGCTAATTCATTTTTAAATAATTCAATAGTTTTTGGTCCGATGTCTAATCCCATCATGTCATCTGGCATATCTTTTGATGTGTCTGAGAATGTTGGGGTAACATCTGCAAATTCAGGAGCGTTTGCTGAATCAACTGGTAAGATGATTTTTCCTTTACCAATTTCTAAATATCTTTTTGCGTCATCAATTTTGTCTTCTTCTAATAAAGAACGTCCAACTTTGTGACCTTGAGCTGCGAAGAATGTATAAGCCATTCCCCCACCAATTAAGATTTTGTCAACTTTGTTTAATAAGTTGTCAATAACTCCGATTTTATCAGAAACTTTTGCTCCACCTAAAATAGCGATGAAGGGGTGTTCTGGATTATCGATTCCTTTTGCTAAATTTGTTAATTCAGCTTCAATTAAGAATCCTACTGCAGAATCATCGATGTGAGTTGCAATTCCAACATTTGAGGCGTGAGCACGGTGTGCTGTACCAAATGCGTCGTTAATGAATAAGTCACCTAATGATGCTCAGTATCTTCCTAATTCAGGATCGTTTTTAGATTCACGTTTAACTAAAACTCCGTCAACAACGTCTTCGAATCTAGTGTTTTCAACTAATAAGATTTCTCCTGGTTTTAAAGCATTAATTGCTGCCTCTAATTCAGGTCCTTCAGTTTCAGGAACGAAAATAACTTTTTGTCCCATTAATTCTTCTAATCTTTTTGCAACCGGTTTTAAGCTTTTAGTTTTTTTGTCTTCTTCGGTTTTAATTCTACCTAAGTGTGAGAACAAAATAACTTTAGCATCGTTTTGCACAAGATATTTAATTGTTGGTAATGCCGCAGTGATACGGTTGTCATCAATAATGTCTCCTGCATCATCTAAAGGCACGTTGAAGTCAACACGAACTAGAGCTTTTTTGTCTTTAACATCAAGATCTTTGATTGTTTTTTTCTTGTTGTAATCCATATTTTAATTACCTCTTTCAAATATTTTTAATACATTTTTATTTTAACTCTTTTAACAGATTTTAGGGAGATGATTTAACCCTTTTAAGATTAAAAGTAAATAAAAAAGATAGCTTGAAAGCTATCTTTTTTTATATTATTTTTAAGAAATAATTGGACTATTTCATTAATGATAAAACGTATAATGCAGTTCTTACGAATTGTGAAGTATATGAACTTTCGTTATCGTATCATGCAACTACTTTAACCATTTGTTTTCCATCATTTTCTAAGATTTTAGTTAATGTAGAATCGAAGATTGAACCGTGTGATTCACCAATGATGTCAGTTGAAGTAATTTGTTCAACGTTGTAAGCTAATGCTTGAGCTAAAGCAGCATCTTTTGAGATTGCTTCTTTAACAGCGTTGTTGATTTGATCAACAGTTAATCCTTGTTGTTTAAATGTAACAGTTAAGTCAGTAACTGATCCAGTAATAACTGGAACACGTAATGCGTATCCGTCCATTTTTCCGTTTAATTCTGGTAATGCTTTACCAACTGCGATTGCAGCTCCTGTTGATGTAGGAACGATGTTTCATGGTGCAGCACGTCCACGACGTAAGTCTGAGTGTGGTAAGTCTAATAATCTTTGATCGTTAGTTACAGCGTGAACTGTAGTCATTAATCCTTGTTCAATTCCAAAAGCTTTGTTTAAAACGTTTGCTAATGGTGTTAAACAGTTAGTTGTACATGATGCAGCTGAGATAATGTCATCTTCAGGTGTAATGTCTGTTTGGTTAACTCCGTAAACGATAGTTTTTAAATCTCCTTTAGCAGGTGCTGAGATTAAAACTTTTTTTGCTCCAGCTTCTAAGTGAGCTTTTGCTTTTTCACGGTCAGTGTAGAAACCAGTTGATTCAACAACTAAGTCTACTCCTAATTTACCTCATGGTAAGTTTGCAGCGTCTCTTTCTGCGAAAACAGGAATTGTTTTACCGTCAACGATAATTGCTCCTTCTTTAAAAGAAATTTTTCCAGCTTCGAATAATCCGTGTGCTGAATCGTGTTCTAGTAAGTAAGCTAAAGTTTTAGGATCTGTTAAGTCGTTGATTCCAACGATTTCAACATTAGCTTCATTTCATAATTTTCTGAAAGCTAAACGTCCGATTCTTCCGAATCCGTTAATTGCAACTTTTTTTGCCATATTGTGTTTCCTTCTTTCATTGTTTGGTTACATTGATATTATATGCTAAGAAAAATATTTTCTCAAAGGTTTTGAGTAAATATTACTCACTATTTGTAATATCAATTGTTTTACTTAATTCGGTGGTTATCTCCACTCAATTTTAATTCTTTTGAAAGTGTATTTATTCTTTCAAAAAAGCGTTCATTTTTAATAAAGTTATCTTGTTTAGAACCGCTAAAATTCTTACCAATTTGGGTTAAATAACTTTTCTTTAAAGCATCAATTGAAAAGTTTGATGTAAAGAATGTTGGCTTATGATGATCCATACGATAATTTAAAATCGAAAAAAGAATATCATCTCTTAATCAAGCACTAGCAGGTTCTCCACCAATATCATCTAAAAAGAGAATGTCTGCTTTTTGTAAATTATTCATTAAATCACGATATTCACTATTTGTAGTTCCAAAAGTTCCTTTAATTTGGTTCATTAAATTAGAAACAGAAATAAAAGCAACGGTTTTGTTGTGGTTTTTCACAGCATCAATCGCTAAGAATTGAAATAAAGTAGTTTTTCCAATTCCTAAATTTCCTTCTAAATAAATCCCAAAGTTTTGGTCTTTATTATCAATCATATTCATATAAAAAGTAATGATTTTTCTTTTCATTTCATACTCTTCACATGATTTGACTTTTTGTTCGATTATTTTTCATTTTTTTGGTGAATCATAATCATTTAATAAAAAGAACTTTAAGTTCTGTTCGTTATCTTTGTACAAACCATTCTTAAAGTTCAAAGGATTAAAATCACAAACTAAGAATTTTGATTGAAACTTAGCTTTTTCTTCTAAATAAAGTGTGTGTTCACAAGGAACTACTTTTTGATAGAAGCGATTGTTGTCATACTCAAGTGATTCTTTATATCCTTTTAATTTTTGTTGACATGAAGTGATATCTTCAAGTTTTTCATTACAATCCATATGGTTTTGAATGAAATGATAGATTTCACGATCATATAATTTGACAGTTTCAGATGGAATATCGTTTTCAAAAATTAAATTATCAACAATAGCTTGGTTTTTTAATTTATCGATTTCCATTATCTAAAACTCCCTTTGTTTTTAAATTAATAAATTATCTAATTGAACATCAAGATCATCAATTCTTCTTTGATTTTTATGTTCAGATTTATTATCTAATCAATCATAACTTAGTTGTTTGGTTGAATCTTCATTTAAATTGTCTAATTCCATCATTTCTGATGATAAATCGAAATCAGAATCGGCATATTTAGCTGAATTTTTAAGATAATCCATAGCTTCTTTAGTTTTATTAATTCCTTTTTTGTTTAAGCTCTTAGCAATTTTGCACAAGTAGCTTCCAACAATTTTTTTATCATTTTTATAATATGAGAATTCTAATAAACAGTTAACTAAACCATTTGGTAAATCATATTTTCTTTGTAACTTATCAATTACTTGACGAACTCAATATTGAGGTTCTTCTTCCAATAAAGCAGTTGCAAAATCATATGGATCCATAGATTCCATTTCATAAATTTTTTGTTCCTGTGGAGATTTTTCCACTCTTTGTTTTGAAATTACTAGTTGTTTAAATAAGACATTGAAATAACTTTCAGAAATCTCATGAGATTTATTATCATATGATTTTTGTAAAACCATCACTAATTCATCTTCAGTAATTCCTTCTTCAAGATTATTTAAAATTAAAGAAACAATTGGTTTAGTTAAAGCAGTTGGATTCATTCCTTTAATTGACATTAACATGTGTAAATTACTTAAATTAACATTATGTAATTGGTGGTTCATATCGAACTGAGGAACATTATTTTCAACTTTAAAGTTGGTAATTGTTTCTTCATTATTTCTTTTAATCTTACTAAAATCAGTTGGGAACGCTTCAGCAAATGTTACGCTCATATCTTCTTCTAGTTCAGGATTAATCATTGTTTCTTGTGGTGTGTCAAAGCCAAGATGGAATTTCAAAACATCAAAGCTATCATCATCTAATTTATTTCTAAGAATTCCTGCGTATAAATAGTTATCAAAAAACTCTTTTGGTGAAAGTGGTTTTTTGACATAAATTTTAATTAAATCAGAATTCTTTGTCTTTGTTCTTTTTAGAAGGTTCATACCTTCTAGGTTTCGAATATAACATTCAACCTTATCATCGCGTTCACCTAAAATAACTGATAAACGTGATTGGTCGAAAGTGATATTACTCAATTTAGCCATAATTTTGGCTTCTTCACAAATTGTGAAATAAGCAGCACAAGCACTTGACCCGATAATCGGTTGGTAGAGATTTATCAATGCTTGTCTGTCAATATCACAAAGTGAAGAATCGGCTATTACCTTGTACTTATATCCCATATAAGTTTCACCTCGTAAATTAATATTATTCTTTTTTCAAACTCATTTGTTTGTTTTTCTTATATTCGTTTGAGAAAATAAAAACTCGAAAATCTTTCTCCTATTACCAAGAGAACCAATTCAAGTTTTCCACATATTCACAATTGAATTATTTTATTTTTTGGCAAACAGGACAATAATAAGTCCCTCTTCCACCAACAACTGTTTTCACAATTTTCGCACCACATCTTGGGCATTCCTTACCATTTTTACCATGAACTTTTAATAGGCGTTGATATTCTCCAACATGCTTATCACCAAAGGCAAATGAGTGAATTGTTGTTCCTCCATGAGCAATCGAATCGTTTAAAATTTCACGACTTTTTTCAAGAATTTTTTTATCATCAGCTAAAGTTAAACGATTTGCTGGTTCTTCTGGATTGATTTCACTAGCTCATAAAACTTCGTTCACATAAATGTTTCCTAGACCTAATAAAACAGTTTGATCCAATAAAACAGTTTTAATTGCTCTTGTTGTTTTAGAAGTCTTTGAATATAGATATTCAGGAGTAGCTTCTTTATCGAAAGGTTCAGGTCCTAATTTAGCAATTGAAGGAAGATTTTTTCATTCACCTTTTTTAACAAGTTGCAAAGTTCCAAATCTTCTTGAATCATAATATCTTAAGATATTAGCATCATCTTTTAATCAGAACTGAGCTTCAAGTAAAGATTCACCATAAGTAAAGGTTTCTGGGTTTTCACAAATCCATTTCCCTTCCATTCTTAAATGAGAAATCATTTCAAAATCAGTTAAATGGAAAATAATATATTTTCCATAAGGTTGAACTGATTCAATGATTTGACCTGGCAAGTTATTTTGTAGTTCTAGAATGGTTGTATCAACTAATAAACGTTTGTAAAAGATATTAACTTTATCAATTGTTTTACCTTGTACATTTTCATTTAAATATCTCACAACCATTCTAACTTCTGGTAGTTCTGGCATTATAAAATTCTCCCTTTTTTAATTAATTTATTTCAATTGATATCAATTATTTCCACTTGATTTAGATTCTTCAAGTTTAACTTTGATCTCATCAGTTCCTTCAAAGGTTTTACTTAAATCTTTGAAAGCTTTGTCCATTTGTTCTTCAATAATCTTAGTTGCTATTTCAATTTCTTCATTTTTAATTGAAAAAATGATTTCATCGTGGATTTGAGAAGACATAAATGATTTTAAGTTTTGTTTCTTAAATTCATTATAAATGTTTATCATAGCAATTTTTAAAATATCTGCAGCTGTTCCTTGAATAGGCATATTAATAGCAGCACGTTCTCCAAATTCACGTTGGAAGCGAACTTTAGATTTTAATTCTGGAATATATCTTCTTCTTCTAGACATAGTTTCAACATAACCATTTTCTTCGGCGAATGCTAAAGTCTTATCTTTAAAAGTTTTAATTCCTGGAAATGTTTCATAATATCTGGTAATTAAATCTTGAGCTTTTCCAACACCAATATTCAAATCTTTTGACAGTCCATAAGCACTTAGACCATAAATAATTCCAAAGTTGAAAACTTTAGCAGTTCTTCTCATGTCTGGTGTTACATCTTTGGGATCAACTCCAAAAATTCTTGCAGCAGAATTAGCATGAATATCTCCTTCATGACTAAAGATTTCTAACATATGTTTTTCATCTGCCATTTGGGCTAAAACTCTTAATTCAATTTGAGAATAGTCATAGCTATAGAAGGTATAACCTTCATCGACGATAAAGATTTTTCTAACTTCTTTTTGATCATCGTCTCTTGTCGAAATATTTTGTAGGTTTGGTTCAACACTACTTAATCTCCCGGTTGCAGTCAAGTTTTGTTTAAAGATTGTATAAACACGATTATCTGGATGAATGTATTTTTCAAATCCAGCTAAATAAGTTGAATATAGTTTCATTCATTTTCTGTATTCTAAAATTAAACTAACAACTGCATGTTCTGCTTGAATCGCTTCTAAAACTTCACGGTTTGTACTTCCTTTAAAGTTATTTGGGAGTTTTAAATCATCATATAAAAGTTCTTTAACTTGTTTTGGGCTTGCTAAATTAAAGTTTTCAGGAAGTTTATCTCCTAACATATTTTTAACATCAGTTTCAATACTACTAATTTTTGCTTCAGCACTTCTTGTTTGTAAAGCAAGTTCGTCACGATCAATTAGAACCCCTTTATCTTCCATATCTTTTAAAACAAAAGTTAATGGATAATCAATTTTATTTAATAATAGAACTTGATTATTTAACTCTAAGGTCTTCATAATACTTGGTTTTACTTTTCCGAGATAAACTGCTTTTTTAATAACGAAATCTGCTTTTTTATTTAAATCGATATCAGCAGTTTTCTTAACACCTTTACCATAGAATAAATCATCTTCATCAATACTTAAAGTATCTGATACAAGCTTTAAGTGCTTTGCAAAAGTTGAATCAACAGTTGGATTTAAGATGTAGCAAGCACTCATCATGTCATAAACGAATGACTTTGGATTTGGTTCATAGCCAGAATTTTCTAATAAGGCCAGAGTTCTTTTAATATCATAAGTATTTTTCTTAGCATCTGATTTTAAGAAATCATTAAACTTAGAATCAAAGTTGATATTTTCTCCTTCTGATAAAGAGAAAATATCTAGTTGTTTTGTATCAATAAAGTTAATGAAATAATTTCCTTTTTCATTACTAATTCCAATCCCAATTACACTACCATCATGATAATTAAATTCTAATGATTCAACAAAGATGTTGTTTTCAACACCAGCATATTCTTCTTTTCATTCTTCAATAATTTCATAATTAATATTTTCTTCTTGATTAATTCTTTCAGCTGAATTTTGAAATCTTCTAACTAATGATTTCATTTCATATTTTTCTAAGAAGTCAGTTAAAGGTTCAATTGTAATGTTTAATTGGTGAACCTTAAAGTTTGGAATATAAACTGAAGTTTCAATTGTAGCAATATCTTTACATAGATAAGCATCGTCTTTACCATTAATTAATTTTTCTTTTAGTTTTCCTTTAATAGCATCAATATGACTATAGATACCATCTAAAGTTTGATACTCACAAATTAATTTAGTAGCCCCTTTTTCTCCAACTCCTTGAACACCTTTCAAGTTATCAGAGCTATCTCCCATTAATCCTTTTAAGTCAGGAACTTGTTTTGGTAAACATTCTCATTTTTCAAATAAAGCTTTTTCATCAATCACGTTCATATCACTAGTTCCTGAACGTGGACTTAAAACAAAAGTACGGTCATTAATCAATTGATACATATCTTTATCAGAAGATAAAATATTAATTTCCATATCAGGATTTTCGTCATAAATTTTCTTAGCCATAGACCCAATTAAATCATCGGCTTCATAGTCATCCATTTCAAAATAATCAATATTAGCAGATTTTAGAAATTCTCTGGCTATAGGAAATTGTTCAACTAATTCTGGTGGAGTTTTTTGTCTTCCACCTTTATAGTCTTCTAGTTTATCATGTCTAAAAGTGTGTTTTCCTTTATCAAAAGCAACTTTAACATCATAATAATCTTCTTTAACTATTAATGAAGTTAACATGTTTGCAAATGAATAAACTGCATTGGTTGGAATCCCTGTTGTAGTTCTTAAAATTGACCCGCTATAGGCACTTCCATAATATGCTCTAAAAATTAATGAGTTCCCATCAACTAATAAAACTTTCTTTTGTTCTTTATTTTCCATAATTTAACTTCCCTTTTATTCTCTTATTTTACATAATTCACAATTTCTTCAACAACTGCACTATCTTCCCCATTGTAGTTTTGAATTCTAATTCTTGCTAAAACCATTGCTCCAGGATTTAATGAACCATTTAATTTTTCATAGGTATCTGCAAACATTGTGGCTTTAATTGTAGCAGTATCATCACTCAATGTTAAGAAAGCCATTAAATTTCCGTTCTTGTCTTTTTTAGTTCTAATTGCATCAACTAATAAAATTGCTAATCCTCTTTTTGAAGAAGTAATAATTTTATTTAAACTAAAGACATTTTTATTGCTATATTCTTTTCTCTTAATTGAGAAAGGATTGTTTAATAAATAGAATCCTAAATAATCGTATTCTTTTAAGTATAACTCTTGATCTGAAATTTCTTTACTTGATTCTAAAACTGGAATGGTAAGTGGATCAATTTCTCTTTTCCCTTTATTTTGATCTGCAAAAATTAATAACGAATCAATATTTTGCACAATCAATCTTCTATCAATTTGATAAGTATCAAAAGCTCCAGTTCAAGCTAAAGCTTCAAAGATTTGACGATTCATTCCGTTAATTACTAAATTAGAAATTAAAACATAGAAATCATCAAAAACTGCTTTGTCATTAACTCAAAGATTTCTTAATTTCTTTAAAAATTCAGGACCAATTCCAGAAATGATTGTTAATGGTGCAAAAATCATTTTATTATAAGCAACATATTTATTATTTACATTCTTAATGTTTGGACCTTTGAAATCAATTCCATAAGCATTGATTTCTTTAATATAAGTTGATGTCTTAGCTGCATTTCCTAAACTAGCATTAAATAATGATGTATAAAATTGTTCTGGATAATAAGTTTTTAATCAAGCTAATCAATAAGAAATATATGAATAAGCAATTGAGTGTGACTTATTAAATCCATAGGCAGCAAAGTTATCAATTCAGTGTCAAATTTCATTTGCTTTAGCTTCTGAATAACCATTAGCTATAGCCCCTTTCATGAAATCGATTTTAGCTGATTTCATGTATTCATGATTCTTTTTACTCATAGCTCGACGAACAATATCAGCTCGTCCCAAACTAAATCCTCCAACTTTTCGAAGAACTTGAATTACCTGTTCTTGATAAAGAATAATTCCATAAGTTGGTGCTAAGATGTCAATTAAACTTGGATCGATTACATATCGTTCTGGTTTTGTTCTTGATTTTCTTCTTTTTAAATATTCAGGAATCATTTCTTTTGGACCTGGTCTAAAAATAGCTGAAGTAGTTGAAATATCTTCAATATTTTTCGGGTTCATTTTCATAACTAAATTAGTCATACCAGGAGATTCTAATTGAAAGATTCCAGTAGTTTTTCCTAAACTTAATTGTTCATAAACGTTTTGATCAGTTAAATCTAACTTATCAAAGTTAATGTCCTTTTTTTCAGTTCTAAAAATATTTGAACGAATTTCTTGTAAAGTTGTTAAGTTTCTTAAACCTAATAAGTCCATTTTAATTAACCCTAATCGTTCAAGATAATTCATATCAAATTGAGTTTGCATAATTCCGTTATAACCAACTCTAATTGGTACAATGTCTCTTAAATCAACATCTGAAATTACAATTCCGGCGGCATGAGTTCCTGTTTGTCTAGGTAAACCAATTAATTTAAAAGCCATCTCAAAAATTTCTTTATTGTCATTGTAATAGCTTGTTAAAGCTCTTGAATTTTTAATAGCTCCTTTTAAATCATCTTGATATTGCATTGGAATTAACTTAGTTATTTTATTTGCGAAATCAACTGGAAGATTATAAGTTCTAATCACATCTCTTAAGGCAGATTTTGCTCCAATTGATTGGTAAGTTACAATTGTTGCTACATGATAAACACCATATTTTTCAAACAGATATTCAATCACTTCTTCACGACGATTATCTTGAAAATCAATATCAATATCTGGCATTGTTTTTCTTTCTGGATTTAAGAATCTTTCAAACAATAAATTATATTTTAAAGGATCAACTGTTGTAATTCTTAATAAGAAAGAAACCAATGAACCAGCAGCACTCCCTCTTCCAGGGCCAACCATAATGTCATTGTCTTTTGCATATCTAACATAGTCACGAACAATTAAAAAGTAGTTTACAAACCCCATTTGTTCAATGATATTTAGTTCATAGTCTAACCTTTTCTTATAATCATCTTTTTTGTTATTGGGAATGTGATAAATATTAAAATAAGAATTTAATGAATCATCAGTAAGTTGTCTTAAAAACTGTCTTTGAGGAATATTGTTTGGTGTTTTATATTCCATCAAATGCATTCCTGTATCTTCAAATAAATCAAAGTTAACCATATTGGCAATTTTATTTAGATTATCATTACTAATTTTTGCATATTGGTAAAGTTCTTCTTCTGAAGGATAATGAGCATCAACTACAGTTGTAACTTCATTAATATAAGCATTATCTTTAATTGCTAATAAAGTGTTGTAGGCTTTTTTATCAACAATGTCAAAATAAGCAATCTTGTTTGTGTAAACAACATTGCTAAAGTTTTTATATTGTTCTTGGGTTTTAAAATTAATTCCATAATAAAGATTTTCTTTATTAATATCTTTAAACAAAGCATCAACTAAATTAGCATCATGATTTTCTTCAAAAGAAATTACATAAGCTAAATCATCAGTAAAATAGTTTCTAGCAAAATTAAGAATTTCTAATTCATTTAATTCTTTTGTTTGAATTTCAGAAGAAATATAACATAGGTTTTTATATCCATTTCTGTTTTTAGCATAAAAATTTAAAGTGATTTTTTGGTTTTGGTGAAATTCTAAAGTTAAACCAATGACTGGTTTAATATTTTTTTTGCTAAATTTATCATAAAATTCAGCAGCCCCATACATTGAATTTAAATCAGCATAAAAAGAAAAAGGGAAGGAATTTTTTAAGGCAAAATCTAAATAATCATCAATGGTGATTAAAGATTCTTGAAAGTTATAAGCTGAACGAAGATTTGCTTGTGGTTTATAACTCATATTATTCACTTCCCTTTTGTTAATTTAATTACTCTGTTGCTTGTTCTGGATTTTGTTCTTCTTTTTCAATTTCTTTTGATCAATTTGTGTCTTCAACAAATTCACCTTCATGAAAAACAAATTTTTTAACTTCGTTTTCAACAGTTCAATCTAAGATTGGTTCTCACATGATTGCTTCTTCTTGTTCTTCAGCAATTCATGGACGTGGTTTTGTCACAGGATTTTCTGGAACAAACATTGAACAAACATCATCAAATGGAAGAATTGAAATATCATAAGTATTAATTCGTTTTGAAATTTTAATAATGTCTTCTTTATCGTTTGTTAAAACAGGTCTTAAGATTGGTAATTTTGAAGTTTCATTAATCACTGACATTGATTCAATGGTTTGTGAAGCAACTTGTCCTAAACTTTCACCAGTAATTAAAGCTTGTTGATGATCACGTTTTGCAATTCTATTTGCAATTCTCATAAACATTCTTCTCATTATAGTAATTTTATAAGTTTGATTTGGAATATGGTTCAATTCTTGTAACATTTTTCCAAAATCAACAACATATAAATTAAATGTTTGGTAATTATATTTAGCAACTTGTTTTGCTAAAGCAAAAACTTTATTTAAAGCTTCTGGTGAAGTATGAGGTGGAGTCATAAAGTGAACAAAATCAACACTCATTCCTCTTTTCATAGTTAAGAAGCTGGCAACTGGAGAATCAATTCCTCCAGATAATAAACTTAATCCTCTTCCAGAAACTCCCACAGGAAGTCCTTTTAAGGCTTTAATACGTGAATGGAAAATATCAACATGATCTTTTTTAACAACAACTTCGATTTTTAAATCTGGGTTGTGAACATCAACTTTTAAATCAGTGTTTTGTAAAACAACTGGTGCTAGTTTTTGTTTCATTTCAGTTGAAGTCATTGGATAAGCTTTATCTTTTCTCTTAACTTCAAGTTTAAAAGTTTTAGCTTCTTTTGCTGATTCTATAGCCATTGCTAAGACTTTTTTAGTAATTTCTTCAAAGTCTCATGAAGTAGTTTCAACAACTGATAAAGAATAAATTCCAAATACAGTTTGTAAGTCAGCTAATAAACGGTCTAAATAATCATCTTCAACTTTAATCATGCAAGAATTATTATCTTTAATTAATTCAACCTTATCGTTATATGGTTTCATTCTAAATTTAATATTTTGAATTAATTTAGTAATAAACTGACGACGGTTTCCCCCTTTTAAAGTTAATTCTCCATAACGTACTAATACATTTTTCATTTATTTTTCTCCCTTAAATAAATAAATTACTTCTCTCAATGAATTTATTTACTATTTTTTCATAATCTTTTTGGTCAAATCAATTAATCATTTGAACCAAAACAGCTGCAATTTCATCAGATTCTTCACGACTTTCCACATATGGAATGATAGCAGAAGCAATTCTGTACAATTGATATTTATATTTTATCTCAGAACTCAATTTATTAACATTTACATAACATTCAGATAAATTTGAAGCTAGTTGTTTTCTTTTTGAAGTGATTGCCATATCAGCTTTATAGTCATCAAGATTGCTATATTCAGATCTTGAAATTAGCTCTTCATAATTTTTTAAATCTGAAAGATAAGCTTTTTTATCTTCTTCTTTTAATCAATCGCCATTTTCGATTAAATTTAAATCTTTTCTCAATAATGATTTAATGGCAAAATCAGCATCAATATATTTACGATAGTCATCTTCCATGCCAGCACTTTTTGGTTTTGTTAATTGTAAATATTTTAAATTATCATAAACTGATGCTAAATTATCTTTAACATCTTCTTTCAATTTTGAATAATTTAAAACTGAAAGATAATTTGAAACCTCGCTATCAACATTTTCTAAAGGTATTAAAAAGTTCTTTTTAAAGTTTGGAATTTCTTTGTTGATGTTAATGTTATCTTTTTTTAAATTATCTAGAATTAAACGAATTTCTTTTGTTAAATTTTTAAAATAATCTAATCGATTCTTCATAAATGATTTAATTTTTTCTTCATAAACTAAAGTGCTCTTATAGTTAATGATTGTTTGAATCATTTTATCAGTAGCTTCTTTAGCATCTTTAATTTCGTAGTTATTTAAAGCAGTTGTAGCTTGTTGTTCATAGTCTGTAGCTCTACGTTTTAATTCACTTAGCCTTGTATCATTTTCATCAGTTTCAAAACTTTTTAACTCGCTATAGATACGGTTTAAACTTTCTTGAAATTGTAGTTTTAAATAATGATTTACAATTGGATATTGTGAAACCATCTCGTTTAGTTCATTTAAACTTCTAGTCATTAATTTTAACGTTTCAGTAGCTTTTTGATAAGAACCATTTTTAATTTGGTCTTCAAAGGTGCTTAAATCAATGAACAGAGAACTAATTCTATCATCAAAATAGATTTGATCTAAAGTTAAAGCACTCCCGTTGGTATTTTGTAAATCATAATAGTTATTTTCTAAAAGATTAATTTGTTCATGTAAACTAATCGCAATATCTCTTAAAGAATATTCAATATTAAAGAAAATATTAATTTGGTTAGCCAAAGCATCTAGTTCATTTTTTAAATATTCTAAATCTTTTTTAATTTCTCTAACTTTTTTAATATTTTCATGATTAATTTTAAAGATTTTTCTATCTTCAACATATTCATCAAAATCAACAACAAGTTGTGAAGTTTTATTTAATAAAATATCAAGATATTTCCCAAAAGCAGCATGTAATTCAGTTTCTAATAAGTTTTGGTTTGCTTTATTAACAGTTTCTAAACGATTTAACATTTTTGCAATTGGATGACGATAAACTTCTTCAATTAATTGATCTATTTGTGAAATTTGTTTTACGTGATGTCTGTAAATAAAGAATACAATTGTACTAATAATAATTCCTAAAACAAATAAAGAAAATAATACTAAACAAGCTATGTGTCCTGGGGTTAAATTATGAATTAAATTGTGAGAACTGGCTAAAAACATTAAAATCCTTGCTTTCTGAGATTGTTATTAAAATTATATCAAAATAAAACTACCAATAATTTAACCCCAAGGTTGAAAACTGAATTATCTTCTCACATTTGATAACACTTATAGTGTATATTCTTAGTAAGGTGATTTTATAAGAAATAAATGCCCAGAAAGAAAGGAATAAAATATGACCGAAAAAAATTATTTTGTTCGTTACATTAAAGATTGACGAACATGATACAAACTATTTTTCATGCTATTATGTGCAACTTGTTTAATTTTTTCATTAGTTGATGGAATTGTTAATATTTCAGGTTATGAAACAAAGTTAGATAATGGTGAAATGATAAAAACTTGAGCTATTCAAACTCAAGATGCTAATGGAAATTGAATAACTCATTACGATTATTCTGGAAATGTTGTTCAATACTTTTCATTTTTCACTAACCAGTCAAACATCCTAGTGTTAGCTTGATGAATCATTGCTTTATTTTTCCCTTGAAAAGAAGGAAAAAAAGGTTTGGTTGGCACAAGAATGACTCTTTACACTATTACTTATATTTCAGTAACAATGTTAATTTATTGCGGAATGATTCTTCCACAAAAAATCTCTAGTGGTGGAGGATACACTGGTGGTGAATGATTTGCTTCAATTGGCTTACATGTTGTAGGACCATTAGCAATTATCATTTATGCTTTATTCTTTATGAATAAATACGTTTTCCATTCTACAAAAAACGAATGATTAAAAAAGAAAAGTTGACAAATTATTGACTACCCTGCTATTTATGGAATTTATATTTTAATTCGTGGACAACTTAGATATAGCTCTGGACATACAGATCCTCAATCATATCCATACTTCTTCTTCTGAATTCATAGTGATGTGTGAGGACTACCTGGAGGAGCTTGATGTGTAATTGCAATTATTATCATCTTCTTATTATTAATTGGATTATCAACTCTATATGCCTTTGTTTTTAACAAGTTTAGAAATGAATTACGTAGTTATCAATCAGATGAACTTTCACGTGGTTATTTAGCTTTGAAAGCTGAAAAGAAGGTTGCAAAAGAATTAAAAATTAAATAAGAACTTAAACTAACTAAAAGAATCTATTTCTTAGGTAAAACTTTTAGTTGGTTTTTCTTTATTGTTTTTTAAACAAATGTTATAATTTTCAAAGTTATTGACTTAATCCTGCGGATAAATATGGTTTATGACATGTCTTACACTTTTTATTAATCGTAACTTTTAGCAGTAAAAGCGAATCGTAAGACTTTCTAAGCTAGGATTTATCAAAGATTTTTTTAATAACGAATTTAGAAAAAATATTTTTAGGGAGATTGAATTATGTCAAGATATACAGGTTCAACATTCAAAAAGTCTCGTAGATATGGTTTCTCAATTCTTGAAAATGGGAAAGAATTCTCAAAAGGTAAAAAAAGAACAACTGCTCCAGGGCAACATGGTGCAAAAAGAACTAAATTAAGTGGTTATGGAACACAATTACAAGAAAAACAAAAAGTTAAATTCATGTATGGTGTTTCTGAACGTCAATTCAGAAACACATTCGCTCGTGCCAAAAAAATCCGTGAAGGAATTTTAGGAACTAACTTCTTAGTATTATTAGAATCAAGATTAGACAATGTAGTTTTCCGTCTTGGATTCGCTATGACTAGAAAAGGTGCTCGTCAATTAGTAAACCACGGACACGTTTTAGTTAATGGTAAAAAAATCGATATTCCATCATACCAAGTAAAACCTGGTGATGTTATCGAAATCAAAGAATCAATGAAGAAAAATGACAAAATCTTAGAAGCATTACAAAATAATGAAACTACTGTAGAATTTGTTAAAGTTGATAAGGCTAACCTTAAAGGTGAATTTGTTCGTTTACCAGAAAGACAAGAATTAAACCAAGAAATCAATGAAGCGCTTGTCGTTGAATGATACAACCGTTTAATTAAATAAGAAATTAAACAAGTTTAAAATTCAAATACTCAGATCATTTGGTCTGAGTATTTTTTTATACAAAAAAAAACAACCAATTAAGGTTGCTTAACATTATTTAAATTCAGCTCCAAAGAACTTTCTTTTACCACGTTTGATAATTACATGTTTATTATCTAAAGCAAAAGCTTTAGTAATTGCTAAGTTTTCATCTTTTAAAACTTCATCGTTAATAGTGATTGCTCCAGCATTTAAGAATTCTCTTGCTTCACGTTTTGAGCTAGCAGCTTTTGAAGCTACTAAAACATCGATTAATGTTTCATTTTCAGTGATTTCTCCGTTTGGAATCGCTTTAAAAGCAACTTCAATTTCTTTATCGCTTAAGTCTTTTAAACTTCCTTGGAAAAATCCATTTGTAATATTTAATGCTTGTTGTAGTCCATCTTTTCCATGAACAAAAGCAGTCATTTCTTCAGCTAGTTTATGTTGCATAATTCGAGCTTTTGGATCACCTATAGCTTGTTTTTGTAAAATATTAATTTCATCTTCAGTTAAGAAAGTGAAGAATTTTAACATTCTATAAGCATCTTCATCATCTTGATTAAATCAGAATTGGTAGAATTCATAAACACTAGTTTTATTAGCATCTAATCAAACAGCACCAGATTCAGTTTTACCAAATTTCTTGCCATCTTTTTTAGTTAATAAATTAATTGTTAAACCAGCAGCTTTGGTTTTATCTCTTCCAACTTTTGAACCAATTAAATCTGTTCCAGAAGTAATGTTTCCTCATTGATCAGAACCACCAACTTGAATATGACAATTTTTATTTACATAAAGTTGGTAAAAATCATATCCTTGTAAGATTGTGTACATAAATTCAGTTACACTTAATCCAGTTTCAATTCTTGTAGCAATAGATTCTTTTGCTAATAAATATCCTAAAGTATATTCTTTACCAACATCTCTTAAGAAATCTAATAAAGATAATTTTCCTAATCATTCGTAGTTGTTAGCAAAATCCACACCAGGAATAATTCCTTTTAATTGTTTGGTGATTGCATCACTATTTTCTTTAACTTGTTCATTTGTTTGTAAGACACGTTCTTGTGATTTAAATGAAGGATCACCAATCATTCCAGTTCCCCCACCAATTAAAGCAATTGGGTTAAAACCAAAATCTTGAAAACGTTTTAATAAAGTAATTGGAATTAAATGTCCAACGTGAAGAGAATCAGCAGTTGGGTCAAATCCGCAATAAACTCCTGAATGTTCTTTTTCAGCTTCTAAAATACGTTCTTCAGAAGTGATTTGTTTAGTTAATCCTCTTCATTTAAGTTCTTCAATAATATTTTTAGACATTCTTTCTCTCCTATCATTTTAATAATTTTAAATTTTTATTTTCAAATTCGTGACGTCCGAATTTAGCTTGAGGTTTGCCATTTAAAGCAACATCATCACCTGTAAAGTTGATATTAACTTTTACTAAAGCTTCACCAATTCCATAAGTATTAACAGGAACTTTATTTTCTTCAAATTCTCTAATTCTATCAGCATTAAATCCTGAAGAAACAATAATTTGAACATGGTTAAATCCTTCGGCATCTAAAGCATTTCTAACTTCTCTAACTAAGTATTCATTAACACCATAAAGGTTAGCATCAGTTGGATATTTAGCTTTGTTTTTTTCTAAAGTTTTATCAATTAAATTTCCAGCTGTATCTAAACGAACGGCAAATAATTTGTCTTTAAAGTGTCTAGCAACAATTAAAGCATCAGTTACACAATCATTGTTATAGTCAACTAAAGCTACCAATGGTTGGTTTGGGAAAGTTTCTGCAAAAGCTTTTGTAGCTTCCAATAAATTACCATCAAAGATTTGAATTAAGGCATGAGGCATAGTTCCACTAGGTTGAGCTACAGTTTTATCATTGATAAATTCTAAAGCAGATTCAGAAACAAATCGTCTAAATCCTCCAATATAAGAAGCATAGCCATCATATGGTTGGTTTATATATAAATCGGCACGATCATTCATGTTTAAAGCTCTTGAAGCTGGAACTACATCGATAATTCTTTTACTGTTAGTAGCTATAGAAGAATTTCTAGCTAAGATTCCATCAATCATACCTTCTAAAAATCCAAAGTCTTGATAGTGACCTGTGATTTTTAAAACTGCTTCTAAGGGTTGAACAATTGTTCCATCAGGAAGATATTCAATCTTTAATTCTTTATAGTTTGGAGAAGCATATTTAATTAGAGCTATAGCTTGATTAATTCCACATAGAATTGTATTTTCTTTACGTTGGAAAAATTGCATAGTCACAATTTCATTAGGTCTATACTTTTCTACAATCTTAGTTGTCTTTTTAAAATAATCAGCTAAGTAATATCCTTGTTTTACTTTTTCATCAAAATGGTAATTATTCATTATCTATAAATTAAAGTTCTGTAAAGAAATCATTTCCGATTTTATCGGCAAATGATTCTGGTAAAACAATAATTCCCTCCTTGCTAAATCTTTTATCATCAATATCTAATTCTTTTTGACTACAAATCATTCCGTTTGAATCAAAACCTCTTAGTTTGCTTGGTACAATTTGCATTCCGTTAGGCATTCATGCATAAGGTAAAGCCACAACTACAAGTTGGTCATTTGCAATGTTTTTAGCTCCACAAACAATTTGTGTAGTTGCGTTACCTAAATCAACTTCACATTTGTGTAAATGAGTTCCTTCAATATCAACGCATTCTAAAACTTTGGCTACAACAAATTGGGTTTGTTGTTCAAAAACAAAATAGTTTTTTAATCTATTTTTTAAATAATCTAAAGCATCAGGATTAAATGAATTAAATGCTTTATGTAAAGTGATATCTTTTGAAACATTAAAGACATTTACACCAGTAATTTCTTTTGTTTTTTCATCACGTAAAATTGTGACTCCATCTTTGAAATCGACTAGATAGTCATCAATTGTTTTTTTAGAAATAATCAAGCTATCGAATAGATCATTATAGTAAACTCCGTACATGTTTTTATCTCCCTTGAAAATTATTAATCGTTAAAAATAGGCCTAGACTATAACCAAAGGTTATAATCGCAAGCCTTTATTGTATACATTATACCAAATATTATATAATCTAAGTAACACAACTATGGAGGTTGAATATATGAATATTGCAATTTTAACTGACTCATCTTATGATGGAAAACTAACCGATTATAAAGACCTATATATGGTCCCTCTACTAATCAACACAGAAGATGGACAAGAGTTTCAAGATGATGAAAACTTTGATAAAGATAAGTTTTATGAACTTTTAGAAACTCAAGTTTTAAAAACTGCACAAACCCCTCCTGGAATTATGCTTCCTATGTGAGACAAATTATTAGAAAAATATGATCAAATAATTTGTGCTTTTATCTCAAAAGGATTAAGCGGACAATTCAATACTTATAGAATGATTTCTGAAACAGAATCTAAGTATAAAGGTAAGGTATTCGTAACTGACACTAATGGTGTAAGTATTGTTCAACAACATATTGTTGGTGACATAGCAAAATGAATTTCTCAAAACAAAACTGGTTTTGAGATTATAGAACTTGTAAAACAAGATTCAGAAGATTTTAAGACTTTTATTATCCCAAAAACTCTAGACACCTTAAAACGTGGGGGAAGAATTACTCCTGCGGCTGCTAGTTTGGCTAAGATTTTAAAAATTGTTCCTGTTCTTAGTTATGATGGAACAATTGATAAAGCATTCACTACCAGAACCTTTAAAAAAGCCATTGTCGAATCTGTAAAGGAATTAAAAAAATCAGTTAAAGGTCTTAAGAAAGTCGATTTAACTCACTCACGTGCTGAAGAAGAAACTATTGATTTAGTAAAATCTATTATTGAAAAAGAAGGTCTAGAAATTGGTCTAGATGCAGAATTAACAAATGTTATTTCTGCACATACTGGTCCTAGTACTTTTGCTATTGTAGCTTGAAAGGAATAATCTAAATGGAAAACAAAAAAATTGGTATCTTAGTTGATACTGCCGGAGGAAATGATCCTAGCGTTTATGAAAACACAAACGTTGATTTAATTCCCCTACACATCGTTTTTGAAGATGGAACCGATGTAAAAGATACTGAAGCTAACTTAAAAACCACAAATTTCTATCAAAGAGTAAGTGATGGTGAAAATGTAAAAACTTCACAAGCCTCTCCAGGAGAACTTGCTGAAAAATATGATGAAATGTTGAACAAATATGACCATATTATTCATTTACCAATTCCTCAAAATCTTTCATCAATGTATCAAACATCATTAATGATGGCAAACGATGGTGACTATGATGAAAAAATTACAGTTGTTGAACATTCAATGGCTGCAAACGGAATTAAAGAATGTGCTTTAGCAATTAATAAAAAATTACAAGCTGAAGAATTTAAATCAATTGATGAAGTTTTAGCCTTCATTAAAGATTATGAAAAAAATATGTACCTTGGAATTATCCCAGGTGATCTTAAAAAACTTGCTAAGGGTGGAAGAGCTTTAAACGTTTTAAACGCCATGTTAAGTTTATTTAAAACTAAAGTTTTAATTAAATGAGAAGCTAAACCCAAAAAACAAGCAATGGCTAGAACAATTGGTGCTTTAGTTAAACCTGTTATTGAAACTACTAAAAAAGATTATAAAAATCCAAGTGATTATAAATTTATCTTTGTTTCAACTCCTTTAACAGATGAAAAAATTAAAGATAACGCCAAAGAAGCTTTAGATGCAGCAAAAATTAAATATACAGAAGAACTAATCCCACCTCTTTACACAGCCCATGCTGGAGTAAACACAATTGGATTTGTAACTGTAAAAATTTATAAGTAGGATATAAAAATGCGATTCAAAATTAATTGAATCGCATTTCTTTTTCTTATTGGCAGAGGTGAAAGGAATCGAACCCTCAACGCTTGGTTTTGGAGACCAACGTTCTACCATTGAACTACACCTCTATATATAAAAATAGTATCGCAATTATTTGAGATAAACGCGATACTATTTTATTTTCTTAATGGCAGGGGTAGCAAGACTCGAACTCGCGACACTCGGTTTTGAAGACCGATGTTCTACCAACTGAACTATACCCCTATTTGGTTTGTTAACAACTTTAAAATTATACATAAAGTATATGATTTTTTCCAACCCAAAAAAGAAAAAAAGAAGCAATTTTCCTAAAATAATTTAGGCTTTTGCTCCTTTGCGTTCTTGTTTATGTTCTTTTAATAAACAACTTTGACAAGTTCCATGACATTCAATTTTGAAATGATCCATTTTAAATCCAATTGAATCTCCTAATTTTTCTAAATCTTTGAAACTTTTTTCTTCAATTTCATCTGATCTAATATGATAAACACGATCACATTTTATACAAGAAAAGTGAATGGTGTTTCTTTCAACAATTTCATAACATATTTGTTTTCCATTAAAAGTATTAGCTGAAACGATGTGTTCTGCTAATAACAAGTCTAAAGTGTTATAGACACTAGCAGTGTTTACATTATCTAATTCATCTTTTAAGCTTTTAACAATTTCTGAAGTAGTAGCATGTTCATTCATTAATAACATTTCAATGATTGATTCACGTACCTTAGTAATTTTGATTCCTTTATCTTTTAAAACTTGAATTATAGAATCATAAGCAGCTTGTTGCTCTTCTGTTAAATGACGTTTCATCAAATTAACCTTTTAATTTAATGATTAACTTGTCTAAATCACCAATTGTTTTAATGTTTTCTAATTCTTCATCAGGAACCATAATGTTAAATTTATCTTCTAATTTAACAACCATATCCATTAAGTCTAGTGAATCTAAACCAACTTCTTTAAGGTTTGTGTTAGAGGTTAAATTACCTTTAACCCCTTGCTTTTTAAGTTCTTTAATAATTTGATCTGTATAGTCCATAAAATGCCTCCTGTAAGATTATCACTTACATTATACTATACTTTCATTTTAGTTGGTTATCGCCACTATCCTCAATAGTTACGGTAACTTTCTTAGCATTAATTGGAAAATCTACATACAAACTGATTTCTCAATCTAATAATTCCTTGTATGATGACTTCAGTCGATATAAGAAGTTATATTGAAATTTAGTTAAGTTGAAACTATAGTTACCATTTTCATAGTTAAGCATTTGTTGAGTTTCTCTTTTATCAAATTTAATCTGACTATAGTGATTTTTATTTTCTTCACCAAAAGATTCATAATCAATTTTTTGATTATTAGATTTACTAAATTCATAAACTAAATAACCACCAACCCCAATTGAAGTCGTTATAAAAAGAAAGGAAAGAATCTTTGCAATTAGTTTAGTCTTTTTCATAACCAAGATTCTTTAATCGTTGTTGAAATTCTTCAAATGATAATTTTTCAGTTTTAATCGGTAAATCATTTCTTTTTAAAGTTATTATCTTTTCAATTAGCTCTTCAGAGAATTGATATTCTAAACTTGGTTCGCTATTCACGATATCTAGGCGTAATTCGTGTTTTTTACCACCAAGAAGGAGATTTAAAGCAATCTGTTGGTTTTTAATCGAATTTGTAAAAACAACCTGATTTTGGCCCTTTTTAACAATTTTATTAGTATTTAAATCATAGTCAAAACCGGTTTTAAAATTAATAGACCCATCTTTATTAAGGTTTAAGTCAAAATCAGAGAAATTATAATAATCTTTTATCTTATCTCCATCAATTTTGGCGTTCATTAAAACAACATCATCGTTAATAATGTTGTTTTTTAAGTCTCATAAAATATTTTTTAAATAAGAGATGTTTTCTAAAAAGATTGGATTACTAGAACTTGTTCCAACATTAACAGAACCAAGTTTTTCATTTAATTGATATCTAGTTTTTATGTTTTCAAAACTAAAGGTGTAATTCTTTTTTAATAATGAATAATATTGGTGTTTATTTCCGTTATAGGAATCACGATTTAGATAACAACCAACTTGATCTAATTCAAAATTCTTGTTGTTTTGCTTATTTAAATTAGGATTAAAGCTAATCATTCCCCTATTTTCGCCAATTTGTTGATGATTTGAAATTCCAAATGTTTCTTTTGCCTGATAATCTAATGAAAATAGAAAGTTATTTTCTTCATCATCAATTAGTTCACTTGGAATTTTAAATTCTAAAAAGTCTTTCTCTGTTAAATCAATTCGGCGATTATTTTGATCATATTTTAAAGTTAAATTATCAATCAAAGCTCGACCTTCATTTTTACTAGAGTAAGGGATTTTAATGTTTTGATTAGTTTTCTTATCTCGTTTATAAAGTTCAAACCTAAAATTCTTTAAATTAATTAATCTTGGAAGTTTATCTCATTGAATTTGATTGTGATTTGCAATCATTTCAAACCAAACAATCATTTTATAAGTTTCTTTTTTATCAGTTTTGTTCGGTTTGTTAATAAAAAGAAAATTTGGTGCTACTAAAACGCCTAAACTAGAAGCATCAAAGTTTTTAACTTTAATCTCAGAATCATGACTTTCATTATTTATTAATTGTTGTTGATACACTTTAATCATTCCCTTCTCATATAGGTATAAGAAGAAAATAAAAAAACTTCCCGAAAATTATTTCAGAAAGTTTATCTTTTTCAATATAATGGGGCGTCTGAGGGGAATCGAACCCCCGTATGTCGGAACCACAACCCGATGCGTTAACCACTTCGCCACAAACGCCAATATAAAATTCTAATGTTGAAAACTCAACATTAGAATTGTACCTTGTTAACTATTTGAAAGTCAATTATTTCATAGTTAAAAAACAAAAATTTTATTAGAAAGTTTCTTGTTCTAAAGTTTCTAAGATTGGTTTGATTTCTTTTTTGCTTTCTAAGAAAGCGCCAGCACTATATTCAGTTCCTCATCCACCATATCTTGCTGCAAATAAGTTAACTGGTCTAGTTTTACTACAAATATGAGCACGAATTTTTTTATCAGGATATTCAATAAACATAGCTGTAAATTCAGTTGTTGAGAAAGTTAATAATAATCACATAAAGGTAGCTGCTCTATTTGGTTCAACTTGGTATTTTTCTAACTTATGATAAGGAATATAAACATAAGTTAAGTTATCTTTAGTTCTAATGTGATTTACTAAATATTTTTTAACATCATTTTCATTTTGAGTTGAATAAGTACGTCTTGAAACAATTTCATTAACATCTGGTGAAAGTTCAATTAGTTTAGCTAGAATTAAGAAAGTCTTTTTATTAAATTTCGCACTTCAAAAATCTTGCATTGATTCTAAAGCTCCAATTAATAAGTTTTGGGCTGCTAATGGAGTGACTAATCATTTTAAATCAAAGGCAATATCAGCAATTAATTCAGAAGTTGAAGAAATACTTTGATCATTGATATCAATTGCTCCATATTGTTCTTTTTCTGGGTGGTTATCAATTTTAACAAGTTCTTTAACATGTTCTCAACCATTTCCATCAATTCATTCTGTTGTTGGACAGTCAACAACAATCCCTAAAGCTTGTGGTAAGACTGAAGGATCAAAGTTATCCATTCTTCCCATTGGGTTTAAAAACTCACTGTTTGTTCCAGAAGCATAAACTTTTTTATCAGGAAAATTAGTTTTTAAGATTTCTCTTAACCCTAATTGTGAACCATAAGCGTTTCCATCCGGATTATCACGGCGAAAAATCACGATGTATTCGTATTCTTTAATTTTGTTTGCTAATGCTTGGTATTGTTTATTCATAATGATTTTTCTCCTTGTATTCATCAATTTCTTTTAATAATGATGAACTTGTGTTTTGATTTTGTTGTTCTGTAAAAAAATAAATAAGTTCGATGTTTGGATCAATTGCGTTATTATATTTAGCTAGTTCAACTTCATATTCAAAGTCTTGTTTATTTCTAAACCCTCTTAAGATGTAGTTGAAGTTATTTTGTTTAGCAAAATTAATTGTTAATAAGTTTTCATTGATTAAAACTTTAACTCTTTTCTCATTGCGATAATAGTTTTCAATCATTTGTTTTCTTCTCTCAACTGTATGTTTATAGTTTTTATCAGGGTTACGACTAACTACAATATCAACTTCATCAAAGATTTTTAACGCCTTTTTAACCAAAGAAGCATGTCCTTTATGAAAAGGATCAAAGCTTCCTGGAAACATGATTTTCTTCATTTTTTTAATTACACCTAACTTTTCTTATATTTTACCTTACTATTGAAATCAAGTCATTCAAAATAAAAGAACCCTTTATTTTTCAAGGGTTCTTGATTAAATTATCATTTTCAGTTTTTACGTTTTTCTTCATCGATAATTCCGATGTAAGGTAAGTTTCTAAGTCTTTCTTGGTAATCTAAACCAAAACCAACAATGAATTCTTCTCCCATAGTAAAGCAATGTCAATCAGCTTCAATTCCAGACACGCGGTTTTTGTTTCTCTTATCAATTAAAGTAACAATTTTAACTGATTTTGCTCCACGTGACATTAAATAAGCTTTGATGTATTTCAAAGTCAATCCACTATCAATAACATCTTCAACAATTAAAATATCTTTTCCTTTAACAGTTGTATTAACATCTAAAACGATTTTTGGATCTCCTGATGTTTTAGTAGTTCCTCGATAAGATGAAACAACCATAAAATCAGTTTCACATTCATAATCAAAATGTTTTAAAAATGAAGCATAGAAAGGAACACATCCTTTTAATAATCCTAAAATTAAAACAGTGTTTTCTCAAATATCGTTTTGAGCTTTGTAATAATCACTAACTTGTGTAGCTACTTTTTTAGTAGCTTCTTCAATCTGCTCATTTGTGAATAATATTTCTTTTACTAACGGGTGTTTTTTCATAATTCTCTCCTTTTATTTAACTGAGTTTAGATATTGTTCTAAAATCAGTTGTGCTGCTAATGAATCTTTTTTTTGTTTTTGTTTGTCTCTTCTAACTCCAGCTTCAATCATGATGCTTCTAGCCATTTTTGTGGTTCTTCTCTCATCCACTCGAATAATGTCTTTTTCATCATATTTATCTTGGCTTAATAAGAAACCTTCAACAAAGAAATCAACCATTTCTGCTCTCTCACCAATTGAGCCATCCATGTTCTTTGGATAACCAATGATAATTTTTTCTGGGTTTTGGTTTTTTAAATAATCGTTAAACTTATCAATTCCTTCATCAAAATTTCACTCTTCAAATCTGATGGTTGGTCCTGGGTTTGCGATTAAACCTTCACTGGTAGCTAAACCAATGGTTTTACTACCTAAATCTATACCTATGTATTTGCTCATAATAATTATTATTGTAGCACGGAAAAAAATAATAAAAAACAACTCCGAAGAGTTGTAATTTAATATTATTTTAATTAATCGGTGACTAATTATTTGTTTCATTGTAAGTTGTAGAAAGTTTTTGCTCCTAAGTATACAGCGTTTGATCCTAATTCGTCTTCGATTTCTAATAAACGGTTGTATTTAGCAATTCTGTCTGAACGTGACATTGAACCAGTTTTGATTTGTCCTGCGTTAAATGCAACTGATAAATCAGCAATTGTAGTATCTTCAGTTTCTCCTGAACGGTGTGAAACTACAGCAGTTCAGTTATTTTTTTGAGTCATTTGGATAGCTTCAATTGTTTCTGATAAAGTACCAATTTGGTTTAATTTAATTAATACAGAGTTAGTTGCATCTAAGTGAATTCCTTCACGGATGAATTTAGGGTTTGTAGTGTATAAATCATCCCCAACGTTTTGTACATTTTTACCAATTTCTTGGTTGAATTTTACAAATCCATCTCAGTCAGTTTCAGCAAATGCATCTTCGATTGAAACGATTGGGTAATTGTTTACTAATTTTTCGTAGAATGTATTTAATTCTTCTGAAGTCATTGAGAATTCAGTTCCTAAGATTTTTTCTAATTTTTTGAAGTGGTATTTTTTATCATCGAAGTATAATTCTGAAGCAGCAGCATCCATAGCAAACATGAATCCTTCTTTACCTAATTTGTAACCTGCTTTTTGAACAGCTTCTTCTAATAAATCTAAAGCAACTTCAACTGGCATTTTAGCTTTGAAAGCTGCTGCAGTTTCTTCTTTATAAGCTCATTTGAAGTTTGGTGCAAATCCACCTTCATCTCCAACAGCAGTAATGTCACCTTTAGCTTTTAAAAGTGATTTTAACATGTGGAATGTTTCTGATGATCATCTTACAGCTTCGCTGAATGTAGGTGCTCCTACAGGCATGATCATGAATTCTTGGAAGTCAACAGCTGAGTCAGCGTGTTCTCCTCCGTTAATAACGTTTAACATAGGTACAGGTAATTGGTGTGCTCCTGGTCCTCCTAAGTAAGCGTATAATGGCATTTCCATTTCGTCAGCAGCAGCTTTAGCAGCAGCTAAAGAAACTCCTAACATAGCGTTAGCTCCTAAGTTTTTTTTGAATTCAGTACCATCTAAATCAATCATTGCTTGGTCGATTGATAATTGGTCTCTAACTTCCATACCAATTACTAATGGTGCAATTTTATCATTTACATTGGCAACAGCTTTGGTAACACCTTTACCATCGTATGCTTTACCACCATCACGTAATTCTAATGCTTCGTTAGCACCTGTTGATGCTCCTGAAGGAACTTTAGCGATTCCGTGTCCACCAAATTCAGTTCAAAGTTCAACTTCAACTGTTGGAGTTCCACGAGAGTCTAAAATTTGACGTCCTAAAACTTTAACGATTTTTGACATATCTTTTTCCTCTTTTCCTTATATACATTGATATTATAAACCATAAACTTTTTAAATAAATTAACTAATTACATTTCATTAAACATTAATTTGAAATAAGTTTTTTACCATTTTTTTAATAATAAAATTGAAATTCTTTAAATGTTGAAGATAACACGGAAAAGCGGTTGCTTTTTTTTTTTTTTTGCGAGACTTAGTATGAACTTTTTAAATAAAAAAGTTAGCCGAAAGACTTAATTAAAAAACGAAGGGAAATGGATTATTTATTTAGGGAAAATAATCCAAGAAAATAAAAATGAAAAAATTATTATCTATTTTAGGAGCAGTTGGGTTAACTGCTACTGCATCAAGTGCTGTTGTTGCTTGTGGTTCAACAAATGATAAAACACAAATCGATGACACCTCAACAAATGAAAACAAAATTAAAGAATTAACTCAGAAATTAGAAGAAGCTAACAAGCAATTAGCTCAAGCAAAAGAAGACTTAAATGAGGCAAATGGTAATGTTAAAGATTTAACAAATAAACTAGTAACTGCTAGTCAAGCAATGGATGAAGCAACTGTTAAATTTAAAGAGTTAGAAAACCAAGCTAAAATTAATGACATATTGTATGCTGCTGCTTGCGAAGCGTTAGTAAATACTCAAAAAGAATTAGAAGAAGCTAAAGAAAATAACGAAACTTTAACTTCAAACTTAGCAGAAAAACAAGCAGCTTTTGATGCTGCAAATAAAAAAGTTAAGCAATTAGAAAACGACAAAACAATTAACGATGCTTACTTAAGCATTGCAGAAGAAGCTTTATATAATACTCAAAAAGAATTAGAAAATACTCAAGATCAACTTACTGAAGCTAACAGAGCTAAAGCACAAGCTGAAAGAAACTTAAATGATAAAAACAATGAAAACATGAGAGCTCAAAACGAAATTGCTAAATTAAAAAACACATCAAGTTTTGATGGAACAAAAATGGCTCAAGATGTTTTCAAAGATCAATCTAAAGATGTTCTTGTTTATATGTTTGGTTTAAAAGATCCAATCAATTTAAACAATTTAACTAATGTATCGATTAAAGCAAAAGATGAAAACCAAAAAGTTGTAAAAATTGAAGGAACTAAATTAACAGGAACTGAAAACATCGGTTCAACTACTTTAATAATTAGTGCTGATGGAATTAACAACCGTGAATTCATTGTAACTAACAAAGGCGATGTTAAAGTTTTAACATTAACTGGTAATGAAAAAATGACTAAAGTTAATGAAAAAGAATATACAGTTAACTTAACTGCACCAACTAGTGAAAAAGGAACTGGAAAAGTAACTTTTGATACAACTGAAATTACTCTTTCAGGAGATTACCCTATTAATCTAGGGTTAGATAAAATTGTTGGGAATTCAAGTGTTTGTGAAATTTCTTTAAAAGATGACAAAACAATTTCTATTAAAGGAAAATCTATTGGAGTTTACACATTTACAATTAATAACCCCGGATACAACACTGTTGAAATTACAGTAAACGTTGGACAATAATAATTTAATATATCAATATAAGAAAAATCCTACTCTAGTAAATCTAGAATAGGATTTTTATTTTATATTAAGTTTTGTAACTAGAAGGAATGCAAGATTGCATTATTGTTGTAGTTAAAGAAAACTGAATTTGAATAAGGTATTACTTTAATAATATCTCCTGGTCATAAATAATCACTAGTATGAGCAGTAAAATCAGATTTTAAGAATTGAATTCAATAATCAACTCCAATTTTGGCGTTTTGTAATTGAATGTATTCATCTGAATTAGAGTAATTAGTTATGTAATTAATAATTCCGTTTTGTACATCACTAATAGGAGTTCCAACTCTTAAAACATCAGCCAATGCTTGTTGAGTTACGATTCTACTTATGTCAGTTGTTAAATTATAATCAATATCAACATAATCACTTACTAAAGCAATTCCATTAGCAGAAGTTCTATCATTGCATAAACCTTGTAATTTAATTTTATATCCAGTAGTTAATTGACTTGAGAATGATCCCTGTCTACCAGTACCAGAATTAGTTACAACTTGGTTTTGAGTTCCATCTGGATTTGCACTTTGAGTATATTTATTTCCATATCAGTCAGTAATAATTACTTGATAATCAAATCCTTGTGTAATTGGTGAATATCAAGACTTATCATAGTTTCAATAATTTTTGTATCGTCTAATTTGACTTGAAGAACCGTTACTAAACATTCCTTGGCTAGGGACATTATTCATGTTTTTAGCGGCAATATTTTGATTTCCTAAACGATAAGCTAAATGCGTTTCTTTAGGTTCGTTACTTGGGCTATTTCTATTCAAAGCACCATTAATTTGTCAGTTTATTTTTTCAAAGGCACCAAATTGGTTATAGTCTTTAGGATTTCCTGAACCAATAACGTCTCCCAACCCTGGTGCTTGGTTGTAGTCTCCAAAAATATCTTCATAGTCATATAAAGCTGGTCTTACAATTACGTCTACATTGCTTGTTTCAGAAATTTTGTTTTGACCAGCAATAGATCAAACTCCTAATCTAAAGTTTACTTTTTGAGTTGACGGCCAATACGGAGTTATTGCTGCGTGATAATAATTTGAACTAATTTGTGGATTCGCTAAAATTGCACTTACTCCATCTGGATTAGTATAATTTGTCCCAGGATAAGTATAATTTTTATTATCGCCAAAAAGAGTTCTATTTAATCAAATACTACTAATGTTATATTTTTTGGCTTTAGCATCATAATTTATATATTGCTTATAATCGTTGAAGTCCAATACAGATTGAGTTTCAGCGTAAATTAATCCTGCGATTGCTTTGTAATGTTTTCTTTGTCCAGGAATTTGTTCATTTGGATCATAATCAGATGTCACTCTAATTGTAGCTGTTCCTGTAAAAGTTTTATCATTTGGAGTTAATTTAATTCATTGTTCATAAGGGTTTTGAGTACCTCTTCCTTCTGGATCTGAGACTACATTTCAGTTAACATGATTTCAGCCATCTTGGCTAATTCCTACAGGATTAACATGAACTAAATCTTTTCAAATTGTTCATTTATTTCCACCTTCACCGTTAATATCGTCTTTAGAAGTTCCATCCAGCGTATATAATGATCAAATTCATTTATTATAAATAATTGAATTTAAATCATTTGTTGGTGTAGGTTTTAATTTATTAATATCAACAACAGTCACAACAAATGTTGCAGAGGCATTTGCTAAAGTTACAGTAACTTTTGTTGTTCCTTCTTTAATTCCCGCTACAACAATACTTGTTCCAGAAACTTGGGCTATAGCTATAGTCGGGTCGTCTGCCACAATTGTTGGTTTATGACCAATTGGTAAACTAGCTGGTGAATTAATTGAAAGAGTTCCTAAAACTCCATCATTTTTAACTTCTAAAGTATTTTGACTTAAGGTTAAGTTAGAAACCACAGGAACAACATTAACTGTTAGAGTGGTTGTTTTTCCTAATAAAGTAACAGTTACATTAGTAGTTCCTTCTTTTAATCCAGCTACATAAATTGTTGAACCATCAACGTTTGCTATAGCTGTATTCATATCATCAACTTTAATTACAGCATTATTTCCGTTTGGAATTGGTGTTGTAATTTTTGCAGTTGATGTTGTTCCAACTGGTAAAGTTAGTGAAGTTTTATCTAAAGTTAAACTATCAATTGTTGGTCTACTATCTTTTACAGTAACTGTAAAAGTAGTTGATTTATCCAAAACTCAAATTGTAAATTTAGCAGTTCCAACTTTTAATCCAACTATAGTAATTTGGTTATTGTTATCTTGACTAATAGTTGCTAAGGCAATTGATGAATCATCAACTTCAATTGAAGGTTTTACTTCCTTTGGAATTGAAGATGTAATTGTATTTGTAATACTTGAATTAATTTCTAAAGTTTCTGATGAATCCTTAACATTAACACTTTCAACTTTTGGTCTATTATCTTCAATAGTTACACTAATTTGTGCTGTTTTATCTAATGCCTTAACTGTAATAATTGTTGTACCAACTCCAGTTGCAGCAATTGTAATTGTTTTATCTGAAATTTCTGCAATTGCTACTTGCGCATTTTGGGAACCAACCATTAGTTCAACTCCGTTAGGGATTTCTGAATTAACAGTGATTATGTCATGTTCTCCTCACTCTAAATTAGATACATTTTTAGATAAGGTAATATCATCAACTTTTGGTGTGTTATCAACAACTGTAACAGTAATTACTTTTGTTTGATTAGCAACAATAATAGTGATTTGAGTTGTTCCAAGTTTTGGAGTTGAACCAACAATAATTCCATCATTTGTATTATTTGGCGAAGCAAAAGCAATACTATCATCAGCTGAACTTACTTTAACGAATTGTCCTGGTGGGACTTTGCTTGTAATTTTAATTCTTTTTAAATCACTTTGTGCCATTTGAATTGAATTAGCACAATCTAATTTAATAGGTTGAGCATCAGGTACATCAGTTTTAACTGTTACATCAATTGCAACTGATTTATTTCCTATTGTTAAATTAACAACTGTTGTTCCAATTTTATTTCCAACATAAGTAATTTTATTTCCAGAAACTTGAGCTAGAGAAACATTTGGATCTTCTGAATCAATTTGTGGGACTAAATCATTATTATTTTCAGCTACAAATGAAAATGTATCTGAAATAGTTTGTCCTTTAATGACTTCTACTTTTTGATTAGTAGTAATGCTTGTAACATTTGGTGCACTCGAAAGAACATCAACATTAATATCACAACTAACTCCTTCAACACTAACAGTAATCTTAGTTGACCCAACTTTTAAAGCAGCAATTGTAATAGTATTACCACTAACTGTAGCCATAGCTATACTTGGGTTTGCTGAAGAAATTTGTGCTGGTGAATAATCAGAAGTATCACTATCTGTAATTGGTAAATCACTTGGATTAGTGATTGTAATTACTTTAGTTTCTCCTTCTTTAATCTGTGGGTTTTTATCGCTTACTTCAACTGCAGTTGGAGTCTTTTTATTAGGTGCAACCATAACTTCTAAAGTTGTTGATTTGTCTAATACTCACACAGTTAAGGTTGTTTTACCAGCACTTAACGGAGCTATTTTAATAACGTATTTTGATTTATTATCAACATCTATAGAACCAATAGCAATATTTGGGTTTGAAGATTCGATTGACGGACGAACACCAACAGGGACATTAGAAGTAATACCTACCATGCCGGTTTCGTTAGTCTTAATTGAAATTGAAGATTGACTTAAAGTAACTTTATCAACCTTAGGTCTATTGTCTTGTACATTAACTTCAATTATTGTTTGCTTTTCTCCACAAATAACACTTATTTTTGTGCTTCCTTGCATTAATGCTGCAACAGTTATTAAATTACCTGTTATTTCAGCAATAGCAATTGTTTGATTAGCTGAAGAAACTTTGATTTCTTTTCCTTCAACGCTAGGATCTTTAATAGTTACATAACCAGTTTGAGTTATTTGTAAATCTAATCTGGTTTTATCAGTGATAATTTTTTGATCACCAGGATTCGGATGATTACCACTAATGTGTCCATATGCTGTTTGTGAACCACAAGCAACAACCGATGTTGCTGATGTAGCTACTAATCCTACCGATGCTAAGATTGATAAGAACTTTTTCACGTTTTCACCTCTTTTGTTACTTTGATTGTAAACTTTTATGTTTCATTTTAAAACTAATTTATTATGAAACTTTATAACTAAATAAAAATCAGAAGATTGGTTCTGATTTTTATTAAAGATTTTTATAGTTCTTTATTGGGTAATATTAATGTTTACTTTACCTAATTGAGAACCAATTTTAATATAAAGATCCCCGTTTCCTTGGTGCTTAGGTGTGATAATAATATCTCCATCATTTTTATCATATTTAGCATCATAACAGTTAGAATCTACTATAAAATTTGGAGCTGAACTTAAAACAACTTCTCTATTTGAAGGAAAATCACTTAAGATTTTGATTCTTGTTTCGTTTCCTTTTTTATTCTCTAAGTTAACTTGGTTATTATCAACCAAGATGTTTGGTACAGGTGCTGTTAATTTATCGGATGGAACAATTACACCTTCACCGTTTATTAAAATTTTGTGCATTTCTCTTCACTAACCTCTCTTAATGGATTCTTCCCGGAATTCGATAGGTTAATTTATTTCAGTAATTTGTTAATTTGATTATAGATAAAAAGAAAAATAAATAAACCAAAATTAAGGTATAAAAAAATCAACCTTTATTACTGGTTGATTAAATATTATGTATTTTAAGCTAATCTTAAAGTTCTTCGATTGCTTTCTTTTGATCGTTTCTGTGACGTTTACGGTCATTGATTGTTAATCATTTTTTACGTAATCTGATATCATCAGGTGTTACTTCAACTAATTCATCTCATTCGATAAATTCTAAAGCTTCTTCTAATGTCATTTTCTTTCATGGTGAAAGTTTTGTTGATTCATCAGTTCCACTTGAACGAGTATTAGTTAATTTTTTACCTGTAGTTGGGTTAACATCTAAGTCATTACTTCTTGAGTGTTGTCCAACAATCATTCCTTCATAAACTTCAGTTTGAGGACCAACAAATAGAGTTCCTCTTGGTTCTAAACCACTTAAAGCGTAAGCTACAGTAACTCCGTTAGCCATAGAAATCATAACTCCGTTTTGACGAGATTCGATTGCACCTTTGTATGGTTCAAATCCGTTTGATGATTGCACTAAGATTCCTTCTCCGTGGGTATCATTTGTAAATTCAGATCTAAATCCAATTAAAGCACGTAATGGCACATTGTAAGTTACTTTATCACGAACTCCATCAGAATCCATATCTAACATCATTCCTTTACGTAGGTTTAATTTGTTGATTACAGTTCCTGAGTATTCAGTTGGAACGTTAATAATAACTTTTTCCATTGGTTCCATAATTTCTCCAGTTTGTGGATTTTTATGGAAGATAACTTCTGGTGAAGAAATTCCTAATTCGAATCCTTCACGACGCATTTGTTCAATTAAAACAGAAAGGTGTAATTCTCCACGTCCTAAAACTTTGAATCCTTCAACATCTGAATTAACTAAAGGTTCAACTCTTAAACCAACGTTAACTTCTAATTCTTTTTCTAGACGTTCTTTGATGTTACGTGAAGTTACGAATTTACCAACACGACCAGCAAAAGGTGAAGTATTAACTAAGAAGTTCATACTCATTGTTGGTTCTTCAATTTTAATTGGGTCCATTGCTTTAACATTGTTTAACTCTCCAACAGTATCCCCAATTGAAATTTCTGGTAATCCAGCAATAACAACGATATCTCCAGCACTAGCTTCTTCCACTTCAACACGGTTTAATCCTTGGTAAACAAAGACTTTAGTAATTTTTCCGTTGTATTGAGTACCATCATTTCTAATAACTGAAACACTTTGTCCAGCTTTAGCTTTACCTTCAAATAATCTTCCGATTCCTAATCTTCCGATGAAAGGATCATATGCTAATGATGAAACTTGCATTCTTGTTGGGTTAGCTGATAAATCAGTGTCATAACTTCCAACTTGAGTAACGATTGTTTCTAATAATGGTGATAAGTCTTTTGAAGGTGTTGTCATATCATATTGAGCAATTCCTTCTTTTGCAATTCCATATAATACTGGGAAGTTCATTTGTGATTCGTCAGCATCTAATTCCATGAATAATTCTAAAACTTCATCAACAACTTCTTCAGCACGTTGGTCTTTTTTATCGATTTTGTTAATCATTAAAATTGGGTGTAATCCCAATTCTAAAGCTTTTTGAGTAACGAAACGTGTTTGAGGCATTGGTCCTTCACTTGAGTCAACTAAAAGAATAACAGTATCAACAGTTTTCATAATACGTTCAACTTCTGATGAGAAGTCAGCGTGGCCTGGTGTATCAACGATGTTAATTTTGATTCCTTTATACTCAATTGCACAGTTCTTAGAATAAATTGTGATTCCACGTTCTTTTTCTTGATCATTACTATCCATAACTTGTGCATCAATTTCTTGGTTATCTCTAAAGACACCAGCTTGGTTTAATAAACCATCTACTAAAGTAGATTTACCAGCATCAACGTGAGCAATAACCGCAATATTAATAATTTTTTTTGCGTCCATTTTATTTCTTCTTTCTATTTAAACGGTTAAATTTTTCAGTAAATAACTAATTAATTCTACCATAGTTTAAAATTTATAAAAATAGAAAAAATCGCTCAATGTTTAACGTTTTTATAAAAGTCCTAAAATTGTGTAAACATAAGGAAAAAACTGGAAAAAATCCCGAATTATTTTAAATTTCTTTTTCATTTTTTCTCTATTAAAACAAGAGAAAAAAGATACTTTATTCGATAGAATGTTAATGGCTTTTTTATCCACTATATAAAATTAGCTAATGAATGCCATTCAAATAACTTAACTAGAAATGGCTTTCATTTGATAAAAGCAAAGGAGGTAGAACTCCGATGACAAATGAAAGTTTAAAAGTATTAACTATATGTCTTTGCTTTGTAACAATAATTATTGTTGTTATTTTGCTTTCAAAATAGTTAGTCTTTAACTAAAGATAAATGCGCGGAATAGTGGTCTGCGTATTTTTTAAAATAAAAAAGTACCCTTTTAAAATCAAGGGTACTTTTGATAGTTGTTTCTTTCGAAACAAGCCATTCAAATAACTTACTTATATTTTACTTCTCTTTTGCTAAAATTCAATAAGAATTAAATTAAAAAAGAATCCTATAAAGGATTCTTTGTGTGTGTTTATGTTTCTTTCGAAACATGATCTACACGCCTACCTATTAATATTTTATAATTAATTCTCTTTTTTACAATATCTTTTAAAAAATAAAAACATCCAATTAAGGATGTCCTTATGTAAGCATTTCTTTCCAAACACAATCTATATGTATACCTATTAATATTTTACTATTTTTTATTATTTTCAAAAGCTTTATCTAAACTTAAAAGGATTTTAAATTCATTAACCATTTCTTGACGATTGTCTGTAATGTATTTAATTTCTTGAAGTTGTTGATTCATGACTTTTGGTTGTTGTAATTCTAAGTAATATTCTTTTAATAATAAAAGATTGTAAGCAACTAATTCTGATGTAAATAATCAGAAGAATAAGAAGTTAGCTTGAGTAATTTCATCTTCGTCTCAATCGAAGATTTCACCTTCAATTTGGTCTAAAAAGACATTAGTGTAATCGAAGAAATCATATAAGTCTTCATAAAATTTAGCTAAGTCCTTTTCTTGATTCATTTCAACAACAATAGTTTTTAAATGTTCTAAAAAGAAGTGCATACTATCTGGAATACTTAAAACTTTTAAACTATCTGTCATTTGAGCAACATGATCTTTTGCAACCTTGGTAATCGCTGCAAATTCAGCAAAATCAATGTCTTTATCTGGGTAACGATAAACTAGTTTTTGATAAATATCATCTTTTTCAATGCTCATTAAAGCATCTAAAGTATCATTTAAGATATTAAAGAAAACAAACAAACGCATTAAAGCGATTTGTTGAATAGTTACTCTATCATCTTCTTCTGAAGTGATTTCAGGAACAACAAAAGCTAAAGGAAAGTTATCAGATAATTCATCAGTTTTCATTCTTAATTCATCAATGCTTCTGTTTTTAATTCACATTTCTTTAAGTTCATTAATTTGTTCAATTACATCATAATCTTCAGCATTTTCAATGATAAAGAATTCTTCATCAACAACTTTATTAAGATTTTCTAAATACTTAGTTTTTTTACTCATCTAAAAAGAACTCCTTTAATTTATGTGTTAATTTTAACATTCAAAACCCTATTAGATTTATTTTTATATTAAGATATAGGTTAAGTAAACAAATTATAAAAAGGAGTTATTAGAAAAATGAAAAAATATGGAATATACAATGCTGGACCTTTATTCACTGAAGGTGAATGAAACCAAAGAAAATTAGAAGGACAACAACTTCGCGATACTTTAGATATGGATTTAATCGATATCTGAAATCCAGTTGATTATGACTTTAACGATGCTGATGCTGGTCGTACCAACAAAGGAATTTTTGATTATGACTACTCTACTATTCAAAAATCACAATTCGCAATCTTTGATTTAAATAATGGAGATCCAGGAACATTAGTTGAGTTTGGAATTTATGTTGAAAAAGCTTTAAACAATCCAAACATCTTCTTAATTGTCAAAGAATCAGACTTCCGTGCTTTAATTCCACAAAACATTGGAGAATATCCAAGTTATGGAGCAAATGGTTTTGTGACTGGAGTTTTATACAACGATCAATTATTATGAGGAAATAAAATCCCTCAAGTTTATTTAGTTGGTAATTCAAAAGAAGCTGCTAACGTTGTTAAAAACATTATGGATGTTTTAGAAAATGATAAAACAATCGATAAAAAAGCATTCCACAAAGAAAATAGTGAAATGCTTTATAAATTTGGTCAAACTGCTGAATTCAAAGGTTTATAAAATTAAATATTTATATTAAATACCTCAGTTATCTAATGCTGAGGTATTTTCTTTATAATCAGGTTTATATTTATAAACCTGATTTCAAAATTGTTTTGAATGATTTGGGTTTTCTAAGTGAGAAAGTTCATGAACAATCACACTATCAATCACTTCAACTGGAAAATGAATTAAACGGATATTAAAGATTAATTTCTTTTCTTTAGGATAACAAGCTCCTCATTTACCAACAACATTTTTAATTGATAAATTATCAAATTCAACATTCATTTTTTCAGCTCACATCTTAGCTCTGCTTAAAAATCAATTATGATAATACTTACTTAAAAAAGTATAAAGTTTTTTTAATTGTAAATTAGAATCATAATAATTCTTCATTTCAAAGCCTTGTTTTGTAGCTTTAGTATTGATATTTGCATCAACTATGTTGACTCTAACTTTTTCATCAAAGATTTTGATTCAAGGTTTTGTTGTAGTCAGATCGTATTTATTATTACGAGCAAACTTTTCTTTAAGTTTATTTATCTTGCTATAGTTCTGACGAATCATAGCTTCAATTTCTGCTATCTTTACTTTACTTGGAGCAGAAACATGGATTTCTCCGTTACGTACACGCATCACAATATTTTTTTGATTATCGTTTAACTTTAAAAAGTACTCAACTTTTTCACCACTAACGCTGACATGTAGTTTTTGAACTTGATTCATTTTAATCGTCTAGTTTTAAAACCGCTACGAAAGCATCTTGTGGAACTTCGACTCTTCCAATTTGTTTCATACGTTTTTTACCTTCTTTTTGTTTTTCAAGTAATTTTTTCTTACGTGAAATATCAGCTGCATGTAATTTTCAAGTAACGTCTTTTCGATACGCTTTAATTGTTTCTCTGGCAATTACCTTATTTCCGATTGAAGCTTGAACCGGAATTTCAAAGTTTTGACGCGGAATAATTTCTTTTAATTTCTTAGTTAATTCTCTCCCACGTTCATAAGCAAATTGATTGTTAACAATCATTGATAAAGCATCAACCATTTCTCCATTTAAAAGAATGTCCATTTTTACTAATTTAGATTCTTGATATCCAATTGGTTCATATTCAAATGAAGCATAACCATGAGAAATAGATTTTAATTTATTAAAGAAATCAAAAATGATTTCTGCTAATGGCATATCATAAACTAATTCCATTCTTGTATCATCAACATAAACTAAATCACGATAAACTCCTAATTTAGATTGCATTAAATTCATTAAATCTCCAACATATTCACCTGGTGTTGTAACTTTAATATTTACATAAGGTTCTTCAATCATTTTAATCTTTTGTGGATCTGGTAATAATGATGGGTTATCAATTTCAATTACATCACCATTAGTTAAAGTTACTCTATAAATAACTGATGGAGTTGTTGCAATTAGGTTTAAGTTATATTCACGTTCTAAACGTTCTTGGATAACTTCCATATGTAATAATCCTAAGAAACCAACTCTAAATCCAAATCCTAAAGCTTGTGAACTTTCTGGTTCATAAACTAAAGCAGAATCTGATAATTCAATTTTTTCTAAAGCTTCTTTAAAGTCTTCATATCTTGCATTATCAACTGGATAAATTCCAGAATAAACCATTGGTTTTAATTTTTTATAACCAGGTAAAGGTTCAGTTGCAGGGTTTTTAGCTAAAGTAATAGTATCTCCAACATGAACGTCTTTAATAGTTTTAATTGAAGCAGAAATTCATCCAACTTCTCCGGCTTCTAACATATCTTTTTTTAAGATTTTTGGAGTTTTAACTCCAACTTCAGTAACTTCATATTCAGCCCCATTAGACATCATTTTAATTTTGTCACCAACTTTGATTGTTCCTTGTCTTAAACGAACAGACATCACAACTCCAAGGTATTGATCATAATAACTATCAAAAATTAAAGCTCTTAATGGTTCTTTGTCATTTGCATCCATTGGGTATGGAATTTTAGCAACAATGGCTTCAAGAACATCTTCAACATTTAATCCAGTCTTAGCACTAATTTCTGGTGCATCGGTTGTATCTAAACCAATAATATTTTCAATTTGTTCTTTTGTTCTTTCAACATCAGCACTTGGTAAATCTACTTTATTAATTACTGGAATAATTTCTAAGTCATTATCCAATGCTAAATAAACGTTAGCTAAGGTTTGTGCTTCAACTCCTTGAGTTGCATCCACAACTAAAATAGCTCCTTCACAAGCAGCTAAACTTCTTGAAACTTCATATTGGAAGTCCACATGTCCTGGTGTATCAATTAAGTTGAAAACATATTCTTGTCCATCTTTTGCTTTGTATTTTAATTGTACTGAGTTTAATTTAATGGTAATTCCACGTTCACGTTCAATATCCATTGAGTCTAATAACTGTTCTTGCATCTCTCTTGTAGCAACTGTATCAGTCATTTCTAAAATACGGTCTGCTAAAGTTGATTTCCCATGGTCGATATGAGCGATAATACTAAAGTTTCTAATTTTCTTTTTATCCATAAACAACCCTCCTTATTATTTCTATTTTTTATTGTTAACTATTTTTTTATAAAAAGTATTTATCTCTTTGAATTATACTAAATCTTATTCTTTTAACAAAAGAAAAAATCACTGATGTGATTTTATCGTTTTATATTACGGTCCATGAAACTTAGAATATCTTGTTCAACTTGTCTATGTTCTGGTTCAAACAAGATTTCATGTCTTAAATTTGGATAAAGAATCATTTCAACATTGTATCCAAGTTTTTCATAATGTTCTGAAACTTTTTCGACACCTTTACCATAAAAACCAACTGGATCATCTAATCCAGAAATAATTAAGATTGGTAAAGACTTTCTAGTCAATTCGATGTTTCTTTTCTTTTGAATTGTTAATAATCCATCAAACATATCTTTAAATCCAGAATTTGTAAAAACAAATCCTGATTTTGGATCATTTTGAAATTCTTCTTGAATTTCTTGGTTTCTAGTTTGTCATTCACTACCAGTTAAATTCTTTTTATCTTTAGCAAATTTATTATTAAATTTGGAATAAGAAAGTTTGTGAATTAATTTTCCAGGTTTTTTACCACGACCAATTAAACAATTAAATTCAGCAACGATTTCACCTAAAATTAATTCAGATTTTGGATAATCTGTAGTCCCACTTAAGATTAAGCCATCAATGGTATTTGAGAATTTTATAGCATAGTTTCTTGCTATAAAACTTCCCATAGAATGTCCTAACATAAAGATTGGTAATTCATTATAATAACGATTAATGTAATTGTTAATAACCAATTCATCATCAACAATTTTCTTTCAACCATGATGTTTTGCAAAATAACCTAATGGTTCATTATTGTCATCAGCAGTTTTACCATGACCTCTATGATCATCTCCAATAACAATGAAACCTTTTTTGTTCATGTCTTGTGCAAAACCATCATAACGACCCATATGCTCGGCACTACCATGTACTAATTGAATTACTCCAACAGGTTTTTCAACATCATCTCATAAATAACAACTTAAGATTTTGTTACCAGTTGTGCTTAATTTGAATTCTTTCATTAATTCTTCACTAACCTTTCTTGGTAATCTTTACTAGCTTCACCAGCTAGTTTATCAACTAACTCATTTCCAGCTTCACCACTATGTCCTTTAACTCAAACAAAACGTAATTCAACTTTTTTAGAAATCTTATTTGTGAAATCTTTATATTTTTTAGTAAGTTCTTTGTTTGCTTTTCATTCACCTGTTGCTCAAGCTGAAATACCTTGATAATCATGATGAATTTCTAGTTTTTTGATATTGTGGTTATAAGCATATTCCATAACTTTAGCAGCCCCATCAATTTCTCCAGCTACGTTTCTTAAATCAGCACGTTCACTATCAAATTTTCTTTGGCTCATTTCTAGAATCCCATTTTCTAGAAATATTGCTGCTCCATATGAATAAGAATGATCATCACTTCTATAACTTCCATCAGTATAAGCTATAGTTCAATTTGAATTATCATTTTCATTTAAGTTTCCAACAAAAGCTCACGCTTCTTGTTCGGTTGGAAATGCTTTAAAGACAGGATTTTTATAACCTTCAATTTGTTTATTCATTTCCGGTCATGTTTTATAAACACCAGGTTTCTTCCCTTTTTTGACTGCGTAATATTTTTCAGCCATTAATATGCTCTTCCAAAGTAAGCTTTAATCGTTGTTTTCATTCCACAATTAAAGCAAGGTTCTTCACTATGATCATATTCAAATGGAATACAACGTGAATTTGTTGAAGTACGTTTTTTAACTTCTTCTTCACACTCAACTCTTCCACAGAAAGGAACTAAGTATAAACCTGGTTTTGTGTTAATTCCTTTTTCGTATTCATCAATAGTTTTAGCTTCAAAAGTATGAGTAGCTAAATTATTTTTAGCGCGAGTAAATAATCTTTCATCATAATTTGTGATCTCTTTAGTTACAAAATCAACAACTTCATCAAGCTTAACTTGAGTTTTTTCTTGATTATCACGAGCAGAAATTGTTACAACTCCGTTTTGTAAATCACGAGGTCCAACTTCAATACGTAACGGAATCCCTTTAATTTCTGCTTCAGAAATTTTGAATCCAAATGATTTATCAGAATCATCAATTTTTACTCTGAAAGTATCCATTAAATCTTGTTTTAGTTTTTTAGAAACTTCAACAATTTGTTCATCATCGTTTTTAATTTGAATAATTTGAACTTGAGTTGGAGCAACTTTACTTGGTAAAACTAATCCTTGATCATCTGAGTGAGTCATGATTAAAGCCCCAATTAATCTAGTTGTTACTCCTCAACTAGTTCCGTATGGATGTTCAACTCCACTTTCTTTGTTTTGGAAGTTAATATCATAAACTTTAGAGAAGTTATCTCCTAAATAATGAGAAGTTCCAGATTGTAAAGCTTGTCCATCATACATTAATGATTCAATAGTATAAGTTTCTTTAGCACCATTAAAACGTTCTTTTTCAGTTTTAATTCCAGGCACAACAGGTAATAGTAAGTATTCGTTTGCAAATTTTGTATAAACATCTAACATGGTTCTTGCAAATTCTTGTGCTTCTTGTGGAGTTGAATGCATTGTATGTCCTTCTTGTCATAAGAACTCAGAAGTTCTTAAGAAAGGACGAGTGTTTTTTTCTCATCTCATAACATTAACTCATTGGTTATTTTTAATTGGTAAGTCACGATATGATTGAATATTATTTTTAAAGTATTGTGAAAATAAAACTTCACTAGTGGGGCGAATGTATAAATCTTCATCTAATTGTTTATCTCCAACTTTAGTAACAGTTAATACTTCTGGAGCAAAACCTTCAATATGGTCTTTTTCTTTTTGAAATAAAGAAGCTGGAATTAATAATGGTAGATAAACATTTTCTACATCTAATTTCTTAAATTCTTTATCTAAGTTTTGCATAATTAATTCTCAAATTCCAAAACCATATGGTTTGAAAATCATAGTTCCTTTAACTGGTCCATATTCAATTAAGTTTGCTTGAGTAACGACATCTGTATATCATTTTGAAAAGTCATCGTCTCTTGAAGTCATTCTATTTAATTTATTATTAGCCATTGTCTTTCTCCTTAGTTTCTTCTCTCGGTTGAGTGATTGTAATTGTGTCTTCTCTCTTTTTGGGACTTCTTCTTTTTAAACGCTTTATTTCAGCATTATTCCCATAATAGACATCAATATCAAGATCTGCCATTTTAACCATTTGTTCAATATTTTTTAACGGTTTTTCACGTCTAATCATAATTCAAGCAATTGATTCTGCTGGAATTGTTTCATGAACACTTACTAACTTTAATGAAGAATCATAAACTCAATCATTAACAGTTTGTTCTGCTAATTTTAAAGGATCAATTCCAATTACACAAAGGTTTTCTAACTTAACATGCGCATCTGTTGCTCATTTTCAAAAATAAGCTCTTGAAGAATTATCTAATTCTAAATCAACTGATTCATCATGTTGCAGATAAGATCAAACATAATAAGTTTCATCCTTACTTAAATTGATGTTTTTTAATTGTGTAATTCCATTTTCAATAATGTTTAAAATGTTGCGATAGTCAGTATAAAAAAGAAAAAACGAAACATCTTTTTTTTGTGCTAGTTTTAATATTTTTTTCTTTTCACTTTTGTTCATTAAGAACAACGAATTGAAAAAGTCTTCGTAGACCAAAGAGTTTGGGTTTCTTTTTTTCTTTTTCATACGACCAATCCTTTCTATAATTATAATAGAAATAAAAGTCCGGACAAAAGAAGTCGGGTTTAAAAATAAAAAATGATTGTATTCCTACAATCATTTAACACTTTCCTTTATAAAATGGCGGGTTGAGAGAGATTCGAACTCTCGCGCCGGAAACCCGACCTAACACCTTAGCAGGGTGCCCTCTTCGGCCTCTTGAGTATCAACCCATAAAAAGTACTTTATCATTATACACAAATTGTATTTATAAAGTAACATTTATTTAACCTAAGACTTAGATAAAGTTCTTTAAATAAGTTGGTTTTAAAAGTTCTGGATTTTCAATTAATTCAAATTTTGGTTTTAAAGCTAAATAATTAGCACTAAAGTCTAAATCTTGATAATCTTTAACAACTTGATAACTACTTCAAGCTTCATTATTTAAATATTCTTTATCTAAATCTTCAATTGAAATTAGTTGTTCTTGAACTTGAGGTTCAGCATTATCATAAATACCTAAATAATATTTCTTCCCTCTTGCATCAAGCAAAGAGATTTTTTTATTCATTCCAGCTTGATATAGTAAAGAATTAATTACATAAACATTATATTTAACATTTAAGGTTTTTAAAGTTTTAACCATTGTTAAACCAACACGTTCTCCAGTATAACTACCAGGTCCTGTTGTGACATAAAGATTAGTAATATCATGAATAGTTAAGTTATTCTTTTTTAACATTTCTTGTAAGTTAGGAATAAAAACATCAGAAACTTTTTTAGTATCTTTTAAAACAAATTGATCAATGATTTTATTATCTTTTTCTAAGATTAAAATTAAGTTTCAATTTGAAGTATCAATAAATAAATTCATTTCTTAATCTCTGCTTTCTATTGTTACTAAACGAGTAGTATCTCCTGTTTTTGTAATATTAATTTTATAATTTTTGTAATTATCATAATCAAAATCAACATTGTCATATCATTCAATAATATTAAAATCTTGTTCTGGAGTTTCTAAGTATAGATATAAGTCATCGTTTTTTGTTAAACGATAAGCATCCATATGATTAATATTTAACGATCCATTATCATATTGGTTCATGATAACAAAGGTTGGTGAAGTTACACTTTCTTCAACACCAAGTTCTTTTAATAAAGATTTAGTTAAAGTGGTTTTCCCAGCTCCTAAATATCCACTCATTAAAAAGAACACTCCGGGTTTTGCTAACTTCACTAATTCTTTTGCTAATTTTTTTGTATCTTCTAAACTAGCTAGTTCTACTTCTTTACGCATTTTTATCAGCCTTTGGTTTTTTAGTTGCTGGTTTTGTAGCTGGTTTAGTTGTTTTTTCTTTGATTGTTTTTGGCTTAACAACTCTTGGTTTAGCAGTAGTTTGGACTTCACCATGAGCTAAAACATCAGGATTCATTTTTAAATTAAATAAGTTCCCAACTTTTTTAAAGTAGTCTGCTTTGATTGGTAAAGGTTTTCCTTCTTCAAACATTAAAGCAGTTTGTCCAGCACGGTCAAATGCCATTGCTAATCCTAAAAGAACATCTCAGTTTTTAGCAGCTAAATAAGAACCTTGATGTTTAATCATTAAAACATCATATTTCTTAAAGCTGTTCTCACAAGCATCTCAAAGTTCTTCTGAAGGATCTAACATATCATCAACTAACCCGATTCCAGCTGGTGTAAATCTTGCTAAATCTGGATATCCATTTCACATTGTATATGCAAATTCAGTTTCTGTTTGATCATGTAAATTATAAGTATATTCTTGTGAGTAAGAAGTTGAAACATAAGCAGTAGCTCTATGTAAAGGATCTCTTGATAAAGCTGCATTATGAATTGCTAAGTGTTGTTCTAATCTTCTTGTTGGTTTTGTTCCGTATAAACCTCACATTAATTGGTAAGCTTTACCATCTGGAGTAATTTTAATAATTCCACAGAACTTGTGAGTTTTCGAACCAACTAAAGCAATTTGTCTTGTTGGAATTCCATCTGCCGTTACTAAAATGTAACGGTTTTTTAAGTTTGGATATTCATGTTTTAATGGATAAACTCTTGGATTATATTCATCTAAAAAATAAGATTCTAAACTTGCTTCATCAATAATTAAGGTTTGACTTGAATTATCTCCAGGAATTCAATTAGCTCCAGCAAATGTTGTTGCCACATCTGCTAAATATCTAATTAAACTTGCCTTACTAATACCACTATTTAATTTCATTAACTTTCTCCTTTAATAAATAACTATAAAGATTTTAACATTAAGAATTAACATTTAATATCAATCACCTTATAGACATAAAAAAACTAGATTTCAAGAATCTAGTTTTTTGATTATAGTCATACTTTGAATATTTTTTTGTAGATAACCTTGACGAGTTGTGCCAAGAGCATGTACGCAACAAGGATTGCAAAGATTACTCCAACAAATGATGCTGCTGGTGGTTCCATTGCTAATGCGTTTGCAATTGGTTTTGTATATCCAATTAAGAATCCTAATCCAATTACAAGTACAGTTGTAAGATTCAATGGTCAAGTTGCTCTTGATTGAATGAACGGAATTTTTTCAGTTCTTAATACTTGAACAACAATTGCTTGAGTCATTAATCCTTCCATGAATCATCCGGCGTTGAAAGTTCTTACAGCATCACAACTTGTTTCTGGTGTTGCAAGTGTGATTCCTGCTGAAGCTCTTCAATCATTGTAGTCTCCAATTAATCCATAGCCATATCCTAAAATAGCAAAAGTTGCTACGTCGAAGATCGAGCTGACCGGACCGTTAACTAACGCGAACGGCACAATTTCCTTGGCTCGCCATTTCTGCGGCGTCTTAATAAATGATTCATCAACATCATCTTCTGCAATTGCAAATTGTGACATATCATAAATTAAGTTTTGGAATAAGATTTGAACTGGTTGCATTGGTAAGAATGGTAATCAAGCACTGGCGATAATCATTGATAAAGTATTACCAAAGTTTGATGCAGTTGTAATCTTGATATATTTCAAGATGTTCCCAAAGATTGTTCTCCCTTGTACAATTCCTTTTTCTAAAACCAATAATGATTTTTCTAAAAGAATAATATCAGAAGCATCCTTAGCAATATCAGTAGCATTGGCAACTGAAATCGCAACGTCACTTTGTCTTAAAACAGGAGCATCGTTAATTCCGTCTCCCATGTATCCAACAGTGTGTCCGTTTTCTTTTAAGACTTGTAAAATCTTAACTTTTTGAAGTGGATTTAACTTAACAAAGATATTGTTTTCTTCAACAATTCTTTTTAGTTCATATTCACTGGCACTTTCAATAACATCTCCAGTAACTAAACCTTTAATGTCTAAGTTAACCATCTTACATACCGCGCGAGTAACTTGTTCGTTATCTCCAGTTAAGATTTTCATATCTACTCCATATTTCTTAAGTAGTTTAATCATCTTAGCAGTTGATGGTTTTGGTGTATCTTGGAAAGTTGCAAATCCAACGAAAATTAAATCTTTTTCATCAGCAGGAGTAAAGTTCTTTTTCTTGTCGTCAACAGGTTTAACTGCAACTCCTAAAACACGTTTTCCTTGATTATTCATAGCTTCATAATAAGCAGAAATTTGTTTTTCCACGGTCTTAGTTTTATTAACAACTTTTCCTTGGTAATAAACTTTATTACATGATTCTAAAACTTCTTCCATACTTCCCTTAGTAACCATCATTGTTCCTTCACCTTTAATGTCAGCAACAATTGTTAATTTACGACGGTTAAAGTCAAAAGGAATTTCATCAACTTTTTTAATTTCGTTGTGAGTATTAAAGTTGTAATTATGTGATTTTACATAATCAATAACAGCAACATCCATTGGACTCTTTAATCCAGTTTGGAAATAAGAATTTATGTATAGATATTTTAATAATTTTTCATCTGATTTTTTATCAACCGTTTGATAATCAATCAAATCAATTTTGTCGTTAGTTAGAGTTCCAGTTTTATCTGTAGCTAGAATATCAATAGCTCCCAATGCTTGAATCGCATCAAGTTCTTTAACAACAACTTTTTGTTTAGCCATTTTTGTAGCACCATTTGCTAAGTTTGTAGTAACAATTAATGGCAACATTTCTGGTGTTAATCCTACGGCTACGGCTACGGCGAAGAACACAGCTTTTAATCAAGCGTGTGAATCTCCAGTTCTAGCGTATCCGACTCCACCGTTAATAAGATAAACAATGGGAACCATAATTAGCATAAAGACAATTAAAACTCTAGTTACAGATTTAACTCCTTTTTGGAAGCCACCTTCTGGACGTTTGTCTGAAATTGCTTTACTAATTGCAGCAAAGTAAGTATTTGTTCCTGTAGCTACAACTAGAGCTATAGCACTACCAGAAACTACACTAGTACCTGTGTAACAAATATTTTGTAAATCTAAAATATTGTTTTCTGCAGGTGAGGTTGCATGTTTTTCAACTGGTAAAGATTCACCAGTTAAAGAAGATTGGTTAATAAATAAGTCAGTTGACATAACGATTCTGACATCAGCTGGAACCATGTCTCCACTTGATAAATAAATTAAATCCCCTGGTACTAGGTCTTTAACATCCATTTCTTCTCCAAGTTTTACTAATGCTAATTGATCATTTTTATCAACAGTAGAAAAATCTTGTTTATCATCATTCTTACGACGAATGATATTAGTTGTACTCTCAACAATCGAAGAAATCTTTTTTGTTGAATAGTAAGTTCTTATAGTTTGAATATAAGAGATAGTTCCTGAAATAATTACCATTAGTAAAACTAAAATGGCTCCAATTAAATCAAATTTATCTCCTAATCCATCAAAAGCAAATGAATCACTAAAATAAGAAAAGAAGTTATAGATTGAAATTAAAATTAAGATGATATTAAATGGTCCAAAATAATTTTTTACAAATTCTCTTCATCAGTGGAAGTGTTGTTTGTCAATTTCGTTTTTACCGTACTTTTCTTCACGTTCTTCGTATTGTTCGTTTGTTAAACCAAACTCATTTAGATCAAAATGTTCTAATAATTGAGTTTGATCCATTTGCGAAATATTTTTTAGTTCAGCTTCATTACTAAAACGTGTTTTTCCACTACCCTTTTTTGTCTTGGGTGTTTTAGCGGGAGTTCGCTTTTCTGTTCTTTTTTGTTTGAACATTGGTTTTGCTCCTTTCGATTTTATTAATAATTAAAATCGAAATAGTGCAATAAGTTATTTTATTAACTTTAGTTGTCTATAAAGTCTAAAAGATTATTTTATTTGGAAATAAGATAACTTATGACACTATTTGATTTCTGATGATTGTGACTCGAATCAGGTGTATCACTTGATAGTAAAATTCCTTCAGTCATAAATTATCATCCCTTTCCATTTTTTAACTACTTAATATTTTATCATTATTAGATATTTAATAGTTTGTAAATTAAATTCTTTATTATATTGCTAAATCATTTATTTAAAAGATTGCATTGTTTAACTACATTTTTATATAACTTCAACACATTTAGAGTTGTATCTATGAGAAAATATTAAAAATCTAAACACTAATAAGTTTCTAGAAACTTATTTTAATTTATAAAGAAAGGATTATTAAATGTTAGAAATAAAAAATATAAAGAAAGGCTTCAAAAATCAAGAAGTTTTAAAAGGCATAAACACAGATTTTAAAGAGGGAAATGTTTATGGTTTGCTTGGTAACAATGGAGTTGGAAAAACCACCCTATTAAAAATCATCTTTAATGAACTTGATGCTGATGGTGGAGAAATTGTTTACAACAATATTGCTCAAAAAGATATCAACTACAAAGATTGATATTACTTTACAGAAACAAATGACTTACCATTAGATGTTTCAACTTATCAATTTTTAAAGACTAATTCTCTTTTAATGGGTTTATCCGATGAAGAATTCAAAAAGAGATTAAATGATGCTCAAGAAATTATTCCAATTAACTTTAAGTTAAAACAAAAGATGAAAAAGCTTTCTTCAGGACAAAAGAAAATGGTTTGTTGTCTTTCGGTTTTAATCGCAAAACCAAAAGTTGTTTTCCTAGATGAACCAACTGCTAATGTCGATCAAGAAAATAAAGAAATTATTAAAGATTTAATTAAAGCATTAAAAAGTGAAGACAGAATCATTGTTATTATTACTCACTTAATTGAAGAAATTGAAGATGTCTTAACTAATGTTGTCATTATTGATGATGGAGTTGTTAAAATCGATCAACCATTGAAAAAGAAAAGTGCTTCAGTTATCTTTGATGAAAATATAGAACAAAGAGATAAAACAAATGAAAATGAAATTTTAGGAGACTACTTAAATGAATAAAGTTAACAAGAATCAAACGCTGGAATTAACAAAAACAAGGTTTGAAGAACTTCGTTTTAAAAAGAAATACTTCATTCTATACGGAATTATTGGAGGATTAATTTTACTTTTCAGTGTTGGAATTGGCGTAATTTCTCTAGTAAATGACTTCATGGCGCAATTACAGATGTATGATCAAATCTTAATGATTGCTTCTGCTCTATCAATTGGTATTTATACGGTAGTAATCAGTGTCTGATTATTTAGAGGAGAAAAAGATAATAACATTATTAAAAATGAACAACACTATGGTTATAAATCACGTGCTATCTTTTTATCAAGGTTAATTGAATTAATAACTTGAATTGCTTTAATATTATTAACTGTCATAATTTTTAACCTAATTATTACTGCAAGTTTTAATGGCTTTAATGGCGTAATGTTATATCAATACTTAATCAGCGCTTTAGGTTGATATGCAATTACAGCAGTAATGGGTGCTGGTTTAACAGTATTGTTTGCAACTTTTGCAAATGTACTTTGGACTTCATTAGTAGGTACTCTATTAATCGTTTTAACTTTAATATTACCTATGGCTGGTGGGTTTGGAAGTTTTGACGCTGGAAAAAATGCTTATGACAAAAAAAGTAACTTACCAGATTCTTATAATTCAATACTTTTAGTAAATAGAATAAGTAATATCGCTACTGCCGATAAAGAAACTAAAATTTTAGAACAATGAGAAGACTTTGCAGGTAAAACAAATCAAGGTTGAGGACCAGATAATGGAAATTGGACAAACTATACATTCGGTTGAAACGAAAAAGATTGAGACCAAACAAAATTTGAAAAAGAATATAAGTTATACTCAGAATTCGACAACTTGTTTAAAAACAATAAAAATGATTTTGCAGATATTCATTATTCGGATATTAGTGGTTTTGCTGGGTATAAATCATATGCAAATGAACCTCTTAATAAACTACTTACAAAGCTTTTAAAATATGACTTAAAAGATTACAAACCATTAGTCCAAGCTTTAAAAGACAATTACACTCCAGATGATTATTCTGGTATTGAATTGTTAATTCCTAGTTATAAAAGCGGATATGGAGACGATGATACAAATTGAGAACAAAAAGCAGAAGATAGTGGAGCAAACAGTGCTGCACAAGTTATGTTTTATCAATTTCTTGTTACTGGACTAAATGAATCAGCAAGTTATATCAACCGTTGAAATTACGAAATTAAAGATCCATTTGATTTCCAAAATATTGCTAAAAAGATAGCAAAGAAAGCTATTTATAACCCATTAACTCAATTTAACTTAATGTTCTTTGGAGTTGATTGTAAACACGGTATTAAAACTAACTACGCAAACCAAAACTCTTATATTTATATGAGTTTAGCAATGTATAAATTAGATAAAACACCTAATCCAACTGACAAAGATCACTATACTGGTTGATATGATATTCAACCAAAAAGAGTTGTCAAAGTTGAAGGTTTATACGTAGGATATTTTGTTTTAAACGCTTTACTAATTTTCGCTTCATACTGAATCTTTAGAAAACAAATTAAAAAATAAAATTAAATAACAAAAAAAGGAATCGCAAGATTCCTTTTTCATTTACTCATTTATTATTTTTCTGAGTTTGGGTTTGGTTTTAAGAATTCTTTGATAAGACTTGGTTGAGTCATTTCTTTTGGTTTTTGAATTCCCATTAATTCAAGAATAGTTGGAGCTACATCAGCGATTGCTGGATCTTCACTTTCAGGAATTAATTCAACGTTTTTATCAGTAATGATAATTGGTACTAAATCACTTGTGTGTTTTTTGTTTGGTTGACCTTTTGAGTCTAACATTACTTCAGCATTCCCGTGGTCTGCTGTAATAACCATAATTCCGTTGTGTTTAGTTACAAAGTCATTGTAGATACGTTCTAATTGTTTGTCTAAGCATTTAACAGCTTCAACAGTCGCTTTTAAATCACCAGTATGTCCAACCATGTCACAGTTTGCAAAGTTTAAAACAATTAAATCAAATTCGTTTTTATTAATTTCTTCTAATAATTTGTCTGTGATTTTTGGTGCTGACATTTCAGGAGCTAAGTTATAAGTTGCTACGTTTGGTGAAGCAATTAAATCAATGCTTGCACCAGGTAAAGTAATTTCATTAGGTTTAGCTAAACCGTTTTTGAAATAATCATTTCCTCCATCAAAGAAGAAAGTAACGTGAGCAATTTTTTCAGTTTCAGCTATACGTAATTGTTTGTATCCTGCTTGACTAACAACTTGTCCTAAAGTTTCAGTTAATGGGTGTGGTGGATATGCGATGTGTTTTGAACCAACAGTGTCAGCATATTTCATCATTGATACGAAGTAAATATCGTTTCCGATAAATTCTTGGTTTTTAAATGATGGATCTTGTCATGCTGCATATGAGTGGTTTGTCATGATTGATGCCATTTGAATAGCGCGGTCAGGACGGAAGTTAGTAAAGATGATTGAATCACCTTTACTTAATCCAGGTGTAACGTTTTTGTTATATGCTGGAATTAACATTTCATCATCATTTCCAGCAGCATATTGTTCATTAATATATGCAATTGGATCTGTGAATGATGGTGAATCTTTACGATCAACGATTGCATCATAAGCTTTAGCCATACGGTCTCAACGTTTATCACGATCCATTGCGTAGTAACGTCCACTTAATGAAGCGATTTGTCCAACTCCGCCGTTTTCTTTAATTACATTTAATAAAGTATTAATGTAACCTTCTGCACATCTAGGAGCAGTATCTCTACCATCAGTAATTAAATCAAATTTAATATCTTTTACTCCATATTTAACTGCAGCTTTATAAATTCCAATCATATGGTTCATGTGAGCATGAACTCCACCATCTGAGAATAATCCCATTAAGTGTAATGATGTGTTGTTGTCTTTGGCATTTTTGAAAGCAGCAACGATTTCTGGATTAGTTCCTAATGAACCATCTTTAGCAGCGTTGTCTAATTTCATTAATGATTCAGGGTTAATTCTCCCTGCCCCTAAGTGGATGTGTCCAACTTCTGAGTTTCCCATTTGACCATCAGGCAATCCAACTCATTTTCCTGAGGCATGAGCTTGAACTCATGGGTATTCTTTTTCTAATTCTTTTACAAAAGTCATATTAGCGTCAGTAACAGCGTTACCTTCTGATGCAGGGGCAATTCCTCATCCATCAAGAATAGCTAATAAAATTGGTTGTTTCACTTTCATGAAAAATCCTTCTTCCTATTTTTCGTTCAAAATATATTTATCAATTGCTTCAGCAACTCCACCTTCAACATTAGTTTTATTAATGTGAATTTGAGCAACTTTTTTAACAGCATCAACAGAGTTTTCCAATGAAACCCCTCATTTTACATACTCGATCATTGGTAAATCGTTCATTCCATCCCCAATGGCCATTGTTTGTTCATGAGGAACTTTAAATTCCTCTGCAAGATATTTCACAGCAAAGGCTTTATTAATTCCTTTAGCATTGATTTCTAAAACATGTTCTTTTGCAGATAATGCATGTTCTAATCCTAATTTTTGAACCTCTTTAATGTATTCTTCAGAAACATTAAAAGCTAATAGTTTAAAGAAACTATAATTGAAGTTATCTTCAACGTCATCGAATAAGATATATTCTCCGTCAAAGAATCCAGATTCAAATACTCATCCTTCAGTATGATTTGTATCACGCGATTGGACAACAGTATTTAAATCATCAACATACCCTCAAACTTCAACATCAGGGTATTTGTTTTTAGCAAGGTCAAATAATGTTTTTGCATCAGTTGAACTAATTGGTGATGATTTTAAGATTTTTTTATCATTAAAGTCATAAATACAAGCTCCATTGCATGCAGCAATTAAAGCATTTTTATAGTTCAAACCGTTTTCAACTAGTTTATTTTGTTTTGCTAAAGCAGGACGACCAGTCACAATTACAACGTCAACTCCTTTTTCTAAGGCTTGTTGAATTGGTTTAACATTGGCTGGAACGATTTCACCACCCTTATAATAAGTGGTTCCATCCATATCTAAAGCTAATAGTTTAATTTTCATAGTCGTTTCTTTCTTATTATTTATTATTTGTTAAAGTTGATTAATTCGATGTAATCTTCTGCTACCATTGATGCTCCACCAACTAGTGCTCCATCAATATCTTTTTGTTTCATTAAGTCTTTTACGTTAGCAGGTTTTACTGATCCACCATATTGAATAACGATATCTTTAGCAACAGTTTTGTTGTAAATTTTTCCTAAAGTATCACGAATCATTGCACAAACATCTTGAGCAATTTCAGGAGTTGCGGTTTTACCAGTTCCGATAGCTCAGATTGGTTCATAAGCAACAATAGCTTTTCTAGCTTGTTCTGCTGGGATATCTTTGAATGCTTTTTTAATTTGGTTAGCTACAAAAGTATTAGTTTTTCCAGCTTCATAAGTTTCTAAAGTTTCTCCACAACAAATTACAGTAATCATGTCTGCGTTTAATAAAGCTTTTGCTTTTAAGTTAACTGTTTCATCAGTTTCTCCAAACATTTGTCTTCTTTCTGAGTGACCAATGATTGCTCCTTTTACTCCAATTTCTTGTAGCATTGGGATTGAGATTTCTCCAGTGTAAGCACCAGATTCAGCTCAACAAACGTTTTCAGCAATAATATCAATGTTTTTTGCTTTTTTAACAGCAGTTTCTAATGCAGTATAAGGTACAGCTAATCCTGCTCTTACTCCTTCATTTTTGCTTTTTTTGTCAACAGCTTTTAAGAAAGCTTTAACATCGGCATTAGTACCGTTCATTTTTCAGTTTCCGTAAATAAATTTATCTTTCATAATAATGATTTTCCTCCGTTTTTAATCGTTCTAATTATAACATTTTTAAAATTAACATTTGTTTTCAAAAATGATTCATAAGTTATAACAATTAGTTAATTAATTTTGCTGCATCGTGATCGATAATCACAGTGAAATCAGGGTGATTTTTTAATGCAGTTACTGGTCATTCTTCATTTGGTCCGTCTTGAACTAAATGATAGATTGCTTCAGCTTTAGCTTCTCCTGTAGCAATTAAAATGATTTTTTTAGCTTTTAAAATTGAACCAATTCCCATTGAAACAGCTTTTGTAGGAACTTCTGATGGTGATGAGAAGAATCTAGCGTTTGCTTTAATAGTTGCTGGTGCTAATTCAACTTCATGAGTTAATTCAGTAAATGATGAACCAGGTTCATTAAACCCAATGTGACCATTAACTCCTAAACCTAATAATTGCACATCAATTCCACCAGCTTTAGCAATTAAAGCATCATATGCTTGAGGATCTTTTAATCCTTCTGGTGTAACGCTTGGGAAGTTTGTGTTTGTTTTGTGAATATCAATATGGTCAAATAATTCTTTGTCCATAAATTCACGATATGAATGTCCTGAATTTAGTTTTAAACCAATGTATTCATCTAAGTTAAAAGTAGTTACATTTTTAAATGAAATCACTTTTTCATGGTTTAAATCTCTTAAGTGTTCATAGGTTGGTAATGGTGTTGAACCAGTTGCTAATCCTAAAACAGCATTATCGTGTTTTTTAATTTCGTCTGCGATGATTTGAGCGGTTTTATGACCAACAGCTCCAGCATCATTTAATTTAATAATTTCCATAGTATTTTCTTCTTTCTAAAAACTATTTTTATTCACTCTTATTTTATCTTGTTAGTGAAAAGAAAGAAAATAAAAACAAAAAAAGAAGCACTAAAAGTGCTTCTGTAAATATCTTTTTCGTAATGGTGGTTGTGGACGGAATTGAACCGCCGACACGCAGAGCTTCAATCTGCTGCTCTACCGACTGAGCTACACAACCATAAAATAAAAATGGCGACCCCAACGAGACTCGAACTCGTGATCTCCTCCGTGACAGGGAGGCGCGATAACCAACTTCGCTATGGGGCCACTTTGGTTGCGGGGGCTGGACTTGAACCAACGACCTTCGGGTTATGAGCCCGACGAGCTACCAACTGCTCCACCCCGCGATAATATAAATAATAATAATGGCGGAAGATGAGGGATTCGAACCCCCGCTCGGCTTTCACCGACTCCCGGTTTTCAAGACCGGTCCCTTCAGCCAGACTTGGGTAATCTTCCGTTATAAAGAATGTTCCACAAGGTCCATTTCATTGCTATAAATGGTGGACCTTATTGGACTTGAACCAATGACCGTCCGGTTATGAGCCGGATGCTCTAACCAACTGAGCTAAAGGTCCTTGAATAAATGGTAGCGGGAAAGAGATTTGAACTCTTGACCTCACGGGTATGAACCGTGCGCTCTAACCAACTGAGCTATCCCGCCAAAAAAAATATAAAAATGGTGGACCCGATCGGGATCGAACCGACGACCCCCTGCGTGCAAGGCAGGTGCTCTCCCAGCTGAGCTACGGGCCCATTATTTAAATGGTCGGGAAGACAGGATTCGAACCTGCGACCCTTCGGTCCCAAACCGAATGCTCTACCAAGCTGAGCCACTTCCCGATATAAATAATAGGTGTCATTAGTGATAAGTTATTACATTAACAACACCACTGATTTCAATAATGGTGCGCCTAGAGGGACTCGAACCCCCAACCTTTTGATCCGTAGTCAAACGATCTATCCAATTGATCTATAGGCGCATATTTGTTTTTATCAGTGCGTATTTCTAACGGTTTAAACTCGTTTTCCCTAACGACTTTTAGATTATAGCAAACAACTAGAAAATAAAGCAAGTATATTTTTACTATTTTTCCAAAAAAATTAAAAAAAGATAACTTTATGCTCAAAAGATAAAAAAATAGCTTTTTTCAAAGCTATTTTTGCTTGTTTTTTCTAAGTTGGAGGTACTGACCGGATTCGAACCGGTGATCAGGGTGTTGCAGACCCATGCCTTAGGCCACTTGGCTACAGTACCATAAATGTCTTGTTTAAAGACACGACCTTAATATTATAAGAATAAATATTAATTTAAACAAGTAAAATGACATGACTTTCAAAATAAAAACTTAGTATTTTAAAACTAAGCTTAATTTAATTATTATTTATAGATTTTTTTGTTTTTAAAATCAATAGTTAAAGGTTTATTTAACTCAACAATTAACATTGGTTTACAATGAGAAAAATCAACATCATAAACAATCGGAATTTTCTTATCATCCATTAATTCTAATAAGATATCAATTGGTTTTTTATTTGAATTTTGATCATTAAATTGTTCATGTTTTCCTAAGATAATTGCAGATACTTTATCAAAGGCTTTATTTAATTTTAAGAAATTAAAGTTCTTTTCAACAGTTTCAGCATCTTTACAACTATCTTCGATTAATAAAATATCACCAGATTTAATTTCTAATCCATATTCACTATTTCAAGTTCCTAAGATTGTATTTAAGTTTCCACCAATAACTCTACCAGTAATTGTTTCTTTAGAGTTTATAAAGAATCATTCATTTTTATGAAAGTTCTTTTCGGATTCATATTCTTCTCAATTCTTTCTATCGTCAGTTCATTTAACTGGTGTTTGATATTCGTAATTCGGCTTATTAATAGCATTGATAAAAGAATCATAAGTTATTTCACGACAATAGTCTTCAAAATCACCAAATGATGGAATTAAAGCAGGTCCATAAAAGACTCTAACGTTTGGTGATTTTCTAATAACAGCAGTTAATAAAGCAGTTGAATCAGAGTAACCACAAACGATTTTTGTTTTCTGATTTAAACTATCAAAATCAATATAAGGTAAAACAGAACTTGTATTTGAACCACCAACACTAGCCATTAAAACGTCAACATTTTGATTAACTAAATCATTAATCTCGTTTCCCCTTTCAATTGATGTTCCAGTTCTATAGCTATCTTCTTTTCTTAAAAGTTTTCCTTCTATAACTTCATTTCCTTTTAGAGTTAAAAACTCAATTGCACGATTAGTTCTTTTTGGATATCTTTTTCCTAAAGGTGTTGATGATGAATAAATTCCAATTTTCATAAATAACTTATCTCCAAATCTTTTTTTGATTTTAGCATTTTAGCTTTTATTAAAGTTTATGAACTATAAAAAAACAAGAATTTTACAATTCTTGTTAATTAATTATTTAGAGTTAATACTTGTTAATAATTTATTATATAAATCTACTAAGTAGGCATCTAACTCATTATTGTTTTGGAATGATAATGGTTCATCATATACTTTTGTGTATTCTGGGTCTGTTACGATTGGTTTGTAAAGTTCTGCATAATCTTTAAATTCGTTTTCTTCACCATCAATTTCAGGTTGTGTTGAAATTGCCTTTAAAGCACTGTCAACTGGTGAAGCTAACCCAACATACATTGAGTTATCAGTTGCATTTTGTTCATTGTACATAAAGTTAATGAACTCATAAGCAGCATCACGGTGAGTTTCTTTAATTCCTTTTGAAACAACCATACTATCTGAATAAACGTTAGTACGTTGTTCAACTTCACCAATACCTTCTAATGGAGATAGGACTTTGTCTTTAACTCTTCCATAGGCATAAGTTTTTTTCAAGTTTGATGGACGGTTAGTTTCGGCATACAAAGCATCACCACTATACATCATAGCAACATCAAATTGACCAGTTTGAGCAGTAGTAATTAAACTATCTCCTTCAACCATATCAATGTTTTTATTTTTAATTAACCCAGTTAAATAATCATAAGCATGGTTTACTTCATCTTTGTTAACTAAGTTATTTTTCCCATAAAGAATTTGTGAAGCAATCATAAAGATATTTTTAGGATCGTTATTTAGTTTAACTTTTAAACCAGCATCAGCAGCTTCTTGTAAAAGTTGTCAATTAATTTTTCCACTTAACATTCCTTCTTGGCCTTCTTCTTCACTAATTGTAATGTTTTTACTTTTTAAGAAGTTAACAACCGCCTGGTTGTTAGTGTTAAAGACTAAGACAACATCTCCTCAGAAATAAGGAACTGCATAGTCTAAAATTGTTTGTTCAGTTTTTCCACCATCAGTATCGTTATTAACGTTAACTTTTGATTGAGCCATTAAATCAATTAAAGCTTGATTGATAGTTGCTTTATCTTTATCAGTTTCAGCTGCTAATGAAACTTGGTTTTTAGCAGCAGTTGCAACTGGAGCATTAATATTTAGTTTAGATCAATCAATTTCTTCAATTCTATTTTCGTTTGCTAATCTTTGAACCATGTAATCTGATGGAACCATTAAGTCATATTTAAATGAATATAACTTAGTATATAAAGTTTCATTAGCATCATAAGTTTGATAGTTAACTTTATAACCAGTTTCTTTTTCAAACTTATTAATTAGTTCAGGATCAATATATTCTCCTCAGTTAGCTACAGTTAAATCGTAGATATTATTTTTAACATAAGCTACAGTTAATCCAGAAAATGCTGCTATAGCTACTAGAGCTACAGAAATAATTTTTCAAGATTTTTGGAATCAGTTTTTTGATTTTGGTGCAATATCATCACTATCTGGAGCAAATAATTTATTATGCTTATTAGTTACTTTAACTTGTAATTTATCAATCTTATTTTCTTCACTCACAATGTTTTGTTGTAAACGGTGTAAATAAGTTTCTAAATAAGTTTCTCTTTGCGCAGAAATGATTTGTGTAGTAGTTTGAGTTTTGGCTCTTTTTAAGCGTTTATCATAACTACTTGTGATTGGTGTTCAAACATAAACTTGAGGAGTTAAAGCATCAAGTTTTGCTTGTAGTTCAGAAATTTTATTGTTTCTTAAATCACGTGTAGCACGTAATTTTTCTGTAGTCATACGAAGTTTGTAGTGGTTCTTGCCTTCTTCAACTTCGATTTTTCATTCTTTTAAAATCTTAATTTTTTTCTTATATCAAGTGATATCTTTTTTAGATAAGTTTCCAGCTTCTAATTCAACATTGTATTCAGTTTCTCAACGATCAATTTGACGTTGAATTTTTTTAGCTTGTTTAGCAGCTTTTTCATCTCGGTTTTCGATTCATTCGATTTCAGATTCTAAGTCTGCTTTTTTATCATTTAATTTATCTAGTTGTAAAGAAATCTTAGCAACACGTTTAGCATCGTTTGCCTTTTTTTGCATTTCTTCTGTTTTTTTAGCAATAGATTTTTCACAACGTTCTAAACGAGAGTAGTAACGTTTTTCGTTTCTAATTTCGTTTCTAATTTTGTATTGTTTTCATTCTAATCTTGAAATTTTTTTATCATAATTCTTAATTGAATAAATTTTAATTAAGAACTTTAATCAGAAGTATTTGACTCATAAACTTAATCTATGAGTCTTTTTAACAACCATTTGGGTGTTTAAAGCAATGTAATCTTCATTTAGTTTTTTGTAATACTTATCAAAGGTTTTAGCTTTGTAATATCCTCCACGTAATGCTTCTTCAGTTTCTTTTTTCTTAATCTTAATAACTTGAATTGCGTTTCAAATAATAATAACCAAAAGAATTGCTGCTACTAATAAAGTACCAAAAGCATAAATAAATGGTTTTACTTTTTTTGCAGTATAAATAAAAGTCGAAACGTTAGTTTGTGGTCCCCCAGTGAAATAAGAAATGATAAAGTCATCAAAACTCATTGCAAAAGCAATTGCTCCAGCAGTAATAAAGGCTGGTTTTAAAATTGGCAGAATAACTTTAAATAAAATTTGGTGCGGTTTACTTCCTAAATCTTGAGCTGCTTCAAGAGTTGATTTATCAATCTTTCTCATTCTTGGCATAATTGTGATTAAAACATAAGGAACATTAAAGGAAATATGAGCAAAAATCAAAGTTCCAATTCCAAAGTTTACACCAGATAATAAGAAAATAATCATTAATGAAACTGCAGTTACAACATCAGCATTAATTAACGGAATGTTTGCAATTCCTAGTCATGATTTTTGCGTAATTTTTTTACATCTTGATAAACCAATTGCAGCAGCTCCTCCAATTACAAGAGAAACTGCAGTTGAAATTACCGCTACAAAAAGTGAAGTAATAATTGATCTGACAAATGGTGAGTTGTGTACAAAATCATCATATGCTTTTCCACTAAATCCTTCAAAAACATTAACTGTATCTCCAGAGTTAAATGAAAATACAATCATGATAATGATTGGGATATAAATGAAAAGCATTATGATTGCGAAGTACGAGCTTTTTCAGAATTTCTTCATGATTTTTTACCTCCCTTCCCGTTTTTCTCAAACTTATTAGAGATAGCCTTAATAATTAACATTAATAAGAAAACCATAATAGTTAAGACAACAGCAATAGCGCTTCCATAACCGAAGTTTGCTCCTTTAAAGAAATAAGATTCGATAATAGAAGAAATTAAAGTAATCTTTCCAGCTCCAAGGTAGTGAACAACAATCAATGAAGTTGCAGCTTGAACAATTACTAATGAAAATCCAGTTAAAATCCCTGGCATTGTTTCACGTAAAGTGATTGTAAAAAAGGTTTTAGTACGACTGCAGCCTAAATCCATGGCAGCTTCTTCTAAATCAATATTACGAGAAATTACAGAATCATAGATCGGTGTAATTGCAAATGGTAAAAACATGTAAACCATCCCAACAATTACAGCAATTGGGGTTCCTAAAAAAGTTGGACTTAACAAGTAGAAAAATGATTGTAGTCCTAAAACTTTTAATAACATTGAGATTCAAATTGGTAAAGTCACTAAAACTCAAACATTTTTAGCCAAGATTTTTGAGCGCATTTGCCCCATCATATATGCAATTGGATATCCAACAATAACACATAGTAAAGAAGCTATTAAAGCATAAGCAATTGATAATCCAAGTGCAATCATAATCCCACGATCAGTAAACATTTTAATATAGTTTTCAAAAGTTGATTTAAATTGGATTGCATCTCCAGTTGGTTGAATAAATGAGTAGATGATTACAGCAATTAAAGGGAGAATCACCAAAAAGACCATAACTAACACGAATGGTGCTAATCAAGGTCAAACGCGATCATGAAACATTTTAAAAATTTTACTATCAGTGATAGTTTCGTTCATGTCTTTAATTCTGTTTTTACGTTTTAAACGATTCTTACGTTTTTTTTCTGAAGTAGAAATTTCTTTTTGTAGCTCTTCTTGTTCTTGAGCATCTACCTGTACGATTTCTTCTGGTTCAGGTGTAGTATTATTATTTCTTTTCAATTGTGTTAACACCTCTTATCTAAGTATTAATCATCAACTTCTTTTCACATTACATGGATAGCTTCTTCATTTCATTTGATAGAAACTTTCTCATCTGGTTCATGATAATCGGTTGTATGAATGATTCATTGTCTACCTTTTGTAGTTTCAAAAATAAGTTCTCAGTGAACTCCCATGAAAGTAGCAGACGTGATTTTTCCGTTGAAAAATCCATTATTTGGTTTACGGACTTGAACATCTTCTGGTCTGATTACAATATCAATGTTGTATTCGTTTTCACCAAAGTTGGTGTCCATACATTTAAATTCTTTACCATCAAATTTTACTAAGTGGTCTCTGACAAATTCCCCATCTTCAATAACATTTGAAGTACCAACAAATTTTGATACTCAAATATTTTCAGGTTCATTATAAATTTCTTCTGGAGTTCCAATTTGTTGAATGATTCCTTGATTCATAACAACAATACGATCGCTCATAGTTAAGGCTTCTTCTTGATCATGAGATACCATGATAAAAGTAATTCCAACTTCTTTTTGTAGACGTTTTAATTCATCACGCATAACTTTACGTAATTGAACATCTAAAGCTGCCATTGGTTCATCTAAAAGAAGAATTTTAGGTTTCATAACTAACGCTCTTGCCATAGCAACACGTTGTCTTTGTCCCCCTGATAATTCGTTTGGTTTTTTATCTTCATGGCCTTCTAAACCAACAAGTTTCACCATTTTACCAACTTCTCTGTCGATAATTTCACGTTTCATTTTTTTATTTTCTAAACCAAACGCAATATTTTCTCAAACTGTTCGATTTGGAAATAAGGCATAAGATTGAAAAACAGTATTAATTTGACGTTTGTTAATTTTAATTGGGGCTAAATTCTTCCCTTCAAAAAGAATTTCACCAGAGTTAGCTTTTTCAAACCCTCCGATGATTCTAATTGTCGTTGATTTTCCGCACCCTGATGGTCCTAGTAAAGTGATAAATTCACCTTCATGTACGTTAAAACTAATTCCTTTTAAAACAACTTTTCCATCATAGTCTTTTGTCATATTACGAATTTCTAAAATATTGTTTGTTTCCATTGAATTTATCCCCTTTCTAAAAAGCAAAAAACATTGAGTTTATTTTACTACATTCGAGAAAAAAATACATAAAAAAGTTGTTTTTTCAAACTCTCTTTTTTATGTATTTTTTGCGCTATTTTAAGACGTTATTCTTAACTCAAACTGCAACTCCATCTTCTTTTACAGATTGAGTTACTTGGTTAGCGTGAGCCTTAATTTCATTTGGTGCTTGACCCATTGCAACACCAGTCCCTGCTCATTCTAAAGCATCGATGTCATTCGATCCATCTCCAAAATAAATAACATCAGTTTGTTCAACATTAAATAGTTTTGCTGCATGCGCAATTCCAACCGCTTTATTAATTCCTGTCATATTAATCTCTAAATTATGTTTTGGTTTTTGAACATAACTTCAACCAAAAATTGCTAAATTTAAAGGTTTAATTTCTTGTTCAAATTTTTGATAATTTTTATAAGTTCCATGACAAATAACTTTCATAGTTTGATAAGTTAAATTACTACAATCTTTTTTAACTTTAATAGTTTTTGCACGAGTTCTTCCATGCATAAAAATTGATAAATAATTAAACTTTCTAGTCACATAAGTATAGTCAGGATCATCAGTATAAGCTACAAAACTAATATGATTTCTCATTGCAGCTTCATATAGTGGGATTGCTTTGTCTTTTGGAATTGGTTTTTTTCATAATTGCTTAATTGTTCAATCAGGATTGAAATAAAAAACATCAGCACCATTTAAACCAATAACTGGTGTTTTACCATCGTTTAATTCTAATTCTTTTGCTACTTTTAAAATTCCTCTAGAACCTCTCCCAGTTGCTAAGGTAACAATATTTCCTTGTTTTTTTGCTTCTAACAAAGTTGAAACAACTTCTTTAGACATTTTTTGATGATGAACTAAGGTTCCATCAATATCAAAAACTAACATTTTCTTCATAAATTTTATAAACCTCTTTTTTGTATTTAAATTAATTTTCACATAAAAAAGACCCATTGAATAACAATGGGTCTTAAATATTTGTATTATTTTTGATTTATTATTTAATGAAAGCTTCTAATTGTTGTTTTGGTTGTAAACCAATTGCTTTATTAGTTTGTTTTCCATCTTTGAACATAATTAAAGTTGGAATTGACATAACTTGGTATTCTTTTGCTAAGTCAGGTACATTGTCAACATTAACTTCTAGTACTTTTAAATCTGGATTTTCTTCTGCTACTTGTTCAATAATTGGAGCAAGCATTTTACATGGTCCACATCAGTCAGCATAAAAGTCAACTAATACTTTTCCTTCTTTAATTTCTTTGTTGAATTGATCAACATTATCAATTTTAATAATTGCCATAATAAATTCCTCCTTAAGGATTATTTTTGTCTTAAAATGTGGTGTTCAACGTAATCACTAACACCATCATCAGTATTAGATTTAGTCATATCATCAGCCACATCTTTTAAGGCAAAAGCTGCGTTTTCAACCGCAACCCCAACGTCAACAGCGTCGAACATTGGTAGGTCATTCATTCCATCACCAAAAGCATATGTTTTAGTAACTTCAGGTTCCACTTGTAAGTATTCTAACACTTTCTTAACCGCGTATCCCTTAGAAACATTTTTTGGTGATACTTCGATTACACGATTTGAATACTTATGTGCATCAGCGTTAAATTCTTTTAATTTTGCTGATAAGTCTTTATAAAAATCATCAGCTTCTTTATCAGTTGTATCTTTTGGCAAGATGATTGTCAAATGGTTAATTTTTTCGTTGATTTGTGATAAATCATCAACAACAACATAATCATTACCCATCATTTGTGCTCAATAAATTGAGTTATTTCCTCGTCTTGTTACATAAGTTGTATCATCTGAAAAATAGTGAGATTTCAAACCATCATTTTTAGTATTTTCAAATACTCATTTAACAAGTTCTGGTTTTAAAGATTCATTTACGATTCAAACATCATTTTTAAAATCATAAACTTGACCACCATTATTACCACCAACAATACCACCAAGTTTGTCTAAACCTAGACGTTTACCTTGACGAATTACATCAGCAGTAGATCTAGCAGTAATCGGAATTAACATCATTCCGTTATCATAAACCTTTTTTACTGTCTCTCTTGTTTTAGGAGAAAAGAATCCATCATCTTGTAATAATGTTGAATCTAAATCCGAAAACATTAAAGCTTCTTTTTTATATTTCATAGTTATTTCATCCTCTTTTTATTGCTTAGATTATATCTTAATTCAATAAACATTAATTAAGTAACTCTGATATCTTTATTATATCCCATTTTTTACTTATACTTACAAAAAGTTAGTTAGTTTAAGAATAAAAAAGAAGCAAGGAGACTTGCTTCTTATTAACCTGGCATCTCGCTACTTTCGCGCCTAAGCACTATCATCGCCGTAGCAGAGCTTAACTTCCGTGTTCGGCATGGGAACGGGTGTGACCTCTGCGCTATTAACGCCAGATTATATGTTGTTTTAAAGATTATTCTCTGAAAACTGAATACTTGATTTCGAATTTATTCTTCACGTTGATTTGTAAATTGTTTTGTCCATTTGATTTGCGTCTAATTTCTTTCGATCTATTAGTAATGGTTAGCTTAATACCTCACGGTACTTACACATCCATCCTATCAACCATGTGGTCTACATGGGATCTTAACCTGATAAATCAGGTGGGAAAATTCATCTCGAAGGGGGCTTCTCGCTTAGATGCCTTCAGCGATTATCCTGTCCACACTTAGCTACCCAGCTGTGCCGTTGGCACGACAACTGGAGCACCAGGGGTGTGTTCAACTCGGTCCTCTCGTACTAGAGTCAACTCTTCTCAATTTTCCGACGCCCACAACAGATAGGGACCAAACTGTCTCACGACGTTCTGAACCCAGCTCGCGTACCGCTTTAATGGGCGAACAGCCCAACCCTTGGAACCGACTTCAGCTCCAGGATGCGATGAGCCGACATCGAGGTGCCAAACCTCCCCGTCGATGTGAACTCTTGGGGGAGATCAGCCTGTTATCCCCGGGGTAACTTTTATCCGTTGAGCGACGGCCCTTCCACTCGGGACCGCCGGATCACTAAGTCCTGCTTTCGCATCTGTTCGACTTGTAAGTCTCGCAGTTAAGCATCCTTCTACCTTTGCGCTCTATGCATGATTTCCAACCATGCTGAGGATACCTTTGAGCGCCTCCGTTACATTTTAGGAGGCGACCGCCCCAGTCAAACTACCCACCAGACACTGTCCTTAACCCGGATAACGGGTCGAAGTTAGAAAGTCAATGCAACGAGGGTCGTATTCCAAGGGCGACTCCACACACTCTAGCGAGTGTGCTTCAAAGTCTCCGACCTATCCTCTACACGTTGCACCAAATTTCAATATCAAGTTATAGTAAAGCTCCACGGGGTCTTTCCGTCTAGTTGCGGGTAACCAGCATCTTCACTGGTACTAAAATTTCACCGAGTCTGTAGTTGAGACAGCGAAGGGATCATTACGCCTTTCGTGCGGGTCAGAATTTACCTGACAAGGAATTTCGCTACCTTAGGACCGTTATAGTTACGGCCGCCGTTCACCGGGGCTTCAATTCAATGCTTTGGCTCAAAGCCTGACATCTCCTTTTAACCTTCCGGCACTGGGCAGGCGTCACCCCCTATACTTCGTCTTATGACTTAGCAGAGAGCTGTGTTTTTGTTAAACAGTTGCCCCTCCCTCTTCACTGCGGCTCAGCGTAAGCTGAGCACCCCTTCTTGCGAACTTACGGGGTGATTTTGCAGAGTTCCTTAACTACAGTTTTCTCGCTTGCCTTAGGATTTTCTCCTTAACCACGTGTGTTCGTTCTAGGTACAGGTGATTAATTATTAAGTTAGAAGCTTTTCTTGGAAGCATAGAGTCATGTACTTCACTACTAGGCGAACCGTTCGCTCCCCATCACGCTTCAATGTTGAATATGTTGCGGATTTGCCTACAACACCACCTTTGCGCTTGGCCCAGGACAACCAACGCCTGGGATACACTATCTTTCTCCGTCACTCCATCACTAATTAACCAGTACAGGAATATCAACCTGTTGTCCATCGAATACGCCTCTCGGCCTCTCCTTAGGTCCTGACTAACCCTGGGTGGACGAACCTTGCCCAGGAAACCTTGGTTAAACGGCATGAAGGATTCTCACCTTCAAACGTTACTCATGCCGGCATAATCACTTCCAAACACTCCACCAGTCCTCACGGTCTGACTTCATTGCGTTTGGAACGCTCCCCTACCACTGTATATAAATATACAATCCGCAGTTTCGGTGTAATACTTAAGCCCCGGTACATTTTCGGCGCAAAATCACTCGACTAGTGAGCTGTTACGCACTCTTTAAATGATGGCTGCTTCTGAGCCAACATCCTAGCTGTCTGTGCAATTTCACATCCTTACACACTTAGTATTAACTTAGGGACCTTAACTGGCGATCTGGGCTGTTTCCCTCACGAGCATGGACCTTATCACCCATGTTCTGACTGCCGAGTATAACTTATGGCATTCGGAGTTTAATTTTAATCAGTACCGCTAGGTGCGGCCATCATAAATTCAGTGCTCTACCTCCACAAGTCTAACCTCGACGCTATCCTTAAAGATATATCGGGGAGAACTAGCTATCTCCGAGTTCGATTGGAATTTCACCTCTAGCCACAACTCATCCGCGGTCTTTTCAACGAACGTCGGTTCGGTCCTCCATTGGGTTTTACCCCAACTTCAACCTGGTCATGGCTAGATCACTCGGTTTCGTGTCTACAACTACATACTGAACGCCCTATTAAGGCTCGCTTTCACTACGGCTCCACTTTTAATCAGCTTAACCTTGCATGCAATTGTAACTCGCCGGCTCTTTCTACAAAAAGCACGATATCACCCATTAACGGGCTCTATCTTCTTGTAAGCATACGGTTTCAGGAACTATTTCACTCCCCTCTCGGGGTACTTTTCACCTTTCCCTCACGGTACTGGTTCACTATCGGTAAAATGGGAGTATTTAGGCTTATCGAGTGGTCTCGACAGATTCCGACAAAATTTCACGTGTTTCGTCGTACTCAGGATACTTCTTCGAGATTAACATATTTCGTGTACGGGGATATCACCCTCTGTGTCATAGTTTCCCAACTATTTCCACTATATGTTAATTTTGTAACTCTAAGAGAAGTCCTACAACCCCGGTCCGAAGACCGGTTTGGCCTGTTCCCCGTTCGCTCGCCGCTACTAGGAGAATCACTATTTGTTTTCTTTTCCTCTTGGTACTAAGATGTTTCAGTTCCCAAGGTTCCCGACGTTAAGCTATGTATTCACTTAACGACGACGAGAGATTAGTCTCGCCAGGTTTCCCTATTCGGACATCATCGGATCAAAGCTCACTTCCAGCTCCCCGATGCTTTTCGCAGGTAGTCACGTCCTTCTTCGGCTCCATTTTCCAAGGCATTCACCGTATGCCCTTACTTTTATTAGAAGAAATCTAATGGCAATTTACAAATTTTAGTTTTTAATTTCTGATCTCATTGTCAATAATTAATAACTATTTTTATTAGAAAATTGTTTTAAATTATTTAAGTTTCAAATTAATGAAACTTAAAATTCAATTGCTATCAAAACTAAATAAATTAGTTTTGAATAACTGTAGTATTCAATTCAAAAAGAATTAAATACTTTGTTTTAGTTTGTATATCGAAAATAATAAATTAAATTCAATATACGTTTCTCATCAAATATTCAGTTTTCAAAGAACAATCTTTCAGCAGATTATTTTAATTTAATAAAATGATCGCTGAAAACTAAATAGAACGAATAGTCAAAGTTGTTTATCTCAACTTCAATAATATTAATCTCCATAGAAAGGAGGTGATCCATCCGCACGTTCCCGTACGGATACCTTGTTACGACTTCACCCCAATCGCCAGTCCTACCTTGGTAGGCGCCCTCCAAATGGTTAGGCAACCTACTTCTGGTATTACCAACTCTCGTGGTGTGACGGGCGGTGTGTACAAGACCCGAGAACGTATTCACCGCGGCATAGCTGATCCGCGATTACTAGTGATTCCGGCTTCATGAAGGCGAGTTGCAGCCTTCAATCCGAACTGAGACCGACTTTATGAGATTTGCTCCTCCTCACGGGATTGCAGCTCTTTGTATCGGCCATTGTAGCACGTGTGTAGCCCAGGACATAAGGGGCATGATGATTTGACGTCATCCCCACCTTCCTCTAGCTTACACTAGCAGTCTCATTAGAGTCCTCAACTTAATGTTAGTAACTAATGACAAGGGTTGCGTTCGTTGCGGGACTTAACCCAACACCTCACGGCACGAACTGACGACAACCATGCACCACCTGTCTCAATGTTAGCCTCCGGCATATCTCTATGCCATTGCACTGGATGTCAAGCCCTGGTAAGGTTCTTCGTGTTGCTTCGAATTAAACCACATGCTCCACCACTTGTGCGGGTCCCCGTCAATTCCTTTGAGTTTCACACTTGCGTGCATACTACTCAGGCGGAGTACTTAATGCGTTAGCTGCAGCACCGAACTTAAGTCCGACACTTAGTACTCAACGTTTACGGCGTGGACTACTAGGGTATCTAATCCTATTTGCTCCCCACGCTTTCGTGCCTCAGCGTCAATAATAACCTGGTGAGCCGCTTTCGCCACTGGTGTTCTTCCATATATCTACGCATTTCACCGCTACACATGGAATTCCACTCACCTCTGTTACATTCTAGTTGCATAGTTTTCAAGGCAAACCGGAGTTGAGCTCCGGTCTTTAACCTCAAACTTACACAACCGCCTACGCACCCTGTACGCCCAATAAATCCGGATAACGCTTGTCACCTATGTATTACCGCGGCTGCTGGCACATAGTTAGCCGTGACTTTCTGGTAAAGTACCGTCAAAACAAAAGCATTTCCTCTTCTGTCTATTCTTCCTTTACAACAGAGCTTTACAATCCGAAGACCTTCATCACTCACGCGGCATTGCTTCATCAGACTTTCGTCCATTGTGAAAAATTCCCTACTGCTGCCTCCCGTAGGAGTCTGGGCCGTATCTCAGTCCCAATGTGGCCGTTCAACCTCTCAGTTCGGCTACGTATCATTGTCTAGGTGGGCCATTACCCCGCCTACTAACTAATACGCCGCATCCTCATCTTTTAACGAACCAAACGGTTCTTTCCTCTTCTTCTCATGCGATAATGAAGATCTTATGCGGTATTATCCTTCGTTTCCAAAGGTTATCCCCCATTAAAAGGTAGATTAGATACGTGTTACTCACCCGTTCGCCACTGGAGTGCAAGCACTCCCGTTCGACTTGCATGTATTAGGCATGCCGCCAGCGTTTATCCTGAGCCAGGATCAAACTCTCATTTGAAACATTAGTTTGTTAAAAACTAATAAAAATGATTTGATTCTGACTATTCTTTTTTATCTCAATTTAATTGTACGAGTTATTTTACAATAACTTCAAACCGCTAATTTATGCGGTTTATTTAACAAGTAATTGGTTGTTCTATTTAGTTTTCAAAGATCATTTCTGTGTACTTTTTTCGAAAAGCACAAATATTATTATACACACATCTATAAACCGATGCAAGTACTTTTTTAAAATTTGTTTATTTCTATCAAGAACACAATATTGATAATACCCTACCAAAAACTCATATGCAAGACTTTTTTTAAAGTTTTGCTAATAAATTTTAAAAACTTTTTCTAACATGTTTTTGCATGTATTTTAAGCTAATTTATTGCTAAATTAGGGGATTAAAAAAGAGAAACCTTATATATTAAAGCTTCTCTTTTACCTGGCATCTCGCTACTTTCGCGCCTAAGCACTATCATCGCCGTAGCAGAGCTTAACTTCCGTGTTCGGCATGGGAACGGGTGTGACCTCTGCGCTATTAACGCCAGATTATATGTTGTTTTAAAGATTATTCTCTGAAAACTGAATACTTGATTTCGAATTTATTCTTCACGTTGATTTGTAAATTGTTTTGTCCATTTGATTTGCGTCTAATTTCTTTCGATCTATTAGTAATGGTTAGCTTAATACCTCACGGTACTTACACATCCATCCTATCAACCATGTGGTCTACATGGGATCTTAACCTGATAAATCAGGTGGGAAAATTCATCTCGAAGGGGGCTTCTCGCTTAGATGCCTTCAGCGATTATCCTGTCCACACTTAGCTACCCAGCTGTGCCGTTGGCACGACAACTGGAGCACCAGGGGTGTGTTCAACTCGGTCCTCTCGTACTAGAGTCAACTCTTCTCAATTTTCCGACGCCCACAACAGATAGGGACCAAACTGTCTCACGACGTTCTGAACCCAGCTCGCGTACCGCTTTAATGGGCGAACAGCCCAACCCTTGGAACCGACTTCAGCTCCAGGATGCGATGAGCCGACATCGAGGTGCCAAACCTCCCCGTCGATGTGAACTCTTGGGGGAGATCAGCCTGTTATCCCCGGGGTAACTTTTATCCGTTGAGCGACGGCCCTTCCACTCGGGACCGCCGGATCACTAAGTCCTGCTTTCGCATCTGTTCGACTTGTAAGTCTCGCAGTTAAGCATCCTTCTACCTTTGCGCTCTATGCATGATTTCCAACCATGCTGAGGATACCTTTGAGCGCCTCCGTTACATTTTAGGAGGCGACCGCCCCAGTCAAACTACCCACCAGACACTGTCCTTAACCCGGATAACGGGTCGAAGTTAGAAAGTCAATGCAACGAGGGTCGTATTCCAAGGGCGACTCCACACACTCTAGCGAGTGTGCTTCAAAGTCTCCGACCTATCCTCTACACGTTGCACCAAATTTCAATATCAAGTTATAGTAAAGCTCCACGGGGTCTTTCCGTCTAGTTGCGGGTAACCAGCATCTTCACTGGTACTAAAATTTCACCGAGTCTGTAGTTGAGACAGCGAAGGGATCATTACGCCTTTCGTGCGGGTCAGAATTTACCTGACAAGGAATTTCGCTACCTTAGGACCGTTATAGTTACGGCCGCCGTTCACCGGGGCTTCAATTCAATGCTTTGGCTCAAAGCCTGACATCTCCTTTTAACCTTCCGGCACTGGGCAGGCGTCACCCCCTATACTTCGTCTTATGACTTAGCAGAGAGCTGTGTTTTTGTTAAACAGTTGCCCCTCCCTCTTCACTGCGGCTCAGCGTAAGCTGAGCACCCCTTCTTGCGAACTTACGGGGTGATTTTGCAGAGTTCCTTAACTACAGTTTTCTCGCTTGCCTTAGGATTTTCTCCTTAACCACGTGTGTTCGTTCTAGGTACAGGTGATTAATTATTAAGTTAGAAGCTTTTCTTGGAAGCATAGAGTCATGTACTTCACTACTAGGCGAACCGTTCGCTCCCCATCACGCTTCAATGTTGAATATGTTGCGGATTTGCCTACAACACCACCTTTGCGCTTGGCCCAGGACAACCAACGCCTGGGATACACTATCTTTCTCCGTCACTCCATCACTAATTAACCAGTACAGGAATATCAACCTGTTGTCCATCGAATACGCCTCTCGGCCTCTCCTTAGGTCCTGACTAACCCTGGGTGGACGAACCTTGCCCAGGAAACCTTGGTTAAACGGCATGAAGGATTCTCACCTTCAAACGTTACTCATGCCGGCATAATCACTTCCAAACACTCCACCAGTCCTCACGGTCTGACTTCATTGCGTTTGGAACGCTCCCCTACCACTGTATATAAATATACAATCCGCAGTTTCGGTGTAATACTTAAGCCCCGGTACATTTTCGGCGCAAAATCACTCGACTAGTGAGCTGTTACGCACTCTTTAAATGATGGCTGCTTCTGAGCCAACATCCTAGCTGTCTGTGCAATTTCACATCCTTACACACTTAGTATTAACTTAGGGACCTTAACTGGCGATCTGGGCTGTTTCCCTCACGAGCATGGACCTTATCACCCATGTTCTGACTGCCGAGTATAACTTATGGCATTCGGAGTTTAATTTTAATCAGTACCGCTAGGTGCGGCCATCATAAATTCAGTGCTCTACCTCCACAAGTCTAACCTCGACGCTATCCTTAAAGATATATCGGGGAGAACTAGCTATCTCCGAGTTCGATTGGAATTTCACCTCTAGCCACAACTCATCCGCGGTCTTTTCAACGAACGTCGGTTCGGTCCTCCATTGGGTTTTACCCCAACTTCAACCTGGTCATGGCTAGATCACTCGGTTTCGTGTCTACAACTACATACTGAACGCCCTATTAAGGCTCGCTTTCACTACGGCTCCACTTTTAATCAGCTTAACCTTGCATGCAATTGTAACTCGCCGGCTCTTTCTACAAAAAGCACGATATCACCCATTAACGGGCTCTATCTTCTTGTAAGCATACGGTTTCAGGAACTATTTCACTCCCCTCTCGGGGTACTTTTCACCTTTCCCTCACGGTACTGGTTCACTATCGGTAAAATGGGAGTATTTAGGCTTATCGAGTGGTCTCGACAGATTCCGACAAAATTTCACGTGTTTCGTCGTACTCAGGATACTTCTTCGAGATTAACATATTTCGTGTACGGGGATATCACCCTCTGTGTCATAGTTTCCCAACTATTTCCACTATATGTTAATTTTGTAACTCTAAGAGAAGTCCTACAACCCCGGTCCGAAGACCGGTTTGGCCTGTTCCCCGTTCGCTCGCCGCTACTAGGAGAATCACTATTTGTTTTCTTTTCCTCTTGGTACTAAGATGTTTCAGTTCCCAAGGTTCCCGACGTTAAGCTATGTATTCACTTAACGACGACGAGAGATTAGTCTCGCCAGGTTTCCCTATTCGGACATCATCGGATCAAAGCTCACTTCCAGCTCCCCGATGCTTTTCGCAGGTAGTCACGTCCTTCTTCGGCTCCATTTTCCAAGGCATTCACCGTATGCCCTTACTTTTATTAGAAGAAATCTAATGGCAATTTACAAATTTTAGTTTTTAATTTCTGATCTCATTGTCAATAATTAATAACTATTTTTATTAGAAAATTGTTTTAAATTATTTAAGTTTCAAATTAATGAAACTTAAAATTCAATTGCTATCAAAACTAAATAAATTAGTTTTGAATAACTGTAGTATTCAATTCAAAATGAATTAAATACTTTGTTTTAGTTTGTATATCGAAAATAATAAATTAAATTCAATATACGTTTCTCATCAAATATTCAGTTTTCAAAGAACAATCTTTCAGCAGATTATTTTAATTTAATAAAATGATCGCTGAAAACTAAATAGAACGAATAGTCAAAGTTGTTTATCTCAACTTCAATAATATTAATCTCCATAGAAAGGAGGTGATCCATCCGCACGTTCCCGTACGGATACCTTGTTACGACTTCACCCCAATCGCCAGTCCTACCTTGGTAGGCGCCCTCCAAATGGTTAGGCAACCTACTTCTGGTATTACCAACTCTCGTGGTGTGACGGGCGGTGTGTACAAGACCCGAGAACGTATTCACCGCGGCATAGCTGATCCGCGATTACTAGTGATTCCGGCTTCATGAAGGCGAGTTGCAGCCTTCAATCCGAACTGAGACCGACTTTATGAGATTTGCTCCTCCTCACGGGATTGCAGCTCTTTGTATCGGCCATTGTAGCACGTGTGTAGCCCAGGACATAAGGGGCATGATGATTTGACGTCATCCCCACCTTCCTCTAGCTTACACTAGCAGTCTCATTAGAGTCCTCAACTTAATGTTAGTAACTAATGACAAGGGTTGCGTTCGTTGCGGGACTTAACCCAACACCTCACGGCACGAACTGACGACAACCATGCACCACCTGTCTCAATGTTAGCCTCCGGCATATCTCTATGCCATTGCACTGGATGTCAAGCCCTGGTAAGGTTCTTCGTGTTGCTTCGAATTAAACCACATGCTCCACCACTTGTGCGGGTCCCCGTCAATTCCTTTGAGTTTCACACTTGCGTGCATACTACTCAGGCGGAGTACTTAATGCGTTAGCTGCAGCACCGAACTTAAGTCCGACACTTAGTACTCAACGTTTACGGCGTGGACTACTAGGGTATCTAATCCTATTTGCTCCCCACGCTTTCGTGCCTCAGCGTCAATAATAACCTGGTGAGCCGCTTTCGCCACTGGTGTTCTTCCATATATCTACGCATTTCACCGCTACACATGGAATTCCACTCACCTCTGTTACATTCTAGTTGCATAGTTTTCAAGGCAAACCGGAGTTGAGCTCCGGTCTTTAACCTCAAACTTACACAACCGCCTACGCACCCTGTACGCCCAATAAATCCGGATAACGCTTGTCACCTATGTATTACCGCGGCTGCTGGCACATAGTTAGCCGTGACTTTCTGGTAAAGTACCGTCAAAACAAAAGCATTTCCTCTTCTGTCTATTCTTCCTTTACAACAGAGCTTTACAATCCGAAGACCTTCATCACTCACGCGGCATTGCTTCATCAGACTTTCGTCCATTGTGAAAAATTCCCTACTGCTGCCTCCCGTAGGAGTCTGGGCCGTATCTCAGTCCCAATGTGGCCGTTCAACCTCTCAGTTCGGCTACGTATCATTGTCTAGGTGGGCCATTACCCCGCCTACTAACTAATACGCCGCATCCTCATCTTTTAACGAACCAAACGGTTCTTTCCTCTTCTTCTCATGCGATAATGAAGATCTTATGCGGTATTATCCTTCGTTTCCAAAGGTTATCCCCCATTAAAAGGTAGATTAGATACGTGTTACTCACCCGTTCGCCACTGGAGTGCAAGCACTCCCGTTCGACTTGCATGTATTAGGCATGCCGCCAGCGTTTATCCTGAGCCAGGATCAAACTCTCATTTGAAACATTAGTTTGTTAAAAACTAATAAAAATGATTTGATTCTGACTATTCTTTTTTATCTCAATTTAATTGTACGAGTTATTTTACAATAACTTCGAATCGTCTATTTCAACGATTCATTTAACAAGTAATTGGTTGTTCTATTTAGTTTTCAAAGATCATTTCTCTCTTGTTATTTCTCAAACAACAGAACTTAATACTATCAAAATATTTTTAATAATACAAGTGTTTTTCTTGATTTCCCTTAAGTTAAATCGCGAATACAAAACTAATGTTACACTAGTCATTTTCACAAAGCAATAGCTTTTTTTAACTTTTTTGAAATCTTTTTCCTTTGGCGATTTAGAAAATAAAAACTAGCAATTTTAATCATAAATTTGCTAGCTTCATTTACATAAATGGTGCGGGATGGGGGACTCGAACCCCCACGTACAAAGACGCTAGATCCTAAGTCTAGTGCGTCTGCCAATTCCGCCAATCCCGCGAATGGTGACTCGCCGGGGATTCGAACCCCGGACCCACTGGTTAAAAGCCAGTTGCTCTACCTGCTGAGCTAGCGAGTCAAGTTGTAAATATGTGTTAGTTTATTTCAAAAATAAGCATTCCTATAATAACATAAGTAATTTTCTACCTTCAAGTCTTTTTCAAAACTTTTTGAAAAAATTTTTTAAGTTGTAACTCTTATCTATTAAAGGTTGTAAGAACTTATCAAATTAATCGATAAGCGACTCTTAAAAAAATAAAATCATACCTAATATAGCGGTATGAGTTCTTGATCTGTTTATTTCTTAATGGTGCTGTCTAAAGGAATCGAACCTTCGACCTACTGATTACAAGTCAGTTGCTCTGCCTGCTGAGCTAAGACAGCGATAAATAATAATGGTGGAGTATGACGGGCTCGAACCGCCGACCGCCTGCTTGTAAGGCAGGAGCTCTCCCAACTGAGCTAATACTCCAAAAATGAAAATAATAATATAATAATGGTAGCCTGTACGGGGTTCGAACCCGTGTGTCCACGGATGAAAACCGTGTGTGTTAACCGCTTCACCAACAGGCCATTTTAAAAATGGCGGCTTTTACAGGACTCGAACCTGTGACAAATCGGTTAACAGCCGATTGCTCTACCAACTGAGCTAAAAAGCCAATAATTGTTAAATATTGCTATTTCCTTATCAAGACAATTAGAATTATAACCAATGGATTATTACTTGTCTATATTTTTTAAAACTTTTTTCAAAAAAATTTAAACTTTTTTCAAAAACCGCTAAAAATAGCCATTATTTGCAATTATTTTTGTGATTTAAATATAGTTTTAGGGTGTTTTCTAACAAACAAGCAATGGTCATTGGACCAACTCCACCTGGAACTGGAGTAATAAAACTTGCTTTTTTCTTCACATTTTCAAAATCAACATCACCATATAGTTTATGAGTGATTGGATCTTTGATGGTTCCAATATCAATTACAACAGCTCCATTTTTAACCATATCTTCTGTAATTAGTCATTTTCTTCCTGTAGCTGAGATTAAAATATCAGCTTTAATAGTATGTTCTTTTAAGTTTTTAGTTTCACGATTACAAAAATCAACACTTGCATGACGATTTAAAAGCATTAAACCTAATGGTTTTCCGACAATATTTGAAGTTCCAACCATACAAACATTTTTACCAACAACATCAATTTTGTAATAATCTAATAATTCAACAACTCCTAAAGGAGTGCATGAATAAATTGTTGGTAAGTTTTGTAATAATTTTCCTTGGTTAATATAATGAAAACCATCAACATCTTTGTCTGGTGAAATCATTTGAATAAAATCTTCTTCATTTAAATGGCTAGGTAATGGAAGTTGTAATAAAATTCCATCAACTTCACTATCATTATTTAAATCAGTTAAAACTTTTGTTAATTCCTTTGCAGAACAAGTTGCACTTAAATTAATGGTTTCACCAATAATTCCAACCATTTCACAAGCTTTTTTCTTGTTTCTCACATAAAGTTCACTACTAGGATCATTTCCAACCAAAACCACACTAAGTTTTGGTCTTCTCGCGTTTTTATCCTTCATTAACTCTTCAACTTGTGATTTTATCTGACTTTTTTTCAAATCACTTAGTTTTTTACCATCCATTAAAGTCATTAAAATCACCTTCTTTTTATTATTTTTTCTTTATATATTAAAGAAATTATCCAATGACAACTTCTTCTTCTAAATATCCGTATTGTTCTTCAGCACTAGTGTTTTTATTAAAGACTAGTAAAGTATTTGAAATTCCAAATTGTCCGATGAACATCATAACAATTATAACAAGTTTAGTTAAAACTCCGAATTCAAAAGTTTGTGAGGCAGTAAATGGATTTAATCCAACAGTCCCATAAGCTGAAGTTACTAACATGAATAATTCAACAATTGCAGCATCCCCATTATAAGAAATTGATAATACTTTATGAGAATCTGCATAACAAATAATAATTGCAATTGCGACAATTAATGCTGATAGGAAGAACACTCCAAATGCTCTTTTAACAGTTTTATCTGGAATAGTCTTTTTAAAGGCTGTTGTTTTGCTTCTTCCGTGAACAATCGCATTAATGGCTAAAATAATCACAGCTAAAGTTGTTGTTCTAATCCCTCCAGCAGTTGATGATGGAGCTGAACCAATAAACATTAAGATTCCCATAACTGTTTTTGAACCAGCGTTAAAGTCATTAATATTAATGGTTGAAAAACCAGCATTACGAGTTGAAGTAGTATTAAAGATAATGTTCATAATAGCTTCACCAACTGGTTTTTCACCAGTCATTTTAATACTGGTTGGATCAACTACCCCAACTTCATTAGTAGTTGCTGTGTAGTTATTAAAGATTAATGACCCATCACGATCAGCAAATTCAATTCCAAAAACTGCTAATGGTCCTGCAATAAATAAAGTTCCATAAACAATGAAGTTTAATTTAGTAAATAAAGAAAATGGAACAAACTCACCTTTTCTTTTGGCTTTAATCTTTTTCTTTAAGTCGTGATAAGTTGGATATCCTAATCCCCCAACTACTCACTCAACTAGGAAAGTAATTTGAATTAAATAACTAACATTTCCAGATGTATTGTAAGGTTGTAGACTGTTTGGAGAAACAATATCAAATCCAGCGTTGTTAATTGCACTAGTTGAGTGAAAAACTGCAAATCATAAGGCTTTTGGAAAACTATGATATGAACTAATTGCTTCAAGATTTTCTTTTTTTCCATTTAAAACATAATCAGAAGTTTGCGCTGGATCTGTAAAGTAAAACGCAAAGAATAAAATTGCCATTGCAAGGATTTGAACTGAAGTTAATCAAACAAACCCATCACGAATCATTCCAACAGCTGAATATAAATCTGAACTTCCGCGTTCAGATTGAGCTAATTGTGCATCACTGACTGAAATTCTTTTATTTAAAGCTAGATATAAAACAACTTTAAAAGTTAAAATTCCAACTCCACCCATTTCAATTAAGAAAAGAATAATTAGTTGACCTCAAAATGAATAATCAGCACTTGGATTAACTGTATCAATTCCAGTATCTGAAAAGGCTGATGAAGTTGTAAATAAAGAAGTTAAGAAATCTCATTTAATTCCTTCTTTAATAACAACACCTGGAATTGCTAATAAAATCATCCCAGCAATAATCACACAAATATAAATTAAAAAGATTCTCCCACTCACTTTTGAAAGTGGTCATCAGTTCTTTAATTTATTTAAAGCACTAGTTTTTTTAGTTTGTTTTTCTAAGTTCTTTTTAGTTTGTTTTTTAGTTTTTTTCGCACTAAAATGGTTTCTCATTTTATCAAAAAGAGAAACCTTTGGTTCATTATTATTAACTGAATGATCAAGTGAATCAAAGTCTTTTTTTAAAGTTGATTCTTTGCTTAACTTCGCATTTTCGCTTTCAGTTGCTTTGGTTATTTCTTCAGATTCTAGTTCGCTAAAACTTTCTTCATCGTGATGATTATTGTTTTCTGACAAGAAAAACCCTCCTTAGAAAATCATGAAAGACATTTTTATGATTATACAATAGTAAAAGTTATATATGTATAATCATAGGTAGAATGTCGAGGTTTTAAAAATGCCTAAAAGAAAAAATTTTGCCGTTTTAGGAGCTAGTAACTTTAGCTTAGCGGTTATTAAAACTTTGGTTGATAAGCGTCAAAAAGTAACTGTTTTTGATAACAATCCAGAACAATTAGACTTAACATTATCAGATTATGATAATGTCGATAAGATTATTTTAGATGCGACTAACAAATCTGCTTTAGAAAAAAATGCCATTAAAACTTTTGATGGGATTGTTGTCGGGTTTGGAAGTAGTATGGAAACTTCATTAATTGCTGTTTTAAACTTATTAGATTTAGGATGTGACAACATCATAGCAAGAGCTAGAGATGAAAAACATCGAAGAATCTTAAAAGCAATTGGTTTAGCTGATAATCAAATCAGTACTCCAGATGAAATTGCTGGAAACACTGTTGGTAGTCGTTTAGTTTATGATATTGATGTTAATATTGATATTCAATCATCATCAGATGATTACTTCTCAACAGTTGTCACAGTTAAAAATCCAGATGTCTTTAATAAAACTTTAGATGAATTAAATTTAATTAATAATAAAGACTTTAATATTATTCAAATCAGACGTGCTGGAAAAGTTTTCTTACCAGATGAAAACACAATCCTTAAAGAAGGCGATGTTGTAACTCTATTTGCAGCTTCAAATGTTATTAACGAAATTGTTAATAAACTTCAAGGACCAGAAAAAGACCACATCGAAGAACCACAACCAAGTCAAAACTAAAAATGAACTCTTAAAATATAAGAGTTCATTTTTTATTATTTGGTTTTAATTTTTTTAACAATAATACTCATTGCTAAGTCTGGATTGACGTTTCCTTGAGTATCTTTCATTAATTGTCCCATTAAAGCTTTTGTAACTCGTTCTGGACGCTCATCATATTGTTCAATTAATTTTTCATTCTTTTCAAAAATTGGTGTTAATAATTCATCAATTTTTTTAGGATCGTTAATTAATTTTAAGTTTAAACGTTCCACAATTTCTTTTGGTGTTTCTTTATCAGATTCCATAATAATTGGTAAAACAGTTTTGGCGTGTTTAGTTGAAATAGTTCCATCATCAATTAAGTTAACCATTTGTGCAAGGTTTGCTGGTGTTAATGCAATTTGATTAATTGTTTTATTTTCTTTATTTAATTCTGACATTACTTCATCAGTTAAATAGTTAGCAACTTTAACTGCATCTTTTGTTAACTTAATAGTTTGTTCAAAGAAGTTAGTTAAATCTAATGATGAAAGAAGAACATTAATAATATCTTTTGCTAAACCAAGTTCAGCATATCTAACACGTTTTTTGTCAGCTAATTCAGGAGAATTCGCAATTACTTCATAAACTCATTTTTCATCAAGTTGAATTGGTGCGATATTTGGGTCTGTGAAATAACGATAATCTAAAGCATCAGATTTTGAACGCATAGAAACTGTTTCTTGTTTTGTTTCATCAAATCTTCTAGTTTCTTGTTCAACTTCTTTTCCTTGAACCATTAAAGCTTCTTGACGTTTGATTTCAAACTCAACAGCTTTTCTCACGTTAGCTAATGAGTTTAAGTTTTTAACTTCAACTTTGTTTGAGAATTTTTGTGTTCCATAAGGACGAAGAGAAACGTTAACATCACAACGTAATGAACCTTCGTTCATTTTAACGTCACTAACTCCTAAGAATAATAATGTTTCACGTAATTTTTCAACGTATTTAACAGCTTCTTCAGCACTTCTTAAAACTGGTTTAGTAACAATTTCTACTAATCCAATTCCACTACGGTTGTAGTCAATTGATGTAGTTACATCACCATGTTTTTGTTGAGCAGTATCTTCTTCAATATGTAATCTCTCAATTTCAACAATTTTTTTAGTTCCATCATCAAGTTGGATTTCTAAAGTTCCTTCACTTCCGATTGGGAAAAATTGTTGGGTGATTTGATATCCTTTTGCTAAATCTGGATAAAAATAATTTTTACGATCAAATCTTAATAAAGTATCAATCTTCATATTTAAAGCATTAACTGCAAGGATTGCTAAACGCACTCCTTCTTTGTTAACTTGTGGTAAAGCTCCAGGATAACCTAAATCAGTTTCACTAACCATTGTGTTTGGAGTTTGTCCGAAACTAACTGGAGCTGGTGCAAACATTTTTGATTTTGTTTTTAATTCAACGTGGTTTTCAATTCCAATAATTACTTCAAAGTTATTCATTATTTAAAAATCTCTCTTTCCATTCCGTCCATTAAGTTTTCAAGATATTTAGCCCCTTGTAAAACTTTTAAATCAGCAAATGGTTTTGCATTTAAGTTTAAACCAACTGGCATTTTTTCAGCAGTTACAAACGGAATTGTAATTGATGGCATTCCAGAAAAGTTTCCTAAAGTTAAGATATCGTCAATGTATTCAGTTTCTTTATTTTTGTTTTGATCAATTTCTTCTGATTCAACAATTAAAGGTGCAATTGTTTGTGATGGTGGTGTGATTAAGAAATCAACTTGTTTGTAAGCTTTTTCTAATTCATCACAAATTAAACGACGAACTTTTTTAGCTTTATGTAAGTAGATGTTTTGGTTTTCTTTTTGTAAGTTTAAAGAACCAATAATGAAACGTCTTTTTACAACTGGACCAAATTTATTGGTTCTAGTATCTTTCATAATATCTTCTCAAGTTTCTCCATCAACTCTGTCACCAAAATCAACACCAGTTAAATTAGCATTTGATGAAACAGCTTCTGAGAAAGAAATCATCATATAAACTGATGAAAGTGCGTTTAATAAGTCACTTCTAAATTCAATTGGAACGACTTTAACCCCATCTTTTTCCATCATTTTGTAAAGTTCATTATATTTTTCACGTAATTCTTTTGGTAGATGGTCATGAACATCTTTGATATATCCAAAAGTTTGGTTCTTATCAAAGTTATTAATATTTTTATAGAAATCTTTTTCAGCGATTTCAACTGATGTGAAGTCTCTGAAATCTTTTTTAATTAAAGCATCAGCTACAATTGCAGCATCATCAACTGTTCTTGTTAAAACTCCACCATGATCTAAACTTGGTGAATATGGGAACATTCCATAGCGAGAAATTGCTCCATAGGTAGGTTTATATCCTACAATCCCAACAAATGATGCTGGTTTTCTAATTGAATCTCCAGTATCTGTACCAAGTGCAAAAGGAACCATTCCTTTGGCTACAGCAAAAGCACTGCCAGAACTTGAACCTCCAACTAAACGTTCATGATCAAGTGGGTTATGTAATAACCCATAGCCAGAACTTAATCCAGTTCCACCCATTCCAAGCTCATCCATATTTGATTTACCACTCATGATAGCTCCGCTTTCATCTAATAAATCAATTACATTAGCATTATATAAAGGAACAAATCCTTCTAATATTTTTGAACCAGCTGTAGTTTGTAAGTTTTTTGTAGCAAAGTTATCTTTTGCAAAGTAAGGAATTCCCATTAATAAATCTTCTGGATTAATTCCTTTAGCATCAATTAATTCTGCTTGGTATAGCATGTCTTTTTTATCATGTGAAATTAAAACATGGTCGTGCTTTGTTAATTCAATTTCTACTAATAATTCTTCAACTAATTTTTTAGCTGTAGTTTTATGATTTACTAACTCATCATGTAATTCTAAAATTGTTTTATTTTTGATGCTCATCTTATTTCACCACCTTAACGATTGTTACATAGTCACCATCAATAGTTGGTGCATTTTCTAATACTTTGTCATGATCTAAAGTGTGGAAATCATCATCTTCTCTTAAGTAAGTGTGAGCCATATCAAATGGATAATATTTAGCTTCAACTCCATCAGTATTAATAGTTAATACTTTTAAGAATTTTTCTCTGATTGATTGTTCTGTTTGTTGAATATCATCGATATCACCTTGGCTTAAATTAATCATGATGTCGTCTGCTAGTTTTTGAATATATTCGTCACTTAGCATTTTTTTCTTTGAATCAAATACAAAATCAAAGTTTAAAGTGGTTTTCCCAGTTTTTTTATTAAAAATTAAAGAATGTTCTTCTTTGCTTACTTCATATTTACTTAAGTTATTTTTAACGAATTGCTCAAAAGCATATTCAGTTGTAAATGATTGATGGATAACTTCATTACCGTCTTTTAAAGATACGGTGATAACATCTCATTTATTTGATTTTAAAATATCTTGAATATTTGTCATCTTTGTTTTCTCCCTTAAATTAAATTATCAAACTCTTGTTCTGATAGGATTTTTACTCCTAGTTTTTGACCTTTTTCTAACTTACTTCCAGCTTTTTCCCCAGCTAAAATATAGTCTGTATTTTTAGAAACACTTGAACTAACATGTCCATTTCTTTGTTCAATGATTTCTTCATAATAACTTCTAGGTCTTGAAAGAGTTCCTGTGATAACAAAGGTTTTGTTATCAAAATTTTCGTTTTGAATTTCAGTTTCACCAATATATTCGAAGTTTACATTATGGCTTTTTAGCCCTTCAATTACATTAATGTTTTTTTCAACTCTAAATCAATCGTACAATGATTCAGCTAAAACTTCACCTATTCCATCAACACTATTAAATTCATGAATACTTGTTTTCATTAAATTATCAATGTTTTTGAATCTTTTAGCAAGGATTAAGGCAGTTTTTGAACCAATATGTCTAATCCCTAAACCAAATAAAGTTTTTTCTAATGAGTTTCTCTTAGAATTTTCAATTGATGTTAATAGATTGTCAATTTTCTTTTGGCCAAACTTATCTAATTGTAATAATTCTTCTTGTTTGTTTTTTAAATCATAAATACCAACAACATCATTTAGAATCTTATGATCATATAATTCAACAACTATTTTTTCACCTAAACCAACAATGTTAGTAGCACCACGTGAAGCATAATGTTCAATGCTTCTTTTAATCTGAGCAGGACAATCAATATTAATACAATATTGATCAACTTCACCAGTGTTTCTTTCTAGTTTAGAATGACAAACTGGACAGTTTGTCAATGGCACATATTTTGGTAAAGTATAATATTTTTCATCTTTAATAACAGAAATAACTTCTGGAATAATATCTCCAGCTTTTTTAACTTTCACCATCGCTCCAACTCTTAAATCTAATGCTTTAATAAATTCAGCATTATTTAAAGTAGCAGCACTAACATTTGTTCCAGCTAATTTAACTGTTGTTAATTTAGCATTATAAGTAATTTTTCCAGTTCTTCCAACAGAACCATAAATATCTAATAGTTCAGTTTCTTTAACTTCTGCTGGGAATTTATAAGCTATAGCTCATTTAGGAACTTTAGCGGTATGACCTATCTTATCATACATGTCAAAGTCATTGTATTTTAAGACAATTCCATCAATGTCATAGCCCAATTTGCTTCTTTGTTCACTATATTCAGCAATGTAATCTTTAATATCATCAATTGAGTGACATAATCTTCCATCAGGATTAACATTAAATCCTAAATCAGTTAAATGTTGAATTGCTTTTGCTTGAGTATCAACGTTTTTATCATTACCTAAATAATAATAAATAAAAGTACTTAGTTTTCTTTCAGCCACAATTTTAGAATCTAATTGTCTTAGAGTTCCTGCTGCTGCGTTTCTTGGGTTAGCAAATGGCTCTTCACCATTTAATAAACGTTTATCATTAATTTTTTTAAATTCTTCTAAAGGCATGTAAACTTCTCCACGAACTTCAACATGACCTTTTTCTTTAATAGTTAAAGGAACTGTTTTAATCATTTTGACGTTTTCAGTTACATTTTCTCCAACTTTACCATCGCCTCTGGTGGCTCCAGTTACAAGTTTTCCATCTTCATATATTAAAGCAATCGATAAACCATCAATTTTTAATTCAGCATAATATTCATTGTCAAAAGTTCCTGTAACTTTTTCAACTTGAGAATTAAATTTCATAAATTCTTCAAAAGAGAAGATGTCGCCAAGAGACATCATTGGTTTTTTATGATTATATTTTTCAAAACCTTCTAAAATTCTTCCCCCAACATTTTGTGAAGGAGAATCTTCTGAAATTAGTTCAGGATATTCCTGTTCTAATTCTAATAAACGATTCATTGATTTATCATATTCACTATCATCAACACTTGGTTGATCTTCTACGTAATATTCTCTTCCTCAACGGTTTAAATCATCTTTTAAACGATTATATTCATCAACAATTTTTTTATCCATTAACTAACACCTCGTATCTTTAATTATACTTGTTTAAAGTTTTTGCAGGACCAAAAAAGAAGCTTAACTCCTTTTTGGAATTAAGCTTCAATTTCATCATTTAGTTCTTCATCTGGATAGTCAACTTCAGTAACGCTTGAACCTTGTTCACGTTTCAATTTGTAAACCTTTGGTTTAAAGACTTCACTTACACTTTCAACTTGAGAAACATTAAATTCTTGTTGTTGTGATGGTGAAATTGCGTTGTTAAATTCAACTTCAGTTTTTGGAACATCATCTGGATTAATATTTGCATCTCGTAATCTCTTATAGCGGGAATCTGATTTAGATTTAGCTACAATTTGTTTTACAATCGGAAGCATTAATATCAATGAGACTGCAACTTTAGGTCTTAAACTTAATGAAGTCACAATAACTAAACCAAGGTCTATAGCAAAGATAATTAAAATCATCGCAAACAATGGACCAATTTTTTCCATTTTATCAATTGGATAAATTTTTTGGACTGCAAAGTAATTGCCTAGAATTCCTATAGCCACAGGAATTACTAAAGCTAGTAAGTTTACAAGCACGTGTGAGAAATCAGAATTATAAGTTCCTCGGTTTCAGTTTTGCGCTCATAGATATCCATAACATATAGCCATAAAACTTAGTTTAGTGCTATAGAAGGCAATTAATGTATTAATGATAAAGTTATCTCCCTTTTGTGGGATTGAGAATATTAGAGATAGGCCTATAGCAAATGCTAAATAAAGTCCAGCTATAATATCAGTCATCTTAGCAACTTGATCTACTCTTTCTTTAGCTTCAACTAAAGTATATTGTCCTTGGATTAAAAGGATAAATGAAGTTGAACCAGCATAAAGAATTGAGAATAATGGTTTTTTAAACATGAAATCATAAACATTTCATAACGCCTGACCATTCAAAGCAGTAGTTCCGGCGCCTTGATTTGTAGCCATTATTACATTACCATTTCCATCAACTGGATATAGCGCCATTAAATCTCCAGACACTGCTGAACCATATAGTGCATTAACAATATATGGACTTAGAATTGACATTAATATAAAAGTAAATCCTGCTACAGAGTACATATAAAGTTCATATTTAGAATATGATTCTCAATATAATCTTCCTTCCTTGGCTACAATAGACACAAAGTATTCACGGAAGGAAGTTATGAAGTTAGCCATGATTTGTCTTGTGTTAACTCCAATAATTAAGTATAGAGATAGCATAGATGAAGTACGTAGCCCATATCCTCCAAGTACTAACATTACTAAAACAATGTCAGTGTTGAAAAGAATAGTTCTTCCAATTGTTGTAGATAACATTTTTGCAGATGTTCTTTTTAATTGGAAGCTGTCAAAGTCAGGATAGAATTTTAATCAATCATAATTTCTTTTTACATAAATCATAATTAATAATCCACGTAAAGGACCATAGGCTATCAAGATTAAGAATGGATAAAGCGGGTCTATAGGTCCCCCATTAGCTTTAGTTAAATTTAATAAATAGAATAAAGTTCCATAAATAACTAAATCTGTAAATAGAATAATTAATCGTCTAGACCCATTTTGTTGGTCTGCTTGTATGACGTTTTCATAAGCTCCAAAACAACCAGCCGTAATAATATTTTTAATTCCAAAACATAAGAATATTAAAACTAATTGGTAAAAAGGAGCTACAGATGTTGTTTGCACATTATTAGAATCTGTAAAAGGTTTTAAAGCTACATCTCATTGAATTGATTCAGCATTTTTTAATAAAGTTGGTGAAACAACAATTTCTAATGGATATAAAACAGCTAATAAGGCGATAACAATAGTGTTGGAAATCATTCCAGCACGGTAACGTTTTTTAGCTGTTGAAAATATTTCGTTTGTAGTAATAAAGTCATTATTTTGTAATGGCTTAATCATTAAAACAACTGTTGAGACACCCAAAGCTCCTTCTGTAGATCCACCTAAAGTAGATAAAGCAGCAGAAACACGGATGAACCCATTGAATTCAGTTCCATAAGCATTCAAGACTCAGTAAATCATCATGAATTGAATTATGGCATTAATTAAAGAAATAGATACACCAATCAGAGTACCAGTAAAGTTTTGGCGGTTCGCCTTTTTAGTTTGCTTTACTTCTGGTGTTTCAGAATGTTGAGCCTGACTACTGTTACTCATGGTGTCCTTCTTTCTAAACTATTTAAAATCTTTACTTATTTCTATAATTGTCTCATTTAAATACTGTAATGGAGCATTAAGGTTGTGGAAAATTATTTTATAAGCCTTCAAGAAGATCATTTTTTCGTTATTAATTTTCATTCCACCATAACGGAAGTCATTAATAATTGGGAAATTAAAGTATGAAACAGAGGCACGAATTTGGTGTTTTCTTCCAGTTTTTAAAGTTGCTTCAACTAAAGAAAAATCTTTGTTTTCACTTAAAACTTTAAAATCAGTTTCACATTCCTTCGCTCTTCTATCGTTCTTATGATTTGTATAGATAGATAATTGTTCATCTTGATCATAGTAGATAAATCCCTTAGCAACTAAGTCTTTTGGGAACCCTACTCTAGTTCTTAAAACGTATTTTTTATCAATTTTTGTTTTAATTGCATCAAGTAATTCATCTAAACTAGGTTTGTTTTTAGCATAGATAACTAACCCTTGAGTTAGTTTGTCTAAACGGTGAACATGTGAAACCACAAAAGATTGGCTATCTTCTGGGTTATATTCTTTTTTATCAATTAGATAACTTTTAACCATGTTATCTAAACTAATATTAAATTCAGAATGCATTTCAATGTTTGCTGGTTTATTAGCAACTAAAATGTTTTCATCTTCATAAACTACATCTAATAAGTCGTAATTTACTTTTTCGAATTTATCTCTCATTACTGGATCGTTGTTATCATAAACAACAACTTCGTCTCCAGCTTTTAAAACGATCTTTTGATCACTAATTCTTTTTCCATTTAATTTAATATCTTTTTTTCTGAATCATTTGTAGATTACAGATAAAGGTGTAGTTGAATACATCTTTTTTAAAAATTTAAAGACTGATTGATTTGCATCATTGTCTTTTACTATGTATGTTTTCATATTATTCTTTCTCTCCTTAGAATTTTTGCGTAAAAATAACAATAATTGTCACTAAGTTATAGCCCGCATGTGTTAATCAGTTGTAAGTTACATTTCCTCTAGCACTTAAAAAGACACTACTAAGGATAAATCCAGCTAAAACATAATTTAAAATATGTTCTACATCTCCTGATTGAGTATGTAGCATCCCGAAAAATAAAGCTGTTGTAAATAAACCTAAAGTTTTATTTCCAACTCCAGCAAATCAAGCATTTCTACTTGCAAGTTCTTCTGTAATTGGGGCAATTAAAACTGTTAGTACAAATAATGATATCGCATAAAAGACACGATAAGTCATTGAATGTGATTCTGATAATCCATCTTCTAAACTAGATTGGTTATTTGAGGCTTCTGATAATGATAATGGTGTATTTTTAAAGATTGCTCCATAAGCTACTGCTACTAAAGCATAAAAGATAGCTACAGTAATAACTGTTGTGATTAAAAGCATTAATCAGTTTTCTTTAAAAGTTTGTTTTACTCTTTCTTTTAATCCAGATGTTTTAACAAAAGCTAAAATAATCACAATTATTTCTGATGCAATTTGAGTTCAAATTGATAAAAACGGCAGAACATCAGAATCACTTTTCATTCCTGCAAGTGATGCAATCATCACAACAACAAATGAAACAACATTTGGAATTAAAATAAAGCAATAAAGAATAAATGAACCAGATTTTAAAAATAGTTCTTTATCTCGATTTCAAAAAATCATAAATCCAACCACAGCTGAAATTAAAGTAATTGCTAAATAAATTAATTGAATATAGTTATTATCAATAACTGGATTATCAGTACTCATTCCAAGAGCAAATCTAAAAATGAATAGAAAAACAAAAGGAATGAATAATGCAGTTGTTAAGAAAATCATTCCATCGGTTTTTCAATCATAAAGATTAAAAAAGAACGGATCATCTTCATTTACTTTTCTTTTTGGTAATTGAAAATGATTTCAAAAGTTTGCTCATTTAGAAGTTTTTTCTTTTGTTTCAACCATTATTTCCCTATTTTTCCTTTTCTTATGCATATAGTATTAATTCTACTTTAAAAACAAAAAGTGTCTAACCAAATAGACACTTTTCTAACTTGTTATTATTTTTGATTAAGATATTTAGTAACTAAATCTAAAACATCGTTTTGAGTTTCTAAACTTAAAGCTTTTTGAGCTAAGTTAAAAGTCTTAATATTGTTATATTTATCACTTAATTTTTTAACATCATTAAGTCTATTTACATCAATAGCAAAGTTATTGATTCCTAATCCCATTAAAACTATTAAGATTTCATCGTTTTCTAAAGCTTTTCCATCAATAATCAATTTTGCATTTTGATCATCAGTTTTTAAATAAACATCTTGAATAAAGTTTAAAACAACTGGACTTAAAGGTTGAAATAGATGTTGTAAATCTTGATTATCTTTATTTATTCCTAATAAATATTGAGTTAATTCATCAATATTTAAAACGATTTCTTTAACTTCTTTTGCAATAGTTTTAATTCCATAAGCTAAAGCAGGAATGGCGAGTTCAATTGAAACTTCAACATCTTTAATTAAAGTTCCTTCTTCTTTCATAGTTTCTTTCATTTGGTCAACTTTATTTTTTAAAACAAAGAATTCTTCATTTGATGAAACGAAAGGTAAAAGAATAGTAATAATTTTTGAGCTTTGTTTTGAAGCAATTAAGATTGCTTTAATTTGATCTTCAAAAATTGATTGATCAACATAAGAAACCCTAATTCCTTTATGTGCTAATTCATCGATTTTAACTTCTTTTGTTAATCACATTGGAATTGAATCTTGAGTAGCATTTAATAAACGAAAACTAATTTCACGAGTTTTATTATCAGTAATTAATTTTTCATAAACTTTAATTTGTTCGTTTACTGAAGGTCTTTTAGTCATGAATAATTCATTTGTATCAACAATTAAGTTATTTTGATATTTTTTTGCTTTTGTAACATCTTCAACAAAAACATCTAAATTAATTTTTTTCATCATAAATTTAGGTTCTTTTGTTTTTATATTATTTCCTGAAACTTTTAATTTATCACTTAAAAATTTTGTGGCATCTTTTTCATTCATTGCAGTAACAATATCGCCAGTTTTTGGGTTTAAACCAACTTTTTCTCCATATAAAAATTGGTTAAATTTATTTCCATTGCCTTCTAAAGAAATAATGGTTACATCTTGAAATAAGACTGATAAAACATCATTATTTTTTGGATGTTCTTTTGTAATAATTCCTAAAGTGTTGCTACTATTTAAAATTTCAATTGTATATAAGTCTAAAGTATCGATTAAATAAATGCCTTCTAATGTTTCAGTTTTTGGTACAGAACCAAGTTCACGATATAAAAGTAATTCAATTAAAGAAATTAATTCAGCTTGGTTTTTGATTTTTTCATCATTTACATCTTTAAACATTCCTCTAAACTTTTCAGAAGTTTTTTGAATTGCAGTTGAAGCTGAAATTTTATTTTTCTTAATTGCTTTTTTAATGTCGTTTGAATAAGTAGGATCTTCAACTAACATTAATGCGTCATGATATTCACCATTCCCAGTTTCATTAATACGATTTCATAGAGTGTTTTTTACATTATCAATTGCTTGAATGAATTTATCAATTTCTGTTTTATCACATGATTCAGTTTCTTCAATAATTATTGGTTTTCTGAATAAAAGTTTCCCATAAACATTATTTTCACCTTGGATTGTTTTTCCTTGGATTTTTTCCATATAACATATCTCCTTTTAAAATTGTCGCTATTTAAAACTATTGTATCATTCCAAAACACCGTTTTAACTAGCCCAATAAAAAATGCTCCCCTCAAGAGAGCATTTGATTATCTTATTTTTATTCACTAAAAAGTCTAATCAAAATTAAGCAGCAATTAACCCTGATTCTTGCATTACTTTTTTAATTCCATCGCAAGCTTCGTTTGCGTCTGGACCATCAGCTTCAATAGTAACTTCATCACCTGATTTAACAGCCATTGCCATTACGTTCATGATTGATTTTAAGTTTCCTTGTTTTCCATTTGCAAAAATTTTGATGTCTGATTTGTATTTTGAAGCTTCTTTAGCTAATTGTGAAGTTGGTCTTGCGTGTAAACCTACTTTATCAATAATAGTTGCAGTAAATTTTTGTTGTGCCATATTATAAATCTCCATTTCTTTAAAGTGTTTTTCCTACTTATATTTTAACCCATTATAGTTAAAAATCTAACATTGAAAATGTTTTTAGAAACTATTGTGATTTTTTAATTGCAGATGATGATGAAGGAATAACTCTAACACCATAACTTGGATTGTTAAAAGCAATTTGAATTTGGTCTCCTTCAACAAGTTTTACAACTACACCTGACCCAAACATTATATGTTCCACAATGTCACCTTTTTGATATCCTTCAGAGCTTGTTGTAGCTCTATTAGGTTCTTCACTTTTTCTGGGTTTTACAAACTCACTATTCAATGAAGTTCCTATAGACTTTTCAAGATTATAGAATTTTGGATCTAATTCTTTTAAGAATTTTGAAGCCCCTAAATTTTGATTAGCAATAAATGAAAATTCACCTTGAACGTATGTTAAATATAATAGTTCTTCAGCTCTAGTCATTCCGACATAAAGAGCTCTACGTTCTTCTTCTAATTGATTTTCGTCTAATGCAGAACGTTTTGATGGGAAAATGCCAGTACTTAATCCTGAAACGAAAACAACCTTATTTTCTAAACCTTTTGAAGCGTGAACTGTTAATAAAGTTACTTTATTAACGACTTCTTCATCAACATCTCCGCCTAATGATTCTTCTTGTAAGAAAGCCATTAGTTTATTTTCTTCATCATAGAATTCAGGGTCAAAATTATCATCAAATCTTTTTAGTTGGTCATAAAAAGCTTCAATGTATTCTTGATCTTCTTCATTTTTAGAAAGCAGCTTAATTCTCTCTTCAAAACCAGATTCTTTTAATAAATATTTAAGAATATTTACTGGCGCGTCATTATTATTAAATTTTTGTTTACCTTTTTGAAGAATTTCACCAAGTGGTCTTAAATATTTACTAATTTTTTCTGCATCATCCATATGGTCAGTTAATAATGTAAACATTGACATGCCATTAGCATTTGCATAATTTAATGTTTTCTCTATAGTCACATCTCCAACTTTTGGAGTGTTTTTTAAAATTCTTTCTACAGAAATATTATCTTCCAAAGCTATAGCTCTTAAGAAAGCTGTAGCATCTTTAATTACTTTACGATCGCGGAATCTAATTCCACCAATTAATTGATACGGAATATGTCTACTTTCTAAAGCATGTTCAAATTCTCTTGATCAAGCATTCATTCTATATAAAATAAAGAAATCACTATAGTCGTATTTACCTGTTTTTACTAATTTTTGAATTTCTTTGGCTACATATTCAGCTTCACCCTGTTGCGTAATTGATTCATGAACTATAACTTTTTCTCCATTAACATCAGTTTCTAGTTCTTTTTTTTGTCTATTGGTATTGTGACTAATAAAATCGTTGGAAATATCAAGGATTTGTTTTGTTGAACGATAATTTCTATCAAGAACAATGGTTTTCGCTTCTTTATAGGTACGTTCAAAGTTAAGAATAATATCAACCTTGGCACCACGTCATGTATAAATCGTTTGGTCGGGGTCTCCAACAACTGTTAGGTTTTTAGTTTTTGATGTTAACATTTGAATCAATTCGAATTGAAGTTGGTTTGTATCTTGAAATTCATCAACCATTACATACTCAAATTTTGAAGCTCATTTGTCTCTAATTTGTTGATTAGACTCAAATAAGTCATAAGTTTTTAATTGTAAATCATTGAAGTCAACATAATTATTTTCATCAAGGTATTTTTGATATTCTCTATAAACTAATGCATAGTCTTTTTCTTCTGGTCTAACCGAATATTCAATTGCTTTGTCAGGGGTTAAAAAATTGTTCTTTCAATTTTCTATAGAAGTTAAGGCTTTTTTCTCAGCTTTTGAATAGCCTTTTTTATCTATGCCATTATCTTTCATAATTTTTCTGACTATAGTTTTTTGATCAGCAGTATCAATAATAGAAAAATTCTTTTGTAGTCCTATAGCTGTACCATCTTCTCTTAGAACTCTATAGCAAAAGGAATGAAATGTAGAAATAAAAGGGTTAATTCTTCTATCGTTACCTAGCATTCCTTCTACACGATTTCTCATTTCAGCAGCAGCTTTATTTGTAAAAGTTAAGGCTATAATCTTGTAGCTGGGAACTTTTAACTCTTCAACTAAATAGGCTATTTTTGTAGTGATAACTTTTGTTTTACCTGAACCAGCTCCAGCTATGATTCTTAAAGGGCCATCATTATATACAACTGCACTTAATTGCTTTGCGTTTAACGAATCAAGTTGTTTTTGTAATTCATTCATTTTAATCTCCTCAATCATCATTGTCTTTGTCATTATGATGTTCTATTTCTTCGATTTTTGTTTTAGAAGTTATCTTTTTAGAATCGGTAGGTTTTACATCTAAGTCATCTAAGTTAATAGTTTTTTCATAGTCAACTTTTTCTTTTGTTTTAACTTCAGTTACCAATCCATTGTCAAAATTACCTGGCATATCAGTTAAAGCAACGTGATGGTCTCCTCTGTCAAGGACTTCTTTTTTAGTAACTTTTGTTTTAACAGTTCCAACAGGATTTTTATAAACATCAAATAACTTAAATTTTATATCTAAACCCGATTGATGGTTCGGTTGAACCTTTATTGAAACACATAGGAAAACAAATCATAAGAAGTAAAATACATAACCTAATTGATAAATAATCATAGCTCCGACATTAACAGAACCTTTAGCGTTTCTATCAGCATCTGTAGATGGTGCTGATTCTTTCATTACGACTATAGCTACAATAAAGAAAATTAAGGCTACAGCTCAAGGAATCAATAAAAAATAAGATTCTCTGGCTATAAGCATATATCATTTTGGTTTATGATTTCCTGCTATACCATCTTGTCTCTTAAGCCTAATTCCAAACATTAATTTTCCTAATGTATTACCATTGCAACACATTGGAATAACCATAAAATAAATAATTATAGCTACTAAACCGACACTTAAATTTATAACAGTTGGCAATCATTCTTGTGATTCATAAACATATTGTCCAGTGATCCCAGAAGCTACAAATCCGGGAATAGCAGATAAGATTATATCAACACATCTGCATCAAAAGATTCTTCAAACGTTTGCTAAAGCATATGTTTCATCTTTATTCTGTTCTTTATTAACATTTGTTGAAACGCTATTATCTATTTTATTAATTTCGTTCTTCATATTAACTTCTCTCATAACTTCTTTTAGAGATAAAAAATATCTCTAAAATATATTCTTTAAATTAATTTTACACTATTCAGATTTTTAAATCTTACACCTTTATTAACTAGAAAATGGAAAATAAAAATAGGCTTTAGCCTATTTAATTATTATTAGAATAATAAGTTTTTTGGTGTTCTTGGGTAAGGAATAACATCTCTAATGTTTGTCATACCAGTAATGTACATAATTAAACGTTCAAATCCAAGTCCAAATCCAGCAGATTTATAATATCCATATTGACGTAATTGAATGTATCAATCAAGTTCTGTTGGATCAATTCCCATTTGTTCACAACGTTTCATTAGTTTATCAAAACTTCCTTCACGTTCTGATCCACCTACTAGTTCTCCAATTCCAGGAACCAATAAGTCAACTGCAGCAACAGTTTTTTCATCAGGATTTAATTTCATATAGAAAGCTTTAATATCTTTAGGATAATTTGTTACAAATGTTGGAGCTTTATTAATTACTTCACATAAGTAGCGTTCATGTTCTGTTCCTAAATCCAAACCAAAGTGAATATCATTGTTTTCAAAGTTAACTTCTTTGTTATCAACTGCTTTTTTAAGCATTTCAATTACTTGTTCATAAGTATTAACGACATATTTTTCAGTTGAAAGTTTTTCCAGCTTTTGAACTAGACCTTTTTCAACATTTTCATCTAAAAATTCTAATTCTTCTTTGGCATTTTCTAATACATCTTTGAAAATGTATTTTAACATTGCTTCAATTAATTCAATATTATCTTCTAAAGTATTAAAAGCAACTTCTGGTTCAATCATTCAAAATTCACTTGCGTGTCTAGAAGTAAATGATTGTTCAGCTCTGAAAGTAGGACCGAATGTATAAACTTTTTTAAATGCTTGAGCAAAAGCTTCTGCATTTAATTGTCCAGAAACAGTTAATGAAGCCTTTTTATTAAAGAAGTCAGTTGTTAATGGATTATTTTTAGAATCATAAGTAATAACTCCAAATTCTTCTCCAGCACCTTCAGCATCGTTTGATGTAATAATTGGTGTATTAACATAAACAAAGTTTTGTGATTGGAAGAATTTGTGAATAGCAAAGGCTGCTATACTTCTGATTTTAAATACTGCATTAAAAGTTTTAGTTCTAGCTCTTAATTGAGCAATTTCACGTAAGTATTCTAATGAGTGTTCTTTTTTTTGTAGCGGGTATGCTTCAATTGCTTCATCTAAACATTCAATACTTGTAGCTTGAATTTCAAATGGTTGAGGACGGTCAGGTGTTAAATGAATTGTTCCTTGAATTTCAACAATTGACCCAACTCTAATTTTTGATGCTTCTTCATAATTTTTTAAATCATCTTTATAGACAATTTGCGCATCATTCATTGTAGTTCCATCATTCACTACCAAGAATGAAACTTTTTTACCAGCACGATTTGAACGTACTCTTCCTAAAAAAGTAACTTTATCTCCCTCTTGTGGTTTAATATATAACTCTCTAATATCCATAATTTATTTCTCCTTAAGATTGGTGTACAAATGTAATTAACTCGTTTGATTCTTCACCAGATTTAGCAATATCTTCATCTGTTAATTGCATTGATTTAATCACTTCTTCAGTTAGTTTATCATCGCCTATGATTACGTTTTCAAAATCGATGATTTCTCTCATATTTTTTTTGAAGTGATCTTTGAAAATAAGACGTGATTGTGAAAAATCATAAATCACGATTTTATCTTTATTTTCTGATTGTTTAAAAAACTCTCTATCAATAATTAATTCATATGAGTCTTTTGCAGGTACCAACGTATTAATTGATGAGTTGGTATAGAAAAATGGTACATACTTCAAAGTATTCTTCTTCTGATTTAATTTTACAAGTAAATTGTTTTCTTTTAAATCAACATGCTCTTCTTTTTTAGCAGCTTTCATGATTTTATGAACTCTTTTTGCTGTTTGTTTAACAAATGGTGTTTCATAAATGTATCGTCATTTTCTTCGTTGGTTAATAATTAAACTTTCAACTGAGTGATAAGTTGATTCACAAACTGAAAATTTAACATTGCTACTAATAAACAAATCATTATTTTCAATAAATAAATTATTAATAGTGTAAGCTCCTAAACCAACACCCATTAAACCAATGTAGTCAGGATGTTTATTTTCGACTAATCATTCTAACGCTGATTTAGTGTCAATTGTTTCAAGTTGCCCTAAAGTAATTGGTTGTTCTTCTTTGTTGTCCCCATGATTTCTGAAGTCAAATGAAAGAATGTTGTAACCTAATTCAATAAATGGTTTTGCGAAGAATAAAGCTCAATATTTATTTTGACCAAAATCATGAGTAGATATAATTCATTTATTTGATGTTTTATTTGAAATGTATTGTAGTCCATTCAAAGTGATTCCATCATTTGAATAAAATCTAAACGGAATAATATTATTGGTTTGCGAAATAACCATGTCTGGTTGTTTAAAGAAATCAATCATCAAACGATTCATTTTCGGAATTGATGTATTTTTAAATTTATCGTTATATCGCATAGGAATACTATTATCGACATAAAGTTTATTTATGAAGTCTTCTAAAGTTTTAGATTTAATAAATGGATTTTTAGAATTATCAATTCTATCATCAATTATCTTTTCTTCTTTTCTTTTAGAATCAGTTACTCCTGGTTCATTTAAGCTTTGATCTAATTTGTCTGCTTTTTTATTAGACTTTTTGTCTTTGTATTCTGTTTTTTGTTTAGCCATGATTATGAACCCTTTCTATTTTTTGAAAGTATTTTTTTAATACCCGTGTTCATCTTTTGTATTAACGAAATGATAAATTAACAAGTCATTAAAATATAAGAAAGGTATGTTTTTGGAAAGATAAGTAGCATTCTTTTTCTTTGGGTCGCCATAAGTTGTAATCAATGTATGAATTGAATCTGAAAGTCTTGATATAGGTGTAGCAGCTATACGAGCAGAAATTAGAATAATGTTTGCACCTTTATCTTTAATTGTAGCCATGATTTTTTGAAGTTTTTCACCATTACTTACCATACTATAAAAAATAAATAAATCTCCATTTCTTGCATGATCAGCACGATTTTGAATTGTTTGCGAGTCATTGTTAACTAAATAAACATCAGCGTTTTGTCCTACGAGAAAACTTTCTAATTCTTCAGCCGGATTCATCAATTCATTTTCTCAATAACTAATAAAAATTCGTCGTGATTTTCTAATAAGAGTAAGTGTCTTATTAATATTTTTTTTGTCAATTACAGAATGATTTTGACGAATTAATTGAATCAAATCTTCAGCTACTAACTCATCATTATTAGCAATATCCATTTTTGCGTTTTCTGCATCAGTTGTAAGTGCTAGTATAAAATCTCTATACCCATGAATTCCAATTTTTTGAAGTAAGCCATAGATGGCACTATACCCAGTTCCAGCTTCTTGAGCCAGACGTTCGATTTTCATTTCGTTACTTACAATTGCTTGCAAATTATCACGAATATATTTAACTATCTGTTTCTCACGATGTGTCAGTTTTTTTTCGTCAATCATTGCGAGTTTTCCAAAAAATGATTTCATTTACAAGCTTCCTTATACTATTTTTAATTATCTTAATTTTACCTTATTTTATTCTTATTTTGGAACATTTCCTTTTCGTAACAAAGTTTTGCGATCATTGCTCCATTATCAGTACAATAGCTCATTTCAGGTATTATTGTATTTTTTATATTATGATCTTTTCCGAGTTCTAAAATAGTTTTACGCATTAATGAATTAGCACTAACTCCTCCTGCTACAGTTAAAGTTTTTGGTCTATATTGTTCTATAGCTCTATTTAATTTAATTTTTATTATTTCTATAGCACTCTTTTGGAATGAAGCAGCTAAATCATTCTTATTTATTTCTTCACCTTTTTGTTCGGCATTATGGATTAAATTTATAGTAGCTGTTTTCAATCCTGAATAAGAAAAGTCATAGCTGTCATCGTTTTTAGCTAATGGTAATTTATATCTTTCTGGATTTCCTGTTTGAGCCAGTTTATCAATCAACGGTCCTCCAGGATACTCTAATCCCATTACTCTAGCGACTTTGTCATAGCATTCACCAATTGCGTCGTCTTCAGTTGCACCAATTATTTTGAAGTCCATTGGAGAATTTACTATTTCAATTTGTGTATGCCCCCCACTTACTACCATAGCAAGAACAGGATATTCGAAATTATGGTCTATAGCAGCACCATATATATGTCCTTCAATATGATCAAGTGGCACTAAAGGTTTATTGATATACATAGCTATAGTTTCAGCCACAACTTTTCCAATTATTAATGAACCAATCAAACCAGGTTTTGCCGTATAGGCAACCATATCAATATCCTCAATATTAATTTTTGATTGTTCTAGTGCTTCTCTAAGAACTCATCCACTATTTTGTAAGTGTAATCTAGCAGCAAGTTCTGGAACGACTCCCCCATATTCTTTATGTTGGTCAATTTGTGAAGAAATAACATTACATAATAATTTACCATCATCCATTATGGCTATAGCAAATTCATCGCAGCTAGACTCTATAGCAAGTATTTTCATAATTTTCTCCTCCTACGCAAAGAAACCATGCCTGAGCACGGTTTCTAGATTTCTTTTTCATTAAATTCTAGTTCTTTTAAAAGTTTATCAAAATCTTTTGATGCGCCCTTCATATATTTAGCAAGAATTTCTTGTCTTTTTTTAGCATACTTCACTTGAATTTCATCCATTTTTTTAACGTGCGGATTATTTACAAAGTCCATTTGTACTTTATTTCTGTTTTCAGCATATTGTTTAGAATATTCATCAACCTTTTTTTCATCTTCTGGAGATAAAGGCAATTTTAGAGATTTAGCAAATTTTTCTCTTTCGTCATTTAACTTTTTAAGTTCTTTGCTAGTTTCTTCTAATTCTTTAGATAATTCTTTGTCAGTATATTTATAAAATGATTGTGCTGTTTTACCAATTTTTTCTCAATTTTCATTAATCTTATTAATTCTTTTGGTAATTGTATTTAAAATTTCTTTATTTGCAGCATTTGATTTCCCTGGTTTGTAATAAATTTGGAACATTTCGTTTCCAGGTCTATAAACTAGAGAATATTTTTCTTCTAAGTCACTTAACATGTCTTGTCAAAATAGAGCTTCAATTTCACTATTATCAGTTGCCTTTAATAAAGCTTCATAGTTTTGCTCTTTTGTTTGTTTTAAATTAGTAGACCCTTTGGGTAAAGGTCTAATTGCAGCATTGCTTTTCATGTTTTCACCATTTCTCTATTGTACTTTTATTATACCAAACAGGCTTTTTAGAAACTATTAATAATATATAATAAACTTATTCGTGAGAAATATTAAGGGAGAAAACGTATGGATTTTAATATATTTAAAAAAGATCTTCGTAAAACCAACATAATTACAGCAATAATTTCATTATTTCTACTACTTGTAGGGATAATAATTGTCTTAAGTTTGAAAGATATCGATACAAAAACAGTAAAAATTCCTATCACTATATTAATAGTTTTGAATTATGTTTTTGTTGCAATGGTCATTTGATTGTTGAATAAAACAAAATATTACGTTTCAGGAGTTTATCTGTTTATTACTTATAAATTCCAAGAAGGAAATGAAATTATTAGAAGAAGTAGATTCGAAGTAAATTGGAAAGCTCATCTATGACTTTTATTTATAGCTATAGTCCTATTTTTTATAGAAATCACTGCTACAATGAGTGCCTATGATAATAATTGAGTTGAAACTGCAAAACATAATTGATGAATAGTTTTAATCTTATTTGCTACAAATATAGCTATAGCTGAATTTAGTTTCTACTTTAATGTTCATCTATTTAATAACGACTATGAAATTATGAAACAATTATCTAAATAAATAAAAAATCCTGCTATAAACAGGATTTTTTTGTACTTAATTATTTTTTAGTTTTTGGTTTTAATAAGTGTTCTGCAGTTAAGAATTCACCAATGAAGTTGTTTTCAACTTTTTTAGATAAAATCTTAGCTAATTGTTTATCCATAAATGGTAAGTCCATTTCTGAAATATCTTTTTGATCTGTTAATCAGTAAGCAGCTTTTGCCAATGTTCTTAAATCGAAGGCTGAAGCAAATACTTCAGGTACTCCTCTATCAACTTGGAATAATTGGTAAACAGCACTCATAGCAGTTCTTACAGAGTATTCAGTAGTAAATACTGTATCTCTTTCAATTTCTGCAAAGTTTCCGATACATGCTAAGTTAGTATATCCTTCTGGAATGAAGTATGGTCTATCTCCTAAAGCACGTGGTTGGAAGTATGAAGTGATGTATGGCATGTAAACTGGTACAGTGATCATGTGGTTTGTTGATAAATCTTCAATTTTATCTTCAGGAACCCCCATGTGTCATAATCATTCTTGAGCGATTTCTTTTCCAGTACAGTCTTCTACAGGTTTTTTAATGTAGTTTCCTTCAATACCAGATAATAATGCGTAGAATCATACAACGTATGTTCCATCTTCTTGTTTAATGAAGTGTGGTTGACGGTTCATTGTGTAGCTTAATTCTCAGTTAGAGTCGATTGCTGTAACAATTCCTCCAGTAACTGGTTGGTGTGGCTTTGGCACACGTTTAGAAATTTTTTCCATATATGGAATAACTTCGTCATCAGTTAAAGTCATTGTTGCTGAGATAAATCATGAGTTTTCTTTGATTGTGTCATAGAATTTTTCTGGTTTACCAAATGCTTTATCTTGTTCAGCTAATGATTTTCATAAGTTTCAGCTTCCACCTAAAGCTTTAGTTTTAGGCGCTGGTGTATTTTGATCTCCATAAGTTGAAGATTCAGTAATACTTCCGTTTGTAACAAATACTAAATCGTCTTTAGTTAAGTTAATTGTTTCTTTTTTACCTGCACGAGTTAATTCAATTTTACTTGCAGTTTTATCTTTGCTTTTTGAATCAACGATAATATCATCAACTCTAGTTTCATATTCAAATGAAACATTGTTTGCTTTCAAGTAATTTACTAAAGGTAAAACTAATGATTCATATTGGTTATAGTTTGTGAATTTTAATGCAGTGAAATCTGCTAATCCATCAACGTGGTGGATAAAACGCATTAAGTAACGTCTCATTTCCATTGCTGATGCTCAATCTTCAAAGGCAAACATTGTTTGTCAGTATCATCAGAAGTTTGACGCAAAGAATTCTTCTGAGAAAACGTCGTTAATTGCGACATCTTGTAAATCTTTTTCATCAGTAAGAACTAATTTAACGATTTCTTGGATTGATTTCATTGATAAAACATATTTACCATCATCAGCTTTTCTTTGTCCTCTATTTTCAATTAAACGACAGTGTGATGAGTTTGGGTATTGTTTGTTTAATCAGTAGAATTCATCTAAAACTGAATATTCTTTATTTTCAATTGAAGGAATTGAACGGAATAAATCTCATAAACATTCGAAGTGGTTTTCCATTTCTCTTCCACCACGAACTACTCATCCACGGTGTTCCATGTAACGTCCATCTAGTGAACCTCCTGAAAGTGGTAATTCTTCAAAAATATGAATTTTTTCTCCAGGGAATTTAGCATCACGGATCATGAATGCTGCAGCAGCTAATGATGCTAAACCTGAACCAACTAAATAAACGTCTTTAATTTCGTCAGTACGCGCTGGTTTTTTTGGGTTAGCAAAAGCCTCGTAATTTCCATTACTGTTGTACATATATATTAACCTCCTAAGTTATTTTATATTGTTCATATTATCTCATTTAAATATAAAAAAATACACCCTAAAAGTGTATCTTTCAAGGTGTGTATTTTATTTTTATTAACGTTTGGCTTTATCAAACGGTTCACCATCAGCGGCAGGCGCGTGAGACCACTTAGAGAAAATAACCATAACTACAATAGTTAAGATATATGGCAACATTTTGAAAGCAGCAGCGTTAGCTTTCAAACTTTCGTTTGTTGTTAAAGTTCCTAATTGGTTTCCTAATGTGTAAAGGAAGGCAAAAGCAATTGATCCAATTGTGATGTAGATTATATTTCATTGTCCAAAGATTAAGATTGCTAATCCTAAGAATCCTAATCCGAAAGTGGTTCCTCCAAAGATTCACCCACCAACAATGGTACAAATCATAATTCCACCAGCTAATCCGGCTAAGAATCCTGATAATAAAACAGCGATGTAACGGTATTTTACAACTGAAATTCCAGCAGCATCAACAGCATTTGGGTTTTCTCCAACCATCTTATATCTCATTCCAAATTTTGTGAATGTAAAGAAGATGAATAATAGGATTGTAATTGCTAACACAACTATTAATCAAACTGGTAAAACATGTTTGCTATCAACATACATTGGTTTAAAGTTTGTTGGAATATCAGTAGCATTTGGTCCAAAGAATCCTGAAGTTGCAAAGAACATTGCAATTCCAGCGGCTAAGATATTTAAAGCTGTTCCAGAAATAACCTGGTTGGATTTCAACGTAATTGAAGCAAATCCATGCAGCAAGGCAAAGATAGCCCCAACAACTCCCCCGACAATTACAATTCAAATTTGTGAGAGGTTGTGACCTCCATTTTTATTAATAACAGATCCAAGAATTGCAGTAACAAGAGCACCAATGCTCATCATTCCTTCAATTCCGATGTTAACTACTCCTGCTCGTTCAGAAACATATCCTGAAAGAGCTGCTAGTAAGAGAATCCCACAAAGGGCTAAGGCATAGTCAAAGAATGATAACATGATTATTGGCCCTCTCTTTCTAGCAATAGATTAGTTCTAGTTTTAGCTTCTACTTGAGCTATGAAATTGTTTAAGTGAGTTTCATATTCTCTTTCACAATCATCTAATAGCATTCTGCGAGTTGTAGAATCTAGTGCTTTATTTTTACTAATAGATTTACGTTTTTCTTTATAAGTTTTACTAAATGAGCCAATGTTTTCGTTGTAAACTTTTTTAACTTGTTTAGTATCAACTTTAATTTCTTTATTGGTTGCAACGTTTTGATAAGCAATTGAACTTTCTTGAATTCAATATAGTTCTTTTGCTAATCATTTGTATAATTTAGTCTTTTCAAAAACAATATGTCTTGTATCAAATACGTTGTAGTATTCTTGGTTATTAGCATTTTCAATGTTGTATAACATTAAGTCATATTCTTCTCTTATTTTAGAAATCATAGCTAAGCTATAAACACCTTTTTTAATAGTGTTTTTCTTAACTTGTTTGTAATCTTTAACAAATTGTTGAAGTTGAGCATATTGTTGTTTTGCTTCACTTGCATTAATTTGTTTTCTTTTGTTTTTAGCATCAAGATTAATTGCTTTTAAAGCTTCTTTATAACGAATATTAATTTGTTTATTTTTTTGTTTATATTCAATATTAATATTTTTAATTTCAGCTTTAATTTCTGGGTTGTTACGTTTATGTTTATAAGCTTCAGATTTTTGTTTAATAATATTTTTTTGATCAATTTTATAAACTTTGTAACGTTCTTTTAAAATAGCAACTTTGTTCTTTTTCTTAGCTTTTAATTCTGCTACTTGAAGTTTAATTTCTTCGTGAGATAAATCTCTATTTCTAGAAATGGTTTTTTTATCTAATTTGTAATCAGCATTTAGAGATTCGATTTTATTTTGGGTTTTAATTTTATATTTTTTAATTTCACCTTTTAATTCGGTATTTGAGTTAAATCAATCATAGTAACCTGTAATATCTCCACAAGTTCCTTCTTTTCAAGCTTTAGTTTCACGATAAGCTGAATCTCTAACCTTTTTAACTTTAGTTTTTTGAATTCTTTTATCGTGTAATTTTGTTTCTTTAGCTTTTTTAATTGTGTCTTTTTCATTAACTAAGTCAGATTTTGCTTGGCTTAATTTTGTTAATGAGTCACTATCACTGCGTTGTAGTAATAAGTGCTGACGACGATTAATTCCGCTCATTGCTGAATTTAATCTATCAACATAGTTATCATGTTTAATTATTTTGATTTGTTGAGAGATTTTTTTATGAGTTTCTTTAAGATTATTTCTATATTCTTTAATGTACTCATGTTGTTGTTTTTTAAGTGCTTTAATTTGTTTTTTAATTAAGTACTTTTGTTCTTTATCTTGAGTTTGTTTTCTATCAGCTTTTAAAACTTTAATTTCACTTTTTGTAAGTTCTTTATAATTTTCAATGTCTGGAATTTTTCTTCAAGACATCATTTCTTTACTAATGGTACTTCGTTCACTTCTTAAGTCTTTAATTTCATCTCTTGTAGCTTTTGAACTTGCTAAAGCAATCTTAGTTTTTAATCTTAAGATTGGGTAGTAGTTCATAAACACAGTTGAAATCGCAGCGAAGTAAACGATAATTCCAAATACTAAACTAGAAGTTTGGTTTGGCATGTTGAATAATGAAGCTGCACTTGATCCACCAGATTGTAAGATTCCTCATAAGAATGATGTGAAGAAAATTCCAATTGGATTATTAAAGGCAACTAAGGCAATTGCGATTGCGTCATATCCAGTTGAAGGTAAGTTATCAATTGAAAACGCAATGTTAGGGTTTAAAGTTAACACGTTTACAAATGATGCAACTCCAGCTAAAGCTCCAGAAATAACCATAGCTTCAGTCATTTTTGCTTTAACGTTAAATCCAGCATATTTAGAAGCATTTGGTGAAGAACCAACTGCTTTTAATTTATAACCAAAAACTGTTTTTGATAAAAGTATGGCTACAAGAATTAAACACACTACAGCAATAATTAATGGTATAGCTATACTACTTCCATTTATTGCTAACTGATCGGCTGGCATTGAGGCACTAGTATTAATTCCATCTCCAGCTAATTTTTGATATTTAGTGAATAAGAATTTTAATAGGTATCAAACTGTTCAGTTTAACATAATTGTTGTAACAACTTCGTGGATATTGAATAAAGCTTTTAAAGCTCCAGCAATTCCAGCAAGTATGGCTCCTGAGAACACACAAATTAAGAAGATAACAATAATGTGTCCTGCATTCATTGTGTGTCCTTGTCCAACTACTCCTAATTTGTAGTAGATAATTGAGACTCCGGCACCAATTAACATTTGACCAGAAACCCCAATATTGAACATTCCTGATTTAAATCCAATTCCAACCGCTAATCCAGCAATGATATAAACGGCGATTCATTGGAAAGTTTGCTCGATAAACAAGCTTGAGAAAGAAACTTTAAACAGTTCTCTTAAATAAACAAAAGGGTTTACGTTTTGAACTGCAATAATGATTCCAGCCAAGATTAATCCAAGAATAATTGCGAACAATGATCCTTTAACATATTTAGCTTTTTGTTTAGTTTCATAGGAAAGGACTACATCTTTTGTACGTTTTCCTAATTTTCAATTATTGATAAAAAATTTATTCATACATTAGTCCTCCTGTCCTGCTCCACCCATTAGAGCTCCGATTTCTTCTCGTTTTGCAGTTGCTGCTGGTAAAACTTTTACAATTTTTCCATCATTGATAACTGCGATATTGTCAGCTAAACTCATAACTTCTCCAAGTTCATAAGAAACTAGCAATACAGCTTTATTCTTATTTTTTTCTTCAAGAATTTGCGAGTGAATATATTCTATAGCTCCAATATCTAATCCTCTTGTAGGTTGTACGACTACAAGTAGGTCATGAGGACGTGTAATTTCACGACCCACAACAAATTTTTGTTGGTTACCACCAGATAATCCGCTCGAAACAGCCATACCGTTTCTAGCTCCACGAACATCGTATTGTTTTATAATTTGACGTCCGTATTTATCAATTTCATTTTTGTTTGAAAACCCAGCTCTTGCAAAAGGTTTGTCTCCGACACTTTGTAAAACAATGTTATCTAAAACATTAAAGTCCATAATCATTCCGTATTTATGACGGTCTTCTGGAATATGACTCATTCCCATTTCATAACGTTTTTTAATTGGAGCGTTAGTAATGTTTATTCCGTTAAATACAACTGCACCAGTGGTTGGTTTTGTTAAACCAGTGATTGCTTCAATTAATTCTTTTTGTCCGTTTCCTTCAACTCCAGCTACGGCTAGAATTTCACCTTCATGTACTTGTAGGCTTAAGTTTTCAACGGCATTAATTCTTTTATCAGATTCTTTTTTAGCAGTTAAGTTAATTACATTTAAAACAACTTTATCTGAATAATCATGGTTTTTGTTTTTTACTTCAACAAGTTTACGACCAACCATGGCTTCACCAAGTTCATTTCCTTTTAGTTCAGAAACTTTAAAGTCCTTAACGTTTTTACCAAGTCTAATAACTGTTGCTTCATCAGCAACTTTTTTAATTTCATCAAGTTTATGCGTAATAAAGATAATAGTTTTTCCTTTTGCTTTAAGATTTTCCATAATCTCTAATAAGTTATCAATTTCTTTTGGTGTTAACACCGCGGTTGGTTCATCAAAAACGATGATATCTGCATCACGATATAAAATTTTAATAATTTCTACACGTTGTTGCATCCCAACAGAAATGTCTTCAATTTTCGCATTTAAGTCAACATATAAACCATATTGATCCATGATTTTTGTAATCTTACGTTTAATTTTTGCAGCGTTTGTGAACATTCCCATAGTTGTATCTTCAACACCTAAGGCAATATTTTCTCAAACTTTCATCACATCAACTAACTTAAAGTGTTGGTGCACCATTCCAATTCCGTATTGATTAGCCTTAATTGGGTCTGTAATAATTACAGGATCTCCATTAATTTTAATTTCACCAGAAGTCGGCTGGTACATACCAAATAAAATACTCATCAATGTTGATTTACCAGCACCATTTTCTCCAACTAGAGCATGGATATGATTCTTTTTAACTTTTAAAGTTAAATCATCATTTGCCACAATCGCTCCGTTGTTAAAAGTTTTGGTAATATTTAACATTTCAACAGCATACTTGTCATTGTCCATATTTATTTTCCACCTATACTTTCTTTATCATTTACTAAGTTAAATTTCCCGTCTTGAGAAGCTTTAACTATGTCTTGGGCTAATTTCACAATTTTAGCTCCATCCATGTAATCACCTACATTGGTTCCTGTACTTGCGTAGAAGTTATTAACCATTTCGATTAATTTATCATCGCCAGTTACTTTAGCATTTCCGTCCCCGTTAAATAAATGTAATTTATTTTTAGTAATTTTATTATTCCCTTTTGTCTGCGCAATAGATCAATTTAAGTAAGGGTCTGGTTTTGTTCCATCTCAAACTTCTTTTCTATCAACAAGTTCTTCACCTTCTGCAGTTTTTAAAGAAGAAGCATGAAGTAAAGCTTGGTCAGAAGCATCTTGAATATTTTTAATTGCGCTTGTTACAAATCTATCTTTAGCGTTTTCGTTTGTATAAACACCCGCTTGGTCTACATCAACACCAACTAAGTAAGGTTGTTTGAATCCTACAGAATTAATTCTTGAAGAACCAATAACATCTTCAATTTGACTTCCTGCAACTGGGAAAATGATATCAGCAGGTTTTAAAGATTTATTTCCATTAATTAAACCTGGAGCAATTCCAGATCTTGTAGCTTGTCCTAGTTCAAAGCCACCAGTATAGAAACTCGGATTTTGATCAGTAATTTTTACATCTTTGATTTCTCCTGAAGTTACATTTGCAAGCTTAATTTTTGCCCTTGTTTCTTCTTTTGTAGAATTTTTAACATTTCTAGCTGATACATTTTCTGGGCTATAGTATTCATTAAATACTGCTATACCTAGCATCATCCCTCATAAATAGTTGTCTACAGCGTATTTCCCTGTTACCCCACCAAACATTCCGATTGTGATTTCTTTTTGGTCAGGTGATATTGTAGCTCCATAAAGATTCCCTTTGCCATCTTTTTGTGTAGCTCAATATGCTGCATCAAATCCAGCTTGCATCCCTGCAATTTGTGAATTAAAAAGAACTGAAATTACATTTTTGTAAGGTCCTTCTGTTTTTTTAACTTCTGGGTCTGGAGCACTTCCGTCTATCATCACGATAGTCTTATCTTCAAATAATTTAACTGCTTTATCTAACGGAGCCATGTGTACGAATCCAGCTAGAAGTAAAGCATCTGCTTTTTTAAGCTTTGCCAATCTATAGCTTGAAGATAAAGAAGTAATTGATGAGTCTTGCGGAACAATATAATTATCTTTTGGGTCTACATGAAACATTGAATCAACATCGTTGTTATTATAAGCACTATCATAGTACTTCATCATTCCCTCGTATGTAGCTTGATCAAATGAATGGTCAGTGATTTGTCCCCCATCAGTAATGGTAACAACTCTTTGTCCTTCAAATCCAGGTGCATATTTAGGTGCTACACAAGAAACAACATTAGAACCAACTGTAGCAGTTAAACCTATGCTTCCTAAAATAGTTAGAAACTTTTTCATCTATTCCCTCCTTGAAACCCAAATTTTTCCCAAAAAAAAGGAGAACTAAAAAAAGTTCTCCCAAGTTATAAAACTCTCAGATTGTTCTGCGAAGTGATTTTTGCATATCTCTTAGCAGAGTTGCAACCCAATCGTCCTATACTCCCTCGTATACCTTGGGATTATCAAGAATTATTTTCACAAATAAAACTTGTAGGTTTCTTAACTTATTATTTTTTCATTAGTATAATCTTATCAACTTCTTATTAGATTGGAAGCATTTTTTAAGATTTTTAAAAAATATCTTTGAAAGAAAGAATATTAAGTTTTGTAAACGTATTTTTATTTAGAAATATCTTGTACATTAAAGATAAATCTTTCTACACCAAATTTGTTAATTAAGTCATCTGCAAACTTCATGATTGTTTTACCATTCATGTAATTTTGAACAGCACCTAAAGCTTCGTATTTATCTACTACATCGTTCATCATATAAGTTTGTTTAGCTTTAGGATCGTTTTCTTTTACAGGCTTATCGCCTCATGGATCATTAGGGTCGTCTTGACCATCATATAATTTAAATTTATGTTCTTTAACTTTATAGTCATTTTCTCATTCATCATTTGAGTTTTTAGAATCAACCATTCCAGTTGATCAGTTATAAAACTGTCTTGGCATAGTTCCATCTCAGCAATCTTCAAGATTTCTTGAGATAAGTTCATTATTAACTTCATCTTTTATTGAATAAGAATGTTTCAATGCTTGTTCAGTTGCAGAAGTAATATTTTTAATCGCTCCTGTTACAAATCTATCTCTATGGTTCGCATAAAGTTTTGATTGGTTAACATCAACTCCAATTACATAAGGTCTAGCTGCCCCATCTGCTTTTGGTGAATAGTTTAAGACATCTTCTATTTGCGGTCCAGCGACAGGAAAGACAATGTCTGATTTTTGATTATCAATTAAGTTAGGAGTAATCCCTTTTTTGATTGAGTCGTTTAACCCGAATGACCCAACTCATCAATTGGCAGCCATCCCTGGTGTATAAACTAAATTTTCTAGTTTTTTATCATGAGAATTTGCAACTAAAATTTCTGAACGTTTTTGTAAATTATAAACACTTTCAGTTTTATCAGAAGCATAAAGTTGATTGAATAAAGCAATCCCTAATAAAGCTCCTCATAAATAACTATCTAAACTATATTTATCTTGAGCTCCACCAAACATTCCGATTGTAATGTGACCATCATTATTTATATCACCAATCATTTTGTTGTCTTTGTCTTTTGTTGTTGCTCAATAAGCAGCATCGAATGCTGCTTGCATTCCTGCAAATTGAGAATTAAATTGGATTGAAATAACGTGATTAAAGTTTGGGTTTGAATAATCAACTGAAGAATCAATTAAAGTAATTGACTCGCCTTCATTAAAGATTTTTACAGCTTGACTCATTGTTGAAGCATGAGTAAATCCAGGTAAAACTAAAGCATTAGCTTTTTTAAGTTTTGCTAAACGATATCCAGATACAAGTGAAGTGTTTGTTCCATCTTGTGGTTGAACATAATTGTGTTTTGCAGAAAGGTTATATTCTTCTTTTAAATAGTCACTCATTCCATCATAAGCAGCTTCATTAAAAGCATGATCATTGATGTTTCCAGAATCAGTTACCATTACAACTCGTTGCCCATCAACTCCAGAAGCGTATTGAGGAGCTATACATGAAACAACACTAGTAGAAGAAATACCAACTATACCAATAGAACCTAGAATAGTTAATAACTTTTTCATTCTCTCAAACACTCCTTACCAGATTATTTATATTGGGTAAGGTTGAGAGATTTAAATAAAAGACTGTATCTTAAGAAAAGAAATTATTATAAATATTTTAATGATTTCTTTTCTTATAGTCTCCAGTTAGGTGGAGGTAGAAACAGTATCCCTTTTTGATACCCTATATAAGATTTTTATAATTTTAATTTTAGCATAGAGCATCTGATTTTAATATCTATATTAAAGCGAAAATTCGCCATTTTGTTTCTATCTATCAATATATTTATCATTGTAGAATAGATTTTTTTGTAATTTGTCTGTGCTTAAGTCTGTTTCTTTTAGTGGCGGAACGTCTGCTCCAGCCACAGCTGGTGTTTCCATTCCTTTATCTGTTCCGAATTTTCAGATAATGTCTCTAGCGAATTTAGTGATTACATCACCGTTCATATAATCTTGTGAAATTGGTCCAACTTCATTTGCAAAAAATTCATTAACATAATTAATTAAAGTTGGTTCATCTTTAGGAACTTCAACCGCCCCTTCTTTATCTGCATCGGGTCCATTTTCACCAGGAGAAATTATCATTTTATGACGTTTTAATTTATTATCATTATTTCATTCTCCTAGTTGATTTTTAGAATCTAATAAATCGATTGACCAGTTATAGAAAGCGTTTGGAGAAGTTCCATCTCAATTTATAGGGTTTGGTTCTCCAGCCGCCTTATTTGCTTTTGCTAATGAAGAAGAACGTTTTAGAGCCTCAACTGTAGCACTGTGAACATTCTTTGTTGCACTAGTAATAAATCTATCTTTGTAGTTTGCATAAGCTTTTGATTGATCAACATCGACTCCAATCACATAAGGTTTAGCAGCTCCTTTTACTTTCGGTTCATAACCTAAGACGTCTTCAATTTGAGGTCCTGCAACTGGGAAAATAATGTCACATTTTTCATTATCAATTAAAGCAGGAGTGATTCCTTTTTTAATTGAGTCATTTAATCCAAATGAATTTGTTCATCAGTCTGGATCATAAGTAACGTTTTCTAGTTTTTGATCTTTAGCTTTGGCAATTCTAATTCCATTATCATCGGTTCTTCTTTCACCAAAAGCTTGTAATTTATCTAGTTGGTTAAACAATGAAACACCAAGCAACATCCCTCACATATAGTTATCAACACCATATTTGTTTGTTGCCCCAGCAAATGTTCCAATTGTTATATGACCATCACCATTAGCATCACCAATCATTTTTTTGGTTTTCTCATCTTTTGTAGTTGCTCAATAAGCAGCATCAAATCCCGCTTGTAGCCCTGCAATTTGTGAGTTAAAAAGAACAGAAATAACATTTTTATAATCTCCAGTAGTACTAATTTCAGGAGCAACTCCATCAATTAAAACTATCGTTTTGTCTTTAAATATTTGTGCTGCAGCAGGCATGGCAACCATGTGAGTAAATCCTGGTAAGACAACTGCATCAGCTTTTTTATAATGACTAAGTTTGTATCCAGAAACTATTGAAGTATATGAAGAATCTTGTGCTTCAACATAATTTCTAGAAGTGTTCATATCATACATTTCTTCACCGAAGTTTTTAATCCCCAAACGGGCATCTTCATTGAATGAATGATCATCAACTTTCCCTCCAGCAGATGAAAGCATAACTTTCCCACCTTCAGGTCCAACTGCATATTGCGGGGCAATACATGACACAACGCTAGTAGTAGATATTCCAGCAATTGCAATTCCTCCAAGAATTGGAAGAAATTTTTTCATAATTATAATTCACCTCTTTTTTACTTTATTTGTTTATAAAAAGATAAAAAATCTAAGGTTTTAGCGACAAATTAGGTAAATAAAAAGAGAACCTTTCACCACTGAAAGAATTTCTCCTCTTAAACATAACAACATGATATCGCTTATGTCTCATAGTCCCTAATTAGGATTAGGGGTGGAGTCAGTAGCCCATTATGCTACCCTATATAAGATTTTTATTAACTTTTATAATTATGAATATACACTCATAAAATTTAAAAATCATAGAGAAATTTAAATTCATTGATTAATTTCGAAAGCAGAAATTTCAACTTTTTTCTTTAAAACGTTTTGCACACTGACTCTCGTTGAGATATCCACATTTTTAAAAAATAAAATTTTCCAAAAATAAAAAATTCAATGGAAATTTACTCCATTGAATTAAAATTACTTATTATTTTTAAGAACAATCTTATTAATATTTTTACCAAGATTATGAAATTTTTTTTCATATTCAGTGGCCACATTATCTTTTAATTGGTCTTCATCTTTATATAAATCAGTTGTTTTGTAAAGAACTTCTCAATTAGGTCTTTCTTCTAATTCTTCGACAGTAAAAGCAAATAATCCGTCATTATCGGTTTTCATTTCAATAATTCCGTTTTGTTTTAAAATTTGTGAATAGTTATCTAAAAAATCGCGGTAAGTCAAACGTTTCTTATAATGTTTGGCTTTAGGTCAAGGGTCTGAAAAATTCAAGAAAATGATATCAAATGAATTAGGCTCAAACATATCTGTTAATTTTTCAGCGTAATGATTTAAGAATTTAATATTAATAATATCTTTTTTCATTTCTTCATATTCATTAACAGTTTTCTTTAAAGCAACACCAACAACAGTTGATTCTTTTTCCATTGCAATGAAATTTGTATCAGGATGTTTTAAAGCTTGACCAATTACAAAGTCACCTTTTCCACAACCAATTTCTAAAGCAAATTTATTGTTTTTATTATCAAAAACTTTTTCTGGTTTAATTTTTTCTCCCTCATGAACTTCAACCATATATTGTTTGTGATCGTTAATATATTCTTCAGTTCAGGCTTTATTTCTTAAACGCATATTTTATCTCCCTACTAGTAAAAAGCTAATCCGATTCCGAAAAATACGGCTATAGCTATAATATCAATAATTCCACTAATTAATGGTGAAGAAACCATAGCTGGATCTTTTTTCATTTTTTTAGCAGCTATAGGAAGCATAGTTCCTAAAATACCACTTAAAATAATAACAATTACTAATGAAACACTACTTGTTGCTATAGAGTATCATAAGTTTTCTGATGATACTTCATGGAATTCTGCAGCATAGAAAATAACTAATCTCACTAAGTTTATTACTACAACAAAGGCTGCAAGAATTACTGAAGTTAATAATTCCTTATTAACTAAATGCTTCATTTCTTTTTTATCACTTTCTTCAAGTGATAACCCCCGAATTACATTACTTGTAGATTGATTAATTGTTAATCCACAAACACTAGCAATTACAATAACCATCGGTGATAGTAAAAATACAGCTGCAAATTCTTTTGTAGTTCTATCAGCTAATAAAGTTCCTAATCCATAAGCGTTATAGAAAACCACTAATAGGATTTGAGCGATTGTAGCTAGTAATAATGAAATTACTACTCATAATGAACGTGATAAAACCATTTTTCAAACACTAATTTTGAATGGGTCATCATCGTTAAATGGAGTAATTCCAGCAAATTTTTGAATATCTTCTGTTGTTTCACGATCGATAACGTCAACTACATCATCAATTGTAATAACTCCAGCCATTTTATTATCTTCACCAATTACTGGTAAAACGTTAATGTCATAACGTTTAAACATATTGGCAACTTCTTCTTGGTCAGTATCAATTGGCGCATAAACAATTGAAGTATCCATAATATCTTGAAGTTTTTTAGCATCATCGTTAAATAATAATTCTTTTAATTTAACTTCACCAACCAATGTTTCAAATTGGTCAATAATAAACAAATTATCAACGCTTTCTAATTGGTTATGAACTTCTTTAACTTTTTGAATTGCTTCACCAACACTTAAATCTTTTTGAAGTTTTAAGAAGTTAACACTCATCATTCCTCCAGCAGTTTCTTCTTCATGCTGAAGGATATTATTAAGTTCTTTACGTTTTTCTTTTGTGGTTACGTTTAAAATTTTCTTAACTGTTGTTTTTGGTAGTTCATCAATTAAATCTACTAAGTCATCACTATACATATTATTAATAAGTGATTCTAGATTTGCATTATTTAAATTATCAATGATATATTCTTGAGTTTCATGGTCTAAATAAGGAAATAATTTCTGTCTATTTTCTTGGTTAAAAGCATTAAACACTTTTAATTTTTTTTCATTTTTTAAACCGTCGATTGTTTCAGCAATATCAGCTTCTTGATAACCATCAAGAAGACAGTTGATTGCTTTTTGATTATTTGATTTTAAGACTTTCTTAATCTCGAGATCAATTTCTGTTTGTTCTTTCATTTCTGTTTTCCTTTGTAAATATAAATAATTTTATCAAAATAAAAAGGTGGTACCAAAAATGGTTCACCCTTAACTTTTTTTCTTGGCGCTTTTCAGCATAATGGTGGAGATGGCGGGAATCGAACCCGCGTCCACAGTATCTCAGTCTATAACTTCTACAAGTTTAGTTAGTTTCCTAACATACGATTAATAAATTGAAACCAACGAAGGATTTAAGAATCGTTTGTAATTAAATTTCAAAACTATTTATTACAATCATAGTTTCTAGTAGATTTGGGTAAAATCTAGAACATTAAAATCTACTTAAATGTTTTAGATCGAATTACTTAAAACTTTGTAGTTTTATTTTATATTAAGCAGCTAATTGTGCACCAGCGAATTGATTGTTCATCATGAAAGCTGGCATTGCGAATTCTTCGTTTTTTTCGTTTTTGTTTGCATTTTGTCAAACCTAGTAGTATTAAGGTTTACCAGACCACTGCAATCATAGACTAAGTATGCCATGTCGAACCCATGACATCCCCATTTTAGATAAAAAAAGTGTAGGCAGTATTAACGAATTAATAAAAATGCCTACAACATTATTTTAGTATTATTTTTAGAATATGCAATAGTTATTCACTAGTTTAATAAACTATTAATAACTTCTTTTTGATTATCATCAGATAAAGTTAAAGTAAGCATTTTTGGGCTTCCTCCACCTTTTAAATCAAATTTATTATAAATGTCTTCATTATCTGCAATTGACTTTAAATCTAAGGCTTTATCATTTGAAACAATGATTAAGTTTTTTAAAGCTTCATTATAAATGGCAAATAGATTAGTTTGATAGTCTCTACTCATTTTCATGGCAGATGAAACAACAATCTTATCAGTGATTCTTTCATCATTAAATGACATTAAAGTTACTGTTTTATTATTATTTGAAATTGTTTCTTCATTAAAATCAAAAGCTTCAAATTCTTTAGCTAAACGTTTTTGTTCTTCTTTAGCTAAGGTATTTAATGTTTTAGTAACATCATTGAATACTTGGTTTAGTTTTTGAACTGATAAGTAATTTCAGTTTTCTTCTTTTTCAAAATCAGCTAAGTTTGGAGTTTTAATATAATCTGGTTTTAAGTTTTTAATCTTACCTTCCAGAGTTTCAATTTCTCTTACTTTTGCAATAATCTTTTCATCAAAATAGTTTTTAGCAAAAGCATAGTTAGTTGTTAAGTCCAAAGAAACACGTTTTTTGTTTCTATCATAATTTAAATAATAAACTTTAGTAATTTCATTAGTTGAAGTAATGTGAGTTCCACTACATGGTTCTAAACCAACTCCAGGGAATTCAACCATTCTTACATTTTCGCCTTTATCAACTTTAGTAAAGTCTAATAAATAGTTTTTATCTTTAGCTTCTTGTTCTGAGATTTCATAAATCTTAGTTTTAATATCTTTTGTAAAAACATCAGCATTCATTTTATTAACAACATCCATCACAAATTGTTCTGTAACTCTTCAGTCTGGTTCAAATTGAATTTGGTATTTTTCATCATTTAATTTTGAACCAACTTCTGGTAAATCTTCATTTAACATTGTGTGTAATGTTGATCAAGTAATATGTAAAGCAGAGTGGTTTTGTGATGCTTGTTCACGTTTTGTATCATTTACTAATAAGTGAACTTTATCTCCAATATTTAAAACGTTATTTTCTGCATTTACTTCATGAATATAAATTCCATCAACAATATCTTTTCTTAAATCAACAATTGGTAGTTTTGAATTATCTTTTTTAACTACACAACCATTATCTGATTCTTGTCCTCCACCTAAAGCAAAGAATGGTGTTGTATCAAAAATAACAAATCCTAAATCATCTTTTAGTTCATCAATTTTATTCCCATCTCTATCGAGTAACATTACAACAGTAGCATCACTTTCTAATGTATCAAAACCAACAAATTTGGTTGGTTCTAAATCACTTAATTCTAGTTCAGTGTCATTTAATCCTTCAATCATGTTTCTAATTCTCCTTATTTTTCATTGTCTAAATTATAGCATTGATTAAAAGCAAAGAAAAAGAGCTACCATAGCGGTAGCTCTTGAATTATCTTAATAAAATTTCTTAGCATTTCTTTCTTGATCACGTTTTTTAATAGTTTCACGTTTATCATGAAGTTTCTTACCTTTACCAAGAATGATTTCCATTTTAACATGGTCATCTTTTCAATAAAGTTTATAAGGAACTAATGTTAGTTGTTCTAAAGTAACCCTCTTTAACATACGATTAATTTCTTGTTTGTGTAACAATAATTTTCTTGTTCTAGTCGGGTCTAGAGATTTAGGAGTGTAATTAGCATAGTCATATTTTTTAATGTTCATATTAATTACAAAAGCTTCACCTTTACGAATAATAATGAATGCTTCATTAATCGAAACATCACCAGCTCTAATTGATTTTATTTCTGGACCTGTCAAAGAAATTCCAGCTTCATAAGTATCAATTATTTCGTAATTAAAACGAGCTTTTTTATTAACTGTAATATCTTTTACGCCCATGCTTTAATCTCCTTTAATGATTATTGAACAAATTGAAAATCAATTTTTCTTGTTTGTGGATCTGACTTAATTAACTTAACTTTAACTTTGTCTCCCATGCGATAAATTTTATTTTGTGGTGTTGTTAAGGTTTGTGCTTTTTCGTCGAAATAAGTTCCATCAGGGAATTCTGAAATGTGAACTAAACCTTCAACCATGTTTTCTAATTGAACAAAAGTTCCAAATTTTAAAGCAGTAACAATTACTCCATCAAAAATTTGTCCAACTTTATCTTGCATGTATTCAACCATACATACTTTAATAACTTCACGTTCAGTATCAACTGAGTTTTGTTCGGTGTCATTAATAATTGTTGATGCTTTTTCAACAAAAGCAGCATTACGTTCTAGTTTTCATTCTGCTGTATCTTTTTCAACTAAGTATTGTTTTAAGTAACGGTGAACGATTAAGTCACTATAACGACGAATTGGTGAAGTAAAGTGAGTATAACATTTTGAAGCTAATCCAAAGTGTCCAATATTTTCTAAACCATATTTAGCTTTATCCATGTATCTTAATAAACTTAAGTTCATTAATTCAACTTCAATTGGGTCTTTAATTTGTTTTTCAATTTCCATTAAAGTTTTATTAATATAAACGGGATCTTCTTTTTGTGCTGGTGTTAGTTTTGGATCAATTCCAAAACGAGTTAATGTTGAGTATCATTCTAATAATTTTTCTTCATCAGGTTTCCCGTGGTTACGATAAATGAATGGTAATTCTTTATCATAAATTGTTTGAGCTACAGCTTCATTTGCTGCAACCATGAAGTTTTCAATTAATTTTTCTGATTCTCCAGTTGCACGTGAAGAAATTTTAACAACGTTAGCATCTTTATCTAAAATAATTTTTGGTTCACGAATATCAAATTGAATTGCACCTCTTTTATCAGATTGAGCATCTAATAATTTGTGTAATTCTCTAGCTACAGTTAACATATCTGCAACTTGTTTATCTTCATTAATTTCTCCAGTTTTAAAGAATTTGTTTACTTGGTCATAATTTAATCTAGCTTTTGAAATCATTACTGTTTCAAAAACATGTTTATTTAACATAACTCCGTTTTTATCAAATTCCATTTCACAAGCCATTGCGAATTTCTTTTCATTTGGGTTTAATGAACAAACTCCATTTGAAAGAACTTCAGGAAGCATTGGGATAACAACGTTTACTAAGTAAGTTGAGTTCCCTCTCATTAATGCTTCATTATCTAATGGTGATTTTGGTTGAACGTAATGTGCAACATCAGCAATTGCAACAGTTAATTTGTAATTTCCATTGTCCATTTTTTCAACACAGATTGAGTCATCTAAGTCTTTAGAATCAACTCCATCGATTGTAACCATCATTCTGTTTTCGATACTTGTTTTTTCACGACGTTTTAATTCTTCAGGTTGTTCATCTGGTTTTTTAGCAACTACTTTTGCTTCTTCTAAAGTTGATTTATTAAAATCAATCTTAATGTTAAATTCTTCAGCAATTGCAATAATTCTATCAGCAGCTTTTAAAGCATTACCGATAATTCTTGAGATACGAACGAATAACTTACGTCCTTCTCCTCTTAAAATTTTCGCTTTAACAATCATGTTTTCTTTTAAGTCAAAATCTCTTTTGTTAACCATTACAACTCTAAATGAGCTAAATGATTGATCTGTTGGAATAAAGTCTAAGAATCTTCCATCTTTTGATTTTCTGATTTCTCCAACTAAATATTCCTTAGTACGTTGTGATACTACATCAACAACCGCTCTATAACGAGGTTCTTGTTTATCTGCATCTTCTTGTTTGTTCTTATTATCTTTTTTAACAAACGAATCTTTTTCCACGTGATAAACAACAATGTCGTCATTTAACGCATTGTTTAAACTTACAGGTGGTACGAAGTAATCTTCCATTTCTTCATCGTTTAAATTTGAGACAAATCCAAATCCCTTTGTATGTAATTTTAATTGTCCTTTGTAATATGGATTTTGATCAATTAAATAAACATCCATATCAGGTGTTATTGCAATGACGTTTTCTTCATCCATATCTTTTAATTTAGTTAATAATTCATCAGGTTTTACGCTTAATGATTTACTAATTTCTTTTATGTTTAATTTTTTATTTTTTTGGTCCTTTAAAAGGTTAATAATTTTTGTTTCCATTCTTCTGCTCTCCAGTGTATTCTAATTTTTCTCTTCTTCATATAAAAAGTAAAAAAACACTATTTTAAAATAGTGTTGGTTAAAATGCATATAACAAGGGTAATTACAAAGAAAGCTATTCCTAAAGATAACATTCAAATAGAAAATACCTTATCGGCACCACGTTCTTTTGAATTAGTAAATAGTTCTTCATTTCCACCATTTAAGGCACTTAAACCAGTTTGTGATTTTTTATTTTGTAATAGACCAACAATAATCATTGCAACAGAAATAACCATCATAACGATTTCAAACGCTAAGATAATTCTATTTGCAGTTGCATTAGCACTATTGTCAGTTGTTGCCATTAACAAATTCATCTAAAAATAACTTCCTTTCTTTAAATATATTATTAATGATACTATATTTTTCACTCTTTATAAATCACCTTATTTAACAAAAAGTCAAATAAAAAACCAGTTATTAAACTGGTTAAGTCTTTATTAAAGATTAATTATTATTTTTTGAATAATTCAATTAATTCTACGTTTAAACCATCAGCAATTTTTTGAACTGCTTTTAATGAAATGTTTCTTGTACCTCTTTCGGTATCAGAGATATAGTTTCGGTGTAATCCAGATCTAAAACTCAATTCTTCTTGAGTAATATTTTCTTTTGCACGTAACTCTTTCATGTTTTTACCTAGAACAGCAACAACATCATATTTGTTTAAGTCTTTAGCCATAAGATTTACCTCTCTTCTTTGTTAGTTATATTGTCTCACATTAAAAATATAAAAACTCACTTTTTCGTGTTCATTTTTAAATTTATTTCTTTTGATTTTCATCGATTAAATTTGAATATAGTTTATCTATATTTTTAAACAAGTTGGCAATTCCTGATTTAGTTATTTCATACCCTTTTTTGCTCATTTCATCTTGAAGCTCAGCATATGATAAATCAGGTTTTTTTAGTCTAATGTTTGCTAAGACGTTCGCTTTCTCGCTTAACTGTCCCATTTTACGCTGTTTTTTAATGTATTCAATCTTTTTAATTTGTTCTTCCCCAGTTTTGATGATTTTTGATTGGTTAGAAATATCAATATTAGAGATTCTGTTAATGTTATTAACCATATCTCTTGATATTCTTTCATTTTCAAACTGCATAACACATCTTGAAGCATCAATAAATTTCAAGAAGTCAGAAACTAAAATAGACTTCTTAACATAATCGATGTAACGGTTTTCACTTCTTTTTAAAACTTTAAATGGAAAACCGTATTTTTTAATAACTTGTTTAAAGTAAAGCGCATCTGCTTCCTCTTTAAATTGTAGCTCTAAATGATAATTTGTTGTAGTGGGGGAATTAACAGAACCTATAGCTACAAACATTCCAGCTACATAAGCTCTAAAGTTGGTAGAACTATTTAAATATTCTTCTTTAACTTCAACTTTACTTTTAAAGTTATCATCTATAATTCCTAAATCCAAAAGAAATTCTTTAACCTTACCAATTAAAGTAATGTTAAAGATTTTATTTTTCTTTAAGGTCTGTGTTTGAAAAATAGAGACTTCTGTTTCACCGGTATAGTGGTGTTTCACAAATGAAAGAAGTGATCTTGCAATTCTATTACTAATAGTTGTTAAACGAAGTCTTAAGATTCCGTTTGAGAAAATCATTTCTCCATTGTATTTAATAAAACCAGCTAAGAAAGCTTTTTCTTGTTCAAAATCAAAAGAGTGAGAAACAACTTCTTCTTTTACTTCTAAAGCAAATGACATGTTCCACACTCTTTTCTTATTTTTCTTTATTTTGTTGTTCTTGCATTTTTTTTAATTTTTCAGCAGCCTTTTGCTCTTTAGCAATTTTTTTGGCTTCAATCTTAACTTCTTTATCTGCAAGTTTATCATTATCTTTTCGAAGTTTTTTAACATCGTGAATTACTTTATCTTCTCCATGTTCAATTTCTTCTGTTTGATTATGATTTCTAATTTTAGCGTTTAATTTTTTAATTCAATAGAATCATTGTTTATCAATTTTTGGAGCTTGGAAGTATGGTTTTTCATACAATCTTCCAGGTTGTCTAAAGAATCAAGGAATTAAATTTTGAGTAACAATCATAATTGCTAATCCGATTAGTCCAGTTAATCCAATTAAAACTAATGACAATGTTTTTTCATACATGATGAATAAGTGATCATATGGTCTTTGCATTTCTAAGAAGAATCTTACAAGGTTTCATACAAAGAAATATGCTCCAGCTTCAGCACCAGTTTTTGTGACTCAGTAGTTTTCTGGGTTGTTAGCTTTAGTTAAGGCTCTACCATCTAAATAACGTTTCTTAGTTAAACTTTTGACATTTAAAGCATTATTTTTTAACGAAATTTCAAAACTATCTCGATATTTATCTGAATCATTCTTGTAGAAAGCATCATTTCAAATTACGAAGTAACTTTGATTTCTTTCTGGGTATTTTTCACGTTTTTTAGCAGTGAATGATGAAGGAACAAAGAAGTTAAAGAATGTTTGTTTTCAACTAAATTGGTATTTTCCTGGTTCAACTTTTCAAGGTTTTTTACCGATTCATTTACCAATGTTAGGTATTACAAAAGTAATTAATCCTCAACCAATTAATAATGAAATAGATTCAATAAAGAAGATTGGAGACATTTGGTAAATTCCACCATTAACCATATCGATACCATTAATGGTTTCAACACCAGATTTCCCAGAATACATTCATTGCGTATTAACTTGAATATAATTTGGTAATCAATGAAGAGGGTTTTTACCTTCCATATGAGCTACTCCATCAATCATTTGTCCAACTTTAGCGACAGGAGCTCCCATTACCTCATGGTTAAAGAAGTTTCCTCAACGACCTATAGCTTGTCCTAAAAGGATGTTTGGAATAATTGCATCCATATAAACTCAAAGAGAAGTTTTATTGTAGTGGCCAATAATACCAAAGACTATTAGTCCAGTTAAAACTCCGGCATAAACTCCTCCATGGATTGCCATTCCACCTTTTCAGAAAGCGAACAATCCTCAAAAGCCTACACCTTCAGCATTTATTCCTGGACCTTCAGCATTTAATTTACCAAAGAATGAGGCTCCAAATAAAGAAATAGGAACAATAAAAATAACCCCTCAAGCAAGTTGAGTTAATGGCAATCCTTTTCTTCAGAATTTAAAAGCACTATAACCAATGGCTAAAATCATACCAATTGTCATAGTAAAGGCATAGACGTGGAATCAACCATTTGCGCCATAATTATCTGTTATAGTTCAAAAACCATTAAAAGGCTCTGTGTAATTATCGCCTTGCGTTCAGTCAATGATCACTTTCTATTTCCTCCAAACGTGTAATTTTAAATAAATTATACCTTACTTTTAAGTGTGATTTTTGAACTAAGAAAAAACCGCTTCGAAAAACGGTTTTAATTTCATAATTATTTAAATTATTATCCTAGTTTTTGAACGAATTCAACAGCCATTTGGCCAGCCATTGCTCCATCACCAGCAGCAATTGCAATTTGTCTTAGAGGAACTTCTCTGACATCACCTGCTGCAAATAAACCAGGAACTTTAGTTGACATATCATCTTTAACTTCAATGTAACCTTCAGCATCTTTAATATCATTATCTTCAACGAATTGAGTAATTGGTTTAGCACCAATGTATGGGAATAAAGCAGTAACTGGTAAATCTTTTTCTTCACCAGTTTTGGTATTTTTAATTCTAATACCTTCAACTTTATCTTCACCATAAACTTCTTCAACCACAGTGTTCATAATAAATTGAACTCCTGGTTTGTCTTTTAACAATTCAACTTGTTTATCATCAGCTTTAAAGTGATCTTTACGAACGATAACGTATAAGGTTTTAACAAATTTAGTTAAGTAAGTTCCTTCTGTTACAGCAGAATATCCTCCACCAACAACAGCAACGGCTTCTCCTTTATGGAAAGCACCATCACAAACAGCACAGTAACTTACACCTTTTCCATAAAGACGATCTTCACCAGGAATACCTAATTTATTTTCTAAAGTACCAGTAGCAATAATAACTGCTTTAGCTTCAACAACTTTTCCTGAAGTTGAGTGTAATTCAAAAGTTCCATCATCTTTTTTAGTAAAGTGTGTAATTCCATCATATTCAAATTTAGAACCTTGTTTAGTGGCTTGGTTATACATTTTCATTGATAAATCAGGACCTAGGATTTCTTCAAAACCAGGGTAATTTTCAATTTCCGCGGTTTTGATCATTTTTCCTCCTGGAGCTTCTTTTTCAAAAATAATTGTATCTAAACCAGCTCTTGCAGCATAGACAGCAGCAGTAAGACCAGCGGGCCCTCCGCCAATAATAACTACGTCGTACATTTGTTTTTCATTAGTAAGATTTTTCATATAATCAACCAACCTCTCTTCATTTATAGGGGGATAGGAATTGAGCAATTCCTATAATAGCAATTCCCATTAGCAAGATTATAGCAAGAACTATAAAATCTGCAATAGGATAGTTTTGAACGAACAATTCTTCAGGTCTTCTGTGTGTTTCTAAAATAATACGAATTAACATATATCCAAAAACATAACCACCAGTTAAGACACCACATCTAAGAATTCAATAATTATTTGGGTTATTAATTTCTTCTAGTTTTCTAGCGTCTGGGTTTGGTTTGAAGTGTCGTCAGAATCCACCAAGTTCTTGATGCAATTCTTTTCGTTGTTCTTTGTAATTTTTTGTCATTAAAACTAATTCATTATCATAATCTTTTTTAACTAAAGCATATTTGTCTGTACCTTTAGCAAGATTATTAAATTTGCTTTGGTATTTAGTTTTAATTCTTTTTTTAGAATTCTTTTCTTGAGTTTTCATGAAATCTAATTTTTCATAAATTTCTCTTTCTCTTTCAATATTCTTTTCTTGTTTTTCCATTAATAGATCAACTTGATGTTCATCAGCTTCATATCAATAGTAAGCTTTGTTTCATGCCATATAGAAAGACATCTTGATTTCTCTTTCTTCCCCGTTAGCATTTTTGATCATAACTTTTTTATACTTAATCGGTTTTTGAGCTGTAGTCATAGACACTTGTGATTCTGGTAATGATTTATATTTATTATTAAATCAACCAGGATATGCACTTGGATTAATATCTCAAGGATATTTGTTTTTCCCTTGGATTCATCTTGAAAGATTTGCGACTATGAAAGTTAAGATAAACCACAAGAAGCAGTTTGCCATACTTTCATATAGAAATAACGGTTCACGATATTGAATTGGTGAAGCTAAAGCTGTAGCAAGAGCTTCTACATTAGAAACTTTTATGTCAGATGACATATTAATGGCATTAATCCAGGCATCTGTTGAAGCATTTATTGGCATATTTTTTGCCAAGTTTTGAATATTATCCCACATACTACTTGATACATTAACTTGTGCTAATTCAGGTGGGAAATAAAATAATCTATTTCTAATTGAATCAGCCATTCATCCTAATGATTGATAGGAAACAATATGTCCCATAATTTCATGGTTATACATGTTTCCTCAACGACCTATAGCTTGTCCTAATAAAACGTTAGGTAAAATACAATCTGCATAAACCCATACTGATATCATGGTCACTTTAGAACGCTTGTAGAACCAAACAAAACCTGCTGCAGTTCCTAAGGCTAAAGCACCAAATAAACTCATACCAGGTTCTCAGAAAAAGAACACGTGATATCAAATCATTCCTGGTATGAATGCTTTACCGAAAATAGTTCCCCCTAAGATTCCTAAAGGAACGACTATGACTATAGCTCATTCCAATTCTCGTAGCGGGATATTTTTCATTTTCATCTTGACTATAGATGCAATAATTACAGCTATAATCCCAATAAACATAAAAATGGGGTAAGCAGGTACTACTCCCCCAAAACTTCTCGAAGCAGATGGATCGCCAAATTGTCCGACCCATTGTCCGAAGTTACTAGCAAACCCATTTCCTGTTAGAAAATTAGTTGCCACTTTCTTCTTCCTGTTCTTGAGTAATACGTTTATCCATTAGTTCAACTATGTTTTCAGCATTTCCAGATTTAACAAGTTTTAATTGTGAAACTGCGGCTTCAACGATTGTAGAGACATTTCGACCTGATGAAACAGGAATTCTAATATAAGGAACTTTTACACCTAAGATATCTGTTTTATCATAAGTGCTATCTAAACGTTCACTTGTATCTTCTTTTGAACCATCTCATTGGAATAAATCAACAACTAAATCAATTGTTGTGATATCCATAATTGATTGATATCCATTGGTTTTAGCCATGTCCATAATTCCAATTCCTCTAACTTCAATTAAGTTTTGTAGAACTGGAGATGATTTTCCATAAAGAATTGATGATTTATTAGTAATGATAATTCTATCATCACCAACAAATAAATGGTTTGATTTAACTAACTCAATTACCATTTCAGATTTACCAATTCCAGATTTACCTGTAATTAGTACTCCTTGTCCATAAATATTAACAAGTGATCCATGAACTTCTTGTGTTGGAGCAAAGAAGTTATCAAAGTAATCTAGAATTTTTTGTGTAAATTCGCTAGTTGATGAAACATTAACTTGCATTAATGGAAAATCGTGTTTTTTAGCAACTTTGGTAATAGTATCAACATCACCATATTTTTGCGTAATGATAATTCCAGGAATTCCTTCTTGCATTAATGCATCATATTTTGCACTTCTAGTTTCTTCATTGAATTGTGAAATATATGCTGATTCTTTTGATGAAAGTAAAACAATTCTTCTTGAGTTATTACTTCCAGGAATAAAAAATCCAGTTAATTCCAATCCTGCTCTATTTAATCCATAAACATTAACAGTATTAGTAGTTAATCTATCGTTTCCAGAAAGAACTTTCATGTCGAATTCATCGACTATTTTTTTAAGGGTTAATTTTGATGCCATATTTAAGCCCTCCTTTAGTTATCTTAATTATAATTGAAAACAACTTAAAACTTATTAATGCAACAAGCTTCTTTTATAATGGTCAAAATTTTTGCATAAAAAAACCTCAGTTGGGCTGAGGGTTTACTATAATTTGATATTAAAACTTAGTTTAAGTTTTAAACTTCGTTCGTCTTATTCGTTGTTGATTCCTCTTCAACAATTTCAATAAAAAGAACCGGTTCATCGCATCCACTTTTTATTTTATACTTTTCTTTTAAAGTTTTCTTAGGTTTGAAATTTATTTTTCCGTTTTTTAAACATCAAACGTAATTATTTTTATTAGAACTCTTACTTAAGAGCAGGTAAAGAATATCAAAGGAAATGAAAGTTAAGGGAATATATATCAATAATTCGATTGGTAAGCGAATTAATTTACCAATTCCAATTAAAGCACCAATGCTTTTATTGTTATATAACCCAGCAACACTAATTGGAGAAATAACAAAACTATAAAGTATAAAAACAAAAATAAACATTCCAATTGTTTTTAAAGTTCAAAGTTTATTAGTTTTAAAGATGAATACCATTCCACCAAAGAAACCAAATAAGGCTTTTGCTAAGGCAAATCCAAAATGATAAGCCCCACCACTATTTATTAAAGTTCCAACAGTGTCACTTAAAAGCCCTGAAATCATTCCTGTAAAAGGACCAAATATCATTCCAATTACAAAAATTAAGAAATTACCCAATGCCAATCTAATAGTTCCTCCAAAAATAAAGAAACTATATCCTAAGGCATTAGTTAAAACTACGCTCAAGGCAATTAGTAATGCCATCAGGGCAATATTTCTTGTTTTAAATGTTTTCTTTAAAGTTTTTCTCTCAATTAAATAAGATCCAATTAAGAACACTATAAAAACTACAATAAATAAAACTGTACTTATAATATATAAGTTTTGGTTTATAGTTTCATATACAGTCGTAATCTCCCCCAATTTCCCTATTTTTTAAAAGTCTCCATATATCATTGTTTAACTAAAGGTATAAAGTACAAACTTCCGCAAACAATAATATCTTTCTTGCTATTAATCATTTTAGTTAAAAAAGATTTTCAGTCAATGACTTTGGTTCCTATATTAATGTCATTTACATCTCATGATTTAAAATGATCAAAATTTGTAATGTATAGATTAGGATATTTGCTTTTAATTTCTTCAAGACTAGTTAGATAATCTTTGTTATAACTAGAACCAACAAGAATAATTGGGTCTATAGCTGGAAAATTTCTTTCTATAGACATAATTAATTGTTCTATACCATTAGGGTTGTGTGCTCCATCTATAAGAAATAATGGTTTATCATTAAGGATTTCAAATCTTCCAGCTATATTACTTTTATTTAAATAACTATAGTCATATATTTTATATTTATTTTCTAAAAAGAATTTGACTAATCCTTTGTTTCCTTCTTGGTACAAGACATTATCTTTAAATCTTGGAGCATAAAGAACTTCTATATTTTTTCCAGCTACAATGTTTTCAATTTCTTTTTTATATTTTAAATTATCATCGCTAACATATAATTGTGTTCCTGGCTTAGCCATAAGAACTTTATTAGACAATATCTCTTCTATTGTATTTCCTAGAATTTCAGTATGATCAAAATCAACAGCAGTTAATAATGTTGCTATTTGATTTGTAAAGTTATAGGTAGCATCCTTAATCCCGCCTATTCCAGCTTCAATTACAGCTACATTAACTTTATTATCATTAAAATAAAGTGTGGCTATAAGTGTTCAAATTTCAAAGAACGTTAAATTATATTTTTTAATTAATCCAGCTATGGATTTTAAATATTTTTTAAGGTCATCATCGCTTATATAGTCATTGTTTATAGCTATACGTTCATTTTGAAAAACAAAAGCAGGCGAAGTAAAAACGCCTACTTTTTTGTATATAGTCATTAAACCTAGACTTGTATAGCGAGAAACCGAACCTTTTCCATTTGTCCCAACTATGTTTATAGCTGGAATATTTTTTTCTGGATTCCCTAATTCTTTTAAAGCATCGTTTAAATGATACTCATTAGAGAATCTTTTGTTAATTGGAATAAATTTTTCTTCTACACTAATCATATTATTTTAAATATCGTCTCAAGTATTGTCCTGTATAACTTATTGGAGATTGAGCTACTTGTTCAGGAGTACCGGTTGCAATAACTTGACCTCCTCCAGCTCCACCTTCTGGACCCATATCAATAATGTAATCTACAGTTTTGATAAAGTCTAAATTATGTTCAATAGCAACTACTGTGTTTCCCATATCAACTAATTGATCAAGGACTTTTAATAATCTCTTAATATCATCGATATGTAATCCAGTTGTTGGCTCATCTAATAAGAACATAGTTTTACCAGTTGCCTTTTTCAATAAGTAAGTTGATAGCTTAATACGTTGAGATTCTCCTCCTGATAAAGTTGTTGCTGATTGACCTAAACGAATATATCCTAAACCAACATCTTCCATTGTTTGTAATTTTTCTTTAATTGATGGAATTGGAGCAAAGAATTCTAAAGCTTCTTCGACAGTCATGTCTAAAACATCAGCAATTGTTTTACCCTTATATTTTACTTGTAAAGTTTCTTCATTGTAACGTTCACCTTTACATACTTCACACATTACTTCTACACTTGGCATAAATTGCATTGAAATAGTAATGATTCCATCACCTTGACAGTTTTCACAACGTCCTCCAGGAACGTTGAAACTAAATCTTCCTTTTTTATAACCTCTGATTTTTGCTTCAGGTAAGTTAGTGAAGATATCACGAATATCATCGAATACTCCAGTATAAGTTGCTGGGTTTGATCTTGGTGTTCTACCAATTGGTTCTTGAGAAATATAAACAACTTTATCAATGTTGTCTAAGCCTTTGATTTTGTCGTATTTACCAGGAATAACAACTGTTTTAGATAAGTTTGCTCTAATTCCGTTGTATAAAACATCTTCTAATAAAGTTGATTTACCAGAACCAGAAACACCAGTAATAGCTACAAATTTTCCTAAAGGTATTTTTACATCAATGTCTTTTAAGTTATTTTCTTTAGCACCAATGATTTCGATAACTTTTCCGTTACCACCTCTACGTTTTTTAGGTACTGGAATTCTAATTTCACCGTTTAAGTATTTAGCAGTTAAGGTGTTGTTGGCTTTGAGCATTTGATCATAAGTTCCACTAAAGACAACTTCTCCACCTTTTTCACCAGCTCCAGGACCAATATCAACAATTCAGTCAGCAGCTCTCATAGTGTCATCATCGTGTTCTACAACAATTAAGGTATTTCCTAAATCTCTTAATTCTTTTAAAGTATTTAATAATTTGTCATTATCTCTTTGGTGTAACCCAATTGAAGGTTCATCAAGAACGTATAAAATACCAGTTAATTGAGAACCAATTTGTTTTGCCAAACGAATTCTTTGAGCTTCTCCTCCTGATAAAGTTGTAGCAGTTCTTGCTAAGTCTAGATAATCTAAACCAACTTCATCTAAGAAGCTTGTTCTTGAAATAATTTCTTTTAATACTAAGTTAGCAATTTTTTCTTGTGTCGGAGTTAACTTAACATTTAACATAAAGTTTAGTTCATCACGAACAGACATCTTAGTATAATCTCAAATTGATTTGCCATTAATTTTTACTGATAATGCTACATTGTTTAAACGTGCACCATTACAAGTTTTACATAGTTTATCAACCATGAATTTAGCATATTTCTTTCTTGATTCGTCACTATCGGTTTCAAAGTAACGTCTTTGGATTAAAGCTTCAACTCCTTCAATAAAGTCGTTGTATTCAACTTTTCTCCCATTTGCAGAAACTAATTTATATTCAATAGGTTCTTCACTACCTCATAAAATAATATGCATTTGTTTCTTAGTTAAAGTATAGATTGGTTGATCTAAATCGATGTAGTAATAGTCACATAAAGTTCTAAAACGTTGTCATTCTAAATTATCAGTTCCAACCATATTTTTAAAGTAAAGAATTCCACCTTGGTTAATTGATAATTGCTTATCAGGAATTAATAAATCTTCATCAGGTTCCATTCTAATTCCTAAGCCATCACATGATTCACATGCTCCAAAAGGAGCATTGAATGAAAATAATCTTGGTTCTAATTCTGGAATTGTAAATCCACATTCTTTGCATGAATATGAAGTTGAATAAAGTTGATCTGGCTTTGCGTCATCTTTTGGATAAGAAATTTTAATTAATCCAGCAGAATATTTTAATCCTGTTTCAATAGCACTATAAATACGTGAGCGCATTTCTTCATCGTCATGATAAACCAAACGGTCTACAACAATATCGATGTCGTGTTTTTTATTCTTTTCTAGCTCAATGTTTTCATCTAATGTATGCATTGTTCCATCTACGATAACACGAATAAATCCTTCTTTTTGTAACTTAGCAAATAAATCTACAAAAGTACCTTTCTTTTGTCTTTCAATTGGAGAAAGAATGTAAATTTGTTCATCAGGTTTAACACCCTTAATAATGTTATCTACAATTTCTGTAACAGTTGATGCTTTAATTTGACCATGTCCATTTACACAATAAGGAATACCAATTCTCGCATATAGTAAACGTAAGTAATCATAGATTTCTGTAACAGTTCCTACTGTAGAACGTGGGTTATGAGATGTAGTTTTTTGGTCTATAGCTATAGCTGGACTTAGTCCTTCTATAGAATCTACATCAGGTTTTTCGTTTCCACCTAAAAATTGACGTGCATAGGCATTTAATGATTCTAAGTAACGTCTTCTACCTTCGGCATAAATAGTACCAAAAGCTAAAGAAGATTTACCAGAACCTGATAAACCAGTGAAAACAACTAGTTTGTCTTTTGGGATTTCTAGATTAATATTTTTTAAGTTATTTTCTCTAGCACCCTTTATAATAATTGAATTTTCCATATTTTATCCTCTACACTTCTATTAATCTTTTTGACCTTCAAGATCAATAATAGTATCACGTAAGTCTGCTGCTTTTTCGAAGTCTAAATCTTTAGCAGCTTGTAACATTTCTTTACGTAAGTCTGCTAATAATTTATCAATAGCAGCGCGTTTTTTGTCTTTATCTTTTGTTTTATTAACTTTATCAAGTTCCTTTTTAGCTCCTGGAGTTAAAACTGAATCTTGAACTTTTTTGAACACTGTTTTTGGTGTAATGTTGTGTTCTTTATTGTAAACTTCTTGAACTTCACGACGACGTGAAGTTTCTTCCATTGCTTCTTTCATAGCGGGAGAAATTGTATCTGCATAGAAGATAACTTCCCCATGAGCATTTCTAGCTGCACGACCTGCTGTTTGAACTAAGCTTCGTGTATTACGTAAGAATCCTTGTTTATCAGCATCTAATACTGCTACAAGTGAAACTTCAGGAATATCTAATCCTTCTCTTAAAAGGTTAACCCCAACAACTGCATCATAAACACCCTTACGTAAGTCGTTAATAATTTCACTACGTTCAAATGTTTTTAATTCAGAGTGTAAGTAAGCTACTTTAATTCCTTTTTCTTGTAAGTAAGCTGTTAAGTCTTCGCTCATTCTAATAGTTAAAGTAGTAATTAAAGTTCTTTCGCCTTTTTCTTTACGAGTTCTAATTTCTTCAATTAAGTCATCAATTTGACCATCAGTTTTTCTAACATCAATAATTGGATCTAATAAACCAGTTGGACGAATAACTTGTTGAACAACTTTATGATCAGTTAAGTCTAATTCGTAATCTCCTGGTGTTGCTGAAGTATAAACAACTTGTTTCATTTTGCTTCTAAATTCATCAAAACTTAAAGGTCTATTATCAATTGCTGAAGGTAATCTAAATCCATAATCGATTAAAGTTGTTTTACGAGAACGGTCTGTATTATACATCCCTCTAATTTGAGGAATCATCATGTGTGATTCATCGATAATTGTTAAGAAATCATCTCCAAAATAATCAATTAATGCATAAGGCATTTGTCCTGGTTTTCTGAAGTCTAAGTGAGATGAGTAGTTTTCAATCCCACTACAGTAACCAAATTCAGTTAATGATTCCATATCATAGTTAGTACGTTGTTCTAATCTTTGTGCTTCAAGCATTAATCCTTTATCTCTAAAGTATTTTAGTCTTTCTGCAAGTTCAGCACGAATATTTGCAACTGCTAAACCTAATTTATCTTCTGGTGTTACATATGCTTGAGCTGGATAAATTGTAATTGTTCTAGTTTGTCCAGTAACAGAACCAGTTGTTGCATCTAAAACATCAATTGATTCAATTTCATCACCAAATAATGAAACTCTAAACATAATGTTTGCTTGTCATCCAGGAACAATTTTAATGACGTCACCCTTAGCACTAAAAGTACCTGGTGCCATTTCAATATCATTTCTTGTATATCCTGTTTTAACTAAATAAGTTAAGATTTCTTTTCTTGAAATCTTTTGTCCTACATTTAATTCAAAGAATGATTTTGAATATTCAGCAGGGTTTTGAATAGCATAAATTGAAGCTACACTGGCTACAACAATTGTGTCATTTCTTGTCATTAAAGCATTCATAGCACTAAGTCTCATCATGTCTAATTCCATGTTTTGACGAGCATCTTTATCGATATATAAATCTTTTGATGGTACATATGCTTCTGGTTGATAGAAATCGAAGTTTGATACGAAGTATTCTACCCTATTGTTTGGGAAGAATTCTTTTAGTTCGTAGTAAAGTTGCATAGCTAAAGTCTTGTTGTGGGCTAAGACTAAAGTGGGTTTATTTTGATTGGCAATAAGATTTGCCATTGTGAAAGTTTTCCCAGTTCCAGTTGCCCCTAAAAGAACTTGATCTTTTTTACCTTCATTTAACCCTTCAGTTAATTCTTTAATTGCTTGTGGTTGATCCCCAGATGGTTCAAAGGGAGCGTGCAATTCGAATTTTCTTGGTTCTCTTTTAATTTCCATGAAGTTCTCCTGTTTTCTTGTGGTATGCAAAAACACAGGGAGTGTCCTCCCTGGATTTTACTATTTATTATATTAACTTCATTGTACCACTAAAAAGGGCCTTTTTACCCGATTTTAGCGCGACCTTTGCTTACTTTTTGACCTGATCCTTTGTCTTCATTTTTAGCTTGATTTGCTTTAATGTTTTCAATTTGATCTGCTATTGATAATAGGACTTGTCTTGCAACTTCTAATTGGAACATTTCGTTAGGTGTTCTATTTTCTGCAAGTTCTTTATATTTATCTTCAACTTGTTGTTTTGTGAATTCTTGTTCTTCAAAACCGAAACTTTTAATAATGTTATTAACATCTTCTTCAGTTAAATTAATTTCTTTTGGTGGTTGAGGTTGAATTCCACGTTTTTGTAATTCAATTACTAATCCTTGTAAGATATCTTCTTGAACTTTTAAACGTTTTAATTTATCAGTATCTTTTGGATCTACTTTAGCTTTTAAATCAGCAAATTTTTGACTTAATACCTCTGGAGATAAATCTTCTTTGCTAATTCCAGTTTCATTAAAGATTTTTTCAATATCTTCATCAGTAATTTCAATTTGTTCAGGTTGACGATCAGTTGCAACTTCTCTTAAAACAACTTGTGAAAGTCTATCAGTTACTTGTTCAGCAATTTTAACTTTCATATCATTGAATAGTTTTGTAGCTTTTTCAACGTATTCACTTAATGGATTGTTTTGTGCATATTGTTCTAGATAAATTCCTGATTTTAATTTAGAAACAATATTGATATGTCTAGTTCAATTATCATCAAAAACTTCAAGAATAATTCCTCTATCCATTCGGTCAACAACGTTTTTATCAACACCATCAACTTTTCCATGATAGAACTTCATCATGGCATTAGTAATTTTTTTAGCAATTTGATTATTTTCTAAACCATCAAAATCTGATGGTTTAAATTCACCTTTTGGTACATATTTACCATCAATTTCTTTTAATAAACTTTCAGCATCCAAGGTTCTTTCGTCACGAATAATTTTGGCATGTTTTAAAACTAATTCATAAGCAGTTGTATAGAACATTCTTTCAACAACAACTTCAATGTTTTCAGTAGTTAAAATATCGTCACGTTGAGCATACATAGTTTCACGTTGTTGAGCTACGATGTTATCATAATCTAAAACGTTTTTACGTTGGTCAAAGTTCATTCCTTCAAGTTTCTTTTGTGCATTATTAACAGAACGGTTAAATAAACGAGATTTAATATAGTCATCCCCAAGTTTTAAGAATTGTTGGCGAGTTTTTGCAGTAGTAAAACGAATCATTAATTCATCTTCCATAGAAATATAGAATCTTGAATATCCAGGGTCTCCTTGACGACCACTACGTCCACGTAATTGGTCGTCAATACGACGAGCTTCGTTGTGTTCAACTCCGAAAACAACTAATCCACCAAGTTCTTTAACTTCTGGGGTTAATTTAATATCAGTCCCACGACCAGCCATGTTAGTAGCTAAAGTAATAGCTCCTTTTTCACCAGCATGAGCAACAATTTCAGCTTCTCTTCCGTGGTTCTTGGCATTAATCATTTGATAATCAAAACCAGCTTTATCTAAGTAGTTAGCAATTTGTTCAGAAGAATCAACAGAAGTTGTTCCAATCAAGATTGGGTTTCCTTTTTCATGAACTTCTTTAACTTCACCCATTAAGTGTTTTAAAGCAGCATTCTTAGTTCCAAAAGTTAAATCAGTTTCATCTTTACGAATAACTGGTCTATTGGTTGGAACAACAACAACTCTAGTGTTATAAATTTTAATAAATTCTTCTTCTTCAGTTTTAGCAGTCCCAGTCATTCCTGAAAGTTTTGCGTATAAACGATAGAAGTTTTGATAAGTAATTGAGGCTAAAGTAGCTGTTTCTTCTTCAATATAAACTCCTTCTTTAGCTTGTAAAGCTTGTTGAAGTCCATCAGAATAGGCTCTACCTTCCATAATACGTCCAGTTAGTTGGTCAATTAACATAATTTCATCATCTCTAACTGTATATTCAACCCCTTCTTTAAAAGTAAATTGTGCTTTTAAAGCATTTAAGATTAAGTGGTATAACTCAGTATTTTGAGTTGAGAATAAGTCATTAACACTAAAGAATTCTTTTGCTTTTTGAATTCCTTTCTCTGTTAAATAAACTTGTTTGGTTTCTAAATCAACTTCAGCATCATCATTTTCTCCAACCTTTAAAGTTTTAGAAAATTGATCTGCTGCTTTATAAAGGTTAGCAACAGTAGCTGAACCTCCAGAAATAATTAAAGGCGTTCTAGCTTCATCGATTAGAACAGAGTCGGCTTCATCGATAATTGCAAAGTTCAATCCACGTTGAACTTTGTCAGCAAAATTATCAACCATGTTATCTCTTAAATAGTCAAACCCTAATTCAGAGTTAGTTGTATAAGTAATATCTTGTGCATAAGCATCTCTTTTTTCTGCTTTTGAAGCAGATGAAGAGTTAACTCCATGTGTAATTCCTAAGAAATCAAAGACTTCTCCGTTGATTTCAGCATCACGTTCAGATAAGTATTCGTTAACTGTAACAATATGTACACCTTTACCAGTTAATGCATTTAAATAAGCTGGAAATAACCCAGTTAAAGTTTTTCCTTCTCCAGTACGCATTTGCGCAATATCTCCAGAGTTTAAAACAATTGCTCCAATTAATTGGACTCTAAAAGCATTCATACCTAAGATTCTTCTAGCAGCTTCTCTTGCAACTGCATAAGCTTCAACTAAGATATCATCAACTTCGTTACCTTCAACTTGTAAATAATCTTTAAATTCTTGCGTTTTTGTTTTAAAGTCTTCATCCTTTAATTCACGCATTTGTGGTTCAAGGGCAATAATTTTGTCCGCTATTTTCCCGTACTTCTTAATAAGTCTTTTATCACTAGCCATTTATTAATATTCTCCCTGTTCTTAAATAAATAAAAAAATATCGGTGGTAAATGTCCACCTTGCTACTTATAATTATAAGATAAATAGAAAGTTTTTAATAACTAAATCACGTAATTTAGAAAATGTGGTTTTGAAAGGAGTTAGTCATATTTAATTTATGCAAACTTTAAAAGAAAATCATGTTTATCAAACTGAGTTAATTATTAAAAAATCAAGATTTATTACCATTGCTAAAAAAGTGAGTTCTAAAGAAGAATTAAATGATTTTTTAGATCGGTATTCTCAAAAAGAAGCTCGCCATAATTGCTACGCCTATAAGATTGGGATTGATCCTCAAACCGGTGGCTATAGTGATGATGGAGAACCAAAAAATACAGCAGGAATGCCATTGTTTAAATTAATTGAAAATAAAGATTTAACCAATGTAGTTGTACTTGTAATTCGTTATTTTGGAGGAATTAAGCTTGGTGCTGGTGGATTAATTAGAGCTTATACCAAAGCTGGGACTATGGTTCTAGATGAAGCTTCGTTCCACCAAATAGAAGAAATGTGAGAGATTAAAATTTCTTTTGATATCAATGATATTAAAAGTGTAGATTTATTTTGTTTAAAACATGATTTAGAAGTTATAGATAAAGAGTTTTTAGAACAAGTTAGCTACACCCTTTTAACTGATGATAAAGACATTTCTTTTGACAATTTAAATATCGAAGTTATTTCAAGAAAGAAAAAATACCTATAAAGGGTTTTCTACTATATTATTGATTAGTAGACGCTCTTTTTTGCGTTTTTCCTATACCATTCTAAGAGATAGCAAAGATGTTAAAATATAGAATAAGATAAGAGGAAAAACATATGGATAAGAATAATAAAGAAACTATTATGATTATCGACGGATACCTTCTGCTTCATAAAGGATATTATGGTTCTTTAAAAAGGAAAAAAATAGCAACAAACCGTGATGGTGTAAAAATTAATGCTATATATACTTTCGTTTCAAAACTGAATCAAATCATTGATTCAAATAAATATAGAACAATTATAGTGACATTCGATGTTGATAGAGGGTGCGAATGACGCCGAGAATTATACCCAGATTACAAAGCTAAGAGAAAAGAAACACCAGATGATTTGATACCACAAATGCAAATCATTCGTGACTTTTTAACAGCTGCTCAGATTCCTTGATATGAAAAGAAAAACTGAGAGGGAGACGATGTCATGGGGACTATAGCAAGTATGGCTACAAAAGCCGGCTATAAAGTCCACATTTTATCAAACGATAAAGATTGTTATCAACTAGTCGACGAAAACGTTAATGTTGTTGTTAAAGCATCAAGAAACGACGCTACAGAATTAATAGATGAGCAAGCCGTATTGAAAAAAATGGGCTGTACTCCAAAACAAGTAATAGATATGAAAAGTTTAATGGGAGATAGTTCTGACAACATTAAAGGTGTTAGATATCTTCATTATCAAACTGCCACTTCTTTAATTAAAGAATATGGATCAGTTGAAGGAATTTTTGAAAATCTAGATGAACTAAAGGGAAAAGCAAAAGGCCTATACAAACGTATGAAAGATGCTAAGGATCAAATATTAACTAATAAAAAAATTGTAACAATTTGTAGAGACTTAGATTTGGGAGAAGAAGTTAACTTCTCTCCCCTACGCGTAAATTGACGCGGTTACAACAGATTCTTAAAAGAAAACAAGATGTGAGCTTATGTTCCTTATGTGGACAATAAAATTTCAAAGCTCCCAAGAAAGAAAAAAATGGAAGACATTAAATTAAACAACAGTACTGTTGATACTAGCGAAGAAGCTAAAGACTATTATGATAACGAAAGAATCGCCAAATCAAATAGAGATAAAGAAGAAAAGAAATTTTCACGTAATGGTGGAAAAAGAAATTTCTCACGTGATGACGATTTCAAAAAAGGTAATAAAAAACCATACAACAAGAAAAATGGAAACTTCAACAAAAGAAGTTTTGTAGAACCAACTGGAGAAGGAAATTCTTTCTCAAGAGATAGAGATAATTCTGATCGTAAACCATACAACAGAGATGGTGGAAACAGAAACTTTAACCGTGATAACAATTCTGGTGAAAGAAGACCATACAACCGTGATAACAACGGACAAGGACGTTCATTCAACCGTGATAACAACAGTGGAGAAAGAAGACCTTACAATCGCGAAAACAATGGTGATAGAAAGCCATATAACCGTGATGGTGGAAACAGAAACTTCTCAGACAGAAAACCATATAACAGAGATAACAATCAAGAAGGTAGAACTTTTAACCGTGATAACAATGGTGGAGAAAGAAGACCTTACAACAGAGATAATTCTGATCGTAAACCATACAACAGAGATGGTGGAAACAGAAACTTTAACCGTGATAACAATTCAGGTGAAAGAAGACCATATAACCGTGATAACAACGGACAAGGACGTTCATTCAACCGTGATAACAATGGTGGAGAAAGAAGACCTTACAACAATAATCGTGGGGACCGTAAACCATACAACCGTGATGGTGGAAACAGAAATTTCCAAAGAAACGATAATGGTTATAAACCAAGAACAAATAATTCAAACTTTGATCGTAACCAAAAACCTGGATACGACAAACCAAAATTTGAAAAAACTGATTCAGAAGATTAATTATAAGCACAAAAAAATTAGCTCACTTAGAGCTAATTTTTTTTACCTATATTTTATTCAACTAATTAATTTTAGCTGGTGTAGCGATTTTTGAACCGTTTTCATCAACTAAATAAAGTCTTTCAGTAATAATTTTACATTCATCAGGATTTACTTTTAAAATCCCACGGTGAACGTGTACATAAGTCACATCATTACCAACTCTAAAGCTCATTGTTCCAATTTTTAAAGCAGAAACAACAGGAACCATACCTTTTAAAATTCCCATGTCTCCATCAATTGTTTGAACATTGACAATGTCAACTTCTTTATCATTGATAAAAGTGCCGTTAGGAGTAACTACTTTTAATTTAATACCCATTATTTTCGTTCCCCCTATTTTTTATTACTTTTTTTTGATTGTTCGTTATATCTTTCTTTAACTTCGTCGATATCTCCAGCATACATAAACATTGATTCTGGAATTTCATCAACTTTACCATCTAGAATTTCTCTAAATGATCTTACAGTATCAGCAGCTTTAACATATTTCCCTGGACGACCAGTGAATTTTTCCCCAACGAAGAATGCTTGTGACATGAAGTTACGCATTTTACGTGCACGGCTAACTACTAATTTATCTTCTTCAGATAATTCATCTAATCCTAAGATGTTGATGATTGATTGTAATTCTTTATATTTTTGTAAAGTTGTTTGAACATCAAGTGCTGTTTGGTAGTGTTCGTCTCCAACAACATCAGGATCTAACATACGTGATGAAGATTCTAATGGGTCAATCGCAGGATAGATTCCTAAAGAAGCGATTGAACGGTCAAGAACAATTTTCCCATCAAGGTGGGCGAATGTTGTTGCTGGTGCCGGGTCAGTTAAGTCGTCGGCAGGAACATAAACAGCTTGAACAGAGGTAATTGAACCTTTGTTTGTTGAAGTAATACGTTCTTGTAATGCACCCATTTCAGTTGAAAGTGTTGGTTGGTAACCAACAGCTGATGGCATACGTCCAAGTAACGCAGAAACTTCTGATCCAGCTTGTGTGAATCTGAAGATGTTATCGATGAATAAAAGTACGTCCATGTTTTTCTTATCACGGAAATATTCAGCGATTGTTAAACCAGTTAAGGCAACACGGAAACGTGCTCCTGGTGGTTCATTCATTTGTCCGAATACTAATGAAGTTTTATCTAAAACTCCAGCTTCGATCATTTCGTGGTATAAATCGTTACCTTCACGAGTACGTTCACCAACTCCAGCGAATACTGATACCCCACTGTGAGCGTTGGCGATGTTGTTAATTAATTCTTGGATAAGAACTGTTTTACCAACTCCGGCTCCTCCGAATAATCCAACTTTTCCCCCACGTGCAAATGGAACCATTAAGTCAATAACTTTGATTCCAGTTTCAAGAATTTCTGCACTAGTTACAAGTTCATCATAAGCAGGTGCTTCACGGTGGATTGACATTCTTTCACCTGTTGGTTCAGGTTTTAAGTCGATTGCTTCTCCAAGAACGTTAAACATTCTTCCTAAACATTGTTCTCCAACAGGAGTAGTGATTGGTGAACCAGTGTTTAACACTTTTTGTCCACGCACTAATCCATCAGTAGCTCCCATTGCAATGGTTCTACATACATCATCTCCGATGTGTTGTTCAACTTCTAAAGTTAAAGTTTTATCTCCATTTTGAACTTGTAATGCATCAAGTAAGTCAGGCATATCAGATTCATCGAATTTAACATCGACAACAGGACCTGTAACTTGAACTACTTTACCAAATGATTGTTTCTTACTATCAGAAGGTTTTTTAGCATTTTTTGCTTTGCTTTCCATTTTAATTACCTCCTTTTTTATTTTTGTTGTAGAGCATTAGCTCCGGCTACAATTTCTGAAAGTTCTTGTGTAATTGAAGCTTGACGTTCACGGTTATATTTCAATTGTAAAGTTTCAGTTAATTCTTTCCCGTTTTTTGTAGCTGCATCCATTGCAGTACGGCGAGAAGCTTGTTCTGAAACTTGTGATTCAATAATTGTTCCATAAAGTACAGTATTCAAATATAAAGTCACAGTTTTTTCTAAAATTGTTTCAGCATCAGGTTCGAATTCAACAGTCATGTTGTTTTTGTCGCCTTCAGCTTTTTGATTTTGATCATCGTTTTTAATAATTGGGAATAAACGTAATGTTGTTGGTTCAAAAGTTACATTGTTAATGAATTTTGTATAAGCTAATTGAATTTCATCAAATTCACCAGTTGTATAATAATCCATTAATTCTTTTCCGATTGTTGAAGCTTCTTGTGAAGAAAAGTCGATATCAATAGAAGTGTTTTCTTTTAAGATATTTACTTTTCTTGCTGTATAAAAAGCTACAGCTTTAGAACCTAATGCATAAATTGCATCATTTGGTTTTAATTGCCCCATTACTAAACGATTGATATTTGCGTTATATCCACCACATAATCCTAAGTTTGAATTAACAACAACCCATAGGGTTTTTTTAATCCCTGAAGTGTCATCTTTAAGAAATGGTGAATTATCTGTTTGACGAATAATGTCATTGAAAACGCTGTAAACTTCTGAAACATATTCTTGGGTTTCAGTAATTTTTTTACCAGCTTTTCTCAATTTTGCAGATGCTACTAATTGCATGGCATCAGTAATACTAGTGATGTCACCAACAGAACTGATTTCGGTTTTTAAACCACTTAAGTTTGCCATTTTTTATTATTTACCTAATTTGTTGTATTCATCTTGAGGTCCATAATTAGTAGCTTTGTAGTCTGGAATTTCATTTGTCATTTGTTTTACAACTTGACCAATGTAACGTTTTGCATCTTCCATTGAATCATCATCAAATGCTGTAGCTTTTTTGACTTTGTCATAAACTTTTTTAGCATCCTTGTTTTTGTGGAAGAAGTTAATAATGTTGAATTTTAAATCTTGCATTTTATCTTGTGGCAATCATTTAATTAAACGTTCTTTGATTGCTAAAAGAACAAAGGCTTCATCAATTTGATCCATTGGGTTGTATTGTTTTTGTTTTAACATTTCCATGATTTTTGAACCATTGCTCAAGATTTGAGCAGTTTCATCATCTAAATCAGAACCAAATTTTGCAAATGATTGTAATTCAAAGTATTGTGCTAAATCTAATTTCAATGTTCCTGAAACTTGTTTAACAGCTTTTAGTTGAGCAGTTGACCCAACACGTGAAACTGATAGTCCAGTATCAACAGCAGGACGAATCCCTGAGTTGAATAAGTCTGATTGTAAGAAAATTTGTCCATCAGTAATTGAAATAACGTTAGTTGGAATGTATGCTGAAATATCTCCGGCTTGTGTTTCAATGATTGGTAAAGCAGTAATTGAACCACCACCATAAGCTTCAGTAACACGAGCGGCACGTTCTAATAAACGTGAGTGTAAGTAGAATACATCTCCAGGATAAGCTTCACGTCCGGGTGGTCTACGTAGTAATAATGACATTTCACGATAAGCAACGGCGTGTTTTGATAAATCATCATAAACGATTAACACGTCTTCTCCTTCGCTCATTCATTTTTCTCCGATAGTAACACCAGTATATGGAGCTAAGTATTGCATTGGAGCTGATTCAGATGCCCCAGCATTAACAACAACAGTGTAATCCATTGCACCAAATTTACGTAATTTTTCAACGATTTGAGCAATTGTTGAATCTTTTTGTCCAATAGCAACGTAAATACATTTTACGTTTTTACCTTTTTGGTTAATAATTGCATCTACTGCAATTGCAGTTTTCCCTGTTTGACGGTCACCAATGATTAACTCACGTTGTCCTTTACCAATCGGGATAATTGAATCGATTGATAAGATTCCTGTAGCCATAGGTTGATCAACAGATTTACGAGCCATAACTCCAGTTGCAATTTTTTCAACTGGGCTATATTCTTTGGCGTTTAAATCTCCGGCACCATCAATAGGTTGACCGATAGCATTAACAACACGTCCGATTAGTTCGTCACCAACTGGTGCTTCAACAACACGACCTGTACGTTTAACTTTGTCCCCTTCTTTGATTAAGTCACCATCACCTAAGATAACAGCTCCAACTAAACCTTCTTCAAGGTTAAGAACCATTCCATAAATGTCATTTGGGAAAAGTAATAATTCACCCATTAGGGCATTATCTAAACCATAAATAAGAGATACTCCATCCCCAATGGTAATAACTGTACCTTCTTCGGTTTCAACAACGTCTTTACCATAGCGTTTGATTTGATCTTCAATTACAGCAGAGATTTCTTTAATATTAAATGCCATGTATTAGTCCACCTCTTTTTCTGTTTTTTTATTTTGATTTTCTAAAATTTGGTAGCGAATGTGGTCAAGTTTACCTTTAACAGAACCGTCAAAGATACGTCCTTCAACAACGATTTCTACCCCACCAATCAATGATTGGTCAATTTTATTAACAAGCTTAATATTTTTGTTAAGTTTTTTACCGATTTTTTCTTCGAATTGTTTTACTTGAGCATCTGAAATAGGTTCAGTTGATCAAATTACTCCATATTCATTACCGGCTTTTAAGCTAAGAATACGACGAGTCTTTTTAAAGACATCTCTTGCGTATTCAAATTCTGATGCTGCAGCTAGTAACTTCATAGCGTTAACTATGTAAGGGTTAAAACCAGCTTTTGTGAAAACATCATCAATGATTTTATCTTTATCAATATCAATTGAATTTGTATCAATTTTGATTGATAGTAAATCAACTAAGTTTTGATTGTTTTTTAATAAATCAATCAAAACTCCAGTTTGTTCAATAAATTCATTTTCTTTTTTATTTTCAACAGCAATGTTTGCTAAAGCGATTCCTCAATTGTCTGATACTTTAGAATCCAATAAAGCCATTAGATAAGACCTTTAGTTGAATCTAATTCTTTTAAGTAATCTTCAACCAATTTTTTGTTTTTATCAGTTGAAACATTTTCTTGAAGAATTTCTTGAGCAGCTTGGAAAGCAACATCAATAATTGCTTGTTTAATGTTAGCTTCCGCTTCTGATTGCGCTTTGGCAATTGAGTTTTTAGCTTGTGTTTGAATGTTACTTGCTTCAGCGCTAGCTTCGTCAAGTATTTTTATTTTTTGTGCGTCAGCGTCAGCACGTGCATTTTTAAGAATAGTTGATGATTGAGTTTTTGCGTTAGTTAATAAAACACTAGCAGCTTTTTTATCTTTATTTGCTTGTGTTTGTTTTTCTACAGCATCATCTAATAATTCATTAATTTTTGCTCTACGGTTATCAATAGAGTTTCTAAATGGTTTATAAACTCACTTAGCAAGTAAAACAACGATAACAATAGTTGCCAACACGTGAGCTATGAAGTTCGGTAAGTTCGGGAATAAATCCGGAAGAATCTCTGGAACTCCAGCAGTCATTAATAGTGGCATGTTTTACCTTCTTTCTTTGATACTTTGTTTTTAATTATTTCTTTAATATTGTTTGAAATTGTATTAGGCAACAAAGATTAAAAGAATAGCGATAACTAGAGAATAAACAGCTCCAGATTCAGCAATTCCGGCTCCAATAATCATAACTGATTGAATTTTTGAAGCCATTTCTGGGTTTCTTCCGATAGCCATACATGCTCCTTGAGCAGCTACCCCTTGACCAATTCCGGCTCCGAATGTACCGATTCCGGCAATCCCAGCTCCTAAGAATTTATATCCATCTGCTGCTGTTGTTTCAGCCATTAAGTTAGGCATAACAGTTGCAAAAGCACTGAATAAGTTCATGTATACGTTTGTCATTAAATCTGCGAATAACATATAATTATCTCCTTTGATTTGTTTTTATATTTAAAAGTTAAGACTATAAAGCAACTTGTACTGCTTTGTCTTTTTTGTGTCCGATCTTGTGTCCCAATTTATGTTTTTTAGTTGAGTCTCTTTCAAGAGCTTCAGCTTTGTCATCTTCTTTGTCTTCTCCCATTGCTTCTTGTCAATATGAGAATGTTAACATTGCAAATACTAATGCTTGAATTCCTCCATCGAATAAATCGAAGTACATGTGAATTCAAGGCGCAAATAAAGTAGTGAAGATATTGAATCCTGCTCAGAAGTAAATGTATTGATAGTTTCAGGTTTGATCGTATAGAACCTTATCACCATTTGCATTTTCAACTTCGTTGTAGATTCTTCCAACAACGTTTCCTGAACCGTCAAATCCAGCTTGAATGTTGATGAATAATGCGTAAAGTAATCCTAAGATTACAGCTCCACCAAGCATATTACCAAATAGACGGAAAGAAAGTGAAATTAGGGGTGAAAATTGGGTAAGAATTTCAATCGGGTTCACGTATCGTTTGAAGTAACCTCATTTTTGATACTTGAATCCAAAATAGTAGATTGAAAAGAATGTTACAAGTGCCATACTTAAAGCTACTGTATATGTTGTTGCTAGTGATTCTATCCCTAAAAGAGATAAGATACATGAAACAAAGATATACATGGTAATGTACATTGCGTAAGGTGTTAATTTTCGGTATTTTTTACCCATAGAACTAACAACTAAGTTTTCACAAAAGGTTATATACATTTCCATCAAAACTAAGAATCCACTCATTTGTCCACCGTTTTTATCGTGGTTACGAATTTTAACATTGTATAGAAGACAAATTAAACTGATAATCAAGGCTGTGAAAATAATAGACATAAACTGTGGCGTTCAAACGTTATAGTTATTCTTTATAGTATCACCAAGACTACCCATTAGATTAGGTTGCAACATTGTTTCCCCCTTCCTTTTTTTGATTTTTTTTAAACATATTTGTAGTTCTATTATCCTTAATCACAGCTTCAAAACCTTGGATTAATGGGATTAATATGATCGGGCTAAATCCAATTAAAACACCATAGATATTAAAGATATCATTAGGAATAAAAACAGAAAATATGAATGGAATAAAATATAGGCCAATTCTTAAGATAAATAAGAAAATGAAATAATAGTAATTTTCAGTTTTTACCAACGCTTTGTATGAAAACATAACGCCGAAAAGAGCAATTGTTGTACATATTGCAGCAATCGCATAACCTGTTATTCACTCTCAACTAATCACTTTGCAAGCTACTAAAATAGCTAACAAAACTAACGTAAACGTAATTAACAAAACTAATGAGATATAAAATCATTTGTTTTCTTGATTTCATCTATGTTTAGGTTTTTTGGTTAGTTGCTTCATTCCCTTACTTACCTCAATTTTTAAATATAATTATCCACTCCTTCTATTTTAGTACGAATCGAGACATATTTCTTGAAAAAGTCGAACAAAAACCGCGGATTTATGGCCGCGGTTTTTATATTTTTTATAAACAAATATACTTACTTTTATTTAGTTCCAAAAATCCTGTCACCAGCATCTCCTAAACCAGGAACAATATAGCCATCATCATTTAATTTTTCATCTAAACTAGCAGCATAGATATCAATATCTGGATGATCTTTTTGTAATCTTGCTACACCTTCTGGTGCTGCTACTAAACAAATAAATTTAATTGTTTTAGCTCCTCATTCTTTTGCAATATCAATTGCTTTAGAAGCACTACCACCAGTTGCTAACATTGGGTCAACTACTAAAACATATGATGAAGCGATATCTGCTGTTGGTTTTGCAAAGTATTGCACTGGTTCAAGAGTTTCTTCATCACGATATAAACCAATGTGAGCAACTTTTGCAGTTGGAATTAATTGTTGAATTCCAGCAGTCATTCCCAATCCAGCTCTAATGATTGGTACAAGAACAACTGATTGATCGACAGTATATCCAGTTGTTTTAGTAACTGGGGTTTCAATTTCTCCTGGAGTTAATGGTAAGTCACGAAAAACTTCATAAACCATTAAACCTCCAATTTCATTTAGATTTTCTCTAAAGTCTTTTGAAGAAGTATCTTTTCTTCTCATTCTTGTTAATTTATCCACAATTAAGGGATGTTTAATTTCTGTAAAAGCCATTTTTATATCTACCTTTCTTAAAAAAATAGGATGTGTCTTTATAGACTCATCCGTATTTATAAATTAATAACTTAATCCTTCGTATAGAGGGAATTTATCACATAGTTCTTTAACTTCGGCCTTAATTCTTGCTAAGTTTTCATCACTATGATCTTTTAAAGCGCTAGAAATCATGTTTCCAACTTGTTTGAATTCAGTTTCTTTGAAACCTCTTGTAGTCATAGCTGGAGTTCCAATCCTTACACCAGATGTGTTGTATGGAGTTTCAGTATCAAATGGAAGTAACTCTTTATTAGTTACAATTCCAACTGATTCTAAAATCGCTTCAGCTTCTCTTCCAGTAATTCCAAAGCTTTCTTTAACTTCAAAGTTAATTAAATGATTATCAGTTCCGTTGGTTAAAACTTTAACTCCATTATCCATTAAAGTTTGTGCTAAAACTTTTGCATTGATAACAACTTGTTCAATGTATTGTTTGTACTCTAAAGTATCAGCTTCACATAAAGCTTGAGTTTTTCCAGCGATTAAGTTTTCTAAAGGTCCACCTTGTGTTCCTGGGAAAACTGCAGAGTCAATTTTTTTAGCATATTGAGCTTTACATAAAATCATTCCCCCACGTGAACCACGTAGAGTTTTATGAGTTGTAGTTGTCACAACATCAGCATAAGGAACTGGTGATTCATGAACACCTGCTGCAACTAATCCAGCAATGTGAGCCATATCAACCATTAATTTAGCATCAACTTTATCAGCGATTTCTTTAAAACGTTTAAAGTCAATTTTACGAGAATAAGCACTAGCTCCAGCAACAATTAGTTTTGGTTGAAATTCAATTGCTAGTCTTTCAACTTCATCATAATCAATTAAATCAGTATCTTTATCAACACCATAAAAAGCAAAGTTATAAGTTTTACCAGAGAAGTTAACACTTGACCCATGAGTTAAGTGTCCACCAGCATTTAATCCCATTGATAAAATTTTATCTCCTGGATTAACTAAAACTTTATAAGCAGCTTCATTTGCTTGAGAACCTGAATGTGGTTGAAGGTTTGCGTGATCTGCACCAAAGATTTTTTTAGCTAAATCAATTCCTAATTGCTCAACAACATCAATATATTCGCATCCACCATAATATCTTCTACCAGGATATCCTTCAGCATATTTATTGGTGAAAACTGAACCATTACATTCCATTACAGCTTCAGATACAAAGTTTTCAGAAGCAATTAATTCGATGTGTGAGCGTTGGCGATTTAATTCACCATTCATAGCATCGGTAATTCTTTTATCCATTTTTTTATCCATTGTATTCATCAATAGTATTAACTCTTTCTGTATGTCTTCCACCTTCAAATGGAGTTTCTAAAAATGCATCAACTAATTTAATTGCTTTATCAACAGCAATTAATCTAGCTCCGGTTGCTAAAACATTACAGTTGTTGTGTTGGCGAATTAATTGGGCAGTTTCAAGTTCATAAACTAATCCAGCTCTAATTCCTTTAACTTTGTTTGCTGCAATTGAAATTCCAATTCCAGTTCCACAAATTACAATTCCTAAAGAATCTTTGTCTTTAGCAACAGCTTCTCCTAAAGCAATTCCTTCTTCAGAATAGCTGCATGACTTACCATCTTCATTTCCCATGTCAATGACTTCATAACCTTTATCAACTAAGTGATTAACGATCGCTTTTTTCATTTCAACAGCAGTATGGTCATTTGAAATATAAATTTTTTGTGCCATAAAAATTCTCTCCTTTTATTCTTCCTTGTTTGAAAAACAAGGTCTTAAATTAACTTTATTATACAATTAAAAACAAAAAAAGACCTAAGTCTAAACTTAAGTCTTTTATAAAATTTATAAGAATTCTAGTATTCGTTACGGTGGTATTCTTCACCAATTTCCATAACTTCTTTAGCACCAGTTAAACCAGTTCCAGCAGGAATTAAGTTTCCTAACATGATGTTTTCTTTTAATCCTTCTAAGTGATCTTCTTGACCTCTTACGATTGCTTTTGCCAATACACGTGCAGTGTCTTGGAATGAAGCAGATGATAATCATGATTCTGATTCTAAAGGAGCTTTTTTAATACCAAAGATTACAGGTTTAGCTAAAGGAGCTTGTTTGTTATTTTCAAATGCTCATTTAACAGCGTTTCTGAAACGTTTTTGTGAAACAACTTCTCCTGGTAATAAATCAGTATCACCAGCATCAGTTACTTTAACTTTACCTAACATTTGTTTAACAATGATTTCGATGTACTTATCAGCAATTTCAATCCCTTGTAAACGGTAGACTTTTTGAACTTCTTTTAAAATGTAGTTTTGAACAGCTTCAACTGAGGCAACATCTAATAAGTTTTTAATATCAATTGATCCTTCAGTTAATTTGTCCCCAGGTTTAACTTTGTCTCCTGGTTGAACTCTAACAATGGCATTGTATGAAGTTTTGTATTTTTCAACATCTCCAGAGTTAGATTTAACAAAGATTTCTGAGAAACCTTCGTGTTGTTGAACATCAGTAACTTCTCCATTCATTTTAGCAATCATAGCGATTGATCCTTTTGGAGTAGTAACGTCAAGTAATTCTTTAATACGAGGAAGCCCTTGAGTAATATCAGCATCCCCAGCAACCCCACCGGTGTGGAAGTTACGCATAGTAAGTTGTGTTCCAGGTTCCCCAATTGATTGAGCAGCCACAACCCCAACAGGAGCTCCGTATTTAACTTCTTCTCCAGTTGCTAAGTCGATTCCATAACACATTTCACAAACTCCGCGTTCAGCATCACAAGTTAATACTGAACGAATGTTTACTGTTTCAATTCCAGCATCAGTTACTTTATCTGCTAATTCTGAAGTAAACATTTCGTCTTTTTTAACAATAATGTTTCCATCTTTGTCTTCGATATCTTCGAATGAACGACGTCCAACTAATCTATCTTTTAAAGGCACGATTGTGTTTTGGTGTTTTGTATCAACGATTGCAGAAACTGCAAATCCTTTAGTTGGTTTACAGTCTTCAGCAACTACTACAACTTCTTGTGATACGTCAACTAATCTACGAGTTAAGTATCCTGAGTCCGCAGTTTTTAAGGCAATATCTGCCATTCCTTTACGAGCCCCGTGAGTTGAGATGAAGTATTCAGAAACTGTTAATCCTTCACGGAATGATGATTTAATTGGGATTTCTTTAATATCCCCTTTAGTATCGTTCATCAATCCACGCATACCTACAAGTTGAGTAAAGTTAGATACGTTCCCACGAGCTCCAGAGTCTGACATCACAAACACTGGGTTTTTTGGGTCTTGTTTTAAGATAACTTCAAGTTCTTTTTGAATGTTTTCTTTAACATTAGATCAAACTTCAATAACTCTTTGTTTCTTTTCACTTTCAGTTAACATACCTTCTTTGTAGAATTCGTTAATTTGAGCTACTTTTTCATCAGCTTCTTTGAACTCATCATATTTATGAGTATAAGCAACAACGTCTCCAGCTGAAATTGTAGTTCCTGATTTAGTTGAGAATTTGTATCCCAAGTCTTTCATGTTATCTAACATTTCAGCAGTTGAACGTGAGTCATAAGTGTTAAAGTATCTTTCAATAATTTTTGAAAGTTCTTTTTTCTTAATTGGTTGTTGAACATCATGAGCTTCAATTCAATCCATTGGATTTGTTGAATCATCAATGATGTATTCTTTTACAGCTTCTTCTGCATTAGTGATATCTGGAGTGTTAATTCATGGGAATTGACGTGCAAAGATTTCATTAAATAAGATTTTACCAACAGTTGTCATTAAGTATTTATCTTGTTGATCTTCTGTAAATGTGTGACCAGGTAAAGTATTAACTGGAACAGCAATTAAAGCATTTAAGTTAATAACTTTTTGATCGTATGCAGTTTTGGCTTCTTGAGGGTTTGCAAATAGCATTCCTTCTCCATCAACACCTTTTTCTTCTAAAGTTACATAATAGTTTCCTAAAATCATATCTTGAGTTGGTGTAACGATTGGTTTACCATCTTTTGGCCCTAAGATTGCGTGTGAACCTAACATTAAAGCACGAGCTTCACCAACTGCTTCAGGAGTAATTGGTAAGTGGACAGCCATTTGGTCCCCATCGAAGTCGGCATTGAATGCTGTAGTTACTAATGGGTGTAAACGCATAGCTTTTCCTTTTACAATTTTAGGTTCAAAGGCTTGAATTCCTAAACGGTGTAAAGTAGGTGCACGGTTTAAAAGAACTGGACGATCTTTAATAACTTGTTCTAAAGCATCTCAAACTTTAGGATCGTTATTTGTAATCATACGTTCTGCAGCTTTTACGTTATCTGCATAGTCGTGTTCTTGTAATCATTCAATAATGAATGGTTTAAATAAGGTAATTGCCATTTCACGAGGAATTCCTGCTTGGTACATTTTTAAATCTGGACCAATGGCAATAACTGAACGTCCTGAGTAGTCAACACGTTTACCTAATAAGTTTTGACGGAAACGTCCTTGTTTCCCTTTTAAAGTTGAAGTTAATGATTTTAACGGACGTTTATCTTTTCCAACAATTGGACGAGATTTACGGTCGTTATCCATTAAAGCATCAACAGCTTCTTGTAACATACGTTTTTCGTTGTTAACAATGATTGATGGTGCTCTCATTGCTTTAACTTTTTTCAAACGTTCGTTTCTAATGATAATACGACGGTATAAATCATTGATTTCAGAAGTTGTAAATCTTCCTCCGTCTAATTGAATAATTGGACGGATGTCTGGTGGGATAACTGGAATAGTATGTAATACCATTCATTCAGGTTTAGCACCAGATTTGTGGAATGCATCAAGAACTTCTAATCTTTTCATTAATTTTTGTTGATCAGAAGCTGATGTACTTCCTTTTAATTCTTGTTTGATTTCGGCCATATCTTTGTCGACATCAATTTGTTGTAATAAGTATTCAACTGCAGAAGCACCAATACCAAATTTAGCACCTGTGTATTTTGCAATTAAATCTGAAGCTTCTTCGATTGAGAAAGGAACTGAAGGATCTTTTAATTCTTCAATCATACGTTTTGCTTTTCTAGCATCACGTGATTCTTTGTCTTCGATTTGGTCTAATACTTCTTCTTGTAAAGTATTTAACATAGCTTCTCTAGTTTTAGCACTAGATTTAGCACTATCTAAATCTAATACTTGTTTAGGAGTTAGGTATTTTGAGTTCCCAGCTTCTAAAACTACATAAGAAACGAAGTAAACAATTTCTTCTAATTCTTTAGTTTTTAAATCAAGAATAGCAGCGATTCTTGAAGGAGCAACTTTTAACATTCAAATGTGAGTTACTGGTTCTTCAAGTTCGATGTGTCCCATTCTTTCACGTCTTACGATTGATTCAGTTAGTTCAACCCCACATTTTTCACAAACTTTTCCTTTGTTCATAGGGTTTGCTTTTTTGTATTTACCACAAGCACATTCAAAGTTTTTGATAGGACCAAAGATTCTCTCATCAAATAGTCCATCTTTTTCAGCTTTTAATGTTTTGTAGTTAATAGTTTCAGGCTTGGTAACTTCACCGTGAGATCAAGAACGAATTGTTTCAGGGCTTGATAATTCAATTTTAATTGATTTTTTATTTTTCTTATTGTTTTGCATTTAGTCTCTTCCCTTCAGTCTTAATCGTCATTTTTTTCAACATTTGGTAGGTCATCATCATCTAATGAATCTGTATCAATGTTTTCAACTTCAACTCCAGCATCTTCTGGGTTTTCTACGATAGTACGATTTTCGTCGTAGAATTCTTCTCCAGGTGCAATTTCGTCATCATCGTTTCCATCATAAGCAGAGATTGGTGTTTTATTTCCATCTTTATCGACCATAAACATGTCAAATCCTAATCCCATGATTTCTTTTGTTAAAACGTTGAATGATTCAGGAATCCCTGGTTCAGGAATTGGTTTAGAACGAACGATAGCTTCGTAAGTTTTAACTCTTCCTTTAATATCATCTGATTTAATAGTTAAGATTTCACGTAATGTGTATGCTGCACCATAAGCTTCAAGTGCTCATACTTCCATTTCCCCAAATCTTTGTCCCCCATTTTGAGCTTTTCCTCCTAATGGTTGTTGAGTAATTAATGAGTATGGACCAACGTTACGTGCGTGTAATTTGTCGTCAACCATGTGTGATAGTTTCAACATGTACATAACTCCAACAGCAATTGGTTTATCCATAGGTTCTCCAGTTGCTCCATCGATTAATTTAACTTTTCCGAAGTTGGTCATTCCAGCTTCTTTCATGATGTCATCTAATTCTTCATCAGTTAATCCTTCGAAAACAGGAGTTGCTACTTTAACACCAAGTTTTTTAGCAGCCATTCCTAAATGGATTTCAAGAATTTGTCCAATGTTCATACGTGAAGGAACCCCTTGTGGGTTTAACATAATGTCAACTGGTGTTCCATCTTCAAGGTGAGGCATGTCTTCGATTGGTAAGATACGTGAGATAACCCCTTTATTACCATGTCGTCCAGACATTTTGTCCCCTTCTTGAATTTTACGTTTTTGCACGATATAAACTTTGATTACTTCAAGAATATCTGGTGCTAAATCATAACCATCTTCACGAGTGAAACGTTTAACTGATTGAACAATTCCGTCTCCTCCGTTAGGTACTCTTAATGAGTTATCTTTAACGTTACGTGATTTTTCTCCGAAGATTGCGTTTAATAATTTATCTTCTGGTGATAATTGAACTTGTCCTTTTGGAGTTACTTTACCAACTAAAATATCTCCTTGGTGAACTTCAGTTCCAATGGCAACAATTCCATCTTCATCTAAGTATTTCTTAGCATTATCAGAAATATTTGGTAATTCACGAGTGATTTCTTCTTCACCTTGTTTAGTATTACGTCTTTCGATTGTGTATTCATCAACGTGGATTGAAGTAAATCTATCTTCTTGAGTTACTCTTTCACTCATAATGATTGCATCTTCATAGTTGTATCCGTTGTAAGTTGTAAAGGCTACAACAACGTTTTGTCCAATCGCTAATTCCCCATTGTCCATTGAAGGTCCATCGGCGATAATTTCACCTTTTTTAACTTGATCTCCAACTTTAACAATTGGTGCTTGTGAAATTGCAGTTCCGTTGTTTGAACGTTCGAAGTTAATTAATTGGTAAGTGTGAGTTCCGTCTTTTGTTTCAACAGTAATTACTTTTGAATCAACGTATCTTACAATACCATCTTCTTTAGCAACAACAGCACTTCCAGAGTCACGAGCCGCTTCAAATTCAACTCCAGTACCAACTAATGGTGCTTGTGGGTTTAATAATGGTACAGCTTGACGTTGCATGTTAGCTCCCATTAACGCACGGTTGGCATCATCGTTTTCTAAGAAAGGAATACATGCAGTTGCGATTGAGAAGATTTGTTTTGGTGAAACGTCAATGAAGTCAACATCAGCAGTGTTTGCAATGATGTCGTCTCCTTTGTAACGTGAAATTACAGTTTCATCTAAGATATCTCCATCTTTAGATTGACGTACGTTTGCTTGAGCAATGATGTATTTGCTTTCTTCATCAGCAGTTAAATATCTAATATCATTGTTATCAATTTTTCCGTTGTTAACTTTTCTATATGGAGTTGTAATAAATCCATATTCGTTAACTTTAGCATAAGTTGCTAAGTTGTTGATTAACCCAATGTTTGGTCCTTCTGGTGTTTCAATTGGACAGATTCTTCCATAATGAGACTCGTGAACGTCACGAACTTCTAATCCGGCTCTATCTCTAGATAATCCTCCAGGACCAAGCGCAGTTAATCTACGTTTGTTTGTTAATTCTGAAAGTGGGTTAATTTGATCCATGAATTGTGATAATTGAGAAAGATTAAAGAATTCTCCAATTACAGCAGTTAATGGTTTGTTATTAATAATTGTTGAAGGTTTTACTTTAAATAATTGTGAAGTTGATAATTTTTCACGAACATTTTTTTCAATACGGATCATTCCGATACGTAATTGGTTTTGTAATAATTCTCCAACAGTACGAACTCTACGGTTTCCTAAGTGGTCGATATCATCGACTTCACCAATGTTGTATCTTAAGTTTTCAGCATATGAAATTGTTGCTAAGATATCTCCAACATTTAAGAATTCATCTTTTGATTTTCCAGAAATTCCTAATAAAGTAACTGTTTTAGTTTTTAAATCGTTATCTCTATAAACTTTAATTTTTTGGATTTGTTTTGGTGAATCAATATCAGCATCAAAGTCGATATTAACCATCATTACATCACCATCTAAGATGTTTTGAACTTCTTCTAGGTTTTCTTTGCTTACTAAAGTATCTTTAGCAATTAAAACTTTACCGTTTTTATCAACGATATCTTCTGCAAAAGTAGTTCCTAAAATACGGTTTTTAATTGTAAGTTTTTCGTTTAATTTAAAACGTCCAGCTTTTGTTAAATCGTATTTACGTTTATCAAATAATAAAGCATCTAAGAATTTTGAAGCTCCATCAGCAGTTGCAGTTTCTCCTTGACGGATTTTTTTATAGATTTCTTGAACAGCATGTTCTCAATCAGTTTCTCAGTCTCCTGATAAGTCATCTTGTTCATAAGTATTTCTAATTAGTTGTGAATTATCAAATAAGTCTAAAACTTCTTGAGGTTTCATTCCTAATGCAGTTAATAAACTTGTTCCAGTTGTTTTACGTGATTTATCAATTTTTACAAATAATGCTTCAGCATTATCTCCATCAGCATTTTTCTTGCTTTCAGTTTCAAATTCTAATCAAGTTCCACGTGAAGGAATAATGTTTGCGCTGTAAATCATTTCCCCGTTTTTACGGTTAATTTCTTTGTTAAAGTATGATCCAGGTGAACGAACTAATTGTGAAACAATTACTTTTTGACTTCCGTTAATAATAAATGTTCCAGCTTCAGTCATTAATGGGAAATCTCCCATGAAAACTTCACCTTTTTTATAAACAGTTAAACGTAATGAAATGTTTTCATCAGTTTCTTCTAATACTTCTACTTCAATAGTGTCAGGTTCATTGTTCCCCTTAACTTTTGCTTCATAGAAATATAAGTTGTCAGCATGTTTTTTAAGTAAGATGTTTTTATTATCTAGTTTTTCTTCCAATCATGTTTTAATGAATGCTGCCATATCATTATTAACAATTTTTAAACCTTCTTTTGAAATAGTTTCATTAGGTTCATTGATTGTTAAAGTTAAATTGGCATAGATTGGTGCATCATATACTTTAGATTCTTCTTTTGCTTGAGCAATAGTAATACGAGGTTCTCTGAATTCTCAACTATCCATTGCTAAAGTTGCTTGTCCGTTTGGTGAAGTGATTGGGAAGATTTCGTCGAAAACTTCTTGAATCCCTTCATTTTGGAATCATTTAAAAGTATCTGTTTGGATTTCTACTAAGTTTGGTAAAGGTAATTCACCAGATACTTTAGTATAGTCTCTTCTTTCTGTACGGTTGTTAATTTTTTTAATCTTGTAACTCATAGACTTCTCCTTGTTAATTTATTTCTTAATCTTTCAATAGATTTGCTATTTTTTTAAAATGTTTATCTTTTCAAGCATAAACATTTTTGTTGTTTTCTTTTGTCTTACTTAAAACATTTGCTCCTACTAAAAGAGCAATTTCAGTTTCCACTTCTTCTTTAGTACAATAAACCCCATCAATAAAACAATTTCTATCAATCATTTCATCAAGATTAAAGGTTTCAGCATTGTTTCTCATAATAAATGCTAATAATAGTTCTAAATTTTGATCTGAAAACTCTTTTTCATATCCTTCAGGAATATATTTGTTTTCTTTTAATCAAAGATAACGTTTGGTTAAGTTTGTTTGGTCTTTGACTAATGTTTTTGTTAACTCTAGATACTCATCAGTATTGAAGTTTGTCGCAAATACCTTATCAACTGTTTTTACAAATTGGTTAAAATTTAACGCAATTAGAATTGAAGAATTCATAAATGAGAATTCTTGATCTAGTTGGAATAGATATCATTTGATAATGAACTGCATCAAGATAATGTTCAACTGGTTGTATGGGCTAATGTATAAAAACTCTAATCCCAAAATTAAAGCCTCAGTAAATCCTGAGAAATTATTTGTTGAGTTAGCTTTTATAAAAGCTCAAAAGTTTTCCAATTCTTGATCAATCAATGAAGGATCTAAAAGATTCTTAAATTTTGATTTTGTTTTTTCTGAACGTTTAATATTTTCTTTACGATCCATGTCATAACCTAAATTACGAAATAAAATATGTACGATTAATTCAAAATTTTCTTCATTCAAAGGGAAGTTATTTTGATAAATTAAATCATAAACTTTCAACATATTTTGCATTAATCTCTCATCATAAGAGTTAGGCTTAACTGTGTCGTTGTTAATATCTGTTAATTCTTTGTATAGCGTTTTGAATGAACTTTTTCCTTGTAGATTCCCGTCCACAAACAAAATTGAAATAATATCGTAATATCTAAATTCACGATACACTTTGTTCATAATATCAACTTTAAAACCATTAATGTAATCGTATAAAAAACGATCATCATCAACTGCCTTTTGAAAAGATCAATTGAATTTTGGTCCTTCTTTTGAAGGTAAAGTTGAATAAAAAGTATTAGTTTTTAATTTAGAAGTTTGCTTTTTAATTCACTTATCATCTAAAAAATAGTCTAAACCAATCACCTAAGTCCCACTTTCCGCTCTCTTAAACTTGTAAGTTATTATCAAATGTTGATTTAGCAGAAGCTCTTAACTAACTAAACTAAAATCATTGTGATATAAGTTTATCATATTTTTATACCATATAACAAGAAATATTGAAAGAAAAAAAGTAAAAAAGAAGGCAAAGTTCATTGCCCTCTTTAATATTAATAATTAGATTAAATTAATTATTTAATGTCTACTGAAGCTCCAGCAGCAACTAATTTTTCTTTAATTTCTTCTGCTTCTTCAGGTTTAATGTTTTCTTTAATTGCAACTGGTAAAGTTCCGTCTACAATTTTTTTAGCGTCCATTAATCCAGCTCCAGTGATTTCTTTAACAACTTTGATTACACCAACTTTTTGTGCTCCTGCGTTTGTTAAGAATACTGATACTTCAGAAGGTGCTGCTGCTGCATCTCCTCCTGCTGCTGGTGCTGCTACAGCTGCTGCTGCAACAACTCCGAAGTGGTCTTCGATTTCTTTAACTAATGAGTTTAAGTCTGATAAAGTCATTGTTTCTAATGCGTCAATAATATCTTTGTTTGTAATTGCCATGTTTATGTTCTCCTTATGTTTTTAAAATTTTATTGTTTGTATTTACTAATAGTCCGATTTGCTCTTCTTATTTTAGTTTTGTTCTTGTTCTTTTTTTTCTGCAACTGCATTAATTGCGTTCATTACTTGACGTAATGGGTATAATAATGAGTTTGCGAACATTGAGTATAGGTCTTCACGTGAAGGTAAAGATGCGATTTCAGTAATTCCTGCTGTATCTTTAACTTGTCCTTCAAAGATCCCTGCTTTTAAAATTAAATCAGGGTTTTTCTTTGCGAAGTTTGCAACTAATTTAGGTGCTGCAACTCCATCTTCTTTAGAGAAGATGAATACGTTTTGTTTTGTTAAGAATGGAATTAATTCATTAAATCCGTCTTCTTCAGCAGCTCTTCTAACTAATGAGTCTTTGTAAACTTTAACTTCAATTCCTTGTTTTAAAGCTTCACGACGTAATTCAGTCATTTGAGCAACTGTTAAGTTTTTGTATTCAGCGATTGCAGTTCCTTGGTTATCTTTAAGTTTTGCTGCAATTTCTGCTACGATTTTAGCTTTTTGTTCGTGTGCTGGTCTTTGTGCCATTTATTTCCCTCCTTATTCTAATTAATATTTTTAGTTAATTTGAAAATAAGAAAAAACCTCAATCATTCAAAATTGAAAGACCGAGGTTAAAAAGCAAATTGTTTTTATTAAAAAAGAATTTTGTTTAGCTTTTTCCTCGGTAACAGATTAAGGGTTTCCCCAGTTACTTTCTTCGGTACTAATAGCTTTTTTATTATATCGAAGATAAGAAAATATGTAAACAAAATTTATTTTTAAAAATTTATTTTTCTTAGAAAATAAAAACACCTAAGCTAGGTGTTTAAATTTGAAGTTTAATAATTAAATTATTTAGCTTCTAAATCAATTTTGATTCCAGGCCCCATTGTTGAAGAAATAGTTACACTTGTGATGTATGCTCCTTTAACAGTTTGAGGTTTTACTTTTAAGATTTCTGAAACGATTGCGTTTAAGTTTTTAACTAAGTCAGCATCATCGAATGAAACTTTACCAATGATAGTTTGTACGTTTCCTTCTTTGTCAGCACGGTATTCAACTTTTCCTTTTTTAACGTCGTCAATTGCTTTAGCAACATCCATTGTTACAGTTCCAGTTTTTGGGTTTGGCATTAATCCTTTTGGTCCTAAGATTTTTCCGATAGGTCCTAATTTAGCCATAATTTCAGGAGTAGCAATAATTACGTCAAAGTCGAATCAGTTTTCGTCTTTAATTTTGTTAATTAAATCTTCTCCTCCAACATAATCAGCTCCAGCTGCTTGTGCTTCTTTTGCTTTAGTGTTTGTTAATACTAAAACTCTTTGAGTTTTACCTGTTCCTGCTGGTAAAACAATAGCTCCACGAACTTGTTGATCAGCTTTACGTGGGTCGATGTTTAAGTTGAAAGCGATTTCAACTGTTGAATCGAATTTAGTTGATGAAGTGTCTTTTGCTAATTTAACTGCATCATTAACTGAGTAAGCTTGTTTTTTATCAAACTTTTCTAAAGCTTTTTTACGGTTTTTTGTTAATTTAGCCATTATTTAGTTTCTCCTTCAGTGTATCCTTCGATTTTAACTCCCATGTTTTTAGCAGTTCCAGCAACAATTTTCATTGCTGCTTCAATGTCGTTAGCATTTAAGTCTGGCATTTTGTATTCTGCGATTGATCTTAAATCATCAACAGTAATAGTTCCAGCTGTTTCTTTTCCTGGGTTGTGAGCTGCTTTATTAATTTTTGCAGCTTTTTTAATCATGATAGCAGCAGGTGTTGTTTTTAATACAAAGTCAAATGATTTATCATCATAAGCTGTAATAATAACAGGAACTACGTCTCCTGCTCTTTCTTTGGTTGCGTCATTAAATTGTTTTGTGAATTCTGGCATGTTAATTCCTAATGAAGCAAGTTCTGCTCCTGGTTTAGCTTGCATTGCCATGAATTCTAATTTTGCAATACGTGTTACTTTTTTAGCCACGGGTATCATCCTTCTTTCTCTACTCGCTGTGGTCCGAACGAGACTTTTAGTTCTCTTAAAAAGTCTCTACCACAATAAAAATGACTAATTTATATTATCATAAATGCTTAAAATTACTAAATGTTTTTTATAAGAAAAAATAAAAAAACATACCCTTTAAAAAGGGTATGTTTACGCTTGTATTTATTATCTATTTTTTTAAAAAAAATTATAACTATTGTAGATTTATAATTCCTAAAAAAGTTTTGTTAAAGTTTCTAATATTCTTTAACTGGTTGAGCGTTTTTAAATTCAACTTCTGTTGGAGTATAGCGACCAAACATTTCGATTGAAACGATTGCTACTCCTTTGTCATAATCCATGTCAACAACTTTTCCATCTTTATCAGCAAAAGGTCCATCTTGAATAACGATGTAATCACCAACGTTAAAGTTAGCAGTGTGAAGCACTTTTTCTTTTGATGAGTTAGGTCCTGAAGTAATATTTGAATTAGTTTTTGAAGCGTTGTTATCAACTTCTTCAATTGCTAATTTTTGTTCTTCTTCACTATCTCCTAAAATCATTCTTGCTACTTCTTCACTAGTTAATGGGAAAGGTTTAGCTCCACGTCCAGAAGATCCAATAAATCCTGTAACTCCTGGTGTATTACGAACGATGAATCAAGCTTCATCAGTCATAATCATATTAATAAAAATATATCCTGGGAATTTATTTTTTTCAGTTTTTTTACCAGTTTTAGTTTCTGTTTGGTATTTAGAAATTCTGACATCAAAGATAATGTTTGATAATTTATCATTTTTAATTTTTTCTAATAAATCTTGTTTAACTTTATCTTCATGACCTGTATTTGAATTGATTACAAATCATTGTCCTGGATATTTATCTAATTCTTCTTCTAACATTTGATTTTGGGTTTGTTGTGAATTCATTTTATTGCTCCATTTCTTCTATATAACGTGAATTGCTGTGAATAAGGCTTGGAAACCTCAATCGATTAAGTAAAAAACTACTGCAAAAACTAGCATAAAGATGATTACTTGGATGAATTTATTTGTTAAATTTCTTTTTCCTGATCATTGAATCTTGTTAACTTCTTTGACCATTTTGACTGGAAATTCTTTAAATCCTAATTTTCAATCGGTTTTTTCTTTTTCTGCTTTACGTTTAAAATTTTTACGGTTGTAAAGATTTTTTTTCATCTCTTTTTCTTTAACAACGCGTTTAGTTGATGGCTCGTCCCCATCAGCTGCTTCACCATTACCAGCTCTCTTTTTGGCTTTGATGCGGCTCTTCTCTACTTTAGCCTTAGCTTTAGCTTCCTTCTTTAAACGTTTTTGTTCTTTTTTTAATTCTTTTTCTTGTTCTGTCATATTATCTACTTTCCTTGTGTAAAGTACGTGCATCACAAGTAGGACAGTATTTTTTAACTTCTAAGCGTTCTTTTTGAGTAAGATTACTTTTTGTCAAAGAGTAGTTACGATTTAAACAGTTTTCACAAACTAAAATAATTTTGTGTTTTGTTGTTTTTGCCATGATTCGTTTTCCTCCCCTACAAAATACATTGATTATATTATATAGAATATCACAAAATCGCATCGTTTTATATCAACAATTCGGCTAATTCGTTGGATATTTCTCTCACTAAACGATAGACTTTTGTTCGTCCAATCGCTGTATTACGTGCGATATGTTTTGGTGTTTCAAAGCTTAATAAATAAGCTTTGGCAATCTCAAGTTTGTCGAGATTTTTGATGCCAATCATATATTGTTCAATTACTGATTCAATTGCTACTCGTTCTTTAAAAGAACTGTTTTGATCATTAATATTTGACCTATCGTTGTTTTTATTCGTATAAGCAACATTCAAAACTTTGTGTCTATTTGTCAAATAGCTTTCACAATAGTCGTTACATTTTCAAGTGATTGCATCAATCATAAATGACTCAAAACTTTTTTGTCCTGTCGAAGAATCATACTTATCAACAGCTTCTTTAAAGCCACATCAAGCAATTCATTCCAAGTCATCTCTTTCGATTGGTAAGTTATAGTATCGACGATAACTCTTATTGATTGCAAAGTTTTTACAACTTTTTAAATCACAATATATAACAACTAGTTCATCATCTTCCATCCTTAAAGGATTAAAAGATTTTTCTGTTCCGTTACGGTTATAACGTATCAATTTATCTAGCATCGTTACCCACGCTTTCTATCAGACAACACTCCTGTTGTCATAAAAGCAAGGATGATTAATATTTGTTACTTTCCCTATTAACCAAAAAAAATTATTACATACTTTCTTTAAGATTTCCTTAAAATGAATTGTAATAATTTTTTTATTTTTTGTTTATATTAATTCTAATTTATTCGCAATCTCATACATCATCAAAGCACTAGCTACAGAAGCGTTGTATGAATCGATTTTATTTGATGATGGAATATAGATATTTACATCAGCATTTTTAGTTAATTTATCAGAAATTCCTTTTTCTTCATTTCCAATAATTAAAGCTGTTTTTTTATCAAAATCAACTTTTCTCATATCTTGAGCATCCTTGTTTAAGTTAGATGCATAAACTCAAAAACCAGCATCTTTTAACTTATCAACAGCAATACTTAGGTTTGGAACTTTTGCAATATTTAAATCATAAGCAGTTCCAGCACTTGTTTTTACCACAGTTGAATTAACCATAACTTGTTTACGATCAAGAATAATAATATTTTTAAAGTTTAATTGGGTAGCGCTTCTTAAGATTGCTCCAAAGTTATAAGGATCATGAATTTGATCAAGAATTAAAACTGTAGCTTTATCTTCTTTTGTTAAGTTTTCAATCATTTCGTTTAATGGTGTGTAGTTAAATTCTTTAACTTCAGCAACATAACCTTGGTGGTTAACTTTTTGATCAAATAAACGTTCCATTTTATCGTTTGTTGATGATTTAACAATTGGTTTTAAATCTGGATTAACTTCATTAATAAATTCTTTATAGTGACTAGTTCAAACTTCTTTAACCATGTTTGGATGGTTGGTAATGAATTCAGTTACAGCGTGTTTACCATAAATTAAATTTTTCATTTCTATACCAATCCTTTCTTACTTAAAGATTCACGAAGTTTATCGGCTTTGTCATATTCTTTATTCTTAATTAATTGTTTTCATTCTTTTAATTCTTGTTTATCAGCTTCACTAACTGTGTAATCAAGTTCATATTTAAATCCTAAAATTCTTAAAATTTCTTTTAGTTCCATAAATGTTGGTGTGATTTGTTTGTTTGTTAAATCTTTATTAATTTCTTTAATTGCTTGTTCAATTTCAGTTAGAACCATTGGTGTATTTAAATTGTCTCTCATTCAATCATCAAAACGGTCAACGTAATGATGAACGCTTTCTTCAGAAGTTAAGTCTTCTAAATCATCCATAGCTCAAAGTTGTTTTGCTTTCTTTTGAATGTTGTCTAAACGTTCAAAGAATTTTCCACCTTGATTTAAAACATCATCATTAATATCAATTGGTTGAGTATATGAAGTTGTCATAAATAATCAACGTAATAAATCTGGTGAATGATGTTTTAAGAAGTCACGAACTAAAATTGTGTTTCCTAATGATTTAGACATTTTTTCACTATTAAAAGTTAAGTGACCATTATGCATTCAAATGTCTGCAAGTTCTTTATCGTTTGTAGCAATAAATTGAATTCTTTCGTTTTCATGGTGTGGGAATTTTAAATCAATTCCACCCCCATGAAGTGAGATTGTATTGTGATCAAAATACATATCATTTAAAACTGCACATTCAGTATGTCATCCTGGACGACCAGCACCAAATGGTGCATCTCATTTAATACCAACATCAGTTTTCTTTCATAGCACGAAATCATTTGGGTTTTTCTTTTTAGAATTTTCTTCAATTCTTCCTACAGTAATTTCGTCTTGAGTTCTTCCACTTAATTGACCATATTCTTTTGGGAATTTATCAACAGAAAAGAAGACATCCCCATCAACTACATAAGCACTTCCATTATCAATCATCTTTTGAATGAATTGAATCATTTCTGGAATTACATCTGAAACTTTAATAATTTTAGTTGGTAATTGAACATTTAAATCTTCTAAATCTTTAATGTAAGCATCAGTATAGAAACTTGATAATTCAAGTTCTTTTTTATTTTCACTTATAGCCTTATTAATAATTTTGTCATCTACATCAGTTATGTTTTGTAGGTAGTTTACTTTAAAGTTTTTGTGTTCTAAAAATCTGACTACAAAGTCCATAGTTATACTTGGTCTAGCGTTCCCTAAATGGATGTAGTTATAGACTGTAGGTCCACAAGTATAGATATCAACTTCGTTATCTTTTTTAGTTTTTAAATCATCAATTTTACCTGTTAAAGAATTATAAAGTTTCATAAAATTGTTTCTCCCTTTTATTTAGATTTTACCAATGGTCTTAAAATATAGAACACAGTTGATAAGACTAATGTATTAAACACAATCTTGATTGGTGATTGTAATAATCGAACCATTAAGATTGAGGTGTATCCTCCGGTATCTCTTGGAATTCCAAGAAAGCTTACATCCCCTCATGAACCAATCAAGGTTGTGACACAATATTCGGTCACAACACACATTAAAATAATTGGTAAGACGATATCTAAGAGGTATCCTTTTTTCATGATTAAGAAAACTCCAACCACTACTCATACTAAAACTAATGATAATCCAATACTTCCAATAAATACATATGTGTAGTATTCTGGAGCAATATCAACACCAAATAATTTCACATCTTCATTATAATAAGAAGTTATTAATCCTAAAACAACTCCATAAGCAATAATAAATAAATTAATTGCTAAGAATGTTCATCATTTTTTACGGCCAGTTAATCTTTGGAAATAAGAAGTTAATCCAGATAAGAATCCAAACCCAACAGCAACAATTAAATAAGCTACGTGGATGTAACTTGGAACAAACATAATTGTGATTAATTCTGTAATTAATCCAACTATAATTCCAACTAAAGGACCAAAAAACATCCCAGCAATTTTAACCATGATTCCTTCAAAAGCAATCCTAATTGGCGGAAAAACAGTAATTGGTAGTGTTAAAGATATAACTACAGTTACAGTTGTTGAAACTGCAACCATCATAGCTATATAAGTAATATTTTTAGTTGTAAAGTGGAATCCTCTAACATTAGAACCTCTATAAAAAAGATTTTTTAAAACTTGAAAAATAAGAAAAAGAGCAATTAATCCCACTAAAAAATAAATAGCAACATGAGCCATATTGTTATTTGTTAGTAGATAATCACTGATTTTGTGCATTTTATACTATCCTTTACCAATAGAAGCATCTAAATAGTTCCTTTTATTATTTCGATCAATCAATTGGATTTTCATTATGTTCGATTAACCAGTTATTTATAGCACTATAAGGTTTTGTGTTTTTAAAATAACGTTCATAACTAAAAGGACTTGGATGTCCGAACCTCAAGATATCTTGAGAGTTTATATTAGTAATTTTACTATACATTTCATAAGCATTATTCCCAAATGCACAAAATAAAACATTATGGTTGGTTTGTTCTAAGAAATTTAGTAAGTCTAGGACAAAAATTTCTCATCCCTTATTTTTATGACTTAAAGGTTCATGTTCTCTAACAGTTAAAATTGTGTTTAGTAAAAATACCCCTTGTTTAACTCATCCTGTTAAATCATTTGAAGGATGTTCAATCCCTAAATCATTATTTAATTCTTTAAACATATTCGCTAAGCTTCTTGGTGTTTTACTATCGTTTGTAGAAAAAGCAATTCCGTTTGCTTGGTTATAGCCATGATATGGATCTTGTCCTAGTAAAACTACTTTTACATCTTCTGGTTTTACTAAATTAAAAACTGTGAAAATGTTTTCTTTAGGTGGATAAATAGTTTTAGTTTCATATTCATTTTTTAAGAATTTCATTAATTCTTCAAAGTAAGGTTTTTGTTTTTCTTCTTTAAAGAATTGTTCTCATCCAGTTGGTATTTTCATTAAATCCTCCTATAAAAAATGTGCCAAAAGGCACATTAAAATTATTTTTGTTCTTGTTTTGGTGTTACGTCTTCGATTTTTCAAGCAGTTGTTTTCATATCCCTTAATTGGTGGTTAAGTTCAAATCTAACATTATTTAAATATGTTGAACCAGCATCATTATTGTTTTCAACAGTCATTAATCTATCTTTCCCTGATAAATCATAAGTTTCTTTAGTCATATCCGGGTTTAAGAATTTATACCCTGCAAATAATCAAGTTACGTTGTAGTCTGTTTCTGGATTATCTTTGTTGTCAGGATTATCATTTCCTTTTGCAACAACATATGGTCTATAAACTTGCATTAAATTATTCAACGTAAATGAAACATTGTATTTTGAGTTTACTTCACCAGCATGACCATTATTGTGGTTGGTTTCAAAAGTATAAGTAACTTCAATTGGCGCTACTTTTACAGTATAGAAAGATTGTGAATTATAAGCGAAATTATAGTGGTCCCCATCTTTTTTAGTTAAGTAGTTAATTTCTGCATTTCCATTAGAAATTGTATCAACCATTTGTTCGTTTTCACCAACTCCACCATCTGTTGTTCCTAATTGTTTTGCATCTAATTGTCCTTTAGTTATCTTGTTAAAATTTTCTTGATCTTTTTCATCGGGAGCTAGTACTAATCTTCCAAAAGGATCAGTAAGCGGTCTATTATTAATTGGGTTTTTATTTTTTTCTTTAACAGCATCAGCTTGTTTATCTGGTTTAACAGGATTGTTTTCTTCTCAAGGTTTATATGTAGAATTAGTTCCAGTCACTACTCCTGTTTTTTTATTAAAAGTCATTAAAGCTGACTTAGTATTATATTCTTGGAAAATTGAATCTCCTTGAAGGCTCTTATAAGAAACGTTAGTAAACATTGAATATCTAGTAGCTTTACTTACTTGGTTATAATATTTAGAGGCATCCGAATCTTTATCAGAAAAAATTCCAGCTTGGCTCATATTATCCACCATAGCATTTGTTCCTGCATAGCCAGTAAACAGGTCAGGTTCACTTTTAATTGATTCTTCTAAAAAATGTAATCCTTGAATTGAATTAATGTAAGTTGCATTAAATTGGTCATAATAATCTTTTGTATTTTTTTCAAGAGAACCAATTCTTCCGCCATCAACTGAAGGAGTGTAAAATCCACCATTTTTCCCTTTTTTGTCATCATTAGAAACTCTAGCAGTTGGATCATTTTTTCCATCATTATTTAACATACGTCCTAGGAAAACATCTCTAGTATTTCTTAATTGTGCGTAGTTATCTTGGGGTTTAGTAATTAAACGAGTGTCGTTTGCCATAACTCTGAAAAGCATATCATTTAACTTGTTGAATCCCATCGCAAAGTTAACTGTATCAAAATCTTTTTTACCTGAACCAGTTTTATATTGGTAACTATTATTTAATCCGTCTATTGAAGCTGCTAAATCTTTAGCTGAATAACTTGCTCCATTTCCAGATCCTTTTACAGTGTAGTTATTATCACCAATATTTTTTCCATCAATAGTTACTGAAATTGGTTCTGTTTTAACACCACATGAAACAACGCTAGTAGCTGAAACTGAAGTGATTGCAACGGCAGATAAAAGTGCAAGTAGTTTTCTCATTTATTTTTCCCCTTAAAAGTAAATTTTTCTCATTAATTATTAAATTATACCTTAATTAAAAACATAAAAAAAGGCGATTTATTTCGCCTATATAATATCATGTTTTATTATTCTAAGCTTTATTTATCTAAGAACTTTCCGTATTGTTTTAAGAAGTTTAAACTAATATCTTTAGTAGCTCCGTTACGGTGTTTTGCAATAATTAATTCTGTTGGTGATACTTCAGAAGTATCTTCTTCATCATCATTATGTTGGTAATAATCTTTACGATATAAAAACATAATCATGTCAGCATCTTGTTCAATTGCTCCAGAATCACGTAAATCTGACATGATTGGGCGTTTATCTTCACGTTTTTCAACACTACGAGAAAGTTGTGATAAACAAACAATTGTTACTCCAGTATCTCTAGCAATTCTTTTTAATTGTCTTGAAATAGTTGAAATTTCGTTTTGACGATCGTTTCCGTTTGAACCAGGAGTTGAAATCAGTTGTAAGTAATCGATAATACATAAATTAACGTTTTCATCACGTTTTAATTTATGAAGTTTAGATTGAATTTGTTGCACAGTAATTCCAGGAGTATCGTCAACAAAAATTCTTGTTTTTCTTAACTTGTCTTCTGCTGCATTAATTTTTCTTCATTCTTCTTTAGTAATCCCTTTACCATTTCTCAACTTATCTGCATTGATTTGAGTTTCCATTGATAAAATACGTTGAGTTAATTGATCTGTTGGCATTTCAACAGAAAAAATAGCAACAGCATTATCTTGTTGACGATCAGTTGCAGCATTATAAGCTAGGTTTAAAGCAAAAGCAGTTTTCCCCATACTTGGACGAGCAGCTAAAATAATAAAATCTTGTGGTTGTAAACCACTAGTTACATTATCAAGTTCATGGAAGCCAGTTGAAACTCCAGTTAATGATTCTTTTGATTCTGCTAATTGTTTAATTCTTTTAACAACGTTAATTGCACTATCTCCAATTTTGGTTGTATCATTTTTCTTAATATCAAAATCAATTTCTAATAAATCTGTTTGTGCTTTTTCTAATAGTTTTCTGTAGTTTACAGAAGTTTTATTTGTTTCTTCTGAAGTTTTTCTAATTAGGTTTTTAAATTTACGTTCAGCTGAAGCTTCATGAATAATATCAATATAAGATTCAATGTTTTCATCAGTATAGTAAATTGAAGAAATTTCAAAAATCTTAGCATTCCCACCTGCTTGTTGGAGTTTCCCATTTTTATCCAATCAAGAAGCAATTGTTAATTCTGTAATTTCTTGGTTATTAGAATTTAAATTTTCAATTGCTTGAAAAATTAAATTATGTTGACCAAAAAAGAAGTCATCATGAGTTAAGCTAATTAAAATATCTGGTAGAGCGTTAGGTGATTTAATAGCTGTAGCTAAGACTTGTTGTTCAGCTTCTTCTAAGATTTGGCTTTGTTGTTCGTTATTCATATGTTTATAATTCACTTCAATCTATTTTATTTTTTTAGTCTTTCAACTTTAACACTTAAAGTTGCTTTAACTCCCATATCTAGATTAATCACAACTTTAGTTGTTCCTAATTTCTTAATGTTTTTAAAGTTTTTAAATTGTTTTGTGTCTAAATCAATATTATTATCAGTCTTTAATTTATTCACAATATCTTTTGCAGTAACTGCTCCAGTTGCTTTATCTTGATCTGAAAAGTCTAGTTCAAAAACTGGTTTTAAGCCTTCTAAAACGGTCTTTAACTGACGCATTTGTGCAGTTGTTAATTGATCAATTTCTGCTTGTTTTTGTTTATTAGCATTAACAGTTTTAGTAGCACCAGCAGTTGCTTGTTTTGCTAATCCTCTTGGAATTAAATAGTTAATTGCATAACCATCAGAAATTTCTTTGATTTCGTCTTTTTTCCCTTGACCTTTAACGTCTTTTAAAAATATAACTTTCATAAATTTATTTCCCCATTTCATTTATTCAATTATGTTTATTTTACCCTAACTTGAATAAAGGCTGAAATCTAATCATTCGCTTTAAGAATTTTTATAAATTTAACCATTAAAAAAACCTAAGAGTTATCTTAGGTTTAAATAATAATTATTAAAAAATTATTATTGAGCGTCGTAATCGACACCTTCAACTAAATGAGAGTTTCCTGAACGGAAAGTTACTTCATCATTTTGCATGTTAAAGTCCATGCTTGTTAAATGATATTTATCTAAGAATTCTCCTAATTCTCCATGATATGCTTCATCGTTTAATAATTTAGCAAAATCTTGTTTTAAAGGAACAATAACTGTTGATAAATCAATAGCATCGTATTCTTTAACTGTTGGGAATTCTTCTGCTTCAATAGTTAATGTTTCGTCTTCATCACCATAAATTGCAGTCATAGTTCTGTTTGTAGTATCAAATTTTAATTCAACTAAACCTAAATCAACTTTAGAATTTCTTAAAAATTCAGCAAAAGTTAATTTGTGTTCTTCCATTTGATTTCAATAGTTTTCAATTCTTTTTTCCATAATAAAAAACATCCTTTCAATAAATCTATTGTCTTAATTATACAACTAACTTATTTAAAGTAAGTGTTATTTCCTTTTTTATTGTGAAGAAAAAAAGCACTATTGAATTTCAATAGTGCTTTAGATTAATTATTTGTGAAAATTATTCAACAACGTATGGTAATAATCCCATAGTTCTTGCACGTTTAATTGCAGTAGCTAATTTTCTTTGGTCTTTTGGACTTGCCCCAGTAACTCTTCTTGGAAGAATTTGTCCGTTGTTAGAAATGAATTTTTTTAATAATTCAACATCTTTGAAATCGATGTAAGTAATATTATTTTTAACAAATGGATTTGGTTTTTTTCTTCTTTGTCCTTTTCTCATGTTTAATCCTCTTCTCTTTAATTAGTCTCAAAGAATTGAATCATCATCTTTAAATAACTCGTCTTTATCATTGTTATTTGGTTGTGATGGATGATTTTCTTCTTGTTCGAATCCGTTTACAAAGTCCATATCAACGTTTGAATCATTTCTAACATAGTTGTCATTTGATGATTGTTGATTTTGTGCACGGCTTGCGCCTTTAGATTCTAAAAATTCAACACGATTAGCAACGATAGTAGTAGTTGTTTGATAATTACCATTATCGTCTTTATTAGTTCTTGTAGAAATACTTCCAGTAACCCCTACTAAAGATCCTTTACCAACATATTGTGACATATTTCTAGCAGTCGCATTGTAGGCAATACATTCAATGTAGTTTGTTTGATTTTTACCATCTTTACGGTATTCATCAATCGCTACAGTAAAGAAACAATAAGTTGTTCCGTTACTATTTTCTCTTGTTTGTAGATCTCTTGTAAGTCTCCCGATTAATTGAACTTGGTTCATTATAAGTACTTCCTTTTTATTTCGTTAATTTAAATTAAATTATTTTGTTTCAGTGTTTGATTCAGCTTTTGGTGCAGCATCAGTTGATGGTGCAGCTTGATCATTATTACGTGGACGGTCATTGTTACGTGGACGGTCATTGTTGAAGTTACGTTTGAAAGTTCTTCTTTCTCTACGTTCTTCTTCAAATTTTTCCATATCAGTTTTTGATAATTCAACTGATTGAACATAATCGTTTTCTTTTTCAGTATTGATTACCATATTACGAACAACGTTTTTGTCGATTCCAGCAACACGTTCAAATTCTTCAACGTTTTCTGGAGTAGTGTTTACGATAACTACAAAGTAGTTTCCTTTTTTCTTGTGGTTGATTTCGTAAGCAAAGTCGATTAAACCTCAGTCTTTTTGATCTTCAATTTTTCCACCATTAGCAGTTAAGATGTTTTCTAATTTTGCTTTAGTGTCTTTAATTGTTTGTTCATTTGCATCTTGATCTAAGATGTACATAATTTCGTATTTTCTCATTTTATGTATCCTCCTTTTGGTCATAAGGGCCTGTTACGGCCAAGGAGCTAACTCGTGTAATATTAACTCTTTGTTAATTATAACAATAAAAAGTTTCTAGTCTATTAATCTCAAATATTAATTATTATTTTTAGTTATTGATTAATTCTTCTAGGTCTTTTTTGATTCCTTCTTTGTTTATTTTAAAGTCAATTTCTCTAATTCTATAAATTGGGAACCCTTTTGATTCGATAAACATTTGACGAGCATAATCTTGTAAATACTTGTTATAACCCATTCCCCCATGATATCTATATCCATCAACTTCAATACCTAGAATAAATTCTCTTGTTCTTTCATCAACTAAAGCAATATCGATAAAATAACTTCCAACTTCATACTGTTTTAAGATATCAATTTTTCTATCAGTTTTTACATTTTCTTTAATGAATTCAATTACAGATCTTTCGAATGAAGAATCGACTTCTCCAGCTCCTTCAGAAAAGTTTTGGTTTGAAATAGAATATCGTTTTTGTTCATCACATGTCATATCTAAGAAACGCAATCATTCTCTAAACACTTGGAAATCTTCAGTGTTAGCAATTTGAACATTTTCACTTGTTACTGATTTAATAACAATCATTTTATCTTTGGCTCTAGAGATGGCTACGTTTAAAGCATTCTTTCCACCAGGTTTAGTAACATAAGTGCTAGCCATTCTAGTTTCAGGTGTATAAACAACGCTCATAACAACAACATCAGCTTCATCACCTTGAATGTTTTCGATGTTTCTAATACTTAATTGCGGGTTTCCTTCTTCATCAGGTTCCATGGCTTTTGCTAATTCTGGTTCAGCTGTAAGAATTCTTTTTTCAATTATTTCTCTTTGTTTCGAGTTAAAAGTTAATAAAATAATTGAATCATATTGGCATAATAAATCTTTAGTAACTTGAATAGCTTTTTTAGCTTCGGGAATATTAATTCCTTCATTTCAAACACCATCAACATTAATAACTTCAATAGCTTCTTTTGAATCAATTCCCTTTTTATCAAGCACATCTAAGCCTGAATTATAGAAGTTCTTTGAAGAGAATGACATTAATGAAGCAGAACTAGATCTATAATTTTGATTTAGCATTACTGAAAAGACACCCTTTTCCTTTGCGTAATCTAATAAAGAATTTGCATTTTCTGCAATGTCATCTTCAGATTCATTATTATCTCTTGTAGCAAATCATGATGATGGTTGCATTTGTTCAGTATCACCTGCAAGAACCTTAATTTTTGCATAAGAAATTAAAGGTAAACCAACTTCTAAAAACATTTGTGAAGATTCATCTAGAATTGCATAGTCCAAACTTTCTGTTTCTCATCAGGGCATGATATCTTGTGGAGTAATAACCATCACTGGAAAGAATTCTTGAATGATATCTTGGAATTTATTCATAAATTTATAAGGTAAAGCTCTACCTGCTCTAATTGCGTTTGCAAAAGAAGAGTATTTATAATATCTATCATCATACGAATAATGTCATTGACTTAATTTGTTATAAAGTCTTGCACAAAAAACACTTGTTAAATAGTCTTCATCTGATTTAAATTCACTTGGTCTAATTTTTGTTTTAGCAACATTTTTTAAATCTAATACATCTTTTAAAGTTGTTTTTGATGTTAATTCCATAACCAAGTTAACATCAAGATTATCATCAGGATTCATATTGTAGATATTTATCAAAATATCAACAGCATATTTAATTGATTTAGGTGTTGTTTTAATGAAACCTAAAGTTTTGTCTGGTTGAATATTATTTAAATTCATAATATCTTTTGCCATTTGTTTTTTGTCAAAAGAATTATTTGGATATTTTCAATTTGGATTTAATTTAAATAAGTTTTCTAAAACAGAAATATTATCGTTAAATTGTTCTAATAATTTTAATGAATTGTCATAAACACCATCTTCTTTTTCACGATTTAAAGTTCAAAGCATTTGGAATTCTTCTTTACTCATTAATGGTTTTGAATAAATTTTTTCAGTAATATCTCTTCTATAATTTTCAAAAGTACTAATGAAATCTTGTAATGGTTCATAAAATTCTCGTTTACTCATATCGCTATTTTGAGCAAAAAAGACAAATTTAGATATTTTTCCTAATCTCTTTTTGAGCACATCTAAAGCTGCCTTCTTTTGTGAAGCTACTAGGGCTGTTTTTCCTTTTTCTAAAATATTAGCAATAACATTTGCAATCACTTGAGATTTACCTGTTCCAGGTGGACCTCAAATAATTGTATTTTGTTTTAAAGCTGATATTAAAGCAATTTCTTGTGAAAAGTTAGAAGGTTGAATGTGATAAATAACTGAGTTTGTATCTTTTACAAAATCATCAATATTATCTTTATAAATGTTCTTGTCGAATTCAACATCTAAGATACTATCAAGTTCATCGTTTGCGATGATATCTAGCATTCTTTGTCTAAGTTTTCCTCCACCAGGTCTAAATCATCCAAGCACAACTCCAGGATGGGTTTGAATTATAGTGTTTTTAATGTCATAACTTTTGATATTTTCAAAAGGAGCAATTGGTTCTATCGGAAACTTAACTCTACAAACTTCTTCAAAAGTTGTTTTTAATTTTTCTAATGAATCATCATCTTTGAAAATTTCTGCATCAATTACATATCCACTTTCATTTAACATAAATAATAATTTTTCATTTATAACTCAATCTCCATTGGTTTTTAAAACTACTTGATTTTTATTGTTGTCATAATTTATTTGCACTTCTTTTAAAAAGCAAGGAGCATATAAATTTCTAACTGGCGAAGCTAGTGAAATATATCCGGTTCCAACATAAAGTGGTCACACATTTGATTGTGTGTATTCATCAATAACTTTACGTCTATATTGTTGTCATTTAATATTTGATTTTTGTTCTTTTTCAGAGAATTCTCGATCAAGACTTTCTTTGGTTCTTTCAAGATCTGATGATTTCTTGATAAGTTCTCTGTTTCTTTGGGTTAATGGTACGTTGTATCTTTCAAAAAGTTCTAAAACTTCTTCTTTAGTTTCGGCTTTTGGTAATTCTGCTAACAGAAGAATGTAATCTAAGTCATCGGCTGGGAATGTACATTCATTCTGATTTAATATTTTACCTTCAACTGATTTTCCGAATTTATTATAAACATCGAACATTAAAGCATTTTCAATATTTGTGAATACTGCTTGGTCCCCTCTTGTTTTGATGTCTAATAAGTTGTTTAAAAGCTGTTTATACTTGTTTTCTTTCTCGCTCATGTTTTTCTCCTAATCCAATTCTTAAATTATCTCGCATTAATTATTATTTTTAAAACTAAACAAAGAAAAAAGAACTTTAAAAAAGTTCTTTCCTCAAATTATTATTTAAATAATTATTAATCTGGAACGAAAGCCCCCATTGGATTAATAACATTGTCTCTATCAGGTTCTGGTGAACCATCAGCTTTTAAGTCGAATCTTGCTAAGTCACAACTTGGCATATCTAAACGGTTTAATAAGTCTGAAGCTTCTTCAATTTCATCAAATCCATCTTGTAAGAATCATGAGTAGAAGTTTGAAGTAGTTTCATCTCCTAATTGACGTGCATTTTCTCTAAAGTTATTTGCAGCATTAATTAAGTTTGTACGAATTTGAATTCATGCTTGTAAAGCTTTTTGTGGTGTTACAGCATCAAATTTATTGATAACTGGTTGAGTGAAGCTATAAACTTCAAATCCTGGTTTGTTTTGTAAGAAATCTGTAATTCTTCTTTGGTGGAAGTATTCATCATTTGATTGACGAGTGAATTGCATTGCAAATCCAGGGAATCCTGCATTATTTAATTCTTGTGAAATGATATGGCAATCTAACATTGATTGAACGTGCATATTTAAAAAAGTTTCAACATCTTTTTTAATAGCGTCACGGTTTTTTTCGTAATTTTCCATTATAAGTTTCTCCTTTTAGTTTTTTGATAAGGCTTATGTCTTATTAATGGTTATTATATTCCTTTAAATAGTTTAGATTTCGTGAAATTAACAAAAAACCACCAAATTTTTATTTGGTGGTTTTCATTATTATTTAGTTTCTTCTTCGTTAGTTTGGTTTGATTGATTATTATCTCTTGGTTTCATTTGTGGAAATAATAAGACATCTTTAATTGATGGCGCATCAGTTAATAACATTACTAATCTATCAATTCCGATTCCAATTCCAGCAGTTGGTGGCATTCCGTATTCTAATGCTTCAACGAAATCTAAATCCATTTCGTTTGCTTCATCATTTCCAGCTTTTGCTTCTTCTAATTGAGCTTTGAAACGGTCATATTGATCGATTGGGTTATTTAATTCTGAGAAAGCATTTCCATATTCTCTTCCCATAATGAATAATTCAAAACGATCAGTGAATCTTGGATCTTCAACATTAGATTTTGCTAATGGTGAAATTGCTTTTGGGTGGCCATAAACAAATGTTGGTTCAACAATTGTATCTTCAACATATTCTTCAAAGAATAAGTTAATAATATGTCCAACATCACTAAAGTGAGATTCAACTTTTAATCCTTTATCTAAAGCAATTTTTTTAGCTTCTTCAAAAGTCATTGGTTGTCAGAAATCAATTCCAGTAGCTTCTTTAACAGCATCAACCATGTGAATACGTTTAAATGGTTTTCCTAAATCTAAATCAGTTCCTTGGTAATTGATTTTTGTAGTTCCATTAACAGCTTCAGAAGTTAAACGGAATAATTTTTCAGTCAAATCCATTAAGTAGTTAAAGTCTTGATAAGCAATGTATAACTCCATAGTTGTAAATTCAGGGTTGTGACGAGTGTCCATTCCTTCATTTCTAAAGATTCTTCCGATTTCATAAACTCCATCAAATCCTCCAACAATTAAACGTTTTAAGTGTAATTCTGTAGCAATTCTTAAGTAGAAATCTCTATCCAAAGCATTGTAGTGAGAAATAAAAGGTTTAGCAGCAGCTCCCCCTTGAATTGGTTGTAAGATTGGGGTTTCAACTTCAATATATCCTTGGTCATCTAAATAATGTTGTAAAGTACGAATAACTTTTGTACGGTTTTTAAATAATTTTTTAGATTCTGGATTAGTAATTAAATCTACATATCTTCTTCTATATTTTTCTTCAATATCAACAATCCCAGTGTGTTTATCTGGTAATGGTCTTAAAGCTTTTGATAATAATGTATAGCTAGAAACACGGATTGAAAGTTCACCATGATTTGTTTTCATGATTGTCCCCTCAACTCCAATAATGTCTCCTAAGTCTAAATCTCTAAAAGCTTCAAATTCTTCTTCACCAAGTTCGTCTTGACGAACGTATAGTTGGATTTGTCCATTTTCATCTTGAATATTAACAAAGGCTGCTTTTTTACCAGCTTCACGGAATAAGCGAATTCTTCCAGCAACTTTAACTGGTTCTTGTTTCATTTCCGCTAATTCTTCTTTTGAATATTTGTCATATTCATTTCTAATTTCAGTTAAATTAGTTGTGTTTTCTCATTTAGAAATAGCAAAAGGATCTTTTCCTTGTTCAACTAATTTTTTATATTTGTCTCTACGAACTTGTTCTTGCTCTGTAAATTTTCTATCGTTATTATTTTCCATAATTTATTTCCTCAATCTGTTTTTTAAATTAAATAAAAGCTTAGGTTATTAAGCTTTGTTTCCATTGACATATCATTTATCATTAATATCTGTAAAAAATACTCGTACACTATCTGAATATTCTTTAAAGAATTCTGTTAAGTGTTTAGAAAAGATTTCTTCTTTGTCTAAACGTTGTTTTCATTCTACAGTAATAAAAATCGGGGTTTGCTTGCCTCTTTTTGGAAAGATTTCATCATTTGTAGCAATAAAGATTATTGCTTCTTTGTTAGCGTTAATTAGTGTAGCTATTTCATCAATCTTTAACGCGTACTTCTCAACTACGCTTTTATCTACACCACTAAATTTAATATTTGGCATTAACCGATTTCTCCTTTTATAAAAAATATAATATTTTTATTTTACCTTAAAACCTTTATTTGGTAAATTAGGGATTTTTTAGCTATTATTTATTCTTTAAATTAGTTTGAAAAACCTCTATAAGTTTACTTTTTAGTTCTTATATAAAAGTTATAATTAATTTAATGTTACCAAAAGAAAAGGAGCCAAAATATTATGGACAAAATTAAAGTAGGATTTATCGGAGTTGGACACATGGGTTCAGCTATCGTTGAAGGAATGAGTAAATCAGATTACTTCAAAAACTTAGAAATCTTCGGATTTGATCATTATCCACAAGGAATGGAATCTTTAAATAAAAACGGACAAATCATTACACCAGTTAATGATTTAAACGATTTAATTAAACAAGCAGATGTTATTTTCTTAGCAATTAAACCTCAAGGTTTAGCTGACTTCGCAAAAGAAATTCAACCATCACAAGCTTTATTAAAAGATAAAACATTTATATCAATGTTAGCTGGAACTGATGTTGCTACATTAAGCCAATATATTAAAGCTAAAAACATCATTAGAATCATGCCAAACGTTAATGCTTCAATTGGGAAATCAACAATTGCTGTTAACTATTTAAATGATTCAACTAATTATGATGACTTATTAAGTTCATTTGGAACTATCTTTAAAATTCCAGAAAGCCAATTTGATGTTTTCACAGGAGTTTCAGGATCAGGTCCTGCAATCGTTTTCTTAATGATTGATTCATTAGCAAACGCAGCAGTTTACCAAGGAATGAACAAAAAAACAGCTACAGATTTAGTTGCTGCTATGGTTGAAGCTAGCGGAGAATATACAATTGAAAAATTAAAAGGTACAGACTTAAATGCTCGTAACTTAGTTGATATTGTTTCTTCACCTGGTGGAACTACAGTTAAAGCTATCATGAGCTTAGAAAGAAATAAATTCGAAGCATCAATGAACGAAGCCATTGATGTTATGATGCCTAAGAAAAATTAATGAAGCCAAAAAACAATAAAAATAAAAGACATAAGCATGTCCCAACAACTCTATTAACAGTTGTTAGAAGAGGCTTTCAATTTGTTTATGCAATCTTTTGAAACTTCTTTAAACCATGACATGTTCCTTTTAAAAAAAGTAAATGAAATGAAGTTCAAATGAAAAAAATGAATAACATTATGAGTCGTTTTTATAAACGTAAACAATTAATGATTAACGATTTTGAAAATGTCGACTTCTTTGATTTTGAATCTACAGATGGAACTAAATTAAGCGGAATTACTTATAGCCCGAATAAAGATAGTGATAAATGAGTAATTTCATTTCATTGATTCGCTGGAGACAAATTTTTCGGGCTATACCATGCACGTTTCTTAACTGAAATGGGCTACAACGTAATGTCATTTGATTTCCGTGGTCATGGTCAATCTGAAAACGATACTTCAACTATGGGAGTTAAAGAATCACGTGATGCTATAGCTGCAATTGAATGATTAACAAAACATAAATCACCAGAACAAATCGTTGTTCTTGGAACAAGTATGGGAGCTTATGTGACAAACTTCTTGTCATTCTACTACCCTTCTCTACCGGAAGATTACAAAGTAAAATTTGGTATTTATGATTGTGGTTTTGGATCAGTTGAAACCCTTTATATGCATTTTAGAAACTTATATTTAAGATTTATTCCTAAACGTTTAACTAAACAAGCAGTAAATCATTTATTAGATAAAAGTAATAAAGTTGATAAAAAAGATGGAATTGATATTCATGGTGGAAACGTTTTCAAATTAATTGAACAAGGTGATAAACCAGGTTATCCAATCTTCTTTAATCATGCTAAAAACGATATGGTAACTCCTGCATTTGATACCATGCAATTAGTTGAAGCTAGAAAAGATTTAATTGATGGTGATGAATACAATTTATATAACTATTGTATGCACACTCAAGCTTTAAGAACTCATTTTAAATCTTATGTTAACAACGTTACAAAGTTCGTTGCTAATAAAGATAACAATCAAGAACAATATCAAGAATTAGTTCAAAAATGAGAGCTAGATAAAATTACAAGTAAAAAAGACTTAAACGATGAACGTTTAAGCTAAGAAAAAGGTCGTTAATCTTTAACGGCCTTTTTTGTTTTTGTATAAATATTTTCAGGTAATTTTAAACCTTCTCTTTTATATTGCACTTTCATATTTCCTCTACTAATTCCATAGAATACTCAGAAGAAAGCAACTTGTTCTGCTAATGAACCAACATAAGCTAAAGCCATTTGTTCAGCTGCGTTGCTTAAAGGTTTATGAATTCTTGTTTGGGTATCTGTTGGATCCATGAATTCATATGGTCATCAACCAGTTGATGACATGTCTCCAAAGATTGGCATAGCATCAGTTGCTTTAAGAATAAATCCCAATGATTCAAAAACAACAAAGTAAATAATTAATGGTAATAATGAATAAATCATTTGTTCAAATCTGAACATAGCTGGTTTTTTGTTATAGTCAGTATCTACTTTTCTATAGAAGAACAAAATGTAAATAATTCCTAAAAATGGGACTACAGAATGTTCACATAGTCAGCTTACGTAGTTATATCATTTCATGTAGCTTATAGCACCTGAAAATAATAAAGAAACGTTATACATTAAGATAACCCATCACATAGCATTAACTACAATTATTCCAGTTTTTCAGTTATCAAATTTTCCTAATCCTTCATTACGGTGATGAACTGCTGAATTAATTAAGAATACACTTTGCATGATATTAGCAATCGTTGTAAACATGAATAAGTTTCTACTAATTCAATATCCGATATTTTGAGACTTGCTTCAACCTTCAACTCTAGCTATTAAATCAGGTTGAAAATCATTTACTCTATCAGGAGTAAATACTTCACTTCAATATTTTGCCGGGTCATTAAACAATGGTGCCCCTCCACCAAAGAAAAAGACAACAATTGCTACAAGTGGAATGATACCAACAATTAATTTAAATCAGAATTTTCAATCTTTATAAACAGGTTTGTTATCCATGACATCCAGCTTTCTTTTTTCTTAATTATAAATTAGTTTCATTAATTACTATTATTAAATCACGGTTTTTATGATTATTAACAACTTATTAGTTGTAAGTACTTTATAATACAAATAAAATAAACAAGAATACTTATGAAAGGATTTATTTAAAAGTGAAAGAAAACTCGAAAAAGTTTGACCCCAATAAGCCTAAGTTTAAAAATGTTTTCTTCCCTATGCGAAGTGAACAATTTTCTTGAATAGGTTTACCTTTAATAATCATTTGTGGATTAAGTCTAGGAGCTTTTATTGCTACTTCTTGATGATCAGTTGATTTAAAAAGTGCTGAAGTATTTTCAAAAGCAATGAAATATGAAGTCTTTAAATATTGAAGCCAATATTATAGTGTTTTAGGAAACACAGAATTAGTTGTTGTAATGTTCTTATTAATAATGATTTTAGTAGAAACATTCTTTAAATATAAATCTGAAAAACACCCTAATTCAAAATGAAGAAGGCAAAAAGAAGGTTGATTATGAACAATCTATGGAATATTTATTGCAATCTGATTATTCTATAACATTTGAGAATGTGTTGGTTTTAATACTTTAGATAAAGGTTTTGGTCCTGGTTTCGATAATGAAATCATGGATTCAACAAAATATAAACAATATGGAAAAATAGTTGCTATAGTAATTCAAACAGCTATTTTAGGATTTGGAATTTGATGAGTTCATTGCAAAATGACCAGAAAGCAAGATTTCTGATTCCAAGAATATTGAGTTGATGCAATCAAAGCCCTATTCTTCTTCGCTTTAACTTACTTAATAATTGCCGTTTTAAAATGAATGTTTGGTCGTGTTTACTACTACAACGTTGATTTTGGAAATCTGTATCAAGAATTAGGACAAAGAACTGGGGAATATAGACCTGGTCATTTATATTCAGACGCATATAATTGATATGCAAACCAAGACGCCAGAAAATGAGGTTTCTATGATCCAACTTCAAATCATTGAGATGCTAATGGTACTGGAGAATATCCTTGATGAAAATTAAATGGTTTCTTCGTTAGACCAGAAGATTCCCCTCAGTTTGCTTTACCAGTTAACTATGCTTTCCCTTCTGGACATGTTAATGCTACTTATTGTGTTCTTGCAGTTTTCTTCTTATTACTAGGAAGAAAAAGACATAGAACTTTTGGTAAATTAATGAAAACATTTACAATAATTTGTTTATTACATTTATTATCAATGAACTTTGCTGTTGTTGTTATGAGATGACACTGATTCTCAGATACATCATTTACAAACATTTTAGCAATCTTCTCTTACTTCTTTGTAGCATGATGTGTAGATAGATTAAAATGATTAGTTATGAAAAAACATAACTTAAAAGATATTGCCATCTATGGAGACAAAGAACTTAATAGATAAAAAATATGACTATATGTGTAGTCATATTTTTTAATTTTCTTCTTGAGGTTTTACATCAATTTTTTCAATTAGTTTATTAGAACTTATAGCCCCAATTGCTAAGATAGTCATCATTGCTACAAAGACAATACCTAAAGCCCATCAACTGAATGGGTTTGTTACAACCATGTTTGATTCCATTAATAGAATTGAAGTTGCTCCTCATCAAATTAGATAACTTATACCTAAACTAATAAAGACTGTAATAGCTTCACTTGTGAAGTATTTACCAATCAATCCCATATTAATTTTACGGTTAGTGTAACCCATAGCTTTAAAGGTTGAGATTAAGTTACGTCTTTCATTAATGTTTACTAATACGAATACTAGATAAAGAATTAAGACAACTATAATAGTCATACCAATTAACATATCAATTAAGATATAAAATTCTTTAACTTTAGATTTTGCTAACCCTTCATTAAAACTAATATTGTTGAAGTTAGGAGTATTAACATTTGCTAAGTTAACAAATGGTGATACTTGTCTAAAGTCAGTCATAAAGTCATTTACCTTAACAACTTCATCTTTATAAGTTGGATAAAAGAAGTTGTAGTAAGGAGTTGATACTTTAGCGCTTAAGAAGTCTTTAGCATCTTTTAATGTTATGAAATCTCTTTTAGTAAAGATCTCATTGTAATAAGTAACATCTGGTCTTTTATTATGAATGTAATTAGTTGTAAACACTTGGTGGTCTGCATAGATATTATTTGTATAGTTATCATTATTATTAATTCCAACTATTTTTAATTTTAAATAAGTATCATAGTCAGCTTCTGGTAAGGAAATTTTTAAAGTTGAACCAACTTTTAAATTATTTAACACTGCCATGTGTCTACTAATAATTACTGGTAAAGCATTATATTCGCTGGCGAAATTGTTCATTAATTCCATGTTTTTACTTTTCTTTCCAGAGAAGTTAAACATGTCATAACTGTAATCTTCTAGTAAATATATTTTTCAATCATTACTTGCTCTATACCCTCTTTTAGCAGGATTTACTTTTAAGTTTAAAACTGGGAAATCCACATCGTTTTGAACAAAAGCATTGTTTAAAGTAATTCAAGGATCTTTGTTTTCTTTTTGTGCCATTTCATTTAAGACATCAAAGTAAGGAATAACTTTTTCTTCACCAAAGCTTACAAGTTTATCTAAACCAGGAATTTGGTTTAATTCTGCATTTGAATTGTGATAGTCATAATCTAATTGGTGAATAAAGTCTTCTAATAAACTTAATCTTACTGAAACATTATTAATGTTTGAATTTAAGATTCTCATTAAGATTACTTCTTTAGATCTTCCATTGCTTGCATTGTTATAGCTTTCTAGTAATGAAGTCATAGTCATACTTGGTGTCATATTAGAATATCTTTCATCATTTGAACCTAAAATAATATTTTCTAATTCTTCATTACTATCATAATTAATATAGTTCATGTTATATCTTTCACGATCAGTGAAAGTATATTTATCATCATCTAATTGGGATCATTTAAATTGATAACCATCACTAATTGATGAGTTAACATTTTTACCATAAACGTTTCCTCAACTATTAATAATATTGTTAGTAAACGTTCTAGCATTGATTTCTAAGATAATAACTAAGTTTGCTAAGATTAATAAAATACTTACTAAAATAGTTTTTAAACTATCACGAATAACAACTTTATTACTTGAGATTTTATAAGACATGTTAGCTGATAAAATATTAAATCTATGAACTTTAGCACTTTTTACAGAATCAAAGTTTGTTAATTCTAATGGTTTTTTCTTCAAGTATCTATTTAAAGAAATAAACGATACCCCAGATAAAATTCCTGGAATAATTACAACAATGGTTACTACGAATCATCAAGATAATAAGTATTTATTAATTGTTACTAAACAGTTAACAATCATAATATTATTTACTAATCCTTGGATTGGTAAACTAGCTAAGAATCCTAAACCAAAACCAATAAACATCATTAACAATACTCTTGTTCAGAATGGGAAAATTAATTCTTCAGAAGAATAACCATTAGCTTTTAAAACTCCAATTGGAGAAGCTACTTGATCTAATTCTTTCTTTAAACAATAGTTAATAAAGATTGTTGCTAAGGTTAACATAATTAAACCAATCATGATAAAAATTGCAGCTTCAATAACATAAACATCGATTGTTTTAACGAAGTTTAAATCAGAGTATTTATCTACAACAAGTTGTTTTGAACTGAACATAACATCTTGTTCAACGACTGCATTTAAAAGCTTATTAAAGTTTTTATTACCATCTGTTTTAATTCTAGTTGTTGTAAAGATATCACCTTTGATAGTGTTAACTTTAGTTGGTGAAACAGCATAGTTATTATGTTTATAGAAGTAATTTATATATTTATCCATTTCACTTTTAGTTAAATAAACATATAAAGTATTACTAATTTTTTCATAATCATTATTTAATTGATTATCTAAAAAGACGTTATTGATTTTAGTTCCAAATCCAATAACTTCGTATTGTTTAACAAAAGAATTAGTTCCATCAGGGTTGATAAAATCATTTAAAGTAATTTTATCTCCAAGTTTTATATTATTAATTTCAGCATACTTAGGATTGATGATAACTTGGTTATCTTTCATTTCATCTAAAGTATTAATGCTTCTTTTTAAGGTAACTACATTATTAGTTTTATGTAGGTTTATAGGTTCGATATTAAAGAAAGTTTCTGGTTTATTAACGTTTGCTCAAGTATAGTTAATAATAAAATTGTAGTCAATTTTAATTTCAGGAAGATTTACATTTTTTGGTAAATCACTAAAAATTTGTTGAACAAATTGATCATAGTTATTTAATCCTCATTGATTTCATTTTGGATTAATTAAATCACTAAGTTCTACAATTGATTGATAATTGGCATTCTTCGAATCCCTATCTGGTCAGGGAAGATTGACTTGTCTATTATATAAATTATCAAAACTCAAGATTGTGTCTCGGATGAAATCTCCAATGAAGTCTGGTTTAGCTTCATTTCATTTATTTTGTTTGTTACCTTGTGTTAAATATAATTTATTAAAATATTCGTCCAATGTTAAACCATATACTTTTACATCATGATTTAATAAATTTTCACCAATACTATTTTGGTATTCTCCATTGTCATCTTTTTCTTCAAAATATTTGTATAAATATTTTCCTTGATAGTCATCTAGATAAGGTCTTGTATTAAAATCTCATTTAGTTTGAGCATGATTTATCTTTGAAGTTTCGTTAACAATTTGGATTGGAGTAGCAACAATTCCTGTTGTGATTCCAGCAAATAGAAAGATGAAAATTGTAAAGGCGAACGCTTGAAGTCAACGGTATCAACTTATGTTGTAGAACGCTTTAAATAATTGCGCCATTCTACTCGTTCTCTTTCTTTATATTCTCATAATGAAATTATATATTATTGTTTCAAAAAAACACTATTTTAAAAAGCAACAAAAAAGAGCATTTTTACATGCTCTTTTATTATTAATATAAATTATGATCAATCAATTGTTGCTGGGTCAGCTGGGTGTTCATTGTGTTCCAAACTGTCAATCAATCCGTTCTTAATGTGGATAATTGTGTTCCCAATTTTAGCAATGTTAGGGTTGTGAGTAACAACAATAACAGTTGTTTTGTATTTTTGGTTTACTTGTACTAAAATTTCTAGAACTTTACGTCCCATTTCTTCATCTAATGCTCCAGTAGGTTCATCAGCAAATAGAATGTCTGGGTTTTTAGCTAACGCACGCGCGATAGACACACGTTGTTGTTGTCCCCCTGACATTTGGTGAGGGTATTTGTTCATTTGTTCTTTCATACCAATTGTTTCAAAAATATCTTCAATAGTCATATCTGGATGTTTTTGAGTTGATAAATTTTCCCCAACTTCAGCATTTTCTTTAGCTGTTAAGTTAGTTAACAAGTTGTATTGTTGGAAAATAAATCCGACGTGTTTACGTCTAAATTTAGTTAAGTGTGAATCTTTTAAAAGAGTTAAGTTGTACCCTAAAACGAATACATCTCCTTTAGAAGCTTTATCTAATCCTGAAATTGTATTTAAGAAAGTAGTTTTCCCAGAACCAGATGGCCCTAAGATAACAATAAAGTCTGATTTGTTTAATTTAATGTCAATACCTTTTAAAACTTGAGTTTCAACATCTCCTGTTAAATAAGATTTTGTTACATCATGTAATTCAATTACGTGTTTTTCTAAATCAGGTTCGTAATCAGTTGTAGTAACAACTGCTCCATCTAAAATACGTTTTGAGTATTTAGAAGTTAATTTCTTTTGACGTTTTTCTAATTGTTTTAAAGCTTTAACACCAGTATCTTGAATTGGTGGTAAATCAACTTTAACAAAATCTGTATTTGCAGCTACACGTGTAAAGTCTTCAACTTCTTTACGTTCAGCTCTTGATTCTTTACGTAATTCTTGTTTTTGTTTTTTATCAAGTTCTTTAGTTTCGACATCAATTTCTTGGTCTATTTCTTCAGTCTTTTTACGAGCTTCTTTTTCTTTAGCTTCTTTAGCTTTACGTTCAGCTTCGTCTTTTTCGTGTTTTTGTTTGAAATCTAAATCAGTGTCTAGTTCATCTTTATCGTGTTTGTCCATTTTAGGAGTCCCACCTTTCATTTCGCTATCCATTTTTGAAGATTCTTTTTTAGAGTCTTCTTTGTTAGATTCATTTCTAATTTCAGTTTCTTTTTTGGTTTCAACAACAGGTGAAACTGTTTTTATCTCAGGTTTTTCAACAACTGCTTCAGTTACAACTTCAACAGTTTTATCATTTGTTGTTGGTTTGGTTTTAGTACTTCTTTTGTCTTCTTTATCTAAATCGTTTAAGTTATTTTCTAATGTACCAATTTGTTTGATATCAGTACTCATAGCTTTTTCGATTTGTTCAACAAGACTTTGTTTTGTTTTTAGAAGAGATTCTTCAGTTTCCTGACGGTTTCACTCTTCTGTAAATTGATCGATATTATCTAATTTATCATTAACGTCTTTTAACATGCGTTTAAGACGGTTAACGTAATTTTGACCCATCGAGTCCTCCCACATAAATAAAAAATTCTAAAACAATGTCTTTATTATTTTAGCATATTAAATTTAGTTTACTAACATATGAGTGTATTAATAAAAGTTCTATTTTGAGAAATAAAAAAGTAGATTTACTCTACTTTTCTGTCTTTTCTGAAATGATTTCTTTTGGGTCAATGTCGTAACTTGTTTTACAAAAATCACAAGTAACTTCAATTGGTTTCCCAGCCTCAACAATTTCTTCAACTGTTTGTTTATCTAATAAACGAACTGCATTAATTGTTTTTTCTCTTGAACAAGTACATTCAAATTTTAATTCTTTTGTTTCTAACACAATTGCATCTTCAGCAATATCTTCTGCTAAGGCAGTATAGTTAGTTGTTTTAAATAAGATTTCTGAAATAAATCTTGTACTTCCAATAGTTGTTGCAAGATAATCTAAATCTTCTTGAGTGTGTTCTGGGAATAATTGAATTAAGATTCCGACTGCTTTTTTAACACCTAAGTTATCATCTAAAACTACATTAGTAGCGATAAATGAAGTAATTTGATTTGATGTTTTTAAATATGACATATAATCTAAATCAATTGATCCATCTACTAAACTAACACGTGAAACATAAGGTTCACCTTTTAATGTTGATTGAGAAACAGTTAATACTCCATCAATTCCAACAACTTGTCCTAATAATTTGTTCATGTCTTTTTCTTGAGTAATTTCGTTTACATCAAATTGTGGATTAGAAATAAAACTACGAACTCTGTCTCCCTGGAATTCAGAAATAATAGTTTTTGCTAGCCCATCGTTTGTTGTAAAGTTTGAAGTTGTCATTTCGTGGTTTTTTAATTCTAATCCGATTAAGGCATTGGCAATTGTAATTTTTCCTAAAGCAATTGTTGCTAAAGGATTAGTTTTTTGCAATTTAGTAATTTTATCAATAGATTCAGTTAAATCTACGATAGAAATTTTCATATTATGTTTTGAGCTTATTGCTCTTAAAGAAACGTCCATATATTCTCTCCTATTAAAATAACGAAACAATTATGTTTCGTTATTTTATTCTATTATTTGTCTTTTTTATCATCAGAAGATTCATCTTTTGATTTATCTTCTTTTGGTGTTTTAGGTTTTTTAGTTTCAGCTTTTTTAGTAGAATCTTCAACTTTATCAGTTTTCTTTTCTGCCTTTTCTTTTGCTTCTTCTTTTTCGCCTTCAGCGATTAATTCATCATTACGTTTTTTAGCAACAGTTTCTTCTTTAGCGATGTCATCAATATCAATATCTAAGATATCTCCATTTTCTTTACGTTTTTCATCATTATCGAATTTTGCTTTTGCTTCTTTAACATCATCTGGTAAAGCTAAATTTTTATCAATGAATTCAATTTGTTCAGCTGTAATAGTTTCCATAACTCTTAATGATTCAGCTAATAATTCTAATTCAGTCATGTTTTCATTAATGATTTTAATTGCTAATGCATAAGCATCATTTAAGATTTTGCTTACTTCTTCATCAATTTCAGCAGCAGTTTTATCAGAATATGCTCCAGTTGTACGGCCATAACTTTGATCTTCGTTTGTTAACAATTTAGTCATACCAACTTTATCACTCATACCAAAACGAGTAACCATTTGGCGAGCAATATGAGTTGCTTTTTCTAAGTCGTCATCAGCGCCAGTAGTTACATTATCAGCTCCAAAGATGATTGCTTCAGCAGCTCTACCACCCATAAATCCTGCGATTGACGCGTATAAATCTTGTTTAGTTTGGAATACACTTTCATCACTTGGTGTAGTAATTGTATATCCTCCAGCGTTTCCACGAGGGATAATTGTAACTTTTTGGACTTTACTTGCAGATTCTAATTTTAATCCGATTAAAGCATGCCCTGATTCGTGGTATGAAACAATGTCTTTATCTTTTGTTGTCATAACACGAGATTTTTTAGCAGGTCCAGCAACTACTCTATCGATTGCTTCATCGATCTCAGTAATTGTAATATCTTTTTTATTTTCACGAACAGATAAAATTGCAGCTTCGTTTAATACGTTTTCAAGTTGAGCTCCTGAGAATCCAGGAGTACGTTGAGAAATTCTGTATCAATCAATTGAAGGATCAACATGTTTGTTACGTGCATGTAATTTAAGAATTGCTTCACGTTCTTTAATATCAGGTAATGAAACTTGAATTGTACGGTCAAAACGTCCAGGACGTAATAACGCAGGGTCAAGAACATCAACACGGTTTGTTGCGGCCATGATAATAACTCCTGAGTTAGTATCAAATCCGTCCATTTCAACTAAAAGTTGGTTTAATGTTTGGTCATTTGTTCCAGCAACACTTGAAGTTCTTTTACGAGCTAAGGCATCAATTTCATCGATGAAAATAATACATGGTGCATTCATTTTTGCATCATTAAACATTTCACGAATTCTTGAAGCCCCTAATCCAACGAACATTTCATCAAATTCAGATCCTGAAGTTGCATAAAAGTTAACTCCAGCTTCTCCAGCAACAGCTTTAGCTAATAAAGTTTTCCCAGTTCCAGGTGGCCCTTCTAAAAGAACACCTTTCGGAATTCTAGCTCCAGCTTCTTGGTATTTTTGAGGGTGTTTCATATAGTCTACTAATTCAACAACTTCAGTTTTTTCTTCATTAATACCAGCAACGTCACTAAATTTAACAGTTGATTTAGTTAATTTAGCTTTATTTTTGCTCATACCGAAGATACCATTAGCACCTCCAGCTCCTCCAGCTCCCATTGATTTAAATAAGAATCAGAATAAGAATACATAAATCAAGATCATTACAACTAATGGAACAACAGTTCCAACAATTGCAGCAGTTTGGTCTGTTGCTAATTCTGTAATACCTTCAAATCCTTTTAAATGACGAACTTGTTCAACAATTGCAAAGTCATTAGGATACATATCTTTATTACTTAAAACTTGAACAGGAATTGAGTTAACTATAAATGAATGCAAGTTTCCATTTGTATCTCGATAAGTCCCTTTAATTACAAATTTAGAAATATCGGTTTCGAAGTGTGCACTATTAATATCGTTTGAATTTAGTTTTGATTGTAATTCATCAACACTTAATACATCAGCGCTACCTTTTAAGAAGATTGAGGCAACAATAATAGCAATAATAATGATAATTACTAAAATAAGTCAGATTCAAACTCCGCCTTTTTTGTTTTTCTTCTTTTGGTTATTGTTTTGATTTCCCATAAATTACCTCTCTTCTTTGTTTGATTAATTTATTTATATTAAATAATACGTGAAAAAATTATAAAAAATAACATAGTAATATTACCATAGTTATATATCAATTTTACTGTTTTAAAAACTCTTATAGTTAACTATTTTATCATTGTTTAGGCTAATAACAGCTGGTTTTTCATAACGTAGTTTATAAGTAACTTTTTTATCAATGAAATATCGATTAGTTTTTTTCTTATCACAATAGCTTTTTAGCTTATAAGAATCATAATCATTACTAATTAAATAAGGGAATTTGAAGCCATCTTCATCCATTACTCTTTGTAAATAAATGGTTTCTTGTAAGAAATTTAATTTACTAAAGTCTTCACGATTGTTAATTTCAATTGAATAAGTTTTAAATCATTCTTCTTTTACAAAATAAATTCGGTCATAATCTTTAACTAAAAAATAATCTTTGCACTTAATTTTTAAGAATGTTTTCTTAGTATCTAAAAGTTCGGTAGCTATTTCTTTTAAAAAGTTACCATTGTAATCAAGAAGTTTTTCATCTAGTTTTAAATAATTAGCGTAATAAATAATGATAAACATTACTTGTTTTAAATCTTGTTTGTGAAAATTTTCAGTAAGGATTAAATCCTTTGCAGTTAGATTATTGTTTACATAAAACTTTGCAAAAGTTTTTAATTTTTCGTTTTCTAGATTTGCTTCTTTGATTTCCTTTTCATATTTAGGAAAATCAGCTTCAGAGATTTGAGATCTAATTTTATTTCTCTTGTATCTAATATCTGAATTTGTTTGGTCAATAACAAACGGGATATTAAGTTCTTTATCTTTTTCAAGAATTGTGCTTTTCAACATATTCAATAAGGGACGAACGACTATTAATCCTTTATAGTCAGATACAAACTTAAGTCCATAGTAAGAAACTATAGACCCTCTTTCTTCTTGTAGCAAGAAAGTTTCTATAGAATCATTCTTATTATGGGCTATGAATAGATACTTAGCATTATTTTTTCTTGCTACGTCTGCAAAAAAATTGTATCTTATATTTCTTGCGTATTTTTCAAAATTTTCATTTAGTTTTTTATAGATAGAACTATCTATATTTTTAACCTGTAGTTCTATATTATTCTTGCTACAGTACTCTTTGACTAATTCTTCATCTTTAATTGAATTTTCCCTATAGTTATAGTTTACGTGACAAGCAATAATGTTTTTATAGCCTTGTTCTTTTAAACTATTTAAAAGATACATACTATCAGGCCCACCTGAAACACCAACTAAAATTCTCTCGTTTGATTTAATCATCATTGTTTATCACCTAATCTCTAAATAGATCTAATACTTGTTGAGTATAAGTTTCATCAACATTATGAGCGATGATTGCTGGAAGTATAGTCATTCCTTTATTTCCTTGCTTCTCACCTTCAATTAATACAGTTTTGGCATCATAACCAGGTTTAGAATAAATGAATTGCATCTTTTTAGGAGTAATTTTGTATTTATTAAATAGTTCAATAATTTCTCCAATTCTTTCTGCTCTATGAACCATAGCAAAAGTTCCACCATTATTTAAGCAAAGACCTGCAGACTTAACAATTCCATCTAAATTAATTAAGGTTTCATGACGGGCATTAACAACTTCTTGGCTAATTTCACGAGTTTTTGTTTTTTCACCGACTTCGAAGAAAGGTGGATTACAAATAACTACATCAAATTGATGTACGTTTTCTTTTGCAAAATCTGCAATATCATTTTGAACAATTTTTATTTGTGATTGAAGTTCATTTAAATCAACGTTTTCTTTAGCTAGTTCAACAGCTTTAGGTTGAATTTCTACCCCAGTAATATTAGCATTTGTATATTTACTTATTATTAAAGGAATTACAGCATTATTTGTTCCAAAATCTACAATTCTTTTTTTCTTTGCATTAAGACTTACAAAGCGAGCTAATAAAATACTGTCTAATGTGAAGTTAAACATTTCTGTATCTTGATAGATATGTCTATCCTTGTAACCTAGTAAGTTATTAAGTTCTTTCATTAAATCACCTCTGCTATTTTAATCACGAAGCGGTCTATAGCTAGATTTGGATTATTTGAAAACTTCAAATCGTTATAAAATTCTAATAAATTTTCATATATTTCTATAGCACAATTTTTTAAGAAAGAGTTCATGCTATTTTTAACTATATCTTGTAGTTCGTTTTTATCTAGGTTTTTCATTTTATTATTCATTAATAGAATACTATCTTTATTTTTGGTTTTTATAATTTTAACAATAAAAGTTTCTTCACTCATGTTTTCTTTTTCATTAGATAATGATAATAGTTTTGCTCTAGATTTTATAGTTGGTAAAATAGAGTTTCTGTCATTTGTTTCTATAAAGAAATACGTATCTTTAGTTGGTTCTTCCAAGAACTTAAGTAAAGAGTTTGCTGCATCTACTTTTAAGTCTTCGCCATTTCTAATGATTGTTATCTTAGGTTTTCCTTGTTCCATAGCTGAATAACTAAGTTCATCAATAGTATTCTTGATTAATTCTTTTTTAATAAGATCATTATGATTACCGATTATTCTAAAATCTAAGATTCCTTGATTATCGAATTTTTCACATCATTCACAACCATCATCAGTTAATGAAAGATTTTCACAATATAACATTCTCGCTACATCAGTTGTTAAATCTTCTAGAGCATTATTATCTTCAGCATCAAATAAAATACTTTCAAACATTTTATTTTGTATATAGGCAGATTTTATATATTCTAAGATTTTATTTTTTTTCATTTTTTAATTTTTCATCCACAATTCTTATAGCTTGTTTTAATACATTATCTTTATCTTTATTTGCATCAACTACTTCGAATCTTTCTGGGTGTTTTTTAATTAAATCTTTATAGCCAGAAATTACTTTCTTTTTATAGTCATTATTTTCTTCATCTAAACGATTCTTGCTTTCATCTCGTGTGTTCATTCGAGCATTAGCAACATCGATATCAACATTGAAGTATAAAGTTAAATTAGGAACTCATTCACCAAGTACAATGTGTTGTACTTCATCGATATCGTTAACTTTTAACCCTCTTCCAGCTCCTTGATATGCACTAGTTGAATCCATGTATCTATCACATATGACAATGTATCCATCTTTTAATGCAGGAATAATAACATCAACTAAATGTTGTTTTCTAGAAGCAATGAATAACAAAGCTTCAGTTCAGGGATCCATTTTTTCATCACGTTTCTTTAATAAAACGTTTCTAATTTCTTCAGATATTTTAGTTCCTCCAGGTTCCCTAGTGACTAAAACTTTATATCCTTCATCTTCTAAGTGTTTTTTTAATGGTTCTACGACTGTGGTTTTACCTGAACCATCTGGTCCTTCTAAAGTTATAAACATACTATTGCCTCCTAATCGTCTTTTTTTCTATTTTTTAATGCATCTGAAAGAGTTTTTTCATCGACGTAATCCAAAACTCCTCCCACCGGTATTCCTCTAGCAAGTCTTGTGTATTTAATGCCTCTTTGTCTTGCTATGTCTCTTATATAATTAGCAGTTAATTCTCCATTGAAAGTGGAATTTAGAGCTAATATTAATTCTGTATTTTTATTAGTTCTATTAAAAAGCTTATCTATAGTAAGTTTGTCAGGTGTTATATTCTTTGAAAGATTAATCTCCCCATTTAATACAGCATATGCCCCGTTATAATCATGAATTTCTTCTATAGTCATAGCATCTGACATAGTAGAAACTACAGCTATAAGATTTTTATCTCTATCAGGGTCTGAGCAAATAGGACAAACATTATCTATAGTCATATAAAAACAAGTAGGACATTGACCTAAATCATTTTTAATGATGTCTAATGCTTCTTGCGCATTTTCAATTTTGTTATTTTTGTTAACCAAATCTATAGCCATACGCTTAGCGGATTTTTTAGTTACTCCATCAAGAAATCTTAATTTTTCAACAACTTCATCAAATTTATTTTCCATAGTTATTCTCCAAAGTTAATATCATCTAAATCAAATAACTTAGATGCGTTCTTTAACAATTCTTTATCTTCTTCTGAATTTTTACCATTGATAACATTTTTGTTATTTAAATAAAAGTTTTTGACGTCTTCTCTGGAATAAATTGGCAATAAATTTTGTTTTTTAAGTTCTGAGAATGTTATCTTAGATTCTTTTCAATAATTAGCACTAATCGCATACACAACATATTCTTGTCCTAATAAATTATTTAATTCTTTTCTGAAACTGTCATTAAGTAATTCATGATTAATTAAATCAGCTTGTGAGTTTGTATCAGTAATTATTATTATTTCATTATTGTTTGCAGCTGTTACTTTTGTATTGAAGAATGATGCTAAAGAATTTGCTTTATCTTTATTTATAAATTCATCAGAATCATCGACTTCAAAGATTGAATCAATTTTATCGGTTAATTCGTGGCGTAATTCTGGGCGTTTGTCTTCAATTACACCCATTAAAACATTAATAAGATCACTTATTAAATATTTAATATGTGTTTTGTTAGCAACCTTTTTCGCCTTTTCGGATTGCGTTTCAATTAATTCATTTTTGTTGTTTGCAATTTTATTAGCATCGATAACAGCCTTTGTTTCAGCAGTAAAGCTTAAACTGTCAAAGGTTAGACTTTCGTCTTCAGGACTTTCTGAAGCAATTGTTTTTTCAGTATTTTTTTCTATTTCTTCAAAAGAATCATCTTGATTCAATTCAATTGGTTCTTCTTCTATAGCCATAGCAGGTTCTTGAACTGCTTTTGTAGCTATAATCAGTTCATTATCTATAGCTGGAATTTGTTCAAATTTAACTACAGGTTTTTCTATTTCATTTACATTTGGTTTAGTATCTATAGATATCTTTTTGTCTTTGTTATCTATAGACTTTAAAATACTTAATAATATGTAATCGAATGAAGCGGTATTATTCTTTGTTTTAATATATGCATCTGTTAAATTGTCAGCTATAGTAAATAATTTTTCTATAGGAACATTTTTAAACTCTTGTGCATCATCTTCGTTAATATCTTCAAGTAATTTGCTATCACCAGTTAACTTAAATTCAATAAGCTCTTTAATAATCTTAATTAAAGCTAATGTAAGCACATCGAAATTCATTCCTTGTTGTTTATTCTTTTCAAAATAATCAATAATTGTTGTATATTCTCCGTTAATAACATTTTTGATGATATTTACCTTTTCATCTTTTGTAGCTACGTAAAATATTTCTTTAACCTTATTTATATCAATATTCTTAGTGTCATTAGAGATAATCATTAATTGTTCTAAAACATTTAATGCATCTCTTAAAGATCCTTCTGATAAAGAATATATTTCATTAGCAGCTTCTTCAGTTATTGTATAACCCTCTTCTTTGGCAATAAAATTAATTCTTTCTTTTAATGCATCATTAGATATCTTTTTAAAACTAAAAGTTTGACATCTTGAAATGATAGTCTGAGGAATTTTATCGTATTCAGTTGTAGCAAGAATAAATACTACATGAGCGGGTGGTTCTTCTAAAGTTTTTAGTAGTGCATTAAAGGCTGCTTTGGAAAGCATATGTACTTCATCGATTATGTAAACTTTATATTTTCCAGCTATAGGTAAAGTTTGAACTGCATTTGTTATGTTACGAATTTCGTCCACTCCGTTGTTTGAAGCAGCATCTATTTCATAGATATCTGGAAATTGATTTTGATTAAATGAAACACAATTATCACATTCATCACAAGGATTACCGTCTTGTAAATTTTGGCAATTAATAGCTTTTGCTAAAATTCTTGCTATAGAAGTTTTACCTGTACCTCTTTGTCCGGCAAATAAATATGCATGACCAAAAGAATTATTTTTTAATTCTGAAGTCAAGATTTCAACTATATTTTTATGTCCTGCAACATCCTTAAAATTAGAAGGACGGTAGGTACGATATAAAGAATTATGTTTCTCCATTGTTAACACCCCGTTATCATTTAATTATAATATATTTTGCTTCTATTCTTTAACCCGACTAGTTAATAACTAATTTAAAAACATGAACCTATTTTATTAAACAATCAATTAAAAACGGTGTAAAATCGAGAATATAGATGCGTACTTACAATAAGATAGTTAGGAGATCTTTAAAATGCAAAAATATGCTAGAAGTAACGACGAGTTCTGTCCAGTAGCTAAAACACTGGAAATGATTGGAACACCATGAAAAGTAATGATAGTTTATCGTCTTTTAAACGGTAAACTACGTTTTAATGAGTTTAAAAAAGAAATCCCTAACATTAGTGAAAAAATGTTAAGTTGTTCTTTAAAAGACTTAGAAAAAGACAAGATAATAATCAGAACTGAATATCACGATGGTCCGATTCGTGTTGAATATGAACTTTCAACAGAAGGTAAACAATTAAAACCTTTGATTGATGAAATGATTAATTTCGGAAACCGTTATACAAATTGCAAAAAAAACTAAGGAAGCTAAATTCCTTAGTTTTTTTAACGAATATTTTGATTAAAGAATTCAGAAAGAATAGTTTGATATTCTTCTTCTTGTTCTTTGGTGGTGTTTTTATTTAATGAAAGATAGTTATCATGTAAAGCAAAGCTTCTAGTTACATCGTTTTTGTCGTTATTAAGAATGTAATCAACTGACTTAATTTTAGCTTGTCTAATGGCTGAATAGCACATTCCACAAGGTTCTAAAGTTGTATAAATGACACAATCATTTAATTTTGTATTATCTTTTAAAGCTTGATTAATGGCATTAATCTCAGCGTGACCACTTATTGTATTGTTTTTAACTCGATCATTATAACCTTCAGCGATTATATTACCGTTCTTATCAACAATTAAAGCACTCACAGGAATATCATTGTTAGCCAATGGTATTTTTATTAATTCCATCAATCTTTCATAATATTTATCTTCCATTACTTTGTTTCCTTAATAAATAAAAAACCAATATACAAGACACAGATCCTTATAGCTGCTACCTTCCGGTCCTGACTAGGTTCAGACGTTATCTTTATACTGGCAAAATTATTTTAACATTTTTTAATAAGTTCAGTAAAACTTATTTTAAGTATTTTTCGTTATTGAAGTATGGTTGTAACACTTCTGGAAGAATTAATTTTTCTCCATCTCAGTAATTTTCTAAGATTGCAGCAACTAATCTATCAATTGCAACACCGCTACCATTTAAAGTATTAGCGTATTGAATGTTTCCATCAGCATCTCTTGTTCTTAGCATCATGTTTCTTGCTTGGAAGTCACGTGTGTTAGAACATGAAGAGATTTCACGATATTTTTGTTGTGAAGGGAATCATACTTCTAAATCATAAGTTCTAGCAGCACTGAATCCTAAATCTCCAGTACATAGTTCAACAACTCTATAAGGTAAATTAAACATTTTTAGAATTTCTTCAGCATCGTTTGTTAATTCTAATAAAGCTTGATCAGAAGTTTTTGCTTCAACAATTCTAACCATTTCAACTTTATTGAATTGGTGCAAACGAATTAATCCTTTAGTATCTCTACCAGCACTTCCAGCTTCTTGTCTAAAACATTGTGTATATGCTGTATATTTTTTAGGTAATTCAGAAACATTTAAGATTTCTCCATCATGAATATTAGTTAAAGGAACTTCAGCAGTTGGTATTAAATATTGTCCATCTGTTGTTTTATAAGCATCATCTGCAAATTTCGGTAATTGACCAGTTCCATACATAATATCAGCGTTAACAATAACTGGTAATCCAAATTCTTCATACCCATTGTTTGTATGTCTTGTTAACAAGATATCAGCTAAAGCACGAACCATTTTAGATCCTCTATTTGTGTAAACAACAAATCGTGAACCGCTTAATTTTGGCCCTAATTCAAAGTTAACCAAACCAAGTTTAGTAGCAATATCTCAATGAGGAACTTCTTGAGTTTTTTTAAATTCATCACCTCAACGACGCATTTCTTCATTTTCACTGTCATCAGTACCAACTTTAATATCAGCATCTGGTAAGTTTGGAATGTAATGCAATAAGTTATCTAATTCAGAACTTGTTTCTTTTAATTCTTCATCATATTTACTAATAGCTTCATTCATTTCTGAAACTCTTTTTTTAATTTCATCAGCTTCAGCTATTTTTTTATCTCTAACTAAGCTTCCAATTTCTTTAGATAAAGAGTTTTTATCACTCTTTAATTTCTCAACATCCATGATGATTGATTTACGTTTAAGGTTTAAATCTACACATTTCTTTAAATCGTCTGTATAGTTACCATTTCTTGTATTCAATCTTTTTGCTACTTCATCAAAATTAGCTTCAATGTAATTAATATCTAACATTTTCCCTCTCCTAAATCATTTAAGTATAAGTAATTGAGATAATAATTTATCTCTATTTACCTTTTATTATAGCGTTTTTATACCTTATATAAATGTTTATTTTATTAACATAAAGTTAATCAAAGTCATCGTATAAATCAAAAGGAATCAACATATTTTGTGATTCGAAATAAAATGCTGCAACTTTTCTAATCTTGTCTATAACTTTTTGAGCAACATTGTGACCAGATCAAGCAACTCCACTAAAGTCTAAAACATCATAGTGGTAAGGAACTTCTTGTTCTCTCATGTCTCTTCACAATACTGATGCATTACCGTCGTTAAAAAACACTCTATTAGTTCCTAAGAAGTATTTCCCACTTGCGAATCCATCTATAACTTTTGGTTGAAACAATTTATACATTTGCATTTGGTTTCATCCTGTAGCTCTATAGTTTTTATTAAATTCGATTGATTCTGAAACAAAAAATCCATCTTTATTTCTGGTTTTTCTTGCTACGAATTCGATAGGGTCATAGCCATCAAGTTTTTTAGCAGTGCTATCTAATTGATACTTAAGAATGTAAACTCAATAAGTTTCGCTTACTCTTTTACCATCAGAATTTGTAACTGTTCTTGTTCTTTGTTCTTTATCTTGATTTAAAGCAAATCTCACTTCTTCATTGTTTAATTTAAAAGAAAGACCATTTATTCCTCTATAGACTTTGCCTCTATTAATACCTTCATATTTAAAATTGATTGAACTGTCTACAAGTCCTTGTGTATTATCAAAATATATTTGATAAAGTTTTTCAACAATTGGTCCTAGAGCGCTGCTATTTTTCATAGCCACTTTTTTCTTATAGGCACCATGTAAAGTACTAACTATAAATATAGTTAATGAGGCTATAACAAAAGCTACAATAATAGGCACAAATGTTTTTGAAAACCCCATAGCAATTTGAATAATTACAGCTATGATTGTTAATAACGCACCACCACCTATAACTCATCAATAATTTTTATTGAATACAGGTTCTTCAATTTCTACTTTATCTATTTCTTTTCTCATAAGCTCGCAAGCTTTTTCGTCATTTATCATTTTTTCCTCCTATAACAAAAAAATACAACGGTTCCTAATCGGAAGTCGTTGTAAGTATGATTTTGTTTCTATTAAAAACCTAAATCCATTTTTACATCTTTTCTTTCTTCAGGTGTTGATTCAAAGAAAGGTTTTGAAGATAAGTGTTTTTGTGAAGCAATAACATTATCAGGATATTGGGTAATTGTTTGATTGTAAATAGATACGTTTGAGTTGTAGATTCTTCTTGAAGCTGCAATATTTTGTTCACAATCAGTAATTGATTTTTGTAAACTCTTAACATTTTGAGTAGCTGTTAAGTTTGGATATGCTTCCATTTGAATATTAATACTTCTTTGTAATTGAGTCATTTTGTCGTTTAAGTCTGCTTTTTCTTCAGTACTTAAACCGTTTACGTTTGTGTTTCTTAATCTAGTTACTTCTGTTAATGTACTTTGTTCATATTTCATTGCTTGTCTTGTTACATCAACTAATTTAGTTAAACTATCAGATCTTTGAGTTAATTGAGTATCAATTCCAGAATCTGCTTCATTAATTTTTACTAAATATTTATTTAATTTATTTGAAATTCCAATTGAAATAAAAATTGGAATAATAAATATAAAAGAAAGGTATCAAAAGAATTTACCAACTCCACTTGCTGTAGCTGGTTTTTCTTGATTAAAGTCTTTTTGGACTGCCATTTTATGTTCCTCGTTTTCGTTTTTTCCATAACTATATTTTATAATTTTGATTTTTAAATACAACGAAATTAAAAAAGAAAAAAGAGCTTGAGCTCTTTTAAAATTATTTTCTTAATCTTCTTCGAAGTCTTGGTTTTCTTCACCATGTTTACGGTATTCTAACGATACTGATGTTATAACATCTTTACCAGCTAATCTAATACCTCTAACTCCAGCAGCAGTTCTAGATAATGTAGGAACGTCACTAACTCTTGTTTTAATTAGATTACCGTCAGATGAAATAATTAACAACAAGTCAGATTCTCTAGTTCCAAGAATTGCTTTGAAGTCACCATCATGTAAATTCATAACTTTAACTCCTTTAGCATTTCTTCCACTAATTCTGTATTCACTAATCTTAGTTTTCTTGAAGTTTCCTTTTGATGAGATTGTTGTGATTTCATCAACTCCAAATGAAGTAGTTGCACCAACAACCGCATCACCTTCTTCAAGCTTAATACCTTTAACTCCAGTAGCAGTTCTTGATAGCGGTCTAATTTTTGATTCATCAATTCTGATAACTTTACCATCTTTTGTAGCAATGAAGATTGTTTCTTCGCCAGTTGTTGGTAATACAGAAACTAAACGATCATCATCTTTTAAGTTAATAGCGATTTTACCGTTTTTGTTAACTCTATCAAAGTTTTCGATGTCAGTTTTCTTAATGATTCCATCACGTGTAACGAAGTTTAAATATTTGAATTTACCTTTATCATTTCTGATTGGTAAAATAGCTGTAATTGTGTCATCTTTAGTTAGTCCATCCAAGAAGTTGACTACAGGAATACCTTTGTTGGTACGTGAGTATTGTCTAATTCCATAAGCTTTTGTTCTGAATACTTTACCAGTATCAGTAAACATCATAACTCAGTCTCTTGTTTTTCCCATAGCAGAAAGAACAATTGGGTCATCTGGGTTATTATCAATTGAAATTCCACGACCACCACGTTTTTGAACTCTAAATTCGTTTGGATCTAAACGGCGAATATTTCCTTCTTTTGAAAGAACGATCATCATTTTAACGTCAGGAATTAACTCTTCATTATCAATGTCTAACATTGCATCTGGAATTGTTTCTGTACGACGGTCGTCTCCGAATTTTTCATTAATTTCTTCTAATTGAGCAATAAGAACTTGGTTTTGTTCTTCTCTATCTGAAATTAATTTATTTAGATAATCTAAACGAGAAGAAATTTCATCCATTTCTGTTTGAAGTTTTTCTCTTTCTAAGCCAACTAAACGTTGTAAAGTCATAGCAAGAATTGCTTTAACTTGATCTTCGTCAAATCCATATTTAGCCATTAAGCTTTGGCGCGCTTCTTCAGTACTATTAGAATTACGGATAATGTGAATAATATTATCGATATCATCTAATGCTTTGTGTAGCCCTTCAAGAATATGATGTCTTGCTTGTTTTTTGTCTCGTTCAAAAATAGAACGTTTTACAATAATGCTAATTTGATATTCTACATAGAATTTAATAATACTTTTTAAATCTAATAGAACAGGAATTTGATTATGTAAAGTTAACATGTTAATTGAAAAACTTGTTTGTAAAGGAGTATATCTGTAAAGTTGTGATAATACTAAATCGGGATTAGCATCACGTTTTAAATCAATAACAATTTTGATTCCTTCTTTTAAGTTTGATTCATCACGAATATCTGAAATTTCAGTAATTTGTTTAGTCTTAACTAGTTCAACAATTTTTTCAATAATTTTTACTTTGTTAGTTTGGTAAGGGATTTCACTAACAACCAAACGTTCATGTTGTCCATGTTCTTCAGTTCTGATTTTGGCACGCATTCTGACGCTACCTTTACCAGTCTTATAACCTTCACGCATTGAAGGACCATTTGTCATTAATGCTCCAGTTGGGAAGTCAGGTCCTTGAATGTAGTTATCTAAAATTTCATCTATGGTAATGTCGTTATTTTTAACATAAGCAATAACAGCATCATTAACTTCTCGTAAGTTATGAGGTGGAATGTTTGTAGCCATACCGACTGCAATTCCCATAGCCCCATTTACTAATAGGTTTGGAAAATATCCAGTTAAATATGATGGTTCAGTTTCTGTAGCATCATAGTTATCTACAAACGGAACTGTATCCATATCAATATCTTTGATTAAGTAGTCAGATATTTTTGCTAAACGTGCTTCTGTATAACGCATAGCGGCTGCTCCATCACCATCAATTGAACCAAAGTTTCCGTGACCATCAATTAGAGGGTATCTGTATGAGAAATCTTGAGCCATTCTAACCATGGCTTCATAAACAGAACTATCACCATGTGGGTGGTACTTCCCGATAACTTCCCCAACAATACGAGCTGATTTTTTGTAAGGTTGGTCATGAGTCATTTTCAATTGATTCATAGCATAGATAATACGTCTATGAACAGGTTTTAATCCGTCACGTAAATCAGGTAATGCCCTTGAAACAATAACACTCATTGAATATTCTAGGAAGTCACGACGAACTTCTGTAGAAACATCAATGGGTAATATACGACCATGACCAAAATCTATTTCTTCTTTTTCACTCATCTTTTAATTACTTCCTTTTTATTTATTAAATCCGTGGTAAACATCATTTGTTTGTTTGTATAAATCTTTGATGTCAAATCTTTCACGGTAGTTTTTTGTATCTCCAGTTAAGATAGCTTTAATTGCTTCACGAGCAGATTTATGAGAATCAACAACAGTTAGTTGAGGAACGTCTCCTTTATTTAAATCTTTGTCGTAGAAAGCTCCAGTAATCATTTCGTTTAGTCCAAATCCTACGATTTCTCCATGAATAACACCTTGTTTATATCTGAAGTCAGAAATAATTGGGAACACTAATTTTGAAGGATCGTTTTTAGCCATTTCAACAACTAATCCAAATTCCATATGTGTTCCAGAATCTCATCCATCCATTTCAAGAATAACGATGTCTGATTCTTTAATTCCTTTGTAGTCTAATGCAAAAATTTCTTCATTAGTTGGTGCAGTTCCTTGATTGGTATCAAAGTCTACAGGGTTTTTAATTGTGTAGTCTGGGAACATTTTTCTAAGTTCTTCACCTTCACGTTTTCTTGCATCTCATTGTGCTTCGTTGAACATTGATCCAGCATTGTAAATGATTTTATTTTTCATAATTCTTTTTCCTTATCTAATAACTAAAAATCTAAATTTGTAACAAATTCAGCGTTGTCTTGAATATATTCACGACGTAATTCAGGGTCTTCTCCCATTAAATTACTAAATACTTCATTTGCTACAGCCGCATCTTCTAAAGTAATACGTAGCATAGTTCTGTGTTTTGGATCCATTGTGGTTTCTCACAATTGTTGTGGGTCCATTTCTCCAAGTCCTTTGTAACGTTGAATTCCGTATCTTTTACCAGCGAATTCATTGTTTTTAAAGTCATCTAATTCTTTATCAGTATAGGCATATGCAACTTGTTTTCCAGCTTCAATTTTGAATAATGGAGGTTGTGCAATAAACACATTTCCATTTTGGATTAATGGTTTCATATATCTATAGAAGAATGTTAATAATAAGATTCTGATGTGTGCTCCATCAACATCGGCATCAGTCATGATAACGATTTTTCCATAACGAATTTTACTAATATCAAAATCTTCTCTAACTCCTGCTCCAATAGCAGTAATCATTGTTTTTATTTCTTGATTTGTAAATGCTTTGGCAGGTTGTACTTTTTCAACATTTAACACTTTACCTCTTAAAGGTAAAATTGCTTGATATTTACTGTTACGACCTTGCTTAGCAGAACCACCCGCAGAATCCCCTTCGACGATATATAATTCGGCAAATTCAGGGTCTTTAGATGCACAGTCAGCTAATTTCCCAGGTAATGAGAAACCATCTAAAGCAGTTTTTCTTCTTGTGTCTTCTCTTGCTCTTTGAGCTGCAAAACGTGATTTTTGAGAAGTTTGGATTTTATCCATAATTGCAGCAGCATCTTCTGGGTTATTTCATAAATAACTTTCGAAGTTTTCACCAACAACTGCATCAACCGCGATTTTTGCATCAGGGTTAGCTAGTTTGGTTTTGGTTTGTCCTTCATATTGAGGATCAGTATGTTTGATACTGATTACTGAAGTCATACCTTCTTTAATGTCATCTCAGTTATAACGTTGAGGTGTTTTATTTTTGTTGATGTCTTTTTCAGCAGCATAACGGTTAATAATTCTAACCATGGCTTGCTTGAATCCATCTTCATGCATTCCACCATCACGAGTATTAATGTTGTTAACGAATGAAACTGAATCTTCATTGTATTCAGCGTTTCATTGAACAGCAATTTCAACTTCGATTTTTTCTACAATGCCATCTGCGTAGAAGACAGTTTGGTTTATAGCAGGTTTTCCTGTATTTGTTTCTTTAACATAGTCAACAATTCCGTTTGGGAAATGATATGTGACAGTCTTATCAATACGTTGATCAGTAAGTTGAATAGTAATACCTTTGTTTAGGTATGCTAATTGTTTAACTTTGTTTCTGATTGTGTCGTAGTCAAAGTCTACAGTTTCTTTGAAAATTTCTGGATCGGGTTTAAATAAAACTCGAGTACCGTGGTCATCGGTTTTACCAATGATTTCCATTTCGGTTTCTTTTGTTCCCCCTTCAGAGAACACTTGATGGTAGATGTTTCCGTTTTTCTTAACTTCTACATCTACGTATAAACTTAATGCGTTAACAACGCTGGCTCCAACCCCGTGTAATCCTCCAGAAATCTTGTATGATTCTGAATCGAATTTTCCTCCGGCGTGTAATTGAGTAAATACTAATTCAAGAGCAGTTTTCCCAGTGTCATGGTTAATTCCAACTGGAATTCCACGTCCATTATCTTGAACAATAACTTCTCCATTTTTTGTAATAGTTACTTCGATATGAGTAGCTTCACCAGCCATTGCTTCATCGATTGAGTTATCTAAAATTTCTCAAACCAAGTGGTGTAATCCAGTCACACCAGTTGATCCAATATACATTCCAGGACGAACTCTAACAGCTTCTAGCCCTTTAAGTACTCTAATCGAATCGGCATCATATTCATGCTTGTTATTTTCAGCCATTAATTCACCAATTCCTTTAATCTAAAATGAAAGACTAGATAGTCTTTCTTTGTACTAATTATATCATAATTAGCATTATTTTAGCCGTTGTAAAGGTTTAAAGGCATATGAAAAAAACCACTAGAAAATGAAAAAAACCTTAAAATGCGTTGTTTTTTTCGCAAATTTTAAGGTTTTAGGTTGAAATTATTTATTTTTTCTCACTAATAAGAGTTGTTATATAAATTTATATATTGGTCTAAATCAATGTTTTCTGGTCTTAAGTTTTCAGATATTTGGGTTTTATTTAAAACATCTTTCGCTTTTTCTTTGTCTCCTAGAACTCTACCTAGATTATTTAAGATTGTTTTACGTCTATTATTAAAAAGTTGTCTTACAAACGAAATGAACTTTTGTGGGTCTTTTACATCATTAACATGATCATTATTGAAAGTTAAACTAACAATTGCGCTGTCTACTTTTGGTATAGGTCTAAACATTTTTTTAGGCACTGTGAATTCATATTTTGTAGTTGCATAAAAATCACACGCTATAGATAGATTATTATAGTTATTTTCATTTACTTTAGCACATACTCTTGTAGCCACTTCTTTTTGCATCATGAATACAGCTTTAGTTAATAAGTCATGTACATCTAAGGTATTGAATAAAATTTCACTTGTTATGTAGTAAGGCATATTAGAAATTAAAAAAACATTCTTATAGTCATATTTTTTATTTTCTCCAGCTATAAGTTCTCGTAGGTCAACTTCTAAAGCATCTTTAATAATTAGTTCAAAATTTTCACTATTTATTTCTTTATTTAAGATATCCTCCATATCTCTATCAATTTCTATAGCTATAACTTTTTTAAATCTTTTCACTAATTGTTTGGTTAGAGCTCCTTTACCAGGACCGATTTCTATGACTAAACTATCTTTTTCATTACCTAATAAGTCAACAATCTTTGTAATTAAATTTGGATCACTAATAAAGTTTTGTCCAAATTGTTTTTTTGCATTAATTTGTTCCATTGTTTTTTCCTTCTATAATTTTCTTTACGTCTTCTACGTTATTTCCCATTCAATTTAATCATTTAAATAATGTTTTTGAGCTAGTTTTTGAATCAAAACTATAGTAATTACAAATGATTGTTCTGTTTTCTTTTAAATAGAAATCATTATCCAAATATTCATGTCACGAAATAGTTTGATTATCATTATTAAATTCAATTAAATTGTCTAAAGCATCTCTAATAGCTTCTTCAGTCGCTTCAGCAATACCAATCTTTTTCTTTCCTTCAACCATATCTTGTTTGGTGATAAATGCATTCTTAACTTTCCCAGGGAATTCTAAGTTAATTCTTTCTCTTATTTTCTTTCCAGGGCCATCTGGATCAGTAAAGACAATAATTTCGTTATTTTTAGACGCTTTTTTAATGTTGTTTAATATTTTGTCGTTTATTCCAGCTCCAGAAGTCTCGATTGTCTTAATAGAGTCTCCATAAATTTTCTTTAGCTTCTGAGTGTCAGTTTTTCCTTCAACTATTATTAAACTATTCTTAAGTTCTTCCACTTATAGCACCTATTTTCTATTGTTATAGTCATATTTTTATTACTAAACCCTTTATTTATAATGGTTTTTATAGTCATACTAATTTTATATCCATAGCAATATTTTTATATTCCTATAGTCGTATTTTTTACAATCTATAGCTATAATTCTTGCTATAGATATAATCTATAGTCATATTTTATATTATTTAATCGCAACTTACGTAATAAAAAAACCTAGACTTTTGCTAGGTTTTATCCAATTGATAACGGTAAGACAAGTTGTCTTAAGCTTTTATCAGTGGTTGTGTTCTCAATTTCTAAAGGTTTAACTGAAGAAATTAGGTTTACAGATACTTTATCATCTTCAAAAGTTCTAAAGGCATCTAATAAATACTTGATATTAAAACTAATCTTTTGTTCTTTACCTTCAAATTCAAATCCTGTTAATGTTTCAGAATAGTTCCCGACGTCTGGGCTATTTGATGATAAATCAATTTTATCATCATCAATTTCAAGAGTAACAATGGGGGTCATGCCTTCTTCGCTAGTTAAATTGGCTCTCCCTAAGGCTTTAATTATCTTTTGACGTTCAATTACTAACTTAGTTTCAAAGTTGTCAGGGAACGCACGTTCAACGTTTGGATATTTCCCTTCAATCAATGTTGTTTGGAATAAAGCATTATGATCTAAATCAAAAGTGATATATCCATCCAAAATATACATTTTTAGCTCATTTGCGCCATCTAGTAGACGAATTAGCTCATTTAATGTTTTGTAAGTAATAGTGAACTCAATATCTTCATTTAAAGGGCTTTTTAAGTTCAATTTCTTTGTTGAAATTCTATAAGAATCTGTTGTAAAGACCTTTAAAAATGAATCTCCTTGTTTTCCTTGGAAATTCATTCCTGTGAAAATCAATTTTTTATTATATTCATCAACAGAAACCATTGTTTGTTGAATCGCTTTTTTCAATTCTTTTGGATTTATTTCAAGTTCAGCGCCAGTTTCTCTAAAACCGATTAATGGATAACTCTCAGCATCCAAGATTTGAAGGTTAAATCTTACTTTTGAAGTCTTAATTACAAGCTCATTGTTTTCAACTTTGCTTAATTCAACGATCTCATCGTCAATCTTTCTTAATACTTCAATTAAAAATCGTCCTTTAATTAAAATATTTCCAACCGATTCAACTTCAAAATTTTCATCAGTACTTTTATTCACTCTTGCTTTTCAGTTCATGTTCCCATTAGAACTTAAAAGAGTGATGCTATCATTCTCAACACTTATATAAACTCCAAGCAATTCAGGATTAACAGCCTTAGGGTCGATAATCTTGTTTGCTTTAGATATTTCATCTAAGAGAATAGAACGAGTCATTTTTAACTTCATTTTATAACCTCTTTTACATTTACTTATATTTTAATGGAACAAACAACTTTATAAAACTAAAAAGGTAAATAAAAACAAAGTTCTCTAAATGCAAAATCAAAAGAAGAGAAGAAAATACTTTTCCTTTACTTTCTTGTTTTCTTTCTTTTGTTATTGTTGTGCCGTGGATTTGTGGATAACTTTAAAAATTGTGATAAATAAAGGGTTTTATAAACCTAATTAACTTTTAATAAATATCCAAAAAACACAATAAAAAAAGTAACTTTTTAGTTACTTTAACAATCATATTTAATTTGTTGTAATGTCATTTTTTAATTTCATAATAACTTTTTTGAAATCTTTGTCATTATCCATGCGATCTTGGATTTTATTGACTGCATTTAAGACAGTGGTGTGGTCTTTTCCACCAAATTCATGACCAATTTGTACGTAACTGATATTCAAAATATCCTTTGTTAAGTACATTGCAACGTGTCTAGCATTAGTAACAACACTAGTTCTTGTTTTACCTTCAATTTGTTTTCTTGAGACTCCGTATTTATCTCCAACGATGTCTTTAATCTTGTTAGAATTTAGCTTTCCAACAACGTTTGGTTGCAATCCATCAAGCATTTTTTCTTGTAACATGCTTAAAGTAATTGGTCCTGGTTCATCATCGAAGTAGAATCCAAATCTATTAACTATTTGTTGGATTTTACGAACATCACTAGCATAATAAGAAGCAATATAATCTAAAGCTTCATTGGTGATGTTTCATTCTTTATCAGTATCTTTTAAAGCTTCGTCTAAAATATGACGAGCTGTATCGACATCTGGCGTTTGAATATCAACGCTTAAACCATAATTTAATCTAGTAATAATACGTTTATCAAACCCATTTAGATCTTCTGGTCCTTTATCACTTGTGATGATGATTTGTTTATTTTCTTCCAGATAATAGTTAAAAATTGAGAAAAGTATTTCATTTGTCTTATCTTTATCTTTTAAAAATTGGATGTCATCAATTAAAAGCACATCATATTGCATAATGCCTTCTTTAAAGGCTTCGATTTCATGATAACCCTTTAAAATCACATCGACTGCTTCGTTTCCGAACTTTTCTGCAGTGACATAATAGCATTTTAAACCTTCGAAGTTTTCTTCGATTTGGTTTTGAGCTGCTTTTAAGAGGTGAGTTTTACCTAAACCAGAATCTCCGTAAATAAATAACGGATTGTATCTAGATCCAAGTTCTTCGCTGACCTCATTTGTGGCTTTAAAGGCCTTTTTATTGCTGTTTCCAACTACAAAGTTATCAAAGCTTTTAATATTTTTCCCAGTTTTTTTAGCTTTGGTTTGTGTTTTTCTTATTTCATTATATTCATTAACCCCAAGAACGTTTAAATTAACGTTATGTCCAAGTTCACGTTTGATTACTTCATTTATTTTGGGTAGAGCCGCCATAACGAAGTTTTTTCCAACTGAAGATCTTGCAACAACAAAGTATGACATTTCATCTTCTTTAGCTAATTCACTTGATGCAATATACGATTTGAACGCGTTATTGTCGATATCTGAATCAACTGCAAGAGTATCTTTGATTTTTTCTCAAAGTGTATCTGTCTGCATTTTGTTAATAACCCCCTTAACTCATAGATATTATTATATCTTTTTTATCCACATAGTGAATTGAAAAGTGAATAAAAACTGTTTATTCACAATGCTTTAACATAGTTATACACATTAATTAACATTATTTATTAACACTATTTTAAAGTTATCCACATTTCCACATAAGGTTATTTTTAGGTGTGGAAAACTTTCCACAGTTATCCACAGGAGAAATTTGATTTTTGCGCCTATTTTCTCTTACTGTTAATTAATGAAATTATTTTTTCTTAAAACGTATAAAAAACCGTATTTATAAGATATAATCTTTTTTGAAATTGTCTTGAAAGAAAAAGGAGAGTGTTAACAAATGAAAAGAACTTGACAACCAAGTAAAATTAAAACTGCTCACACTCATGGTTTTAGAGCTAGAATGGCTTCTAAAAACGGGAGAAAAGTTATCAAAGCTCGTAGAGCAAAAGGTAGAGCAAAATTAAGTGCTTAATTTGTTTAAGGCAAATTAAGCTTTTTTAATATTTACGATGAAAAATCAAAGAATCATTAAAAACAATTATGAATTTCAGTCAATCATAAACAAAAAGAACGTTAAACAAAGCAAATCTTATATTGCCTATTACGTACCAAATGATCAAAACAATGGTTTAAAGTATGGAATTAGCGTTGGTAAAAAGCTTGGAAATGCAATTTTACGTAATAAAGTTAAGAGACAAACTAGACATATGATAAATGAATTGCTTCCAAAGTATGAAAATCTGAATTTTAAAATTATAATTATTGTGAGAAAAAACTTTTTAAGTAATAATTATGAAATAAACCTTAAGAATTTAGAGTATATTCTTAAGAATCTCAAAAATGAAAAATAAATTAACTGCAAAGGAGGGGAAAGACTTTGTATAAACAGAGCGGAAATGGGAATAATTCCCGCGTTCTTGACTACTTTAACCCCAAACAAAGTAACGAACCTAAATCAAAAAAGGTTTGAAAAAACATTTGGAAATGAACAAAAATCTTAGGATTCCTGTTTATTGTTGTTTCTATGCTATGGGGTTGTGTACAAATGTACCAATCTGATTACATGGTTTCTCAAGTTACAGATATGACAGGAAGCAAAGTCTTTGCACCTGGTACTACATTCGAAATTGCGATTCGTTCGCTTGGTGATGAGCCGTCTAAAATGTTTTTAGATAACAATGCCGGCATCGATAATTTCGCTGGTTATGCTTATAACCCGATTGGAAGTTGAAAAGAGGCCTTTACGGTTACTAAATCACCATTCTATGGTTTCTTCGTTTATCCAATGGCCTTTATCCTTGTAGGATTAGCTAAAGGATTCTCAGGAACTGTTAGTCCAGGATTAGATCCTCATTCACAAAAAGTATTTGGAGTATCAATTTTCTTCGCTTTATTCTTCACTGTGTTCTTCGTGCGTTGTATCACATTAGCCTTCTCATGAAAATCACAAATGAATCAAGGGAAAATGCAAGATATGCAAGCTAAACAAGCTGAAATTCAAGCAAAATATAAAGATAAAAAAGATAAAGTTTCAAGACAAAAAATGACTATGGAAATGCAAGCGTTATACAAAAAAGAAGGAATCTCACCTATGAGTTCCTTAGGTAGTGCTTTTGCTCCATTACCATTCTTGTTTGCGATTTATGCTGTTGTTAGATCAACAAGAGTTATGAAAATCGCTAATATTGGTGCCATTTCATTAATTGAACAACCTTGACACCAAGTTACACATGGTCACCCAGTGTACCTAGCGTTATTACTAACTTACTTGCCATTACAAATTGTTTCTATGTTATTACCAACATTCTTACAATACCGTAGACAAAAAGGACAACCTTTATCTGCAGCGCAAAGAAAAGCTAGAAAACGTAACTTAATCATTCAATGTGTAATGATTGTAGTATTCATCTTCGTTGTTGCGTCAATCGCATCTGGAGTTGCAATTTACTGAATTCTTTCATCAGGATTCCAAATTGCTCAAACCCTAGGTTTCTATTTCTATAACCAAAAGAAATCTAAACATGGTTCACAAGAACGTGATAGACGTTTACGTCAACAAGAAAAACGCAAAGCAAAAACTGATAAACATTAGTTTTAAATAATTAATTAAATCCGCTAAAAATGCGGATTTTTTTGTTTTTAATTGTTAAACTTTGTTTCATTTTCTAATAAAGGTTAAAATAAAAGTTAGTTAACAAAAATGAATTAAAGTACTATTTTATAAAGTAATAAAGAGGTGAAAATATGGCTCAAATTAACGATACAATCGTAGCTCCTGCAACTAATATAGCTACTCAAGCTATATCCTTGATCAGAATCAGTGGAGAAGATGCTAGAGAAATAACTAATAAAATGACTAAAAAACCAGTTCCTGACAAACGTGGATTCTATTTACGCAAGTTATATGAAGGTTCTGAACTAGTTGATGAAGTAGTTATTAACTTCTATAACGCACCTAATTCTTTCACTGGTGAAGAAGTCGTCGAAATTGCCTGTCACGGGGGTATTTTAAACACAAACCATATAATTAACGTAATTCTTAAAAACGGCGCAAGAATGGCCCTTAAAGGCGAATTCTCGCAACGTGCGTTCCTAAACGGAAAGATAGATTTAATTCAAGCTGAAGGAATCAATGATTTGATTCATGCTTCAAATGATTTAGCTTTAAAAATTGGTATCGATAATATGAGCGGAAGTCATAATAAAGCTGTTTTAATTCTTAAAGAAAAATTAATGGACATAATCTCAAGAATTCAAGTTTCTATAGACTATCCCGACTATGATGATGTAGAAGGTTCTTCTCATGAAGACCTAATTTTATTACTACAACAAATCGCTAATGATGTAGATGGAATTATTAAACGTTCTAAAATGGCTGTGAAGTCTGTAGACGGAATTAATACAGCTATAATTGGTGAAACCAATGTAGGTAAATCTTCATTATTAAACGCTTTAATCAATGAAGATAAAGCTATAGTCACAGATGTTCCTGGTACAACCAGGGATATTGTAGAAGGAAAAATCAATTTAGGCAATACGACTATAAATCTTATAGACACTGCTGGAATTCGTGAAACTACAGATGTCGTTGAAAACATAGGTATTAATAAGTCGAAAGAATATATAAAGAAAGCTGATCTTGTTTTATATGTTGTTAACTATGACAACTATAAAGATAAACAAAATCAAGCTATGTACAATCTGTTAAAAGATAAACAACATATTATTATTCTTAACAAATCAAAAGACTTAACTTCAGAACAAATAAAAGAAGTTAACAATTACTTCGGAGAAAAAGTAGTTACTACAAACGCTCTATATGGAGATATTGATAACTTAATCAACTTGATAGAAGATAAATATAATAATGAAGAAATCTTAAAAGAAGATAGCCTGGTGCTAATCAATTTAAACCAAATTTCATTATTAGAAAAGGTATCAAGTAATGTTCACAAAGCTCTTGATAATATCAAAGCAGATTTCCCTATTGATATAGTTAATGTAGATCTTTATGAAGCATGAAACTATTTAGGTGAATTGATTGGTGAACAATATGATGAAGAAATCATTGATAACATTTTTAGAAAGTATTGCTTAGGTAAATAAATATGCTAAAAGAAGACTTAACAAAAATTTATGATGCTCATACTCATTTCAATGATTCTAGCTATGAAGAAAATGGTATAGCTATAAAAACTATAGTAGAAGATGCTGAAAAAGAAGGCGTAGGTTACTTCAATGATGTAGCTTTCGATTTAGATTCATCTATTCTTGCTATAGAACAAGCTAAACAATTTGATAACGTATTTGCTACAGTTGGAATTCATCCGACTGAAATCGAAACTCTAACAAATGAAGTTTATGACCAATTAAATATTCTTGCTATGGATACAAAAGTTGTAGCTATAGGCGAAGTTGGTATAGATTATTTCTATACAAAAGAAACTAAAGAACAGCAAGCTATAGGTTTTCAAAAAATGATTGATTTAGCTATAGCTAGAAATAAAACATTAATGATGCATATACGTGACGAAAGAAATGTCTATACAGCCTATGATGACGCTATAGCTATACTTTCTAGAAACTCTATAGCTAGAAAAGTTGTTCATTGTTTTTCTGCTAATGTCGATTATGCTAAGAAATTCCTAAATTTAGGATGCTATATAGAAATCGGCGGAGCAGTTACTTTTAAGAATGCTAAAGAATTACAAGAAGCTGTTAAAGTTATACCTCTCGAAAGAATGCTTGTTGAAACAGATGCACCATATTTAACACCACACCCTCATAGAGGTGAAATGAATTTCTCAAAGAACATTGTTCTTACTGTCGAAAAGATTGCCGAACTTAAAAATGTTTCTAAAGAAGAAGTTATTGCTAAAACTACCGAAAACGCATTTAACTTGTTTTTAAAATAATCATTTCATGTACTCTAAATAAAAGGAGAACTATATAATGTGATATCTACATACATTAGACAAATATAACTATCTAGTTACTGAACTAGAATGAAAAAACTTCGTTAATGGTTATAAACCTAACGAGCAAAAGGGATTGGAAAAACTTTATAAAAGACTTACTGCTTCAGATAAAAGTACTGTTCGTGGATTAAGAATTTTATTAGACATTATCGAAAACGATCCTAAAATGAAAAAAGAACTTGGAATTAATCCTTTTAACTTAGCTCCAATTGGATTAGAAAGTTATGTAAACTTTGCAGATGAACTCAACTTAGTTGTTTATAAAGTTAATGACTTTACTCAATCTGGTTCTTTGTTTTCGAATGAAAAATCAAAAAACGCAGCAATTTATACTGAAAAAGAATTAATTGCTAAGATTGATGAAAAATTAGATTCTGATTACAATTACTTAAAAAATTTCCCAACATCATACATCATTATTCTTTTACCAAGCACCATGGATGAATCAAAAACCAACATTGCTAAAAAGGTTCAAGAATTAAAAATGAAAAGCTATGATTATGATAAAAAAACAAACATAGTAAAAATTATTGTTAAATAATCCAATCTAAAAAGACAGCCTTTCTACTAGGTTGTCTTTTATTTCGCTTTTTTATACCTATAATAATTCAAAAACTATATTTTAGTTTTCTTTTAGTTATAAAATTAAAATATATGGAGGGATTTAAAATGGCAGGAATTTATGACACACACGTCCATTTAAATGATCAAATTTACTTAGACTTAGATGTAACTTCAGCTGATATTGTCAAATCAGCAACCCAAGCAGGAGTATCAATTATGAATGTTGTTGGTTATGATGTTAAATCATCTAAAATCGCATTAAGATATGCAAACGAATATCCAAATTTATATGCAGTTATTGGTATTCACCCAAATGAAGCACAATACTTTACAAAAGAAGCAATTCATTCTTTAGAAGATTGAGCTAATGGTGACAATGTAGTTGCTATTGGAGAAACTGGATTAGACTATTCTAAATCAAAAGAATTTGCAAAAAATCAAAAAGAAACTTTTGAAGCCCAAATTGATATAGCACTAAACCTAGGATTACCAGTTGTTTTACACATTAAAGATGTTGACGGATCATTTGAAGCTTATGATGATACTATTGAAATCTTAAAAGCTAAGAAAGTTAAAAAAGCAGTAGTTCACTCTTATGAAGGCGACTTAGCTCATGCAAAAGAATTATTTGCGATGGGTTATTATTTATCATTTTCAGGAGTAATTACTTATAAAGAAAATGCTGAACTATTAAATGTAGTTAAAGCTTCGCCAATCAATCAAATTATGATTGAAACTGATTCACCTTATTCTGCACCAGTTCCATTTAAAGGAAAAGTAAACTATCCTAAAAATGCTGTAATTGTAGCTGATGCTGTAGCAAAAGCTAAAAATATGGATGTAGATGATTTGATATCAGCTACAAGAACAAACGCACAAAAATTATTTAATGTAGACTAAAATCTATAGCAAGAAAAAAAGAAAAAATACCCATAGTATTACTACGGGTATTTTTTTACGTTTCGTTAGTTATTAATTTGCTTTACTTAAACTTGCTAAAATTTGTTTCAATTTGTCTTCATCTTCTGAAGGAATAATTTGGTTGAAAAGTTTAATTGTGTCTTCATAAACTTTTTTACCTTTTGGGGTAGAAAAGATATTATTTTGACGACGGTTCTTTTTGTCTTGACGACGTTCAACGAATCCTTCTTCTTCTAAAGTATTTAAAGTTCTAGCAACTTTAGATTTGTTTACTCATAAAGTTTCACCAATTTTTTCTTGGTTTAATCCTTCATTAGCAACTACTACTAAAATATAAAATAGGTTGTCTCCACCAATTTTATATTTGTTGTTAATACTTTTTTGAATTTTTTTAATCAAGTTATAAGAGTTTAAAGCATAATTAGTAACAACAGAAAAATTTTTATCGTCCATAAAAATTCCTCTCCTTATTTCTAATCTTATTTCTTTGAGATAGAGTCTGAAATCAGTTTAGGTTTCTTATGTTTAAACTAAATCTTCGAAGTTTAAGACTTTATCAGCCCAGTTAGTTTCGAAATTTATATCATGGGTTGTTAGAAGAACAGTACCTTCAAAAGCATTGATAGCTTCTAAAAGTGCTTCTTTTGCAAGAACATCGATGTGGTTAGTAGGTTCATCTAATATCAATAAACTAGATGGAACTAAACTTAACGCAGCTAAACGAACTTTTGTTTGTTCTCCCCCGGATAACAATTTCATCGGGTTATTCATTAAATTCGATTTGATACCAAAACGGCCAATAGTAGCGCGAATTTCACCATCCAACATATTTGGATATTCGCGTTTTAAGAATTGGACAGGTGTTTCATCACCTGCATGTTCAACTTGGTGGAAGAATGCCACTTCTACACCATTACCAAGTTCAACTTTTCCATCTATTGGTTTTATCTCTCCAGCTAAAGTTTTTAAGAATGTAGTTTTACCAATACCGTTGTACCCTTTAACAATTGCCTTTTCACCTTCTCTAAGTTCGAAGTTTAAAGGATTTTGTAGTAGGGGAAAATCATAACCTATTTCTAGATCTTGAATTTCTGCTACAACACTTGCTGCAGGTCTTTTGTATTTAAAACTCATGTTAGGCTTAACTAGATCTTTGCGTTCTTCTAACACATTCATTTTATCTAATTGTTTTTGTCTTGATTGAGCACTCTTTGCAGTTGATGCTCTTGCCTTGTTTTTATTTACATATTCTTGTAACTTAGCAATTTGTTGTTGTTGAGACACGACAGCCTTATCATATTGTTCTTTTCTTAATTCTGATAGCTCTAAATATTTTTCATAATTACCAACATAGCGATTTATTTGTTGATTTTCTATTGCATAGATAATATCAACAGTTTTGTTTATAAAGTCGTTATCGTGAGATACCAATAAGAAAGAATTTTCATAAGATTGTAAAAATCTTGCTAATCATTCTACTTGTTCAATATCTAAAAAGTTTGTTGGTTCATCTAGAAGAATGAAATCATCATTTTGTAGCAATAATCTTGCTAACAAGATTTTTCCTCTCTGTCCTCCAGATAATTGTCCAAGCTTTTTGTTCATATTTTCAGGATCGATTCCCAATCCTGAGACTAAGTTCCCGATTTGTTTATCGATTGTGTCGAAACCTTTTAAATCTAGTTCTTCTTGTAAAGCTAATGCTTTGACTAGATCCTCTTCTTTATATTCAATTGCCATTTCTTGGTAAATGTTTTGGATTTGATCATTTATCTTGTACAAGTCCGCAAATGCGCCTTTTAAGTAGTCTTCTGAACTAATTGACATATCTACGTCTTGGTGTTGATCTAAATAACCCATTTTTGCCTTTGGGTGTATTTCGATAGTTCCGTGGTCAGGTTGATCCTTACCACTTATAAGATTCAATAATGTAGTTTTACCAGCACCGTTAGCCCCTAATAAGGCAACGTGTTCACCTTTGTTAACTCTCAAGGTTGAATCTTTGTATAGTAACTTGTCACCATTTGCATGACTTAAGTTTTCTACAAATACTATACTCATGAATATTGCTCCCTCGTTATTGCATAACACAAATTGTATACAATACATCTATTATAATTTATCTAGGCTCTTTTTAAACATTTTGAAACAGTTTTAAAAAAACACATTTTTAAATAAAAACTCTTTATCAAAAAGAGGTTTATTTTTATAAACCCTTTATTTTAAATAGTTTTTTCTCTCAATTTATTTTTATTATTTAATGTTTTCCATTTTTAAAAAAAGTTGTCTTCTTACAAATTAAACAATATTTTCATACTTATTTATAGTGGGAAACAAATTAAATTGATAAATGTTCTTATTAATACTTCTAAGAAGAATTTTTAGCCCTTATTTTCTCATAATTATAATTAAAATATTAGCTAAATGTTTTTTAAATTTTTTATTACGTTATAAAATTAAAGAATATGGAAGAACAAAAGCACAAGAAAAAAGAGATTCCTTGGTATGATAAACCATTTTTTAAATGACTTTATTCAACTAAAAAACCAAGTAAACAAACTTCAACTCTAACACCAGAACAACAAGCACAACTAGTGAAGTTAAATGGTGGTTGATATGAAGATGAATTATTTATTCCCATGATGACTAAACGTGAAGCAATGTTACGCTATGCTAGCACTTGAAAAGCCATCTGATTTTTTTGTATTCCAACAATCATTTTAATGGTCGTACAAGGACTTTATAACATTGTCGATAAATCATTATCTCTTGTTTATGTAACCCCACATGCGGTTAAAAACCTTGATTATATGAAATATATGATTATGGGTGATGGTAATGGAAATCACACGATTTTACTTGATGCATTGCAACATACAAGCAATATTAATATACCTGCAGATATTGCTAAAATAATTCCAAATTATTTAGCTGTAAATCCAGATAAAGCAATGGAAATAGCTACAAATTTCTTCACATTTGATAACAATGGACTTGTTCAATACAAAAACAATAATGGACAAGCGTTGTTAGATTATCTAAATAATGAACATATTGAAATTTCTTCTTCAAAAATGAAGGAGTATATTAACGTTTCAACGCAATATACGGTGCAATCTTATAATATCGTACTTTCATTCACTCAAATCTTAGCAATCGGTGCTGGAATGCATTATTCAACCGAATTTGGGAAAAGAAATAAAGAAAAACTAAAAGAAATTGCTGGAAATGGAATTACTTATAGCTTTATTGCTTCTATTTTAGTTGGATTCTTATTATTTTCACTTTCTTTTAGACCTTGAGGACAAGTTTTAATTTCTTCACAAATGGGTTCTCACAGAAACTTAATTGTTGAAGAAATGGCTTGAAAAGATGTTGAACCATTGATTTATGGAATTAGTGCAATTTTCTTAGCTTACTTAACAATGAATATGTTAAGAAGTGAAGGAAAAATGATTCATATTATGATCATGACAATTACTAGTTTAGTTGTTAAATTTGTTACTTCAATTTTATTAATGAAATATACTTCATTAGAATTAACTGGAGCACAAATGGGAACTATCTTTTCATTCCTATATCAGTTTATATATTGTTTATTTGTCATGTTCTTTAGTAAAGTTACTTATTCTAATTTCACTTGAAGAAACTTATGAGACTTAAAAATATCAAACCTTACTTATTCATTAAAAGCAGGATTTCCAAACTTTATTAACTACTTTGCATTCGTAGTTAATGGTTATGTTTCAACTGCTTTAGTGATTAGATTGCCTGAATCAAAAGCAGGACCTAGTGTTGTTGAAAACGGTGGAGTTTCAATTAACCAACAACTAATTTCAGCAATCACCCCATGAAACGACTTCATTCTTTCTGCTTGTGTTGGATTAAATCAAGGAGTTAGAACCATGATTGCTTACAACAATGGTGCTGGTAAAAATGAACGTATTTTAGAAATCTTAAAACGTTCTAGTTGATTAATGTTTGGATGATTCTGTTTCATTCTTGTGATGATCTTTGCGATTGGGCCTTACATGTTAAGATTATTTGCTTTCCCAGCTCAATATGCTCACTATGGAAACGTATTCTATTGATACTTAGTCTTATTCTTCATGTTTTATCCTTTAGCTTGCTTTACTTATATTGATTTAGGTTTATTCCAAGGTAAAGGAAGAACAGTTGCTGCAACTATTTCTTCATCATTAAGAGCTTTAGTTATCTTTGTACCGTTAACATTTATTGGATGAGCAGTTGCAAGAGCTACTGGTAATCCAATTTGATACTTCTTCTTTATTGGTTTAACTGATTTAGTTTCAGCCTTTATCTTAGTACCAATGTTAATTGGATTCTATATTCAACAAAAACGTACAAATCAAATTCATGACAAACGTGATGATGATATTACCCTAGCAAGTTACTATAAGCTACTTATTGATACTTCAAAAGATAAAAAAGAAGTTGAAAATTACAAACGTGATTATGATTTAAAAATTCAAAAAATTACAAACGAACATAATGCGCAAATAGCAAAATTACAATAAAAAAATAGAGTTTAGATTAATCTTTCTAAACTCTATTTTTTATTATTATCTGTCGAATTTTGGTTATTATCAGCATTTGGTGCTGGTGGCATGGTTGTATTTGGTGATTCAACTTTCACAGAAACTGATTCTTTTTCTTTTTTTCTTTTTGGAATAATCATCAATTTGGGAATATTTAAACGATCTTTTAATTGTCTTCAAAGCACATGTTCACGTAAGTAAACAGCAATTTCTTTGGTGTCAGTATATTTGTGATACTCACTTAAAGCAAAGACAATTAATAATGAACTAATAAAGTCAAAAATGATTCCAAAACCAGTTACTAATTTAGATACATCATCATTTTTGAATGGTGTAATTGTTAATAAAGAAGTAATTCCACAACCAAAACCAATTACCCCAATAATGAATGCTGCCATATCAAATTGGAATGATTTCTTTTCATGTTCTACTAGTTTTCTTTTGATTAAGTCAGTTTCATGCTTATTCAAGGAAACATAAATTTTATATCCATAAATAAATGAAATTAAAGCTGACATTAAACTGATGAAGTCAACACATAAAGTTACTATAGTAAAGATTGTTGAATCTTTTGTTCTTGTAGCTTCTGATTCACTTCAGAAATCAACTAAAGCAAATAAACTTAATAATCCAAAAAGTACTCCACATAAACCAAACGATAATGATATTCAGTCGGCTATGGAGACTACTTTTTTGTTTTTCTTGCTATTGTTATGCACAATATCCCTCCAAAAAATCTCACATAAATATATATAATAATCAAAAAAACAAAAAAAGATAGTTTTTCTTCATTTTAAAGAATTAGTTAGTTTTTATATAAGACTTCTTTTCTTTTTAATTTCTTAAAAGAATAATAAAATAACTTCTAATTGAGAAGTTATTTAACAAAATCTAAGAATATTAACACTATTATAATTCTTTCAAATCTCGGTTTGTTAAAACTTCTTACACTTTTGTTATAATTTTTAAGATTAAAGTTTCAAGGAGATATAGGGAATGTTTAAAAAAAAGAATCAACTAAACAGTTTAAACAATGAAATAAATAATGAAGTTAAAACCTTTAATAAGAAATTTGGTAAAAAAGTAAAACATAAGGTAGCTACTAAATCAATTGCAGAAATTCAACAAGAATTGTTTAATAATGGCTGAAGAAATGACACTCTTTCACCATTATCAACTAAACCTTATTGACTATTAGCCGACGATTTAATTCCTAAAAAAGAAACTGTTTTATCAGCTTTATTTGCAACAAATTCTTCATATGCTCCAACTAAGAGAAATTTTTGTTTAATCTTAACTAATAAAAAAATCTATCAAGCTTCTAATATTGGAGATTATAGTAAATCTGTTAAATCTTATTCACCAGAAAAATATAATGGAATGAGATTATGACAAGATAAGTGACTAGAATCATGAATTTATATTGATATTTACTTTTCAAGACTAAGAGTTTGAAAAATTGAAACTGCTGATTCAACATCTTCAATTCACTTTAAATCTCAAGTTTTAAAACAAAGAAAGAAACCTTGAAAAATCAATTCAAATCCAGCAAAACAAGTAGATATGGTAGCTTTAAAAAATGAACTTCGTTTAGATAGCTACAAGATCCCTGGAGAAAAACGTAAATAACTATAACTTGCTATAGAAAAAAATAACAATATTGACTATATAAAATGGCGTTTTAAAAGGCGTCATTTTTTGCTAAAATTAGAACATAATATTCAAAACAGAACATAGAGGTAAAGAAGAATAATGGACTTTAATAAAGGCAAAAACGAAGAAATCAATATTTTTGGTTTAAGTGCTTCACAAGAACTTACAAATGAAATTTGTAATATTTTAGGAATTGAGCAAAAAAGGGCAAAAACTTTAAAATTCGCTGATGGAGAAATCTTAGTACAATCACTTGATTCAGTACGTGGTAAAGAAATCTATGTTGTTCAATCAACAAATCAGCCAGTTAATGAAAACTTAATGGAATTATTAATTGCAATTGATGCATTTAAGAGAGCAAGTGCAGCAAAAATTAATGTTGTAATTCCATATTATGGATATGCAAGACAAGATCGTAAGGCAGGATCACGTCAACCAATTACTGCTAAGTTAGTAGCAGACTTACTAACTACAGCTGGAGCTAATCGCGTAATAACTGTTGATATCCACTCAACACAAACAATGGGATTCTTTGATATTCCGTTTGATAATTTCCAAACTGCACAAACTATTTCAGAAGCAATTATCGATACTATTATTGATAATCATTTAGATTACAAAAACTGTATTTTAGTTTCACCAGATCACGGGGGATTAACTAGAGTTCATAAAGTTGATGAATTTACAAAAGGATTAACTAACGGAGTTGCAGTTATTGCTAAAAGAAGACCAGAACCAAATAAAGCTGAAGTTGAATTCGTTCTTGGAGATATTGAAGGAAAAACTTGTTTCGTAGTTGATGACATGATTGATACTGGAGGAACTATTATCAATGCTGCTAAAGCATTAAAAGATAATGGTGCTAAAGATGTTTATATCTTTGCTTGCCACGGTTTATTTAATGGACCTGCAAAACAAAGAATGGAAGATGCTATTAAATCAGGAGTTGTAAAAGAAATTGTTGTTACAAATACAATTGATATTCCACAAGAAAAACGTTTTGATGGATTAAAAATTATTTCAGTTGCCAACTTAATTGCCCCAATGATTAAAGCAAGCGTTCACGATGAATCTTTATCAGATGTTTATGATGATGCCAAAGACCGTATTCATGAAAAAGTAACTGAATATATTAAGAAGCAAAAATAATAATGAAATTAGTTGTTGGATTAGGAAATCCTGGCAAAGAATACGAAAACACCCGCCACAATGCGGGTTTTATCGCAATTAATTTACTTTTAAAAAAATACGGTTATCAAACAAATAAAACTGAATTTAAAGCTGAAACTTACTATTCAACTGTTAATGGTGAAAAAGTAGTCTTTATGAAACCTCAAACCTTTATGAACCTTTCTGGAGAAGCTATTAGACCTTTTATGGATTATTACAAAGTAAAAGAGGAAGATATAGTTATCATTTATGATGAAAAAGATTTTCCAATAGGAAAAGATCAAATGAAACAATCTGGTTCAGCTGGTGGACATAACGGAATTAAATCAATTATCCAACAAGTAGGGAATCAAAATTTTAATCGCATTAGAATTGGTGTTGGACAACCAAAACCTGGCTATAGTCTAGTTGATTGAGTTCTATCACACTTTACTTCTGAAGAATTAAATTTATTAGAATCAACTTTTGAAAAAATGATTAATTTCGTTAATGATTGAACTAACGGAGATAACTTCAACAAGATTATGAGTAAATATAATCCAATCGTTGAAGCTAAAAAATAAAATACTTGGGAGAGAATTAAATGAACAATAAAAAAACATTTTATGTAACAACGCCAATCTACTATCCTAGTGGTGAATTACACATTGGTCATGCCTACACAACCACATTAGCAGACATTTTAAACCGCTATAAGAAAAATGACGGCTATGAAACTTTCTTTTTAACAGGAAGTGATGAACATGGTGAAAAGATTGAAATTAAATCTGCTGAAATGGGATTACCACCATTACAATTCTTAGAAGAAAAAGTTAATAAATTCAAAGAATTATGAAAAGCTTTAGGAATTCATTATTCAAAATTTATTCGTACAACTGATAAATATCATGAAGATGCTGTAAAAAGAATCTTTACTAAATTATTAGAACAAGGTGATATTTATAAAGGTTTCTATGAAGGAAAATATTGTATTTCTTGTGAAGAATTTCTGACTACAGAACAAATCGATGAAAATGGATTTTGTAAAATTTCACATACTTTACCAACCGATGTTAAAGAAGAAACTTATTTCTTAAAAACTTCTGCATACCAAGAATTTATTACTGATTTATTAAACTCAAACTTTATTATTCCTGACTATAGAAAAAACGAAATGTTAAAAAACTTCGTTGAACCAGGATTAAAAGATCTTTCAGTTACAAGAATTTCTTTCAAATGAGGAATTCCAATTACTGAAGATCCAAAACACGTTATTTACGTATGACTTGATGCTTTAACAAACTATATTACTGCATTAGGTTACATGCAAAAAAATCATGAACTATTTGATAAATTCTGAAGTGAAGATACTGAAATTGTTCAATTAGTTGGAAAAGAAATTACTCGTTTCCATTCAATTTATTGACCAATTATTTTAAAAATGTTAGATCTTCGTATTCCTAACAAATTAGTTAGCCATGGATGAATTTTAAGTAATAACGATAAAATGTCTAAATCATTAGGAAACGTTGTTAACCCAATGGATTATATTGAAGAATTTGGTGCAGATGGATTACGTTTCTATATTGCAAACGAATTACCAATCGATAAAGATGGTAACTTTAGTCGTGAAATGTTCATTGAATCATACAATGCTTATTTAGCAAATAATATTGGAAACCTTATTTCAAGAGTTAACAATATGATTACAAAATACTTCGACGGACATTTAGGTGATGATTTATCAGTTTCTGATGAATTCATTGATAGCAAAATTAGCCAATTAATCGACGACTACAAAGCAAATATGGACAAATATGATATTTATACAGCTACAAGAAAAATCGTTGAATTCTCAGCTATTTGTAACAAATACATTGAAGACAAAGAACCTTGAAATTTAGACAAAGAAAATAAAACAGAAGAATTAAGAACTGTTTTAATGAGTTTACAAAAAGCAATTACTGTAATTAGCTTTTTATTAAAACCAATCTTAGTTTTCACATATGATGACATGATTGAACAAACAGGAATTAAAGATCCTGAAAACTTAACTTATGGAGCATTAAAAACCTTTGATAATTTAAGTTTTAACAAATTAGGGGATAAAAAAGTTTTATTCCAAAGAATCAAGAAATAAACCTTTCTTCTCCTAAAGTTGAAACTTAAAAGTTATATAATATAGGGGAAAATAAACAAATTTTACTATTTTATAGATTGAAGGGAAAAAGAAATGGATCAAAATAATAACAATCGTACAAGCGATAAAGATATCCAACAAAAAACAGCTATTTTCTTACAAATAGTTTATATCTTTTTAGAAATCATCGTTGGTTTCCCATTAATGGTGATTGGAGCAGTTGCTTTATCTCACCCAGATAATTGAGAACATGAAGCAAGACCTGTTAATACTTCTGCACATGGAAGTTATGTTGCAATGGTAGTAGTTGGGGTATTAATCATTTGTTTAATGGCATATTCAATTTATGTTTTATACCGCATGCTACATGAAAGAAAAGAAAACAATGACATTTCTTTAACAACAGCTACAATGGCCGCTACTTGCTTAAATTTCTATGGATTTACTTTAATTCGTGAATCACACGGAATCATTTCAAAAATGAAACAAAGAAAAATCGCTAAGAAAGCTGCTAAAAAAGAAAAAGCAGCTCAAAAACAAGCAGCAAAAGCTCAAAAACAAGCTAAACCAAAAGTTGCTAAAGCAGCAGTTAAATAATATTGACAAACAAAAACACGCAAGAGATTGCGTGTTTTTGTTTTATCTATCAATAATTTTTCGTAGATAATTTTGGTAATCCTTGTGGACCTGTTGCGTCAGTGTAATAATTTAACATAAGTTGATTAATCATTCCATCGTCTTTAACACCAAATTGTTTTATTTGTGACATAACGGTTTGTTTGTCTAAATCGCTCCCACTTCTGAATGTGACTAATTGTCAACCATCTTTCATTGGTGTTGTCATTGCAGACAAGATTCTAAAATAGTTACCTTTTTTAGAATATAGTTGAACTGATTTATAAGACCCATCTTCTAGTTTTCCAAATTCAATATAAGAAACAGTTCTAATATAATTTCCTCGAGAGTCAGTTACATCTACAGTATAAATTTTTCAAGTATAAACTTTTAATTGTTCTTCTAAATCATTAACTTGCTTTTGTAAATTTCTAACTTGCTTTTGTGAATCTTTTAATTGCCCATTTAATTTATCAATTGTGGACTGTTGTTCTTTAATTGTTTGATTTTTATTTTCAATATCAATTTTGTAATCACGAATTTGATTTTGATAATTAATAATTTGATTTCCTAGATCAGCTATTTTTAGATTATCGGCTTCAATTTCATCTTGAGCATCTTTTAATTTTGCAGCTGCGTCATTTAAATCTTTTGTTAATTGATCATTTTTTCTAGTTAAATCATTAACTTGCTTTTGTAACTTGTTTTTGTCAGCAGTTAATCTCTTGTTATCCGCTAAAGCACTGTTCAAATCACTAGTTGTTTTGGTTAATTTATCTTTAGTGCTTTGTAATTCTATTGATTGATCATCATATTTCTTTTGTAATGTCTTTAATTCATCACTTAATTTATCACGATCATTAGTTACATCTTCAAGTTGCTGACCAACTTTTTCTAAGTCTGCTTCTAATTGATCTTTAGCATTAGTTAAAGCAATCTTTTCTTTATTTAATTGTTCAGCTTTTTGTTCTGAAGTTTTTAAATCTTTTTTAGTATTTTCTAAATCAGTTTGTGAAGCTTTTAAATCTTTTGTTAATTCATTGTTTTCACTAGTTAATTTATTAACTTGTTTAGTTAATTCATTTTTGTCATTAGTTAAATCAATGATTTGTTGTTTTGCATTTGCTAAATCTTTGTTGGCTTCTTCTAATGCTTTTTTAGTATTAGTTAATTCAGTAGATTGATCATCATATTTCTTTTGTAATGCCTTTAATTCATCACTTAATTCATCACGATCATTAATTACATCTTCAAGTTGTTGACCAACTTTTTCTAAGTCTGCTTCTAATTGATCTTTAGCATTAGTTAAAGCAATCTTTTCTTTATTTAATTGTTCAGCTTTTTGTTTTTCAACTTTTAATTCATTTTTAGTTTGAGTTAATTCAGCTTCTGAAGCTTTTAATGCTTTGTCTAATCTATTAACTTCAGCTTCTGAAGATTCTAATTGGCTTTGTTTATCTTTTAATTGGTTAGTTAAACTAGCAATTTTTTCTTGTGCTTCTTTATCATTCTTGTCAGCACTATTAATTAAGTTTTGAATTGTTCCCTCAAGAACTTTAATTTCGGTATTTAAACGTGAATTAGTTTCACGTTCTTTTGCTAATTTGTTTTCTGCATCAGCTCTTTCTTGATCTAATTGAGTTGCTTTATTTTCTAATCTATTACGTTGAGCTTCAACACCAAGAAGTTCTTTTTTAGTGTTTTCTAATTGAATAGATTGGTTATCATAATTGTCTTTTAATGTGTCATAACTTGTTTGTAATTCATTTTTTTGTTGAGTTACATCTTCAAGTTGTTGACCAACTTTTTCTAAGTCTGCTTCTAATTGATCTTTAGCATTAGTTAAAGCAATCTTTTCTTTATTTAATTGTTCAACTTCGCTTTCAAGGTTCTTATTATTTGCAGTTAATTTATTAACTTGTTTAGTTAACTCATCGCGTTCACTAGTTAAACTATTGATTTGTTCATCTTTTTGTTTAATTTGAATACCTAAAGTTTTAATTACTTCTTCAAGTATTAAAGCGTTATTTGTTAATGTTTCGTTTATTTTTTGGCTTTCTGCTAAATCATTTTTGGCTTCTGCTAAATCATTTTTAGCAATAGTTAATTGATCTTGTAAATCATTTTTATCTTTAGTTAAATCGATAATTTGTTGTTTAGCTTTTGTTAAAGCATTGTTTGTTTCATCCAAACCAACTTTTAAATCAGCAATAGTTTTTTCTTGAGTTTTGTTAGTATCTTTTAAAGTTTGGTTTTCTGATCTTAATCATCAAATTAAAATATCTGATTGAGTAAGTTTGTCGCTTAAATTATTGATTGTTTTATTTAAGCTTTCAATTTCACTTTTTTGTTTATCAATTTCACTTTCGTTATCTTCAACTTGTTTTGTTAATTTATTTTTATCGTCAGTTAATTCACTGTTCTTTTTAATCAAGTCATTTTTTTGAATTAAAAGTCCTCTAATTGCTAAAGTGTTATTTTCAATTTCATTATTTAAATTAAGAATTTCCTTAGCTGCTGCTTGATTTTGACTAGTTAAAAAATCAATTCTTGTTTGTTTATATTCTAATTGAACTTTAGCATCTGTTAATTGGTCAGATAAATCGCTGTTTTCTTTTTTTAAACGTTTTACTTCTGATTCTCAGTTGTCATTAGGTGATGATTTTATTGAAGTAGTACCACAAGCAACAACAGCACTAGCTGAAGTAGCGGTAATCCCAATTGCACCTAAAATTGATAGTAATTTCTTCATAAAATAATCTCCTCTCTAGTACTTTTAAATGTTTCTCACACACTTAAAAAACTAAGTTTATTTATATATAAAAGTATTTGTTGTTAATCTTTAGTTTTTGTTAGTTTTAAAGCTCTTCCCAAAGCTTTAAAACTGGTATGTTAATTTATTTCATAAACCATAAAAAAGAATCCGAACAAAATCGGATTCTTAATTAAAAGGTTATAATTTGAACCTCTAACGCTTCTTTTTGTAATTAAGTCTCTCGTCAAAATATTAAAATAAAGGTTATCGGTTGGAAATTGAATATATTCTCTCTTTGAAAACGTTTTTCAATAACATAAATTATTATATTAGTTTAAAACTGTTTTTAAATAAAATTGTTGCATTAAAAAAATGCGTTTTTTTTATTAATTTTCTTTAATTATTTCTTCTCTTTTTAAGGATTATTTAAAACCTTGATTTTATGCTAAAATTTATCTAGTTTTGATTGTCAAAGAGTTAAAACTTTTTCTAAGTTATATGTCAAAGATATAACTTTTCTAAAAATAAAATTATAAAAATATTTAAGAAAAGAAATGAGAATCAATAATATGAATGACAAAAATTATGATGTCGTTGTTGTTGGTGGTGGACATGCAGGAGTTGAAGCTGCCTTAGCTTCAGCTAGAATTGGGAAAAAGACTGCTTTAATCAATTTATATGATGACAAGATCGCAACAATGCCATGTAACCCTTCTGTTGGAGGACCTGCTAAAGGAATCGTCGTAAGAGAAATCGATGCTTTAGGTGGAGAAATGGGTAAAGCAGCAGATGCTACTGCTTTACAAACTAAATTACTAAATTCATCACGTGGACCTGGAGTTTGAGCTTTAAGAGTCCAATCTGATAAATTGGAATATTCAAAATATATGGAAAACAAAGTTAAATCTACAGAGAACTTAGATTTAATTGTTGGGGCTTGTGAAGATTTAATCGTTGATAAAGATACAATGACAGTTAAAGGAATCGTTTTACAAGACGGAAGTAAGATTATGGCTAAAGCTGTAGTTTTAACTACTGGTACTTATTTAAAATCACAAGTTTTATTAGGACATGATTCACATGAATCAGGACCTAATGGAGAAATTACAACAAGTGGAATTTCTAAAGCTTTAAAAGACTTAGGATTAGAGTTATATCGCTTTAAAACTGGTACTCCACCAAGGGTTTATCAAGATTCAGTAGATTTATCAAAGGCTACTAAAGAACCTGGAACTGATGCTAAATTAGCTTTCTCAAGTAGTACAAAAGAATTTACACCAGTTGAAGATCAAGAATTATGTTATTTAATTCATTCAACTCCAGAAACTAAAAAGATTGTTGAAGAAAACTTACAAAAATCAGCTATGTATTCTGGTAAAAAAGTTGGAACAGGACCAAGATATTGTCCAAGTTTTGAAGATAAAATCGTTCGTTTTAATTCCAAAGAAGAACACCAAATCTTCATCGAACCTGAATCATTAAGTTTAAATACTTGATATGTTCAAGGGTTTTCAACATCAATGCCGATTGATGTTCAAGATAAAATGTTAAGAAGTTTACCTGGATTTGAAAACGTTAAAGTTCATAAATGAGCTTATGCAATTGAATATGATTGCATCGATCCTCAACAATTAAAAAGAAGTTTAGAATTAAAAAATGTTCATGGTTTATTTACAGCTGGACAAATTAACGGGACTTCTGGTTATGAAGAAGCTGCTGGACAAGGATTAATGGCTGGTATTAATGCTGCAAGATTAGTTGATGGTTTAGAACCATTAATCTTAAAACGTGATGAAGCATACATTGGAGTTATGATTGATGACTTAGTTAATAAAGGAGTTTGAGAACCTTATAGATTATTAACTAGTCGTGCTGAACACAGACTATTATTAAGAAATGATAATGCAGAAGAACGTTTAAAAGAATTTGGACATGATGTTAACTTAGTTAAAGAAGATGAATGAAACGAATATTTAGATAATCAAGCTAAAGTTGCTAAAGCAACTCAAGACTTAAAAGATATTCGTTTCTCACCAAAATCAGAATTAGCCATTGAATTAGTTAATAATGGTGAAGCTGTTATTAACCAAGGATTAAGTGCTTATGAAATTTTAAAACAACCAAAAGTTGATATTAATAAATTCAAAGCATATGTTCCTAGTTTAAATGATCTTTCAGATACCTTGTTACAATCAGTTTTAATTAACTGTCGTTTTGAAGGCTATGTTAAAAATGAAAAGAAACAAGCTGAACGTTTTAACAAACTAGAACAAAAATTAATCCCAAATGATATTAACTATGACTTAGTTGAAAATCTGGCTACAGAAGCTAGACAAAAACTAGAAAAAGTAAGACCTTCATCAATTGGTCAAGCTTCAAGAATTACTGGAGTTAATCCAGCAGATATTCAAATGTTATTATTCTACTTAAAGAATAATTATGCAGATGACGCTAAGAATAATCGCAATTAAAAAATTTATTCTAAAAATAAAATAATTTATCAAAACATACGTTTGTTATAAAATAAACGTATGTTTTTATTTAGTTTTAAATAAAAAAGAAGGATTTATATTAGAAAACTTATAAATTGGGTTTTAATCTAAAATAATTTATATTAGTATAAAGAATATTAAAAAATAAAATAAGTAATAAATGAAAGGGAAAAGATGAAGAAAAAAGGTAATAGGAAAGCATTTGAGTTTTTAACTTTATTTGTTATGGTTATTGGTTCTGTAATTGGTGCTGGTATTTATATTAAAAATAGTAGTATCGTTAAAGAAACGGGAAATCCAATCATAGCCATAATTTTATGAGTTATAGTCGGAATAATTTGTACATTAGCTATTATTGTTTTCATGGAAATAGCATCAGCTACAAAAGATGTTGGTAATGGTACAGCTCCAAACTGAGCTAAGATTTTTATCAACCGCAAGACTGCTTCATTTTTTAGTTTAGTTTATACAATTATTCTTTGACCTTCTTATTATTCTTTATTTGCAGGAACTTTTGTCTACTACATGTTAGTTTTAATTGGAGTAGATTTATCTGCTGGTAGCCAACTAGCAATTTATTTAAGTTTAGGAATCTTTTTATTAGTAGGGTTCTACTTATTTAATGGATTATTACCAAAATACTCTAAATGAGTTCAAATTGGTGGAAACATCTTTAAATTCATTCCTTTATTAATTGCACTTGTAGCAGGATTTTGTATGATTGATAGCAACTCTGCAATGTTCAATGGGGGATTTAACGGAGCTGAATGATCTGAAAAACAATGAGAAGCTTCAAGTTTCTTTAGAGGGTTTGGTGGAATCTTATTATCATTTGATGCCTTTTATTTCATAGCCAATTCACAAAAAACAGCAAAGAATAAAGATGTTGTTCCTAAAGCTTTATTTGTTGGAATGGTCTTTGCAGCATTATTTTATGTATTAATGGCTGTGTCATTATTCTTAGGTTCACCTGATGGATCAATCTTTGAACTATTTGCAAAAATGTTTGGAGAAGATTCTAAAGTATCTGCTATCTTACCTCCAGTATTAATGATGATAATTTGCCTATTATCCATCAATATGTTTACAGCATTTGGAATGGCTAACTTAGAATCTGATGTAGAAGCTAAACTTGTTTATGTTGGAAAACGTAGAGGAAAAGTAAGTTTATTTAAATGCGGAAGCGTACAAATCATTTTTACAGTTATAGTTTATGTAGCCTTTACTTTAATGGGATTCTTTATACCTAGAGCAGGATACTCATGAGGAAGTTTTTCTAACTATAATAAAGATGGAATTCTTGCTATAGCAGACCAACCTACAGACTTCTTAAGTATCATGGGTTCTGTAGCCGCAATTCTTTCATTCGTAATGGTAGATATTTTAATCTTTGCTTGCTTAGTAAATAGAAAAACAAATAAAGTTAAAGTCGACAGATACAAAGGTGTACCAGTTTTAGGTACTATCTCTGGTATAGCTATAGCCGTATTTATTATAGGTGGTCTATACACATATATCGATGTAGACCCTAAACATGTAACGCCATTTAAAGACACTATAGGTCTATACTTCTTAATATTATTTATAGCTATGCTAGCTATAGTAACAATCGCATTCTTTATTCAAGAAGCCTTATTCAAGAAATATCCATTTAAAGATGGATTTGACGGTTACTTAGAAGGCGAAGATCCTATTCCGTTCTTCTTTAAAATAAACCCAATTCAAAACTATTTCACTAAAAAAGGTGAAGAAGAAATCTATGATGATGAACATCCTAGATCCCATAAACGTTCTAATAATAAGTAAATAACCTATGATTAGAATTTTACATATACGTTTGTTATAAAATAAACGTATATTTTTTATATAATATTATTCAAATAGAAAGCTGCAATATATGAAGAAATTCTCAAACACAAAAGCATTTGAGTTTATGACTTTGTTCGTAATGGTTATTGGTACTGTAATTGGTGCTGGTATATACATTAAAAACACTGAAGTTCTTAAAGCAACACAAAACCCCATTATTGGGATTATCTTATGAGCTATAGTTGGTATAGTCTGTGTTTTATGTGTTCTTGTGTTTATGGAAATTTCTTCTGCAACAAAACATTTTGGTAATGGTACTATAGCTAACTGAGCCAAAATATTTGTTAATAGAAAAACTGCATCTTACTTTAGTCTTTTATACACAATTATTATTTGGCCAGCTATGTATTCTTTATTTGCTGGAACATTTATATTCTATTTACTTAAATTAATGAATGTAGAAATGTCTAGTGGAACTCAATTAGCCATTTACTTAGGATTAGGAATCTTCTCAATGATTATGCTATTCCTATTCAATGCCTTTTTACCTGCTGGTTCTAAATGAGTTCAAGTAATTGGTAATGCATTTAAGTTCATTCCATTATTCGTAGCTCTTATAGCTGGATTTTGTATGATTAATGATAACTCTGCAATGTTTAATAATGGATACAAAGATAGTACTTGATCAACTAGTGACTGAGAACCATCTAGTTTCTTTAGAGGGTTTGGAGGAATCTTATTATCATTCGATGGATTCTATTTAATTGCTAACTCTCAGAAAACTGCTAAACATAAAGAAGTTGTACCTAAAGCGTTAATGGCTGGTATGACATTCGCTGCATTATTCTATGTATTAATGGCTGTATCGTTATTCTTAGGTTCACCAGATGGTTCAATTTTTGAACTCTTCGCTAAGATGTCTGGTGGAAATGCCACTGTAGCAAGAGTTATTCCTGCAATAATTATGATGCTTATTTGTTTATTAAATTTAAACTCATTCACAATGTTTAGTATGTCTAACCTAGAATCAGACGTTGAAGCTAAACTTGTTTATACAGGTGTGCGTAGAGGAAAAATTAGTAACTTTAAATCTGGGTTAGTTCAATTGACTGCTTCAATAATAAGTTATTCAATTTATATCTTAATGGGATTCTTTATTACAAGAAATGGCTATGGTGGTTGAGATAGCGCAAAACATGCTATAGACCAAGCTGTAACGGATTACACAGGGATCATGGGTTCTGTAGCCGCAATTCTTTCATTCGCAATGGTAGATATCTTAATCTTTGCTTGCTTAATTAATAGACGTACAAACAAAGTAAAAGTTGAGAAATATAAAGGAGTTACAATATTAGGAACTATCTCTGGTATAGCTATAGCTATATTCGTTATTTGTGGTATTTATACTTTTATTGATAGTGATCCAACTCATAGCACTAAATTTAGTGATACAACAGGAATGTACTTCTTGATATTGTTTATAGTCATGATGGTTTTTGTGACTATAGTATTCTTTATACAAGAAGCCCTGTTCAAGAAATATCCATTCAAAGATGGATTTGGAGGTTACTTAACAGAAGAAGACCCAATGCCTTTATTAATTGCAATCAATCCAATTAAAAACTACTTCACTAAAAAAGGCCAAGAAGAAGTTAAACAATACGAACAACAAGATAAGCCTAAGAACAAAAGAAAACGAAATTAAGAAAATAATAACCACCTTCTATCATGATAAAATTAACTTATTATGAATAAGGTGGTTTTTTAATTTATGCGTATGAATTGACCTAATCGTTTAACATTATTGCGATTATTACTTGTTCCTGTGGTTGTAGCCCTAATTTTAGTTTCTTACTATGCAGAAATTAATTCAGGAACTGGTGTTTGAAAATGATATTTCCAAAGTGGTGACTATCAGTTACCTAAATTAATGATGGCGGCAGGAATTGTGTTTATTGTTGCTTCATTTACAGATTTCCTAGATGGATATCTAGCAAGAAAATATAATCAAGTAACTGACTTTGGTAAGTTCTTTGATCCCATTGCAGATAAATTATTAGTTAACTCTGTATTAATCTTATTTGCCGTAACAAAAATGTTACCAGTTTGAATGACATTGATTCTTATCTTGAGAGACATCTTTGTCGACTTTATTAGAATGACTTTAGCAAAGAAAAATGTTACTCTGGCAGCAGGAATTTATGGAAAACTAAAAACTGTATTCCAAATGGTAGGGTTATCACTTTTATTCTTTGTTAACTATACATACTTCGAATTATCTTCAAACGCTGGTTTATCAAGCGAATACGGATGAATGAACCAAGTTGTAATGATTCCAATGTACTTAGCAACATTCTTCAGTATCTTTAGTGGTTGTGTTTACTTCAAAAATGGTTATAAATACTTATTTAAAGATGGAGAAAAACAAAATGGAACAAAAAAATCAACAAAATAATACTTTCGATAATTGAAGTATTTTTGATGAATGTAAAAACATTAATTTAACTGATGATATTAAAAAACAATTAAATGATTACTATAACTTAGTTGTAGAAGAAAATAATAAATACAACTTAACTAGAATCACTGATGAAAATGACTTCTATGAAAAACATATCGTAGACTCATTATTATTCACAAACGTTTATCCAATCTATGATCAAAAGATGGCAGATATTGGATCTGGAGCAGGGTTTCCTGGAATTGTATTAAAAATATTCTTCCCAGAAACAAAAATAACTTTAATTGAATCAAACAATAAAAAAGCAAACTTTTTAAATCTAGCTATTTCTAGATTAGGTTTAAAAGATATTGAAGTATCAAGTGAGAGAGCGGAAGTATTTTCAGTAGAACATAAAGAAGAATTTGACGTAGTTATTTCAAGAGCTGTAGCTTATCTAGATATCATTCTAGAAATCGGAGTTCAAATGCTTAAAGTTGATGGAGTTTATATTCTATTAAAAGGACCACGTGCACAAGAAGAAATGAATAATAGCGGTAATTTACCAACTAAACTAAATTTAAGCTTGAAAGATACACAAATTTTAAGCGATACAGGGTTTGGAACAAGAGTAAATCTGTTCTACCAAAAGAATGGTCATACAGATGCAAAATACCCACGTAAATACGCAACTATTAAAAAAGAAAGCGGAATTAATAAATAGTCAGGTCTTAAAATAACTTGGCTATTATTTTAAATGCGATAAACTAAATAGAGTAAAAGTAGAGAAAGAGGAAATAAAATGGCATTAAAAGTAGGAATCGTTGGTTTACCAAATGTTGGTAAATCTACTTTATTTAACGCAATTACCAATTCAAAAGTCGAAGCTGCAAACTATCCTTTTGCAACTATCGAACCAAACGTTGGAGTTGTAGAAGTACCTGACAAAAGAATTGATTTTTTAGCTGAAAAATTTGGTTCTAAAAAAATATTAAGAACAACAATTGAATTCGTAGATATTGCTGGTTTAATTGCTGGGGCATCTAAAGGAGAAGGTTTAGGTAATGCCTTCTTAGCAAATATTCGTGAAACTGACGCAATTTGTGAAGTTGTTCGTTGTTTTGATGATAAAGATATTACACACGTGGAAGGTAGTGTTGATCCTATCCGTGATATTCAAATCATCAACTTAGAATTAATGTATGCTGATGAAGCTACAATTGACAAAAGAATGGCAAAAGTATTACCAAAAGTTAAATCTAATACCGATAAAGATGCTAAAGCAGAATATGCGTTATTAGAAAAATGTAAACAAACATTAACTGATGGTAAATTATTAAATACTTTAGAACTTTCTGATGAAGAAAACAAAATACTAAAAGGTTTCCAATTATTAACTGCTAAACCATTTATTTATGTAGCAAACGTTGGTGACGATGACTTAGCTGAAGATAATAAATATGTAAAAGAAGTTCGTCAATTTGCAGAAGAAAACAATGCAAAAGTTGTTAAGATTTGTGCAAAAATTGAAGAAGACTTAACAGAAGCTTCTGATGAAGAAAAAAGAGAATTCTTAAAAGACCTTGGTGCTAACCAAACTGGATTAGATGAATTAATTCAAGTAGCATACCAAACTTTAGGATTAATTACTTACTTTACTGCAGGTCCTCAAGAAGCACGTGCATGACAAATTAAACAAGGTTGAACAGCTCCACAAGCTGCAGGAGCAATTCATACTGATTTTGAAAAAGGATTTATCAAAGCTGATGTTTACTCATATGCTGACTTTGAAAAACTAGGTTCAGAAAAAGCTGTTAAAGATGCTGGAAAAATGCGTCTAGAAGGAAAAGGTTATGTAGTTGAAGATGGAGACGTATGTTTCTTCAAATTCAATAGATAATCTTGCTATAGGATAATAAAAAATACTTGCTATAAGAACTTATAGCAAGTATTTTTTATTATTTAGCTTTCTTTGTAGCTGGTTTTTTCTTTTTAGTTGTAGTCTTACGTTTTTTAATTGTTTTCTTTTTAGGTTTGTCATCTTCATCAGTTTTTTCTGGGATAACGTATTCTTTTCAAGAACCATCTGATTGTTCATATTCTCTATATGAACATCCTGTAATAGGGAAGTTTGAACATCCTCTACCACGGTTGAAGTAAGAACGAATGAATACTAAATGACCTTCGTGACACTTAGGACAAATTTCATCACTTTCTTCTACAGCTTTTTCTTTTTCTTCTACAACTTTTACAGATAAGTTATCGTAGATATTTTTTAATCATGGTTTATATTCCATTTTACCTTCAGCAATCTTATCTAAAGTTTCTTCCATTTCAGCAGTATAGTCTAAGTTAAATTCTTCTGGGAATTCTTTGTATAGATAATCATCTGCAATATATCCAAAGCGTTCAACTTGAATTGGTTTACCTTTGTGGTATTTAACATATGAACGATCTTGTAATTTAGAAAGAATAGGGTTGTAAGTAGAAGGTCTACCAATTCCTAATTTCTTTAATTCTCTAATTAAAGAAGCTTGGTTATACATGTTTGGTGGAGAAGTTTTTGCATCTTCTTCAACAATCTTGCTTGGGTCAATCTTAATTACAAAACCTTTATCTTGTGCTAATTGAGGTGCTGTTTCATTATTTTTTACAACAATTTCATCATTGTCATCTAATTCAATGTTTTCATCACTTTTATCAATTGAAAGTTCTTGATAACCTAAGTTTTTAACTTCTTGTCATGATTGTTTAAATTCATAGCCATTGTTATCAAAAGTTCATCTGTGGTTAACTCCACTAGGACCATGCATTAATGATTTCAAAGTATTTCATCAAATTAAGTTATAAACACGTTTTTGTAAATCGTTTTCTAATTTATGATCAACTAATCACGGTGCATCAGAAATGTGAGTTGGACGAATAGATTCGTGGGCATCTTGAGTATTTGCTTGTTTACCTTTTGGTTTTAAAGGATATGCAAATAATTCTTCTTTATAGTTTTTAGCAATATAGTTTTTTGCTTCATGAATAAAGTCATCACTATATCTTTGTGAATCTGTACGGATATATGTAATTAATCCTTCTTCATATAGTTTTTGAGCAGACATTGTAACTTGTGCTGCACTTAAACGTAATTTAGTAAATCCATCTTGTAGTAATCCAGCGGTTGAATAGGGTTTGAATGATCTTGTTTCAAATTCAGTTCCTTTGTAATCAACACAGTTGTAATCTTCTGTTAAAGCATCAAGAACTTCTTCATCTTTTGGTGGAACTAAATAATAAGTATCAGGTTTATTAATTAAAAGCCCTTCATCATCTTTATTTAAATCCAGGTGAATGTTTTTAGATTCATCAATTACTTTAATTCTTTTATATTTAATTTCTTCAAAGGCTTTAATTTCTCTGTCTCTATCAACAACAAGTTTTAAAGCAGGTGTTTGCACACGTCCAGCACTTAAAAGTCCTGTAGCTTTTTGTAAAACTCCTGAAACTAAGAAACCAATAATCTTATCTAACATTTGTCTTGAGATAGCAGCATTTACTAAATCCATATCAATTTCTCTTAAATGATCAAAAGCATCTAAAACAGCTTCTTTAGTAATTTCATCAAAAGTCATACGTTTGATGTTTTTATTCTCACCATCAAATAAGTTCTTTAAGTGTCAAGCAATTGCTTCCCCTTCACGGTCAGGGTCGGAAGCTAGAATAATTAAGTCAGCTTTTTTACCAGCTTTTTTAATTGCATTAATTTGTTTAGTTTTTGAACGGTCATTAATAAAGATTGGTGTCATTGTTTCTGTATCAATCCCTAAGTTATTTTTCCCTCTGTTAGCAATTTTAGTAATGTGTCCAACACTTGCTAAAACTTCAAATTCATCTTCTGGATGTCCTTCTTCTAAGAACCCTTTGATTTTGGCAACTTTAGTTGGTGATTCGACTAATACTAAAATTTTTGGTTTTTTAGCATTAGAAACAAACTTCACACCTTCATTAGTTAACTTGTTAACAACATCATTAACTTCATCATCACTAATGTTTGTAAAAACTGTGTGTAAGGCATCAATTAAATCTTCTTTAGCAATAGTATTGTCATTCATATCTAAAAAAGTTTTTACATATTCTAAGAATTGATCTAAAGTTTTAATTCCTTTTAATCTTGTCTTCACGTTTAATTTTTTCATTTTTGTTGGCATATTAAGCTCCTTTTAAAATTAGTTACTTACTACGTAAGTAAGGAAACGTTTATTCATTATTTAAAATGATAAATCGAAAATTTTCTCTCTTTTGGTTTCGATAGCGCTATTTTAATTGTGTATTTTTTAAAAATCAAGCATAAATTATTTTTTTAATATTTTACCTAAGTTCTTAGCCATTGTTTTTATTTATAAATAAAAAACTTCCAATAGGGAAGTTTTCTTTAAATATTAACGTCAATATTTCTTTCTTTTGTTATGAGTTCTAATCCCCAGAATGTCATCAACTGATTTTGGCAAATCAAAGAAATCTTTATAACGATTTAAGATTGTACCTCATCTCATATTCGCAGCATCTCTAAATTCACCAATTTTTCTCTCAACTTCATAATCGGTTAAATCATAATCAATGTCATGAGTTTCTGGTAGTAAGATTCATGACTTTCTTTCAAATCCATTATCGGTTGTTACTTCAATATAAGCATTTTGATTAAAGATGTCTTTAATATAATCTGCTAAATCATCTAAAAGATATTCATCTTGATAATTAGTTTTTGGAGCTTCTTGGATTTGTAAAGCTACAAAAACATCATCAAAAGTTTCGATGATTAAAAAAGGATCTGCAACGATATTTCCGTTTCTGTCCTTATGATCCATGATGATAATGTCACCAGGAGTTATTGCTTGTTCTCTTAATAAAGTAATTTTTCTATTTAAACTTTCCATATAAACCATTCCTCACTATTTACTTAAAATTATAAACTTTAACCCTTAAATATGAGAAAATATAAGAATTTTTTAATCGTAATTGTATACAAAAAAGAACTATTATAGGATAATTACTAAATTAATACAGCTATAAGTTTTTACTTTAATAAAAAAATCCGAAGTATACTTAGGCTATAAATAGCTCTTAAAAAAACAGAAAGGAGCAAATCAATGACTGAACAACAGACACCAACAGAATGTAATGGTGAATCTCAAAATAATGGTATTAACATAGATCCTAAAGTTGAGATGGAAGAAGAACAAAACCTCTTCCCTGAAGATGGAATTAAAGAACAAGAACAATTAAACCCTGGAGCTCCTCAAGGCAAGAAAAAGAAAAAACATTTTAAAATGTTATCTGCTTTTTCAATTATTTTTATTGTTATTGCTTTACTAGTTTTAGTAACTTGAATCCTACACTGAGCTGGAGTTACAGCTGATTTACCAAAAAGGGAAGTTAATGAAAAGGGTCAACCGCTATTCGACCCGCTTACAGGTCAACCGCTATTCGTACCCGGAGTATATGAATCGGTACCAATTCAACCTATGGGTATCTTGGATATTTTCTTCTCAGTTTTCAAAGGATTTGAAAACCAAGCTGGAATTATTATTTTTCTTCTATCGATTGGAGCTTTTGTTTTAATTGTAGTTAATTCAAAATCTTTAGATGGCTTTGCTCAATTAATCACTAGAAAATTAAAAGGAAACGAAATCTGAGCTATAGTCCCATTAATGTTATTCTTTTCTATTTGTGGAACTGTAGAAGGTTTTGCAGAAGAAACATTAGGGTTCTATATGATTTGTATCCCATTAATGTTAATGGCTGGATTTGATGTCTTTACAGGACTATTAGTAATCTTACTTGGAGCTGGTTCAGGTGTTTTAGCTTCTACAGTTAACCCCTTTGTTATTACTACAGCTATATCAGGATTAAACCAAGGAGCTGGATATCAATTTATTTCAGTTGGTGATGGTTTAGTGTGAAGACTAGTTTGTTGAATCATTATGTTAAGTGCCTCAATTTGTGCTGTAATGTTATATGCTTGAAGAATTAAAAAGAATCCTCAAAAATCAGTTACTTTCGATACTTATGAAGCTGATAAAACTTATTTCTTAAATGAAACCGAAGAACAAATTGATTTAAATTGAAGAAGAAAAACAACCTTAGTTATCTTCTTATTAACTTTTATAATCATGATTATTTATTTAATTTCATGAGATAGTATTTTAAATACGCATGCTTTTGAAAATGCTGGAGAAGAAGTAAATAAAAAAGCACCATACTTAACTGCTTTAATTCCTGGATTTGGACAAGGTGAATTAATCTATGTTGCTGCTTTCTTCTTAATCGCTTCAATTATTCTAGGATTTGTAAATGGTCTTGGAGAAGAAGGATTTATTAAACAATATATGGATGGAGCAGCAGACATCTTAAGTGTTTGTTTAATTATTGGTACTGCTGCTGGAGTTGGTGTTATTCTTCGTGAATCACACATGCAAGAATTATTTGTTAAAGGATTAGCAGGTTCAGTTGGAGGAATTAACCCAATTGGAAGAATTATTGTTCTTTACTTATTATTTATTCCATTATCATTTGTAATTCCTTCATCATCAGGATTTGCAACTGCAGTGTTCCCATTATTAGCTGGAACGGTTTCAGTTGATCCTAATGCCGCTGTATTACAAGCAGATGCTGTTGCTGGTTCTGGCTCAATCTTAGCCTTTTCATTTGGTTCAGGATTCTTGAACTTATTCTCTCCAACTTCTGGAGTTGTAATGGGTGCTTTAGGAATTGCTAGAATTAACTATGGAAAATTCTTAAAAGGAATTTGACCATTCCTATTAATGTACTTTGTTTTATCACTTGCTTTATTAGCAATCGGTGGAGCAATCGGTGGAAGCATCGCTTAAAAATATATCTAAATAAGCAAAAACTCGTTACCTAGTGGCGAGTTTTTCTTTTCAAAGTGTTAAACTTAGATAAACATTTAAAAGTGTAATTACCTTTAAATGAAACAATATAGGAGGTCATTTACCAAAAATGATAGAAATAAAAAATGTCACTAAGAGTTATGGACCAAATACAGGAAACTTTGATGTAAACATCAGCATAAAAGATGGAGAAATTTATGGTTTGCTAGGACCAAATGGTGCTGGTAAAACCACTTTAATTCGTCAAATGATGGGGTTTATTAAACCTGATTCAGGAACAATTAGTATCCTTGGTTTAGATTCTTGGAAACAGCATAAAGAAATTATGACTAGTTTAGGATATCTTGAAGGAGAAGTTGAACTATTCGATAACTTAAAAGGAATGCAATACATTAAGATGGTTGCTGATTTAAAAGGAATGAAAGATTTACAAGAAGCCGAAAGATTAATTTCTTATTTCCAATTAAATGCCAATACTAAAATTAAGAAAATGTCTAAAGGGATGAAACAAAAGATTGCCATCATTTGTGCAGTTATGAACAAACCTAAAGTTTTAATTTTAGATGAACCAACTTCTGGATTAGACCCATTAATGCAAAATCAATTTAATGAATTAATTAAATCTTTAAATAAACAAGGAACAACAATTTTCTTAAGTTCACACATCTTCCAAGATGTAGCTCAACTATGTAATCGTGTTGGTTTCTTACGCGATGGAAAACTAATTAAAGAAGAAACTATTAAAGATAGAAATATTGAAGCGTTACAAAAAGAATTCTTATCACTTTACAAAACAAAGGATGCTAAGGATTAGTTATGAAACAAACAAATACAAATATTAAAGAAAGAGAATTTGATAAGAAGTTTTCACCTTCAAAATCATTTTGAAAAGTAGTCAAATTTGAACTAACAAATAGTTGAAAATTTACCTTATTCTTCGGATTGATTTGATTAATGGTGTTGATACTATTCGTGCCATTAATGATCAATGTAAAACCAACAATTAATGGTTATCCGGGATTCAAAGTTTCAGATTATGCACCGTCAATTTCTGGTGTTAACTTTGAAGCAGACAATGGAGCAAACACTATTGGTTTAGGAACTATGGCTAGTTTTTGAATATATAGTGGTGTGGCTGTTGCTTATTTCTCTATTTACTCAGTTATTTTAATTAATAAATCAATAAATTCACAAATGAATAACGGACAAATCAATATGTGAATGTCTATGCCCTTAACTCGTAGAGAAATTATGAATGGTAAAGTTGCTACAATCATTTTTAACCAATTAATTGTTTGATTTCCAGTGTTTGTAGTTACTTTAATCATGGGTGCTTGTGTGCATCATACTAGTTCTGAAATGGGTAATTTATTCTTCTATGGAATTGAATACATTATCTTTATGATTGCTTTAACAACAATCTTTACAATGGTTTATATTGCTTTAGTAAACCATACTGTTATAGCTAATGTTTTAGCTTCAATATTTATTGTTTATGTTTTGGTGACTTGAGTTTTATCAATGTTATACACAGACATGAATATGCAAAACTTAGCATTTGCTAAGTATATTTCTCCTTCTAATTTAATCCTAAATGTCTTAGCTATTGAAAATGGAGACAATCCAATTTATAGCAATGGTGTTGGTGGAAAAGGGGTTGACTTTCCAAAAGAAGGAGCAACAAAACCTTGAGAAAAAGTTACTGTCGGAGTCTATGCTTATAAATCTTATAGTGTTGGGTTAGCTGTATTTTTCCCAATCTTAGGAATTGCAGTTTCTATTCTATGTTTCTGAGGAACAACTGAAGTTTTTGTAAAAAGAAGTTCAGGTAACACTCGCAAAGAAAGAAAAATGAATAACTCTTCTAAAGATGATAGTGAGTCAATTGAAACAGGTTATGTAGCTCCAAATTCCAAAGATCTTTCAGTTAAATTTCACAAGAAAAATGAATTTGGAAAAGTAATTCGATATGAACTTTTAAATTATTGAAAATATATTCTATTCTTCGGAATAGCTTGATTATTAGTTACAGCAATTCTTGTTCCTGTAATGAGTGGTTTTGGACCAGAAGAATTTGGACCATTTAAAAAAGCTGATTACATGCCAAGTATTGCAAATATCTCTTTAGCTATAAGTAAAAAGGGAGAAAATATTGGAAATTCTAGTGAAGTCGTGAACGGTATCGGTGATGTTATGACATGAATCTTTTTCGTGGGACCGGCAGCAGTGTTTTTCTCAGCCTTTGCCATTGTTTTAATTAACAAAAGTATAAATACTCAAGTAAAAAATGGTGAAATGACCACTTGATTATCTATGCCTTTAACTCGTAGAAAAATTATGTCAGGTAAAATAGCAACAATCTTAATTAGTCAATTAATTGTCTTTGTTCCATCATTCATAATAATTTTAATTATTGGTGGAGTTTCACACCATACAAGCGAAGAATTCTGAAATCTATTCTTATATGGGATACAATTTATATTATTTATATTTGCTTTATCAATGTTGTATTCTTTAATCTCTATTGCGCTTGTTGAAAAAACAACTATCGCTATTATGACTAATTCAATCATTGCGACATATATTCTAGTCGTTTATATAATGACAATGATTTATCAACAAGGAAACGTTCAATCATTAAAATTTGCTCAATACATAACTCCTATGTCATTTGTAATTAACACATTACAATACAATGAAGATGGGCAAAAAACATTAATGGCTAAACTTAGTGAAAATGGGTGACATCTTACAGAATACAAATTAGAACATGTATCTTATAGTGTTCCATTAGTAATTGCTTTCCCAATTCTAGATTTAGCTTTAACAGCTGGGTTTGCAATCGGAACTATAGAAATCTTTAATAAAAAAGATCTAAGTATCTAATAAAATTTATAATAAAAAAATATGACTACAAGTTAATTCTTGTAGTCATATTTTTATTTATTAAAATTCTGTTGCAGCTAATTTAATTTCTGGATCAAATTCATCAATTACTTCTTGTGGTTTCATTTTATTAAATGGTGCTGATTTTGTTCCTGACACTAGAATAGGGGTAGTTACTTTTGCACCAACAAAATCAAATGTTCCTCTTAAGTACTCTGTGTGGTTTCCTCATAGGTATCATCCATAAGGTGCTCCTTGGGTTGTTAAGATTTGAACTTTAAGATTTGGTAATAATCCTTTAGCTTCACCTTTTACACTATATTTATATGAAAAAGTTTCATTTGCTAATAAGATATGATCTAAATAATTCTTTAACATTGCTGGAATATTAAAGTTATGCATTGGTGAAACAACAATTAATTTATCAGTGTTTCTTAACTGATTAATTGCACCCATTGCATCTTTTCCTCAATAATCTTTTTGATTATCAACATTTAAAGTTTGTTGTGCGATTGGGAATGTATTTAAATCAATTTCTTCAATCTCATCATTTGGATGAGCTTCTTTATAATATTTTAAAAATCGATTCTTTAATTCTAAAGAATAAGAATTTTCTTCACTTGAAATTGTAGCTGTTAAGACTAAGACTTTACTCATGAATAATCCCTCCTTATTTGTTGTAATTATAGCACTTTAAAGGTATGTAGATTTTCGTTAAGAACAATGACTAAGGAAAGCAAAATAACATTTCACTATTCTTATAAAGATTAATATAAGTTTCCGTTATAATAAAGGTAGATAAAAATTAATAATCTTTAAGAAAACTTATATAATCCAACATATCGGGTTGGAGTCTCTACCTAGCACCAATGCTAGATTATGAGTTTTACAAAAACACATTAACACTTATGTAGAGTGCATTTTTTAGGTTTTCTTATGAAACTTAGTAATGCATTTTACTTTGGGTGTTAATTTTTTTAGTTTTAAAGGAGTTTTTTATGCTAAATAGTAGAGATTATAAGACTCTTGTTGTGGTTGGTTCACAATGAGGTGATGAAGGAAAAGGGAAAATTACTGACTTTTACGCGCAAGATGCAGACTTAGTTGTTCGTTTTGCTGGTGGAGATAATGCTGGTCACGTAATTTGAAATGAAGGTAAAAAATATAAAGTAACAATTGTACCTTCAGGAATCTTAAACCCCAAAGTTATGAACGTAATTGGAAACGGTTGTGTTGTTAACTTAAATAAATTAAATGATGAAATGGCTATCTTAAACAAAGCTGGAGTTGATACAAAAAACCTATTTGTATCAGATAGAGCTCACGTTATTTTTAAATACAATGAAGTAATTGATGAATTACAAGAAGAACAAAGACAAAATAGAAAAATCGGAACTACAAAAAGAGGAATTGGTCCAACTTATGCTGATAAAGCATCACGTTGTGGAATCAGAATCTGTGATTTTGCAGAACCTAATTTCAAAGACTTATTAGAAGAACAAGTTGAATACCACAATAAATTAATTACAGATATTTATGGTGGACAACCATTAGACTTCAACACCATCTATGAAGATGCATTAAAACAATATGCAAACATTAAAGATAGAATTGTTGATTCTGGAAGCTATGTAAACCAAGCAATTAGAGATAATAAATTCGTTTTATTTGAAGGAGCACAAGGAGTTCTTTTAGATATCGATCATGGAACTTATCCATTTGTAACAAGTTCAAATACAACTGCAAACAACGTAAGTATTGGAACAGGAATCCACAACAAACTAATTAATAAAGTTGTTGGGGTTGCTAAAGCTTATGATACTCGTGTTGGAACTGGTGGATTCCCAACAGAATTACTAGATGCAACTGGAGATAGAATTCGTGAACGTGGTCACGAATATGGATCAAATACTGGACGTCCTCGTCGTATTGGATGATTTGATGCTGTAGCCATGAATTATTCAATTAGAACTGGTGGATTAGATGCTTTATTCATTACTTTATTAGATGTTCTTGATACAGAAGAAACTGTAAAAATTTGTACAGGTTACAAATACAATGGAAAAGTTATTGATACTATTCCAGCATCAAATACTGAATATGAAAAATGTGAACCAGTTTATGAAGAACTACCTGGATGACAAGAAGATATTACTAAGGTGACTTCATTTGACCAATTACCTAAAAATGCTCAAAACTACATTAACAGAATTGCTGAATTATGTGATGTAGCAATCCAAGGTTTCTCAGTTGGACCAGACCGTCATCAAACAGTAACTATGTTAGATAAATTTGAAGGTTAATTATGATTGATAGATACGAAGTAAAAGAAATCGCTGATATCTGAGATGATGACAATAAATTAAAGATCTGAACTTTAATTGAAGAGTTAGTTGTTGAAGGTTGATCAAAAATTGGGGTAGTTCCTCAAAGCGATGTTGATGCAATTAAAAAGAACATTAAAATCGATAGACCAAGAATGTTAGAAATTGAAAAAGAAACTAAACACGATGTTGTAGCCTTTACAAGAATGTTAAGCGAATCATTAGGTGATGAACGTAAATGAATCCATTTAGGAATCACTTCAACTGATATTGTTGATACTGCTCAAAACTACATGGTTAAACAATCTTCAAAATATGTTTTAGAAGATATTAAAAAACTTGAAGAAGAATTAGATTCATTATCAAAAAAATATAAAGACACTTTAATCATGGGTAGAACTCACGGGATGTATGGAGAACCAACATCTTTAGGATTAAAATTCCTGCTATGATTAGAAGAAGTTAAAAGACAAGAAAAAAGACTACGTGCAGCCTTTGATGATGTATGTGTAACTAAAATTTCTGGGTCTATGGGTAACTATGCAAACTTAGAAATTTCTGTAGAAGAATACGTAGCTGGAAAATTAGGAATGAAACGTGATAATCTATCTACACAAGTTTCTCAAAGAGATCGTTTAGCATCACTTTATCTAGCTATGGCTAACCTTTCTACAACTTTTGAAAAGGTTGCTACAGAAATTCGCTTGCTACAACGTAGTGAAGTTAAAGAAATCATGGAAGGTTTTAGTAAAAACCAAAAAGGTTCTTCTTCTATGCCGCATAAAAAGAATCCTATTAGTTCAGAAAACATTACTGGTTTATCAAGAATGTTAAGAGCTTATATTATTCCTGGTTTAGAAAATAACGTGCTATGACACGAAAGAGATATTTCTCATTCATCAAACGAAAGAATCATTTTACCTGACTCATTAAACTTAGTATGTTACATAGCAAGAAGATTAACAAATGTTTTAGAAAATATCGTTGTTAATGAAGATGCAATGTTAGAACACATTAATAGTTCAAACAATATTTTCTATTCTCAACCATTAATGACATTTATTATCATGAACACAAATCACTCACGTGAAGAAGTTTATGACTTTGTTCAAAAATGTACTATGGAAGCTATGAAAGACAACAAAGACTTCAAACAAGTATTAATTGATAATGATGTTTATAAATATATTTCAAAAGAAGATTTCGATAAATTATTTAATCCAAACTACTTCTTGAGAAATGTTGATGAAATGTATAAAAAAGTAAATAATTAATCGTTAAGCAACCTTGAAAAAGGTTGTTTTTCTTTGTAAATAACCAATTAGAAAATCACAAAGAAGTATAATTAACTTAACAAAGAAACGAGGTATTTTTTATGAATAAAAAATGAACCAAAGAAGAGTTAGACAACATCTGAGAAGCTTATGTTGGTAACGGAGATTACATGGCAGAAATTGATAGTCAATTTAGACTAGATTTAGGAAAATGACATTTCGCTACTGAAGCTCCATGTTCTTGATGTGGAGAAGCAATGCTAAAAAGCGCTTATGGAACTACAACTTCAGAACAAGAAGAACCTTGTGCTTGAGATGTTGATTACTATAATAATGATAAAGAAGATGACGAACTACCAAATCTTCAACCAATGCATCCTTGATGTATTAAAGAAAAAGAAAATAATTAATGATTAACCCAAACAACGTTAAATTAAAAAGAGCCTATGAACCAGCTGATAGTAGTGATGGTTTACGATTTTTAGTCGATAGATTATGACCCAGAGGGATTAGCAAAGAACGTGCTGATTTAACTGGTGGTTGATTAAAAGATATTGCGCCAAGTACTGAACTTAGAAAATGATTTAATCATCAACCAGATAGATGAGATCAATTCCAAGTTAAATACAAAGAAGAATTAAAAGGTAGTTTAGAACAACAAGCTTTAAATCAATTAAAAGAAGCTGCAGAAAAACAAGTTATTACTTTAGTTTATGGAGCTAAAGATGAAACTGAAAATGAAGCTGTAGTCATAAGAAATGTATTAATAGAAAAGTAGAGAATTAATTAATATGATTGCTAATTCAGCAGCTGGATTGATATTTTTTATTTCTGGAGATTTAGTCTATAATTTAGCACTTTTAGATGATATTAAAACTAAAAAAAGTGATGCCAAAGCTAAGGCTCGATTTCAAGATGCAATTGATGTGCCGATAGATTCACATGAGGAACTAATTTTAAATAGTATAAAATATGGCTTCAATATAATTAGTTCAGAAAAGCATGAATATCTTGATTGAGAATTTATCAAGTTCCTCAATTCTATAGTTGAAAGAGACGTTGTGAATTTATCAGAAGATAATGGAAGATATTTTATAGCAGTTAAATGAGGGAAGAACGACATTTCTCCTTTAGAAGAAAAAGAAGTTAAAACTAAAATAGATAATCTAAATAAAATTAAAGACCCAAAAATAAGAGCTATAGAATTCCTTTTATATTCATTAACATCTAAACTTTTTGGAGAAGGCAATAAAAGGATGTCTTTCTTAGTGACCAACTCAGTTTTAATTTCTAATAATATCGGAATTTTAAGTGTACAAAAAAAGAATATTAAAAAATTTAATACAGCTTTAAAAAAATATTCTAATGATAAGAACGAAATTAATAAAAACAAACTTTGAGAAATCTTGGATAGAAGCATTATCACCGCAGAGCATTCTGATTATTATGTGTACTAGATATAGTCAATTTTTAGCAAATAAAACCGCCTAATTTCTTTATTGGCTATTTTTGGTAAAATTATAACGTTTATATAAATAGGAGTGAAATAAAATGGGCAAAAAATACAGATTAAGATATGCACCAAGTCCTACAGGATATCTACATATCGGTAATACAAGAACTGCATTAATGGATTATTTATTTGCAAAACACTATGACGGAGATTTTATTGTAAGAATCGAAGACACAGATATAGCAAGAAATGTTGACGATGCAATTGAATCACAATTCAGTAACTTAATGTGATTAGGAATTATTCCAGATGAATCAATCGTTGAAGAACAATCACCAATTACAAAAGAACAATATAAAGAATTAAGTGATAAATATGGGCACTATCAACAATCAATGAAATTTGATCGTTATGTAGAATTAGCAGAAAAACTTATACACGAGAGAAAAGCTTATAAATGTTTCTGTACTACAGATGAATTAGAAAAAGATCGTGAAGAACAAGAAGCTAAAGGAAATCCTTCTCCACAATACAATTTAAAATGTTTTAAATTATCAAAAGAAGAAGTAAAAGCTAAAGAGGAAGCTGGAGTTCCTTATTCAATTAGATTCCATGTTCCAGAAAACAAAGAATACATTATTAACGATTTAGTTCGTGGTGAAGTTAAATTTGAATCTGAAAACATCGGAGACTTTGTAATTGTTAAACAAAACGGAATTGCAACTTACAACTTTGCTGTTGTTGTTGATGATCATGATATGGAAATCACAACTGTGGTTCGTGGAGAAGAACATATTTCTAATACCCCACGTCAATTAATGATTTATGATGCTTTTGGATGAAGTTATCCAGAGTTTGCTCACCTTTCATTAATTGTTGATGAAACACATAAAAAACTTTCAAAACGTAGTGGTAATGCTTTATTCTTCATTGAACAATACCGTAACCAAGGATATTTACCACAAGCAGTATTTAACTACATTGCTTTATTAGGATGATCACCTGTTGGTGAACAAGAAATTCTTTCAAAAGAAGAATTAATTGCTCAATTTGATGAAAAACGTTTCAGCAAATCTCCATCTACTTTTGACATGGTAAAAATGAAATGAATTAATTCACAATACATGAAATCAATTTCAGAAACTGAATATTTAACTTTCATTAAACCATTTATTGATAATTCAAGATTCAATCTTGAAAACGTTGATGAAAATTGATTAAACCAAGTTCTATTATTATTTAAAAAAGAAATTGAATTTGGATTACAAATCAACGATCACTTAGACTTATTCTTCAATGACATTAAGGTTAGTGAAGATGCTTTAAACCAATTAAAAGAAATTGGTGATTATGATAATTTAATTAACATCTTTGAAAACAACTTAACAAACATCACTGATTGAACTGTTGATAACATTCAACAAGTGATTAAAACTTCTGGTAAAGAAGCTGATAAAAAAGGAAAAGCTATGTTTATGCCAATCCGTATCTTTGCTACTAAATCAGAACATGGACCTAGTTTAGCTGAAGTAATTTACTTACTAGGAAAAGAAAAAGTATTAAACAATATTAAAGAAGTTAAAGGAACAATCAATGCAAAATAAAGAAATCAAAACTATTAGAGATGCGGTTCATGGAGATATTAAATTCTCAGACCCAATCTTCTTTGAATTAATTAACACACAAGAATTCCAAAGGCTGAGAAGAATTGCTCAACTTGGAGGAGCACAATTTGCTTATCCAAGTGCAACGCACACCAGATTCACTCACTCAATCGGGGTTTACTATGTCTTAAATCAATTTTTAGAAAATCCCTCAATTGCTAATGCTTTATCTGATGAAGATAAAACTTTAGTTTTAATGGCTGGATTATTACATGATATTGGTCATGGGCCTTTTTCTCACAGTTTTGAAAGAATCACAAACGGACATCATGAAGAATATTCTCAAGCAATCATTACTAATGAAAATGGAAACATTGCTAAGATTATTAAAGCTCATGGCTATAATCCAAGTGATGTTGCCAACATCATTAAAGGAACTTATAAAAACCCAATTGTAAATCTTTTAGTTAGTTCGCAACTTGATGCTGATAGATTAGATTATTTACAACGTGATTCTTATTTTGCTGGAGTTGACTATACATCTTTAGACACTCCTTGGTTAATTAATAACGCAAAGATTATTGATAATAAAATTGTTTTTAACAAAAAAGCAATTTATGCTGTTGAATCATATCTTCTTGGACGTTATCACATGTTTAGACAAGTTTATAATCATAAGATTTCATTAGCTTTTGATGCTATGATTCAAGTTTGATTTAAACGTTTAAAAGACTTATACAATAACAACTTTAATTTTAAAAGTGAACGTTTAAAATATTTCTTCTCAGACATCTTAGAAGGAAAAGATTTACCATTAGATAAATATCTTCAATTAGATGACTTTACAATGGATGATCTTTTTAAACAATCACAATTAGAAGATGACAAAATCTTAAATGATTTAGCAACAAAAATTTTAAATAGAAATTTCTTTGATGTTTATTTAATGGAAAACATTAATTTAGAAAAAGAAAAAGAAAATCTAGTTAAAAAAGGTTTAGATCCTAATTATTACTTATTAGAAGATAAACCAAAAAAACCTTATGTTTATCAAAACGGAATGGTTGATGGTAAAGATGAAAAGATTTATTTCTTTGACTCAAAAGACAACAAAATCCTTTCTTTATCTGACCTTTCAGAATTAGCTGAAGCCTTTGAAAATATTAATAAAGAAAAAACAAGAGAAATTGTTTTTATTTCAAAATAATTAGTGTAATATAAGTAAATGATTTTATATATTAAAAGGAGCTAAAAGAATGGCAAAATTATCAAATGTAGAAGTTGCTTACCAATTTTTACAAGATAAACCTAATGGAGCAGATTTTAATACTGTTTGAAATGAAGTTGCTTCAAACATTCATGCTGACAATGACGATAAATCAAAATTAATTGCTGATTTATACGCCGACATGGTGTTAGACAACCGTTTCGCTTTAACTAGCGATGGTAAATGAGCTTTAAAAAGTTCACAAAGTCTTGACGACTTAAAGAAAAAATATGACTTTGTTGAATCATTCGACTTCAACACTGATTTTGACGACATCGAAGATGACGCTAAAAGTGATGAAGACGAAGACGAAACTGAAGATGAGGAAGACGACGAAGACGAAAGCACAATGTTCGTTTCAGATGAAGACTCATACGACGACGAGGATAATTAAAAGTAGTTGTTAGATTAATTTTTAACGACTTCTTTTTTATTTTAAGGATTTAAAAGGAGATTAAATTTATGAAAAAGAATTCAAAATTTGTATTTGTAACTGGTGGAGTAGTTTCTGGATTAGGTAAAGGAATCACAGGTTCTTCACTAGGTTTATTATTAAAAAATAGTGGTTTAGATATTTTCATGCAAAAAATGGATCCATATCTAAATATCGATCCTGGAACTATGTCACCATTTGAACATGGTGAAGTTTATGTTACTAATGATGGTGGAGAAACTGATTTAGACTTAGGACACTATGAAAGATTTATTGATACTAACTTAACTAAACAATCATCAACTAGTGCTGGAAAAATTTATGCTGATGTTTTAGAAAAAGAACGTAAAGGTGAATGAGGTGGAAAAACTATTCAAGTTATTCCTCATATTACTGATGCAATTAAAGCAAAAATTTATGAAGGTGCAGAAACTTCAAATGCTGATGTTGTGATTACTGAAATCGGGGGAACTGTTGGAGATATTGAATCTCAACCTTTCATTGAAGCAATTAGACAAGTAAGAATGGAACAAGGAAAAGAAAATGTTTTATTCATCCATGTTGGTTTATTACCTTACTTATCAGCATCAAAAGAATATAAAACAAAACCAATCCAACATTCAGTTAAAGAATTATTAGGAATGGGAATTCAACCAGATGTAATTGTGACTCGTTCAGATAAACCAGTTGAACAAGATTTATTAAAGAAAATTTCATTATTTTGTAATATTCCAGAAAAGAATGTTATTCAAAATACTAATGCTGAAACTATTTATGAAGTTCCATTAGAATTAGAAAAACAAAACTTACAAGATATTGTAATTGACCAATTACAACTACAAGATCGTACTCATAAGTTAGACATGACTGATTGAAATAATTTTATTAAGAAAATTAAAAACTCAACAGAAGAAATTGAAGTTTCAATCGTTGGTAAATACATCGATTTACCAGATGCTTATCTTTCAGTAATTGAATCATTAAAAATTGCTGGTTATGACAATGACAGAAAAGTAAAAATTAAATGAGTTCAAGCAGAAGATATCACACCAGATAACGTTGATTCAATCTTAAAAGATTCTCAAGGAATTTTAGTTCCAGGAGGATTTGGATCACGTGGAGTTGAAGGAATGATTACAGCTGCTAGTTATGCTAGAAAAAATAATATTCCTTACTTAGGATTATGTTTAGGAATGCAAGTTGCGACTATTTCTATGGTTCGTGATTTATTAGGAAAAACTCAAGCGACTTCAACTGAATTTGATGCTCAAACTAGTGAACCTGTATTTGATTACATTCGTGGAGTTGATAAAGAAAACATTGGTGGAACTTTAAGATTAGGAAACCAACCAACTAAACTATTAAAAGGTAGTTTAGCAGAAGAACTTTATCAAGCAGATACTGCTCATGAACGTCACCGTCACCGTTATGAATTTAACGCTCCTAAATATCGTGAAGCATTAGAAGATAAAGGAGTTTTATTCTCAGGAATTTTTGAAGAAAAAGATTTATATGAAATTGTTGAAATTCCAGGACATAAATTCTTTATAGCTTCTCAATACCACCCAGAATTTACATCAAGACCAAACAAACCAAACCCATTATTCAACGGATTTGTTAAAGCTATTAAAGCTGATCAAGATGCTAAAAAATAATATATATTAAAGAGAATTCACAATTAGTGAATTCTTTTTTTAATTTTTCAAGTTTTTTAACTAGTCGCTTCCTTTAAAAAGAGGGGTGGATTGTATACAATATTAAAGTTATATTAGATTATGCAAATAGACTGGAGCACCAAACTAGGATGGAAATGCTACTAACACCTGAAGATCTTGAACGCCAGACCGATCAAGTTAATGAAGGTAAGAAAAAAGTAGAGAAAGTTGAAAAGAAGATGGCTTCTTGACAACAATCCCAAGTTGACGATTTACAAAGACAATACGACAAAGCTGTAAAAAAAGTTGAATATGCTCGTGACAAGAAAAAAGACAAAGTCGAACTTTCAAAAGCACGTAAACGTTCAAAAGAATCTTTAGCTGATGTTGATAAATACCAAGATAAAATCTTGAAAGTCAAAATCGATAACGAAAAAAGAATTCTTGATAAAGCTAAATACGAACATAAAGTTCAAATCGCTGATATTAAGAAAGCTGAAAAAACAAAATTAGATGAATTTAAAAATGCTCATGATAAAAAAGTAACAAGCATCAAAAATACAAAAGATGAAGCAACTGTTATTAATTTAATTGAACAAAAATTCGCTGAAGAAAACAAAAAAATTGAAACTCAAAAAAAAGTTAGATTAATTAATGCTGATAACTATCATGAACAACAATTAGCAAACGCTAAAAAAGTTAAATGTCATAAAACAAAATTAGCACAAAAAGAAAATCTTTCAGAAGTTGAGATGACTAAACGCTTAGGGGAAATTAAAACTAATTACTCTAAAAAAATTGCTCAAATTGAAGAAGACACTACTGCTCGTATCAGTAGAGCTGAACAAGAAGCTACTGAAAAACATGCAAGTGTTGAAAACAGAAAAGCAGATGCAATTCAAAAAGCAAAATCACGTTCTTATGGTGATTGCAAAGATTGTTTAGTAAACACAAACAGTGAGTATCAAACAAAAGTTGACAACATAAAAGCAAAAAGTGCGCATAAAACTGAAAAAGCTGATGCTACTTTAGCAAAAGCTCAAAGCAAATATGATGAAAACGTTTCAAAAATTGAAGCTAAACATCAAGAAAGTGCCAAAAAAGCACATGATAAATTTGCTGCTAAAAAACCTTTAAGTGCTGATAAATTAAAAGCTTTAAAACATAAAAATGACGTAATCATTGCTGGATTAACTTCTTATCAAAAAGATAGAGTTGCTGAATATGATCACGAAATTGATTTATTAACACAAAACCTTAACCAAGGGGTTATTGATATCAATGATGGAGCAAAATCAAACATTTCTCAAGCTGAGAAAACTAATGTTGATGCTGTTTCTAGAAAATATGATAAAAAGAACTTCAAATTAAACTTCAAAAAAGAAGCTCGTAAATTAATTTCTGAAGATGAATGAAATCATAAACAACATCATAAACTTGTTAGAAATCTTTACGATGAATCAAATAAAAACTATACACCAACATCAGTTATCTTTGCTGATTTCTTTGTTAATCAAAAAGATCATGCCGAAGATTAATGATTAAACACTCAAACTAAATTTGCTCGTTGTAGTGAATGAGGAATTAAAGAGTGATTAAACGTTAAAATTTGAAAAATGCCTATGTACATTTACATCGTATTATTAGGTATTGCTATCGCTGTTATTGCTACAGGATATGCACAAATGAACATGTTATACCCAATGTTTATTCTATTTACCATTGCGATTATTGGGGGAGAAATCTTCTCAAGAATTCCAATCTGAAATAAATATTTAGGTGGAGCTGTTATGGGATGTATGTTTATTGGTGCATTCCTTGTGTTCTTTAACGCAATTCCAAAAGATTGAATGGTTTATGACTCAATCAAAACTTGATTTAACGGACAAGGATTCTTAGACTTCTATATTTCTGTTATCTTAATCTGTTCTGTTTTAGTCGTACCAAGAAAAATCTTGATGAAAGCCTTAGGAGGATTCATTATTATTCTTGCTATCGGTTCTGTAGCTGGTGCTGGATTAGGAATCTTAGGAGGATTAATCGTTGGGGTTGATGCTAAATCAACAATTATTAACTATACTTTACCTATTCTTGGGGGAGGTAACGGAGCTGGAACTGTTCCAATGTCTCAAGTTATTTCTCAAAACTATGGAGATAAAGTTGGAGGAGATTGATACTCAGGAGCAGTTGCTATTACAGTTATTGCCAACATCTTCTCAATTCTATTTGCTGCTATCTTAGCAGGTGTAGGAAAATCTAAACCTGAACTTTCTGGTGGAGGAAACTTAACAAAAAGTAACATCCACGTAATTGAAGATAAAAAACCTTTAAACGATAGAAACATTGCAGCTTCTCTTGTTTTAACTTTAGGAATTTATGTTTTATCAACAATTATTTCAAACCAAATCTTAACAAAAGACGTTATTAAAATTAACTTACCAAACTACGTTTGAATGATCGTAATTTGTTTATTATTAAACGTTGCAGATATCTTACCAAGTGATATGAAACAAGGAATGGCAAAAATCCAAACTTTCATCTCTAAACAAACTACTTGATTAGTTATGTTAGCAATCGGTATTACAAGTATCGACTTATCTGCCTTTGTTAAAGCTTTAACAGGACAAACAATCTTTATTACATTATTAACTGTAATGGGATGTGTATTTGTGCCAATGTTATTAGCTAAAGCATTCCAATTCTACCCAATTGAAGCTGGAATCACCGCTGGATGCTGTATGACTGCACAAGGGGGAGCTGGAGTAATCGCAGTTCTTGGTGCTTCAAACAGAACCGAATTAATGCCTTACGGACAAATTTCTACTCGTATCGGAGGAGCTGTAGTCTTGATCGTTGCATCAGTCTTATTTGCTTCTTGAAACCCATCAATGTATATGATGTAGGTTGAAGATAGACAATTTGTAAAAGACTAAAAAGACATTGAAAAATGTTTTAAAATTAAAGTATACAAAGTGAGGAAAATACTAATGAAAATTACAAAAAAAGCTATGGCTGGTAGTGTTGAATCAGGAGATATCCTGGTTACTTTAGAACCATCAACCACTGATAAGCTAGATATTGTTTTAACTTCTACTTTTGATAAGCAATACCATAAAAATATTTTAGATGTAGCTGAACAACAATTAGCTGCTTTAAATATTACTTCTGGAAAAGTAATCTTAAATGATCAAGGTGCATTACCTGGTGCTATTCGCGCTAGAATAATCACTGCTGTTGATAGAATGGGAGATGCTCAATAATGAACGGTTGAAAAAGAACTACACCACGTAAAAGTATGTTATTCGTTCCTGCGAATAAACCTGCTAACTTCCGCGATTTACCAATCTACAAACCAGACACTGTAATGTTTGACTTAGAAGATGCTATTTCATTCTCAGAAAAAGATGCTACTCGTATCTTATTAAGAGAAATGTTAAAAGAAATCGACTATAACGATTATGGAATCGAAGTTTGTGTTCGTATTAACGGAATTGATACTCCATGATATGAACAAGATATTGCCGCTGTAATTGAAGGTGGAGTTGACATGATTCGTTTACCAAAAACTGAATCTGCTGATGACGTTTTAAAAACAGTTGCTTTATTAGAAAAATACGAAAAACAATTTAATAAAGGTAAAACTTTAATTGCTGCTGCAATTGAATCTGCACAAGGTGTTTTAAAAGCAGAAGAAATCGTTGCTGCTTCAGACCGTGTTCAAGTTTTAGCATTAGGAGGAGCCGACTATCTAGTCGATCTTCATGGTTCTAAAATTCCACCACACCGTACAGAATTACTATACGGACGTCAACATTTAATTCACGTAGCTCGTGCTGCTAAAATTGATGTTTTCGATGTTATTTATGGAAACACTGCTGATGAAGAAGGATTCAAAGAAGATGTTAAATACTCATTTGCTTTAGGATTCTCAGGAAAATCATGTATTCACCCTAACCAAGTTCGTTTAATTAACGATGTTATTAGACCAACTGCTGATGAAGTTGAATATGCAGTTGCTATGGTAAATGCCTTCAACGATTCTGTTAAAAAAGGATTAGGAGTATTCTTATTCCGTGGAACAATGGTTGATAAACCAATCGTTGAAAAACAACAAGAAGTTGTTGCTTTAGCAAAAGAATTTAATATGTTAAAAGGGGATGAAATCAATGAATAGTAAATACGTAAATTCAAAAAGAATGAACCAAGATATTCTTGATAAAATCAAAGGAATTGACTACCCACTAGTAGCCTTTAACCCTGATCAAGAACACATTAGTACAGTTACTACTGCTAAAAAAGAATTAGCTCACTATGGAGTACGTCGTACTAAAGTTTTAGCTGATTTAAAAACAGCTATTAAAGAAACTGGATTAGCTGATGGAATGACTATTTCTTTCCACCACCACTTGCGTGGAGGAGATATGGTTGTAGCTCAAGTTATGACTGCTATTAAAGAAATGGGAATTAAAGATTTAACCATTGCAGCCTCATCATTAACAGGAGCACACGACTTCTTAGTTGATTACATGAAAGATGGAACTGTTACAGGTATCCAAACTTCAGGTTTAAGAGACAAAATGGGAGAATACATTTCAGGTGGAAACTTAGCTAAACCTGTAATCATCCGTTCACACGGGGGACGTCCTCGTGCTATTGAATCAGGAGATTTAAAAATCGATGTTGCTTTCTTAGCAGCTTCATCTTCTGATGAAATGGGAAATGCCAATGGTTCTTTAGGTAAAGCACCATTTGGAAGTATTGGTTATGCATTAACTGATGCTCAATTTGCAAGAAAAACAGTTGTTATTACTGATACACTTGTACCTTTCCCAAACCCTGAAATTGCATTATCACAATCATATGTTGATTATGTTGTTGAAGTTGAATCAATCGGAGACCCTAGCAAAATTGCTGGAGGAGCTATTCGTTTAACCGCTTCACCAAAAGAAGAAATTATTGCCCAAAACATTGCTGGAGTAATTACTTCTTTACCTCAATTCAAAGAAGGATTCTCAATGCAAATGGGAACTGGAGGAGCTTCACTTTCAGCTATTACACCAATCCGTCAAGCCATGATTACTCGTGGAATTAAAGCTGGTTGATGTTTAGGTGGAATTACTTCTCACCAAGTTGACTTATTAAAAGAAGGATTAGTGTCAGAATTATTTGACGTTCAATCATTCGATGCTGGTGCTGGATTATCAGTTCATGAAAACCCATTACACCACCACGTAATCTCAGCTTCACAATATGCTAACGGACAAAACGATTCACCATTTGTTAACAAATTAGATTTCGTTATCCTATCAGCATTAGAAGTTGATGTTAACTTCAACGTTAACGTTATTACTGGTTCTGATGGAGTTATCCGTGGAGCTAGTGGAGGACACTCAGATACTGCAGCTGGAGCTGAAGTATCAATCGTAGCTGTACCAACTATTCGTGGTAGATTATCATCAATCGTTGATGAAGTTCAAACTATCATCACACCAGGGAACACTGTTGATATTGTTGTTACTGACTATGGAATTGCAATCAATCCATTACGTCAAGATTTAATCGACATTTTATCAAAAACAAGCTTACCAATTAAAACTTTAGAAGAAATGAAAGCATTCGCTGAAGGTATTGTTGGAAAAGCTGACGCAATCAAATATGATTACTCACACCCTGTAGCTTTAGTTGAATATCGCGACGGATCAATTAATGACATCATCTATAAAGCAATAAAAGATGATGATGAAGAAGCATAATTTAACCAAATCACAAAAAGAAACTACAAGAAATGCAATCTTAGATTCACGTGAGCTGAGATCACTTATATTAGACGACCAAATTAATACGAATAATTTAGTTGTAACCATGAGTTTAAATATTCCAGGTTATATCAAAGCAACTAAAGAAACTTCGGAATTCTTAAAAAAATTCTATTTTAATTTTTTAGGAGAATTAGGAAGTAAATATAATGTTTTAAATACTTTCTGTTTAGAAGACTTTGCTGGAGAAATTTATTTTATGATATTAGAATATTCTGATGCTTATAAAATAAAGAAACTATGTTTAGCTTATGAAGAAAAATATGGAACTCAAACCAAACTTTTAGACATCGATGTATATGAAACATTGACTCATAAAATCTCACGCACTGACGTTGGACCACATAGTCCGCGTCAGTGTTTCTTGTGTAATAACGAAGCTAAAGTTTGTGCTAATAGACAAACTCATAGCATCGAAGAATTAGATGCATTTATTGATGAACAAATTTCTAAACCAATACCATTTAAACTTTCTTTTGCTTATATTTATGATGACTTAGCATCAAAAATGCATTCTGGGGTTTTTCAAAGCGGTGAAAAACTTTTAGAAGATAACTTAGCAAAAGAATATGGAGTTTCAAGAACTTTAATTAGAACTGTAATTACTGAACTTAACTCTTTAGGAATGGTTGAAGTTAGAAAAAATGTTGGTGCGACTGTTGTTACTTTAAATAAAAAAAGTATTCTAGAAGCATCACAAACAAGAATGGCTATCGAACAAATGATTTATAGAAATATCTATGAACATTTAACTGATAGTAAAAGAACAATCTTAAGAAGATTAAAAGAAATCATGTTAAAAGTTGATCTTGATAATACTGATGATATGTTGAGAATAAATAAATTATTTAACACAATCATGCGTTCTTTATCAAACAACGAATTCATGAAAGGTATTTTTAAAAGGGTTAATGACGTTTTTAACTTAACTAACCCTAAACGATATCAAAAAGGGAATTTAAGAAAGGAATCATTTTCTGAACATATTGAATTAATTGATTCATTACTAAATGATGATGTTGAAGAAATGGAAGTTTTATTAAACCGCCATTTATTAAATGCTCAAGAAAATGCGGTGAAAGCTTATGAATAATGATTATTATTTAGATGTTGTTGATATTAACAACAAAAAGGCTATGCAAGAAGTTAGTGACTTTTTAAAAAAATTCGACTTAGAATTAGACTTTATTGATTATTGTATAACCTTAAGAAATGTTCAAACAAACGAAATCATGGCTACATGTTCAACCCAATTTAACTTAATTAAGTGTATTGCTGTTTGTTCTAAATTCGGTGGGCTAGGTTTATCAAATGTGATGGTTACTCACATGTTAGAAAGAATTTCTAACGAAGGTTATGATGAAGCATTCATCATTACTAAAGAAAAAAACCGTGACACATTTATGAAAATGGGGTTTGGAATGATTTATGAAAACGACACAATTGCGTTTTTAACTAATCGTCCTGATCGTGTAACTGATTATGAAAACTATTTAAAATCAGTTAACATTCCTGGAAACAACGGGGTTATTGTTATGAACGCAAATCCCTTTACTTATGGTCACCAATATTTAATTGAACAAGCTTCAAAACAAGTTGACACTTTATATGTTGTTCCTGTTTTAGAAAACATGAGTTTCTTTACTTATGATGAAAGAAAAGAAATGATTACTAAAGGATCAGAACAATTTAAAAACGTTAAAGTTTTAAATGGTTGTCCTTATATTATTTCTAAATCAGTTTTCCCAAGTTATTTCTTGAAATCTGATGATGAAGTTATCAAACAGCAAACAAATTTAGATGCCAACATCTTTGTTAAATTATTTAAAGAACCACTTGATGTTAAAAAACGTTTTGTGGGAACTGAACCATATTCAAAAACTACTGAAATGTATAACGAAGCCTTAGCAACTGTTATGAATGCTAATGGGATTGAATTAGTAGTAATTGATAGAAAAGATTTTGATGGAAAACCAATCTCAGCTTCAACAGCGAGATTAGACATCTTAAATCACAACGAAAAAGAACTTGAAGAAATTGTTCCAAAAACAACTCTTCAAGTTCTAAATAGCATAGATCTTGATACAAGATTAAAAACGGACAAAACAAAAATCTTTAAAGACAATTAAAAGTCTGAAAAGATTAATGTATCAACTAAAACAAGTAAATCAGCACAACCACCTGGTGAAATATTATTATTAATTGCTCAAGTGTTTAATTCATAAACTTCTTGTTCGCAACTACGATAATCTTTTTTCATAAAAGTTAATAGCTTTGCAAATTTAGCTTCAACATCCATATATTCTTTTAAACCAATCTTATTAATTAAGGTTGTATCTTGAATATGGATTAAAAGATAAATTAAGATAATGAAGTTATTTTCATTTTCTTTTAAGTGTTGTGGTTCTATAAATTGTTTATAAAAGTCATAGGCTTTAAAAACAATATCATAACCACTTAAAGCAGTTTGCCTAGCACCTGAAATCTTGTTTTGTTTATAGAGTTTCAAACCAATGCTGTTTGCAGGATTGTTTGCTAACTCATTTAATAAAGGTTTGCAAAATTCTTTAATTTCAGGAATTATTTCACTTTTCTTCTTATTCTTTAATAAAGAGTAGTAAAAGATTCCTAAACAAAAGATTAAACCTTTATGAGTATTAATATTATTGGTAGCTTTAAACATTTCTTGTTCATAGCGATAACCAATTTTTCTAAGATCATCAAATGAATGGATTTCATCTAGATTATTAGTGATATCTGTTAAGTATTTTGGAAAGATTTCATAACTCTTTTCAAAATCTTTAATTGACATATCGCTATGTGAACCACTATTTTGTTTGCTGACTAGACCTAAACTTGGATAACTGTCCATTTCACTTTTAACAGCTTTTAAAGCTGATTTATAATAGATAGACTTATTCATTAAAACATTCACCTCTTAATTCGTATTATAGAGCATATTAAGAGCGTAAAATGAAATTAACAAGGAGAAACATAATTATGACAAATATTGAAAAACACTTTAACGAATTTAAAAAACACAGACTTTCAACAATCGTAAGAACAAATGATTACGATCATGCAATGAAAATCATTGAAGGATCAATTGCAGGAGGAATTAACTTTATTGAATTAACTTTAACAATTCCTAATGTTTTTGAATTAATCAAAGAAGCTAGAAAACGTTTCCCAGATGCAAATATTGGAGCTGGAACAGTTTTAACAATTGATGATGCTAAGAAATCAATCGCTGCTGGAGCAACTTACTTAGTTGATCCTGTTTGTGATGTTGAATTATTAAAATGATGTAATGAACAAGATGTTCTTTTAATTGCATCAGGAGCAACTCCAACTGAAATGTATAACTTACAAATGGGTGGAGCTAAAATTATTAAATTCTTCCCAGCTATGATTGGTGGACCTGAAATGGTAAAACTTATTTTAAATCCATTCCCACAATTTAACTTATTAGCAACAGCTGGACCTAACCAATCAAACATGGATGAATACTTCAAAGCTGGAGTATTAGGATGTGGAATCACTGCTGATTTAGGTGGAGCACCAGTTGGTACTTCATTAGAAGAAATCACTGAAATTGCTAAAAAATATGTAGCAATTACTGCAAAATACTTATAATAATAAATTTATAAAAGGAGATTAGACTATGGCAAAAAAAACAGGTGCCCAATTAGTTATTGAAACATTAATTAATTATGGTGTTGATCATGTTTTCACAGTACCCGGCGCTAAAATCGATAAAATCTTAGATGCTTTTAACGATTATGATAATGCACCAAAACTTGTGGTAACAAGACATGAACAAAACGCTACTTTTATTGCTCAAGGAATGGGAAAACTTTCAGAAAAACCTGGTGTTGTTTTAGCAACATCTGGACCTGGGGTTTCTAACCTTGCAACTGGATTAGTTACTGCAACAGCAGAAAATGACCCAGTTTTAGCAATTGGGGGACAAGTTAATCGTAAAGACGAATTAAAACGTACCCACCAATCAATGAATAATGCAGCGTTGATGGAACCAATTACAAAATATTCTGTTGAAGTTGAATCAGCAAACGCTGTTTCTGAAGCAATTTCAAACGCAATGCGAATTGCAAACCAATCAAGAAAGGGAGCAACATTCCTTTCAATTCCAAACGATGTTCAAGGAGATATTGCTGATGTTGATCCATTAACACCAGTTCCTCATGATACTTTGGGACATGCTGATACTGGTAAAATTGCAGCTTTAGCTGAAGAAATTAAAAATGCTAAAATGCCTGTAATTATGCTTGGAATGAGAGCTCCTGAATATCGTGCGGTTAAAGAAATCCGTGCTTTCTTAGAAAAAACAAACATTCCTGTTGTTCAAACCTTCCAAGCAGCTGGAGTTATTTCAAGAGAATTAGAACCCAAATTATTCTTCGGACGTGTTGGTTTATTTAAAAACCAACCAGGAGATAGATTATTAGATGCTTCTGATCTAGTTATTACTATTGGATTTGATCCAATTGAATATGATACTGAAATTTGAAATGCTAACCGTGACAAAAAAATCTTCCATATTGACGAAACAATTGCTGAAATCGACAATCATTACCGTCCACATTCAGAATTAATCGGCGATATTGCCAGAACTGTGAGAAAATTAGCAGAGCTATCAGAGCCAAGACAAATTGGAGCTGATGCTGAAAAAATTATTGGACTTTATAAAGAAGAATTAAATAAACAACGCACTCAATATACTGAAGATAGTAATTTAGTACACCCATTACACTTTATTGACACTTTAAGAGGATTGTTAGACGATGCAAACTTCCCTGTTGTTGATGACCAAACTGTAATGTCAGTTGATATTGGTTCTTCTTATATCTGAATGGCTCGTAATATGAAAGTTTACGAACCTAAGAAACTATTATTTACCAACGGGATGCAAACTTTAGGAGTTGCTTTTCCATGAGCAATGGCCGCAAGTATTTTAAACCCAGGTAAAAAACAAATCTCAATTTCAGGAGATGGAGGATTTATGTTCTCATCACAAGAAATTGATACAGCTATCCGTGAAGGATTAAACATTACTCATTTCGTTTGAGATGACCACGCTTATAACATGGTCGAATTCCAAGAAGAAATGAAATATGGTCGTTCAACTGCAATCGAATTAGGAAAAATCGACTTTGCAAAATATGCTGAATCATTTGGGGCGAAAGGATTCACTGTTGAAAAACCAGAACAATTAGATGAAATCATGAAAGAAGCTTTAAGCTACAAAGGAGTTGCCGTTGTGCATATCCCAATTGATTATCGCGAAAACATCGATTTAGCTAAAAAAATGATTGATCCAACAGGAAGCAATTAGTAGAAAAGAAGGAAAAATTTATGGCGATTAAATTAACTTCTTATAGCAGTATTGCATCACTTTCATCAGGTGACTGAGATGGATACTTCTCATATAAAGAGATAAAAAAAACCGGTAACACCGGGGTTGGAACTTTTGATCAAGGAAATGGGGAAATGATTGCCATTGATGGTAATTATTACCAATTATTAAGTGATGGAAGTGTCAATGCTGTTCATGACGACTGGACAGCACCATATGCAGTTAATGTTAACTTCACACCTGAATTCGCTATTGAAATGGGTGAAGTTAGCCAAACTGAATATCTTAATAAAATGCTTGGTGAAATTGCAAAACATGGAAAACAATATATGTATGCAATTCGCATTACAGGAGAATGAAGTGAAATTACTTCAAGAACTGTTAGCACCATTCCAAAACCATATCCAACCATAAAAGAAATAAATAATATTCAACGTGTGAGAACCTTTGATAACATTAAAGGAAATATCGTTGGATTTTATACACCACCATACCTAAACACAGTAAGTGTTGATGGTTTCCATCAACACTTCATCAATGACACAAGAGATTGTGGTGGACATATCTTGGATTTCAAAGCTAAAAAAATGAAAATTGAATTTACGCGAGTAAATGATATTGAATTAAAAATTAATAATCATGATTTAAATTATCATGATAGTTTACAAGCTGAAATCGAAGCTGCTGAAAAAGCAAAATAATATCGATAAGTATTTTTATAAAACATAACTAAGTCTGCAAAAAGACTTAGTTTTTTTGTTATATACTTTTTTTAGAGAATAAAGGAGCTTTTATATGGCACAAAACCAAGAACCAATTGTTATTGTTAATAATGTTCATAAATCATATCCTAAAAAAGAAGTTTTAAAAGGGTTAAACTTAACTGTTAACCGTGGAGATAAAATTGCTGTTTTAGGAGCAAATGGTGCTGGAAAATCAACTTTGGTTGATATGATAGCTTTAACTTCAAAACCAACTAGTGGTGATATTCAAATTAATATTCCTGGTAGTGAAACTGAAGTTAAAAAAGAAATTGGAATTCAATTTCAACAAGGAGAATGACCAGCCGGAATTACTCCAAAAATTATGCTTAACTTTTATAAACAAGTCTTTCCAAGATTTACCGATGAAAGAGAAAAAGAATTAATTAAAGTTTTTGGAATTGAAGAATTCTATAAGCAACAAATTAAAAATTTATCTGGTGGACAAAAACAACGTTTTAATGCGATGATTTCTGATTTAAATAATCCGCAATTATTAATCTTAGATGAGTTAACAACTGGATTAGATATGAAATTACAATTCCAAATTATTAATTATTTTATTGCGACTGTTGAAAAAGAACATCAATCATTGATTATTGTTTCTCATAGACCTGATGAAGTTGAGGCTTTATGTAACCGTGCAATTATTATTCATGATGGAATTGTTTGATTTGATGATACAGTTGAAAACATTGATAAAAATTATGGAGGAGTTAAGCAATTGATGCAAAAGTACTTTGATGGTGATTTAAAAGCAGATCCAAAAGCAAATGCTCCAATCAAAGACTTTAACCCAAAACAAGGAACAAATAACGAAGGAGAACAAAGCAATGAAAAACACAAAAAAAGAAGCTGATTCAAAAAACACAAATAAGAATTATGGCTATGTTAAAAATCGCTTCGAACAAAAATGCCGTGATTTTAATTCAACCTTTGTTTTAATTGCTAAATCTTGAATTAAAGATCCAAGTGGAATTATTTCTTTATTTGTAATTCCAACCTTCTATTTTGTAATCTTTTACTTCTTATTAAGAAATAAATATTCACAATCATTAATTGGGTATTTAATGTTGCCTCCATTAACAGTGATTACAACTTTAGGAACTGGATTAATTAATTGAAAAAATTCTGTTTTCTTAAAAAGAATTGATACAACAGGAATTAGTAAAACAACCTTTTTATTATCCTTATGAACCTTTAACTTATTGGTTGGTTTATTAGGAGTATGTGTACAAATTATTGTTGGATTAATTATTGCTCAAGGTGATGCAGTTGACCAATATAATTCAATGAATTGAGGTTGATTTATCTTAGGAACAATCTTTATTTCCTTAATGTCTATTGGATTAGCAACCTTAATTGCTGGAATCTTTTCTTCACAAAGTATGGTTCAAGGAGTAACAATGATTATTTACTTCTTATCATTATTCTTATCTGGAATTATGATTCCTTATACTACTATTGGTAGTGTTAAAGCATTAAGAATTATTTCTTATTTCACACCTTATATGTATGGAAATGCTGTTACTTCAAAAAGTATTGAATCGGCATGACAAATGTTTGACGGACCAACTTATCAAGTGTTTACTGAAATCTGACAACCATGTGTTGCTAGTGCTGGAATTATCGTAGCCTTATTTGCAATCACAACCATGACTTTTAAATGAAGTTCTAATGATTAATAACAATAAGAAAACTAGCTTTTTAAAGCTAGTTTTTTACATTAGACAAATTGTTTAATTTCTCTTAGATTAGTTTATTTATCATAGCAAGATTAGTATAATAAAAGTGAACGAAAGAAAGAGGAAAATTTATTATGCCAAAATTATACAGCAATAGATTAGTAAACGCTCACAACATGGTTCATGATGCATTTGAAAACCACTACGCAATTGGTCACTTCAACATCAACAACCTAGAATGAACTAAAGCAGTTTTAGAAACTGCACAAAAAACAAATACCCCAATTATTGTAGCTACTTCAGAAGGAGCTATTAAATATATGGGTGGTATTCAAGTAGTAGTAGCAATGGTTGATGCTTTAATGGAAACATTAAACATCACTGTACCAGTTGCATTACACTTAGACCACGGTCAATCAGTAGAAATGGCTAAAGCATGTATCGACGCTGGTTACTCATCAGTAATGTTCGATGGATCACACTTACCATTCGAAGAAAACATTGAAAAAACTAAAGAAGTTGTTGCTTATGCAAAACCTCATGAAGTTTCAGTTGAAGCTGAAATTGGTTCAATCGGTGGAGAAGAAGACGGAGTTATCGGTGAAGGTGAATTAGGAGATCCAGCACAAGCTAAAACTATGGTTGCTACTGGAATTGATTTCTTAGCAGCTGGAATCGGAAACATTCATGGTCCTTACCCATCATGATGAAAATCATTAAACTTCGATCAATTAGCAAAAATTGAAGACGCAGTTCACTTCCCATTAGTAATGCACGGTGGATCAGGAGTTCCTCAAGATCAAGTTGAAAAAGCTATCTCAATGGGAGTTGCTAAAGTAAACATCAACACTGAATTACAATTAGCATTCGAAAAAGCTACTCGTGAATACGTAATGGCTGGTAAATCACAAGATATGAAAGCTAAAGGATTTGACCCACGTAAATTATTAAAACCTGGTTATGACGCAATTTGTGCAGAAATGACTAACTTAATTACTTGAATGGGATCAAAAGGAAAAGCTGACCAAATTCAAAAATAATTTGTTCAAATTTTCATAAACATTCGAATATAATATAAAAACAAATCGCTTCTAACAATCCGTTATTAGCGTTTGTTTTTTCTTTGCTAATTTTTCATTTTCTCATAGAAAAAAATTCAACGAAATAAGGGTTTTAGTTGTATAATAAAGTCTGGTATTTAAAATATTTAATTAACAAGAGAGTATTTTATATCTAGAATGAAAACATAGTCAAAGGAGACAAGATCTATGCCAAAAAAAGATATACATCCACAATACTTTGATGATGCTAAATTCGTATGTACAACTTGTGCAAACGAATTTACATGTGGAACTACTAGAGGAGAAGAAGTGAGAGTTGATATTTGTTCAAACTGTCACCCATTCTACACAGGAAACCAAAAATTCGCAAACAATCAAGGTCGTGTTGAACAATTCAAAAACAAATTTGCTAAACGTGATGCTACAAATGCAGCAGCTAAAGCAGATTCAGAAGCAAAAAAAGCTACAAACGCTAAAAAAGAAAAAGCTTCAAAATAATAAAAATGAGAACCTTTGTGGTTCTTTTTTTTTCGCCAAAAAATCTAATTGACCCTTGGTGAAACTTTTTAATATCATTAGTTGATATTATTAAGTTATATAAAAAATAAACCTTAAAGGAGGTTAGGAATTTGAGTTACAAAATTACAAAAGCAAGATTCCTTAACCAAAAAATTAAAATTAATGACTTTAACTTTGATAGCGAAAATAATGCTATTAACCAAGTCTTATTACAAAACCAAGCTGACAAAAAAACAATTACTAGAATTTTAAAAGGAAAAGAACAAATTCAAGATGGCCGTTTCTTAGTTGATGGTCTTGATTTAGTGAACCCAAAATTTGTTAAGAAAACTTCTTCATTTATCTATACTGATACTTATATTGAACGTTTTATTCCTTCAAAAATGATTTTGGTGCTTTCATCATTATTTAATCCAAACTTCTTTAGAAATGCTCGTATTAATTACTTAAGAACTAAATATGATTATTTAGCTTTTAATTCTTCAAAAGAAAACATTACTGAATTTCACTTAAAACAAGCTATGGATAAATCAATTTCAGAATTTATTCAATCAGAAACAAGAGCTGAAGAAAAAACTTTAACTGAATGACAAGAACAAATGAGTAAATTTAATATTAACCAATCAAATAAGATTTTTGGAAACCATAACTCTGTTTTAAAAGTTGTTGCTCGTTCTTATTACAAAGAATTAGCTAAGTTACAAGCATATAATTTAACTTTAACTTTCTATCAAGCTTTATGAGATGATGTTTATAAATTTAACTCTTTAAGAAACTCATGCACTTGTGAATACAACGCTAAAAAATCTTCTAATAAAGAAGTTAGAAAAATGAAACATCAGTTAAATTACAACCAAACTAAGTATGTTGTAAAAAAACAACTAAAGTATATTTCAATTCGTATTACTGAACATAGAACTTTAATTTATCGCCAAAAATTATTAGTTAAACAATTAAAAAAACAATTTAACTTAGAGTTAAAGAAGTTTTATACTCTTCAAGAACTTACAAAAGATCAACAATCTGTTTTTAACAAACAATTAAATAACTGAAGAAAATTAAATCAAGATACAACTGATATCTTTGTTAAAAACCAACAACATTACTTTTTCAAAACTCTACAAAAGAACGCTCAGTACATTGCAAAAGTTCTAGTTGTACAAATTCACCATTATCATGAAAAAGTTCTTTCTAAAGCCTTAAAATACTCAACTAAGGGTGAATACAAGATTAAGAAAAAGAATTATAAAAATAAAATTGTTGGAGTTGTGAAACAAGCAATTGAATATAACAAAGAACAAATGGAAAAATACGGAATTAACTTGGATTGATTCTTGAAGTCTACTTTCAAACTTTCATCATTAAACATTTTGTTTGTTAAAATCCTTAGAAGTATTAACTTAAATCGTGAAAATATTTTCTTCATGGACTTTGTGCACTTACTATCTGCAAATGACTTTGATAAATTTATTGAAACTTTAAATAATATTAAAAAAGATAACCCGAGATTCTGTTTTACAATTCTAGATTCACATGCTAATAAGTTCCCATATTTAGATCAAAAAATTTATTCTGAATATGAAGAACATTTTAACAGTGTAAAACTTGTTGATTTAATTAATCAATATCCAAAAGAATACAGAACTGAATTATTTGGAACTAAAAACTTATTTAGATATCAATATAAAAATAATCATTTAAAAATTTATAACAAAAAAGAACCTTATCACCAAGAAGGTTTACCAGAAAAAGGGTATGCTTTTATTAACCCATTTGAAATGAAATATGAACCAACAAGTTCTAAAACAGCACAAGACAAAATCGCTGTAATTACAGATATTAAAAAAGCACCTTACTACAATGATCCAAATATGTATTATTGTCGTAATCAAAAGGGATATAAATTCTTTTTCTATGATAATGACCATTTAGATTTAAAAAATGTTGGTCGTGGTATTATCACTTTTGATTTAGATTCTATTTCTGAATTCATTGAAACAAGATAAAAGACTAAAAAGCGGGAGAAAATATTATGAAAGAATTGAAAAAAACTGAAATTGATAAAGAACTAAATGAAATGATTGAGAAGTTTCATACTATTATCATTGCAAAACACGTAGTACCTGACTGAGATGCTCAAGGTAGTGCAATTGGTTTAGCAAATATTATTGCTGATAATTATAAAGATAAAGAGGTTATTGTTGTTGGAACAAGATTAGATAATGATAATTCTTTTTCTGATAAAAATTTAACTGATGAACAAATCAAAGAAGCATTAGTAATTGTTGTTGATACAGCAAACATTCCAAGAATTGATTTTCCAAAATGACAAGAAGCTAAATGTGTTTTTAAAATTGACCACCATTTAATTGTTGATCAATATGGTGACTATAACATGGTTGTAGAATCTGCTATAGCTTGTGCTCAAGTAGTTACCCTATGAGCTAAAAAAATGAAATTAGCTATCTCAAAAGTTGCTGCTATGAACTTATACAAAGGAATTGTGACCGATAGTGGCAGATTCTTATTTGATCAAACTGATGATGAAACATTTATTGCTGCTTCAACTTTAATGGATGCTGGAGTTGATTTAAATCAAATCCAAAAAGACTTATATCTAAGTGATTTAAATGTTCAAAAATGAAGAATGCATGCTTTTAGTGAAATGCAATTAACACCAGATGGAGTTGGCTATATTATTGCTAAAAAAGCTGACTACGAAGCTTATAAAGTTCCTGAAACTAGAGCTGTAGCGTGTCTATCAACTTTATCTGGAATTAAAGAAATTAAAATTTGATTTACAGTCATTGAGTACACAGATTTCATTGGAGTAGAACTACGAAGTAGGGACTATGCAATTAATTCTATAGCCAGAGATTTTAACGGTGGAGGACATAAACTTGCTAGTGGATGTAAACTACAATCATTTGAGGAAGTTCCAAAATTAGTTAAAGCATGTCAAGACTTAATTAAACAAGGTTAAGAATAAGGGAGATTTAAAATAATGAAAAATGAACATCATTTAGACAATAAATTAAATAATTTAATTAAAAAATATAATACTATTATTATTGCAAAGCATACCAATCCAGATTGGGATGCTCAAGGTAGCGCCATTGGTTTAGCAAACATTATTCAAGACAATTACAAAAATAAAACTGTTTATGTAGTTGGTGAACGCTTGAATGATGATGAATCATTTTCAGATGATTTACTAACTAATGAAGCTGCCAGAAAAGCATTATTAATTACCGTTGATACTGCTAATGTTGAAAGAGTTGATTATGATCAATTTTCAACTTGTAAAGAAGTATTTAAAATCGATCACCATCTTGTTGTTGATGAGTATGGTACCTATAATATGGTCGATGAATCTGCCATTGCTTGCGCTCAAGTAGTTACACTTTGAGCCGCAAGAATGGGTTTAGAAATTTCTAAAACTGCTGCAATGAATCTCTACAAAGGAATTGTGACAGATAGCGGAAGGTTTCTATTTGATAAAACTGATGCTGACACTTTTGATGCAGCAGCAATTTTATTAGAAGCTGGTGTTGATTTAAACCAGGTTCAAAAAGAACTTTATCTTTCAGATTTAAAAATGAAAGAATGACAAGCAAAAGCTTTCAATACTGTTGAAATTACAGAATCTGGAATTGCTCACATCGTTGCTAAGAAAAAAGATTATGAAGAATTTAATTTAGATTATCCACAAGTTAAAAGTGCTTTAGGAACAATGAGTGGAATTAAACAAATTCCCATTTGATTTACAGTTATTGAATGAGATAACGAATGAAAAGTTTCTTTAAGAAGTCGTGAATACGATGTTAATAAAGTTGCAAAAATGTTCAATGGTGGAGGACATAAATTAGCTAGTGGAGCTAAATTAACTACATTAGATGAAATTCCTAAACTAATTGAAAGTTTAGAAAAATTATTAGGTGAAAAATAAAATATAAAAAATAAGGGATTAAACAATATGACAAATACAATAAAAAATACACAATCTCAACCAAAAATGGGTTGAATTGAATTAATTACTGGATGTATGTTCGCAGGTAAAACTGAAGAATTCATCAGAAGATTAAGAAAACACTATTATGGAAAAAGAAATGTTTTAGCATTTAAACCATCAATCGATGATCGTTATGATGCTGAAAACATTGCAACTCACTCAGGTGATGTTTTTCCATCATTTCCAGTAAAAGACTCTAAACAAATTAGAGAAATTTACAAAAGAGAATTAGAAAAACAAGGACACATTGATGTTGTTGGAATTGATGAAGTTCAATTCTTAGATACTGATGTTGTTCAACTAATTAACGATTTAGCTGATGAAGGCGTAATTGTTATCGTAACTGGATTAGATAAAGACTTTAAATTAGGTCCTTTCCAAAACGTTGATAAATTATTATATCAAGCTGAATATGTTGATAAATTACATGCTGTTTGTTCAATTTGTGGTGCTAATGCTAACCGTTCACAAAGAATGGTAAATGGTCAACCAGCTAAGAAAACTGATCCAATTATTCTAGTTTCAGGTAAAGAAAGTTATGAAGCAAGATGTCGCTTTTGCTATATTCCTGCTAAGTAGGTAAAATATATTAGTTAATTATCAAGAAGAAGAGAAGAGGGAATATATGAACCCAAAAACATATGAAGCCTTAACAGTTATGGAAAACAGATTAAATCAAATTGATGAAGATTTAATGAAGCCAGAAACTTTAAGTAATGTTAAAAAATTAACTGATTTAAATAAAGAACGTTCAGATTTAGATTCTAAAGTTTCTAAGTTTTTAGAATACAAACAAAACGAAGAAACAATTCAGGATTCTAAAAAAATGCTAACTAGTGAAAAAGATCCTGATATGGTTGAATTCTTAAAAGCTGAACTTGAAGAAGCTCAAAGTAAAAAACAAACTTTAGTAGATCAATTACAAGCCTTATTAATTCCAAAGGACCCAAACGATGATAAAAATACCATCGTTGAAATCCGTGGAGCTGCTGGAGGAGATGAAGCAAATATTTTTGCTGGTGATTTATTCAGAATGTATTCACGTTATGCCGAAGATAACAATTTAAAAATTGAGATCTTAGAAGCAATGCCTGGAGATGCTGGAGGATACTCACAAATTTCTTTCATGGTTAAAGGTGATGGAGCTTATTCAAAATTAAAATATGAATCTGGGGCTCACCGTGTACAACGTGTGCCAAAAACAGAATCAAAAGGAAGAATCCAAACTTCAACAGCAACTGTTGCTGTTCTTCCTGAAATTTCAGAAGTTGAAATTGATATTAAACCAGCTGATTTAAGAATTGATACTTATCGTGCTTCTGGAGCTGGTGGACAACACGTTAATACTACTGACTCTGCTGTTCGTATTACTCATATTCCAACAGGAATTGTAGCTTCATCACAAGATGGTCGTTCACAATTCCAAAATAAAGATATCGCTATGGCTCGTTTACGTGCTGAAGTTTATGAAGCAGAACAAGAAAAACAAAATGCCGAAGTTCATGCAGCTAGAAAACTAGCCGTTGGAACTGGTGCTAGATCTGAAAAAATCAGAACTTATAACTACCCTCAAAACCGTGTTACAGATCATAGAATTGGTTTAACTATTAATAAGTTAGACCAAATTATGGATGGACACTTTGATGAAATCGTTAATGCCTTACAACAAGAAGACGAAAGAGAAAAAGTTCAAGAACATTTAGAAAATGAAAACAATTAGAGATTATTTTCAATTTGTTAATCAGAACTTTGAAAACCGTTTAACTAAATCTGATGTTTATGAACTATTAGAACAAACTTTAAAAAGAAGTTATGCTGATATTGTTTTAAACATGGATGATAAATTAAAGGCTGAAGAAATTCAAAAGCTAGATGATGCAATTAGTTTATTAAAAACTGATTATCCTTTAGCTTATATTACAAAAAGACAATATTTTTATAAAAACTATTTTTATGTTAATTCAGATGTTCTAATTCCTAGAACCGAAACTGAATTAATGGTTGAAAATAGTTTTAACTTTATCCAAGAAAATTATTTAGATAAAGACCTTGTTTGTTATGACATCTGTACTGGTTCTGGAGTAGTTGGGCTATCTTTAAAAAATCTTGATAATCAAATTGATTTATATTTAAGTGATATTTCTTCAAAAGCATTATTAGTAGCAAAAGAAAATTCCGTTTTATTACATGAAGATAATGTTAAATTTATTCAAGGAGATTTTCTTAACCCATTTTTAAAAGACCAAAAAATCCCAAGAGCCAATTTAATTACTATTAACCCACCATACATTGATATCAACGATCCTTTCGTCGAAGAAAGTGTCAGAAAATATGAACCTCATTTAGCTTTATTTGCTGATGATAATGGTTTGATCTTCTATGAAAAAGTTGCTAAAAACTATGAAAAATTAGTTAACTTAAAAGAAAAATGAATGATTATGATGGAATTTGGTTGAAAACAAAAAGAACAAATCGAAGCTATCTTCAAACAAAACATTAAAGAAAATATTAAAATAGATTTTATAAAAGACAATTCTAATAATTGAAGATTTGTAAAAATTCATAATTAGAAAGAGGTAATTAATGTCAACTCGCGATAGGTTTAAACAAAGATTTAACTTTGAATTTAGAAATAAAGACAAAGAAATTCAAGCACGTAACTATAGTATTTTTTGAGCTGCAATTAAAAACATTATTATTTTGATTTTAATTATGACTCCAATCTTTGTTTATACGTACATTCTTTATCACAATATCAATTCAATAAGATACGTTGAATACCGTTATGATGGAAAACCTATTTGAGATTACTTAACTTTACCTAATGGAAATCAATTTAAATCACTTCTTTGAAGTGGTTATGCTTTCTTCTTTATAGATATTATTGCCTTATTCTTTTTAAAATCTTTTGTAACTGGTAAAAATACCAGATTACAAAAGTTCTTCTTTATCTATAGCGTAGCTTTAATCGGGTTTATTTCAATCTTTTTATTTGCGCTATCACAATATCAATATTCGCGTTTTCATGACTTTTATGTCTATGAAGCTTTGACTATGAATGATTCAAAGTTCGAATTTGTTCAAGACCTAAACGAGTTCTACGCATCTAATTATCTAGATCAAAAAAGTTTCTATAACTGAGAATCAACTGTTGTTGTTTGATGAGTTATGATTGGTCAACTAATTGTAATTTTTGCTTGTGCGATTATGTTACAAAATGCAATCTTTGGAAAAACTATTGATTCAGATGTTGACTATAAAGCAAAAATTACTAATGAAGATTCACTACCAATTGGAAATAAACTAGCAAGAAGTTTTGCTAAGATTTTTAGAAACACTGATAAGAATATTGCTGCATTTGTTTTAATTGCAACTTTAATAATTATTATTCCTAACTTAGTTTACTCAATTTTATCTACAACAAGAGGGACTAATTTAACTGCTTTAATTACTTGATCATATAAAATGCCAAGATATTTAGCTGATTTAAAAGATGGAACAAGCGTTGTTGCTATTGATGAATTAGCCTCATTGTATTATGGACATTTATTCTTAATTGCTTCATTACCATTAATCTCAATGGGATTAACCATTGCTTCATTGTTCTTCTTCTTTGCGATTCTAGTTCGTGGTGAAAGTATTTCAAATAAGATTTTTATCTTTGAAATTAGTACTTTATTTGTTGAAGTATTATTAATGATAACTTTCATGTTAGTTTCAAAAATCTATATGTCTAGACTTGAAGATTATTGAAATTATAAGTTAGCTTCCGGAACAAGAGCGTTTGAATTCTTTGAAGACTTAAAGAAAATATTAAATAATAATGAACGAAAAGATGATGTCTTTACTAGTTTAACTAACAGTTTTAAAACTGGAAAAATGATGAATAAAGATGGATTTAATATTGAATGATTTAACCGCTATGGAATCATAGCTGAAGGAATTATTTCATACGCCTTCTTGTTTGGAACTTATTCAATTTCTGGCTATGACATTTACAAACTTACAAGAAGCGAACAAAATTAAGATAAAGGGGTGTTGATTATGACAAATGATAAACAATTAAACGCTGAAAGAATTTGACAAGCTCAAGCTGAATTAAAAAATGATCAAATCATTATCTTACCAACTGATACTATTTATGGTTTGAGCGCTAGAGTTCATGGTGATAATGAAGAAAGAATTAACGAATTAAAAAATGCTGATATTTGAAAACCATTAATCATTCTAGTTTCTAATTTAGATATGGCTAAAAATATGGTCGAAGGTAGTGAGGATGATTTTAAAAAATTAGAATCAGCTGAACCAACAACTGTTATTTTTAAAGAAAAAAATGGTCCTGATACTTTAGCAATTCGCTTAGTTAAAAGAGATGATTTAATAAAAATCATCGATCAAATTGGACCAATCTATTCAACTTCAGTTAACACTCATGGCGAAGAACCAATTACTGATGTTGATAAATTAGAAAATTGAAATCGTAAAGTTGAATTATTTTCTGTTGGTGAACTACCAATTAGAAAACCTTCAAAAATCTATAACTCAATTAAGAAAGAATATATCCGCTAATGGCTAAGGCTAAGTTACACGATATAACTGATTTTATTTATTATGACTATAAGAATTTTTCTTACAAATTAATTGGTGAGTTTGAAGACTTACCTTATTATTTACAAGAATTATTACAAGGAAAAATTAAAAATGATAAAACTATCGATATGCCAAGTATCGATGTTTTATTGCAAAAGGTTTATCCCTTTATTGATTCACCTTCAAAAGAAGTTATAAATAAAATCATTGAGAGAAATCGTAGGGTGAGAGAACTTGTTAAAGCCTCAATTGATAATAAAAAGTCTGAAAAACTAGAATTCGATCAGGGTTTAGAAAAAGATCGTTTTGTAATTCAGTTAGCAAAAGAATTTGTTTTTGATTTAAATAAAGCAATTTATAAATATGAGTTAACTGATTTTTATGCTTATAAAACTTTTATTAATGCTGATATTAATCATCCGTTCATTGGAACAATTGATGTTCTTGCAAGAAACAAAGATAATGAATGATTCTTATTCTTATTAAAAACAAGTCGTACAAATTACACAGAAAAGTATTTTGCAGAAAGTTTTTTACAAAAAACTTTATTTGAAAATAATACAAAATTCAAAATAAAAGAGGCGTTTATTTTAAATCCAAGACAAGACAGATATCTGCTTGAAGTTAAAGAAATTTCAACTGGAGAAAAGTTTGAATTGTTGAACTAAAAAAATATTTTTAAAAGACCTATCTTAAATGGGTCTTTTTTCATATAATAAGTGTTAACAACTTAACAAAAGTCGTTAACAAGAAATTATAAATATTATTAGAACAAGAAATAACACTTATTAATTTTCTAAAAATGAGACTGTTAGAAAAGAAAATAGTTGAGTTTTGAAATTATTAAGTTAAAATTGTTTAAGTAAAAACTAAATAGAAGGAAGTGCCAATAGGTGAATTATGAATTAATCGGGGACTTTAAGAGTATTAGACATCACTACTTAGAGTTCTTAAATTTAATCAAAAAAGGAAATGACAAAATGTCATTTGAAAAATGAATGGTACATAGCAAGTGGGATGATAACTATGTTCCTTTCGCACTGATTGATGAAGGTGGAACAATGCAAGCTGCCATCGGTGTCCACAGAACAATCATGATTGTGGAAAAGAAAAAGTTAAACGCCGTTCAACTTGGAAAGGTCTATACAAGAGATGATTGCAGCCAAATGATGCAAGATTATTTGGAAAATGAATTACTATCTAGAATTATTTCTAAATATGAACATATTGCTGATGTAATTTATTCATTTGGAAATGATACAGATCCTAAATTTATGAAGGATTATGGATTTGAAGAAGTTCCAGATTGCAGTTGTTCAATGAATTGAAGTCCAATTCAAAATGGTACAAACTCAGTTGTTAAGAGAGTCAACTTAGATAAACCAAGTGAATTTGCTTCATTAGTAGCAGAAATTAAACACTCATCAAGAATGTCAAACGTTATGAACACTAGCGGAGACGCCTTAGTAAAAGCATTTAATATCATGAAATATTATCCGAGAAACGTATTTCATGTTCCATTGATGGATACAACAATCGTATCAATGGTTGAGGGCAAAACCTTTTACTTAGCAGCAGTCTTCTCTAAGAATGAATGTGACTTAAAACGTTTATTAGAGCTTGTTGTACCTAATAATGTTGATCGCATTGAGTTTGGATTTATTCCCATGAGTTCAAACTACAAGCTAGAAAAGAAAAAAGTTTCTAAAGTAAACGGATTAGAAATTCCAACACCTCTATATGTGAAAACAATTTCAGTTGGAATGACTTTAGATAACATTAAACTATCAATGTTAGCTTCACAAAAATAACAATCTAATGTTTTAAAATACACCTTTTTTAAACTCGGTGTATTTTTTTTGTTGCAAAATGATAGAATTAAATGCAAGGAGGGGATTGTTGTGCTCACCCCACAAGATGTAATGTCTTACCTCCACGAAATACGTAATGATGACGAATTAAAAATCGTTACTCAAGGTTTAGAAGAACCAGCGTTTGTTATCTTTTCTGACTGATACAAACAACCATATTCTCCTAAACAAGGCCGTACTCTACAAATATCAATTTCTTATTGACCCGATGCTTTATTGTTAGATTTATGAAACCCAGAAACTACTCATAACTCTAAAGGAATCATCGTTGGGATTGAAAGAGTTGATGCTATTTTGCATTTACAATCTTTTGAAAAGAACTTAAGAAGATATGGAATTCCATTAAAAACTTTTGTAATTGAACAAGAAGATGCTCAATTCTTTAGTAAACAAAACAGACCAGCCAAAGAAGTTGATCCTGAACGTTTATTAGAACTTGAAGAAAAACGCAAGGCCATTGAAGAGCGAAACAAACGTTTCGATCATGAAATTAGTGGAAACCAAGACAAATATGATTTAGTCTTTAGTTATTTAGCCTATATGGCATCACTCTTTTTACAAAAAGTGGTTTTTACTAACCCTAAACTAGAACAAAAATTTAAGAATATTGAAGATATCAACATTCAAAAATATATTTTTGAAAACTTGATGTGAATCTTTTTAAACGATAAATCATCAATTGCTAAAACCTTGAACATTGATTTATCAAGTAACAAGGTAAAATATATTTATGATGAATACTTATTTAGTTATACGCAAAATTATTTTGAAAATAACTATAAAATAGTATTTGATAAAAATCTACCAAACTTTAACGAACAAAGACGATTGATGTTGATGCTACATCGTTATAGCGAATATTTTGATGACGAAATTTTAAAACAAGGACTAGCTCCAGATTTAGAAGAATTCTTCACAGGAATTGATGATTATATCAAAGCTATAAATGATAGTGATGAGAAATTTAACGTCGAAAACGACGCAAAACTTGTCCCAACTGCTAAAGCAATTGAAAGAACCGCTACTAAAGATGTCGTTGCTAACTTACAATACTTTATCAAAGGATTTGCTTTCCAAGCTTCAGATATTCTTTCAGCCTATAACTTAAGCGTTAAACACAGTAAGAAAAAGTAGATTTTTTCTAATTTTTAATATTGGAGAATTAACGAAAAGTGAAAGACAAAAAACCTAAGAAACTAAAAGTAGTTTCAAAGATTAATAAGAGATTAAAAAAACAACGTGTTGAACGTCGTGTGACAGAAATTATTAAAATTGCTGATAAAAAAAATATCTTTTTAGAAATCTTTAAAACATTATTAGATGACAAAGACTTAGATTGAAGAGAGTATCAAGAACTATTTGCAGTAATTAAATTATTACAAGTCAAAATGTACTTAAAACTTTTTGAAATTGATGAACCAGAAGTTGTCGATTTAATTAAAACCACCCTAGATAAATATAAAAAAATAACTAAACAAATAAGCAAAAATACTAATTGAGAAGCTATGATAGCTGATGAACATTTTTTAAAAGGTCAAGATTTATACCTTTTTAAAAATGATGACACTTATCATATGATAGCTTCTATTTTTGCTATGCCTTTTAAAATATTTGAACATGATCAATACTACTATGATTTAGGATATTTCCTATCAATGTACATTACTTTAGAAGTCTTTGTAAATAAATATAATATTCCAAAAAATTATGAAATTTACTTAGCTAAATTAGATGTTCAATTAAGAATGATTAGAACATTTTCAAATATCGCCCCAAAGACTTTTAACATTTCAATTAAAGCTTTAAATAAATGATTTGATAAAGTTGAAAAGAAAGAAGAAATCTTCAAAACTAAGAAAAAAGGAGAACAAAAATAATGAAAAAGAATCTAGCTACATTCCTATCTTTAATCTTTATGTTCTCAGCAATTATTGCTGGGATTGTTTGTTTAGCAATTTTTGCTTCAACTAAATGACTTTACTTATTATTAGGATTATTCTTAGCATCATTAATAACTTCAATTATTATTAGTTTTCAAGATAGAAGATTAGATGTTAAAATTCGTTGAATTGCTTTTATTATGTTAGTTCCTGTCATTGGACTATTCTCATATATCTTTTTTGGAAGACCATATAAATACTCAGTTGATGATAAATATAAATATCTAAACTTTAAAAAATATAACAAAAAAGAACGTACTTTATTAGTCGATAGAGCAGAAGAAGAATTAGAAAAAAATGCTTCAAACATGAAAAGAGCTTTCATGATTTCAGCAAATGAACAAGGGGATTTACCATATATTAATTCTCACGCTGATTTACAATTTAATGCTAGTGAAGCTTGAATCAACATCTTAAGAGATATTGATGCAGCACAAGAATACATCTTAATTGATTATTATATTGTTGAAGAAAACGAAGTTTATAAAAACTTAGCAAATCTTTTAATGAAAAAAGCAAAACAAGGAGTAAAGATTTATTTCTTATTTGACTTTATAGGTTCTTATGGAAAATTTACTTATCTTGAGCAATTAAGATTATCAAAAACTGGGATAAGATTAGCAGCTTATCAAAAACTACCTTTACCTTTATTAAGTTGAAAAGCTAACTATAGAACTCATAGAAAAGATATTTCGATTGATGGAAAAGTTGGTTATATTGGTGGTTCAAATATTTCAGATGAATACACTAACCGTTTTGCAAAATTCGGATTTTGACATGATGAACAAGTGCGTATTACTGGAGCTGCTGTACAAGGAATTGAAAAGATTTTCAATTCTGATTGAATCTATACAACAGGTGATGACTTAACTTTAGAAATTCCACACCTTGGTGAAATCTACGTTTCTGATAAAGATAAAAATTCAAATGATATTATTCAACTTCCAGCCTGCGGACCTAATCATGCAAACTCATCTCATCTAGATATCTTGCTACAGATTATAGCTTCAGCTAAAAAAAGAATCTGATTATCAACACCATACTTTGTTCCGCCAACTGAACTTATAGCTACAATTGCTGCAGCTGCCCGTGCTGGAATTGATGTGAGATTGGTCTTACCTGGAATGACTGATAAACCATTCTTATTAGATGTTTCTAAAAAGCATACCGACCTTTTATTTGATTCAGGAGTTAAAATTTATTCAACAAGTAATATTTTCAACCATACTAAAGCTTATTTAGTTGATGATGATATTTCTTTTATCGGATCAACTAATTTAGATTACCGTGCTTTATTTTCAGATCAACAAACTATGGGATTGATTTATAGTAAAGACTTTAATCATCAACTAGAAGAACGCTTTAAATGAGACTTTAAAGTTTCAAATCTTTATAGTAAAAAGCCTTCAAAAGAACATAATTTCCTAGTTCGTGGGTTAATTCTATTAATTAATTGAGCAAGTCCGTTATTATAATAGTAAGGAAACATTTTAAAACAGTTGGGGATTGTTATAAAAGTTAATAACTGTTTTTAAAAGAAGGGAAGCTTATAAAATATATGAAAAATGATAACCAAGTTCTAAAAGAGTTATACGCTAACGGTTGAAAACCAAAACGTAAAAACACTTTTGTCTTTGAAAAATTAATGCCAACTATCGCTCCAATGATGAGTAGTGATGAAAAAGCATTAACAGCCTTATGAGGACATGAATTAAATCATGAAGGCGAAAGAACAGCTACAATTGACTTAATTGTTGTAACTAATAAACAAATTATTTCCTCAAAACAAAATCCAGAATGAACTGATCAAACACCAAAAACAATGGCTAAACCATTAACTGATGTTCATAAGGTTTTAATTCAAGATTCACCATCACATGATTCTAAAAAACGTGTTGATGTAATTTTAATTATGGATGATGCTACTTGAAGTGTTGATGTTGAAGATGATTTAACAGCTCACTTTGAACAACAAGTAAACCAATTATTCTCTCAACACTTAGTTGATGATGAAACTTTTACAACTACTGCAAAACCGGAAACTATTAACTTTAGTAAAAAGCCAAAACCAGTTAAAAAAACTGATAAGGCTAAAGAAAAAATTAAAAAATTAATGCCTAAAAAAGGATTTTTCCATAATTTAAAAGCATTAAATATTGTGACTTTAGTTTTAGCTGTTGGGTTATTAGTAACTTCTTCAATTTACACAGGATCATTTGATCCAAGCAAAACAACTTATATTACTGATGGAGTATTCCATATTATCTTCGGGTTATTAGGAATGTGTGTCATGGTTGTTGTATGTATGAACTTATGAGATAACGACCGTTTCTCAACTGAGTTATACATTGGATTATTAAAATTATTAATATTCTTAATTTCATTTGCCTTCGGATTTGTAATTGTAACTAATGCAAATAGTGGTGGAGCAATTAGTGCAATTAACATCGTCTTAGCTACATTATTAATTTTTGATTCAGGTTATGAAATAGTAAAACAAAACTTAGATAAATAGTTGGTAAAAACCAACTATTTTTTATTTCTGTAAAGAAACTTTAATTTAAAGTCTTGGTAATTCTTAAGATTAATACATTCTTTTGTTTTTATTTTTTATTGAAGTAAAATAGATTAATAAAAGGAAAATAGGTTAAATCAAAGTTAAATAATGGAATTAAACTACGGACAAATTTTTAGAAAAGAACTTAATCAAATCTACAAAGAAATGAAAAGAAGTAAAGATTATCCTTACAATCTTGATGAATTGAAATTCTTGAAAACTTATGCTGATTTAACAAACTATTATGAATTAGAATTGTTTGATCAAATTCTTAATAGAGTTAATAATAGTTTAAATGCTGATTATTCAATTTATGCTAATGAAACTCATTACTTCTTTAATGATTCTTATTTGAATTATCAAGGAACATACCAAGTATTATTAAAACTTCAACACCAGTTAAAAAGACCAGTGATTGATTATTCAGTTGAAGATCAAACAATCTTAAGTTTGTTAATTACTAAACAAGTTGATGATTCAATTGGTTATTTAAATTACAAATATAAAGAACTCTTTTTACAATTAAAAAACTATAAATTAATCAGAATGATTCAAGATGAATTTAAAGAAGTTTTAACAGAGAAACATTCATTTGCTGAGTTAATTACTTTGATGTGTGAATTTAACATTGAAACATCAAAGTTTTATGAAGAAATAAAAACAAAAACTAATAATGATAAAAGATTAAGTAATTTTTTATATGATTTAAAAAAGACTTTTTATCTTTTTAAACCATTTTTATCAATTTATTTTAAATTGAGTATAATAAATCATTGTGATGATGATATTATTGTGAAATATTCATCAAGTTATATTACGAAATAAGGGAAAAATTATGAAGACAACAACAAATCAAAAGAGCGACTTTACTCGTTCATGTAGTTACTGTATTAATCTTGTTTTAAAGAAAAGACATTTACAAAACAAAAGAAAAACTAATAAAGCTTTAGAAGATAACTTAAACTGTTATAAAAACTTTATTATCCAATCTTTTAATAACTTAGATATTAAAAATATCTCTTTAAAACACTATCTTTCTTTATTACCAGATGAAGTATTAGAAAACGAAGATCGTTTAATTAATGCTTTATGAGATTTAAACGAAGGAAAATATATCTTTTTAAGAAAAGACTTATTTAGATATGTTTTAACTAATAATGATAAAAACTGAAACGAACTTCCTTGTGGAAACGTTAAAGAAGATTATTCTGAATTATTAAAACAAGATAATTCATTAAAGATTAATCGTGAAATTAATGAAATTGATGATCCTCGTGACCAATTAAGATTCGATGAAAAAGAAGCTGAATTTGAAGAACTAAAACCAAGTCAAGCTCAAGAAATCGAACAAATGAGAATTGTGCAAAATATTATGTTAGGACTTTTTGTTAAAGCTTATCTTAAAAAAGAAAAAGATAATTTATCAAAATGTCAAAGAAAAAACCTTGAAGAAATTAGAAGTTTTAACCGTTGAGTCTTAAAACAAAAACAAAAACAATTTGAAGCCTTAGCAAAAGAAACTGATCATGAAGAAATTGTTTCTAAATATTTTGATGAAGCAATTCGTGATGATATCAAACAAGCAATTTTTGATCCAGAACATTACAGTGCTAATATCAACTACTTTGATAAAGAATTAAATAAACGTATTGAAAAAATTGCAGCACAAACTATGGATGATGAAGCTTGAAACAAATTGAAAAAATCTGTGTTTGAACATTATGATGGAATCTTTTCAGTCTTTAAAAAACCTTTAGACTGTAATACAAAAGTAATTATTAAAGAAGGAGCAGATAGTGATGATTCAAGAATCATGCATTAATTGAGGACAATACGGATGTAAATACTTTAACGTTCGTGATTGAAAATGAGCTGATGGGTCAACTATCTATCTTGTAAAAGAAAAAGACAACGACGAAGCTCATACTACAAGAGAATTTACAGACGTTTATTATTATCTTTGTGAAGATGATTACAACGCGATTATTAAAGATGCACCAGACTTCTTTTCTGATGTTGAAAAAATCGTTTATCATGATGGGATGAATTTAGATGAAAATCCTAAATTCAAATCAACTTCAGATCGTTATGTAAAATTAAGAGAAGAAAAAAAGGTTATTGATGAAAACTTAAAAACCTTAAGATTCAATGTTGATGATTTAAAAAAACAATTAGAATATCTTCAAAATATTTCTGATGAAGATTTTAACCGTATGTATCGTGAATTCAATGAAGAACCAATGCATCAAAGAACCTTAAAAGCACCAGAAATCAGTAAAAATAAAAGAATTGAACTACTAGAAACTTTGATTGAAAAAATCAGTTAAATAGTTCTTTTCTTTTTTAATTTTTTTCGGTATAATTTTGTTTGTGTGAGTTCGATACACACGGCAATGTGAAAGGGGGAAATACAATGCCAACAATTAACCAATTAGTAAAACACAACCGTCAAAAGAAAACTTGAAAAACTAAAGCACCTGCTTTAAACAGAGGAGTTAATACTCTAAAGAAAAAAGTTACTCATGAACCATCACCACAAAAACGTGGAGTATGTACTCGTGTTGCTACTATGACACCTAAAAAACCCAACTCTGCGTTACGTAAATACGCACGTGTTAGATTAACAAACGGTATGGAAGTTAATGCTTACATTCCAGGAGAAGGACATAACCTACAAGAACACTCAGTTGTTTTAATTCGTGGGGGAAGAGTTAAAGACTTACCTGGGGTACGTTACCACGTTATTCGTGGAGCATTAGATACTCAAGCTGTAAATGGAAGAAAACAATCACGTTCTAAATATGGAGCAAAACGCCCTAAATAGTACTAGTAGATTAGATTCTAAAATTATCAAATAAATGACTATTGTCGTGGAAAGACCACAAATAGATCTTTTAATAAATCAAATAATTATTTAAAGAAAGAAAAAAGGAGGGAAATTTAAATGCGTAAAAATAGAGCTGAAAAGAGAGATGTTCTTCCAGATCCAGTGTACAACTCAAAAATGGTTACACGTGCTATCAACAAAATTATGTTAGATGGTAAAAGAGGAACTGCTCAAACAATTTTATACACTGCCTTTGACACAATCAAAGAAAAAACTGGTGAAGAACCAATCGATGTATTCAACAAAGCAATCGAAAACATTGAGCCTCACTTAGAATTAAAAGTTCGTCGTATTGGAGGAGCTAACTATCAAGTACCTGTTGAAGTTTCTGATGAAAGAAAAGTTACTTTAGCATTACGTTGATTAGTAAACTATGCTCGTTTAAGAAACGAAAGAGAAATGACTGACCGTTTAGCAAATGAAATCATTGATGCTTCAAAAGGTATTGGTGGATCAGTTAAAAAACGTGAAGACACTCACAAAATGGCAGAAGCTAACAAAGCTTTCGCACACTACCGTTGATAATCATCAACGATTTTGTCATATCTATAAACGATTTAGTGGATATGAACTATTAAAAATAAATGGAGGATACAAATATGGCAAGAGAATACGCTTTAAAAGATTACCGTAACTTCGGAATCATGGCGCACATCGATGCTGGTAAAACTACTACAACTGAACGTATCTTATTCCACACAGGAAAAATTCATAAAATTGGAGAAACTCATGAAGGGGCTTCTCAAATGGACTGAATGGCTCAAGAACAAGAACGTGGTATTACTATTACCTCAGCTGCAACTACTGCATTCTGAAAAGGCCACCGTTTCAACATCATTGATACACCAGGTCACGTTGACTTCACAGTTGAAGTTGAACGTTCACTACGTGTTTTAGATGGTGCTGTAGCTGTTCTGGATGGACAATCAGGAGTAGAACCTCAAACAGAAACTGTTTGAAGACAAGCAACAACTTATAAAGTTCCACGTATTGTTTTTGTAAACAAAATGGACAAAACTGGAGCAGATTTTGATTACTCAGTTAAATCAATTGGAGATCGTTTAGGAGCACATGCAGTTGCTATTCAATTACCAATTGGAGCTGAAGATGATTTCTCAGGAATCATTGACTTAGTTGAAATGAAAGCTTACCACTATGATGGTGAAGCTGATGAAACAGCAGTTGAAATTGAAATCCCTGCAGACTTAAAAGACAAAGCTGAATTAATGCGTCAAGAATTAGTCGAAAACGCAGTTGAATATGATGAAGAATTAATGATGAAATTCTTAGATGGTGAAGAAATTACTATCCCTGAATTAAAATCAGCAATCCGTAAAGGAGTTATTTCAGCAAACTTCTTCCCAGTATTAGCTGGATCAGCATTCAAAAACAAAGGTGTTAAATTATTATTAGACGCTGTTACTGATTATTTACCATCACCTTTAGACGTTCCTGCAATTAAAGGAACATTACCAGATGGAACTGAAGCTACAAGACCTGCTAGTGATGACGAACCATTCGCTGCGTTAGCATTCAAGGTTATGACAGACCCATTCGTTGGTAAATTAACTTTCTTCCGTGTGTATTCAGGTACATTAGAAAAAGGAAGTTACGTATTAAACGCAACTAAAGACAATAAAGAACGTGTTGGACGTATTTTACAAATGCACGCCAACCACCGTACTGAAATTGATGAAGTTTATGCTGGAGATATCGCAGCAGCTGTTGGGTTAAAAAACACAACAACTGGAGATTCATTAACTGATGAAGCAAACCCAATCATTCTTGAATCAATGGAATTCCCAGAACCAGTTATTCAATTAGCTTTAGAACCAAAAACTAAAGCTGACCAAGAAAAAATGGGATTAGCTTTATCTAAATTAGCTGAAGAAGATCCTACTTTCAGAACTTATACTGATGAAGAAACTGGACAAACAATTATCGCAGGAATGGGAGAATTACACTTAGACATCATTGTTGACCGTATGAAACGTGAATTCAAAGTTGAAACTAATGTTGGTGCTCCTCAAGTTTCATACCGTGAAACTATTAAAAACCCTGCAAAAGCTGAAGGTAAATATGTTAAACAATCTGGAGGATGTGGATCATATGGTCACGTTGTGATTGAATTCGAACCAAACCCTGACAAAGGATTTGAATGAGTTGACAAAATTACTGGAGGACGTGTTTCTAAAGAATACATCAACGCTGCACGTGTTGGTTTAGAAAACGCTTTACAAAACGGAATTATCGCTGGATACCCAATGATTGATGTTAAAGCAACAATCGTTGATGGATCTATGCATGATGTCGACTCAAACGAAATGGCATATAAAATTGCTGCTTCAATGGCTTTAAAAGAAGCATGTAAAAAAATGAACCCTGTTCTATTAGAACCAATCATGAATGTTGAAGTAACAATTCCTGATGAATACTACGGAGATGTAATGGGAAACATTTCATCTAAACGTGGATTAATCGAAGGTTCAGAACAAAGAGGAAACGCACAAACTGTTAAAGCAAAAGTTCCTCTAACAGAAATGTTCGGGTACGCAACTGAATTACGTTCATTTACACAAGGACGTGGAAACTACACAATGTTATTCTCACATTATCAAGAAGCTCCAAAATCAGTTGCTGAAGAAATTATTAAGAAAAACACTAAATAGTTATCATTAAAAATAACTAGTTGTTTTTCGGATAATTTATAATAAAATAGAGATAATTATAAAAAACCTGCTCGCCCCAGAAGGGGCGGTAGAGACTTACAACAAGTAAGAAAGATATTAAGAGAAAATTCTCTTAGCTATCGTTTAAGGAAAGGAAATATAAATATGGCAAAAGAAGCATTCGACCGTAGTTTACCTCACGTTAACATTGGTACTATTGGACACGTTGACCACGGTAAAACTACTTTAACTGCTGCTATTACTAAAGTTTTAGCTGCAGATGGTGGTGCAGAATTTAAAGATTACGCAAACATCGATAATGCACCAGAAGAAAGAGAACGTGGAATTACAATTAATACTTCACACGTTGAATACAAAACTAAAAACAGACACTACGCACACGTTGACTGTCCAGGACACGCCGACTACGTTAAAAACATGATTACAGGGGCTGCTCAAATGGATGGAGCTATCTTAGTTGTAGCTGCAACTGATGGACCAATGCCTCAAACTCGTGAACACATCTTATTATCACGTCAAGTTGGAGTACCTCGTATCGTTGTATTCTTAAACAAATGTGATATGGTTGACGATGATGAATTAGTTGACTTAGTTGAAATGGAAGTTCGTGACTTATTAACAGAATACGACTTCGATGGAGATAACGCACCAGTTATCCGTGGATCAGCTTTAGGAGCTTTAAACGGAGAAGACAAATGAGTGGACGCTATCCACCAATTAATGGACGCTGTAGATGAATACATCCCAACTCCAGAAAGAGATAACGCTAAACCATTCTTAATGCCAATTGAAGACGTTTTCACAATCACAGGTCGTGGAACTGTTGCAACTGGAAGAATTGAACGTGGACAAGTTAAAGTTAACGAAGAAGTTGAAATCGTTGGATTAACAGAAGCACCTAAAAAAACAGTTGTTACTGGATTAGAAATGTTCAGAAAATTATTAGATTACGCTGAAGCAGGAGATAACGTTGGAGCATTACTACGTGGTGTTGACCGTACTCAAATTGAACGTGGACAAGTTTTAGCAAAACCTGGAACTATTCACCCACATACAAAATTAAAAGCATCAGTTTATGCATTAACTCAAGAAGAAGGTGGACGTCACAAACCATTCTTTAACAAATACCGTCCTCAATTCTACTTCCGTACTACTGACGTAACTGGAGAAGTTGAACTACCACAAGGAACAGACATGGTTATGCCTGGAGACAACGTGGAAATGGAAATCGAATTAATCAAACCTGTTGCTGTTGAACAAGGAACTAAATTCTCAATCCGTGAAGGTGGAAGAACTATTGGTGCCGGAACAGTTATTGAAGTTGAAAAATAGTATTTATTACTAATATTTGATTTTAAAGACTTAAAAACACAATATAAGAAAACAACTACTTTACGTAGTTGTTTTTTTTCGGTTAAAATAGGAAGTAAGAAACTTATTAGTTTATTTATTTGGAGGTATTATGCGATTTAGACTTATTTTTAAACAATCAATTCGCGATTTTAAGTCTAAAGCATTGCTATATACCGCCTTTTTTCTTTTCACTTTTGTAATTCTTTCTTTAATTTTAGGGATGTTCTCATTTAACTTTGCCTTTCAAAGTAACGTTAATGCTTCTTTTAGTGCAAGTAAGGCTGTTAATTCCTATGAAGCTAGATTTAAATATGTTGACAAAGAAGCGCAAAATGAAGCTGATAAATATAGTCCTTCACAACGTTTCGTTGTAGATAGTGAAGGTATTTTACAAAAATACGCTGAAGACTTATTAATGAACAATGAAGGTAATGTAACTTTATTTAATGGAGATCAATACAAACTATCTAAATTTGAACAAAGTGATATTGATAGATTAAATAATAATAAAATTTCAGCTGGAGACCCCAACTTTTATTTCAATGTAATGGGAAACACTGGTGATGATTCATTATATATGTCAAACGTAATTGACTTAGGAACCAGAACCACTACTAATCTAAGTAACATAAGAAGTGAAAACAAAGATATTGGTTCAGGAGAAAATAAAAAGAAATCTTATGATTTAAAAGATGCTTCTGGACTTAAGGAATCTGATTTAAACCTGGCTGCTTTGATGAAACTATATTGTCTTTTAGCTTCTCCAAGTATTGAAGAAAACCACAAAGGTTATTTATATAAACAAAACTTTTTAGTTAAATACTATACTGAAAAAATCTTACCTGAAATTAATTATTCAGAAGATGATTATGGATTTTTAAACTGAGGAATTGATGAACGAGTTTATTCTGATGCAACCAAAGAATATGCACATATGGAATTTGGTGTTATGCCTTCTCGTACTAATTACACTAAAGAAGAAACTGATTTAAATCCAGAACAAAACAATCAGTTCTATGACAATGGAATGAATGGATTACACATTGTTAAAGAATTAGATAAATCTGAAATCGGGAAAGAATATTTAGACAATTTAAATTATGGTTATCTTTCACCATCATTTATGGTTGCAAATAAAATTAAAATTGGAGATATTATTCCTTTAACTTTTAAAGGAGTAACTTTAGCGCCAATGAAAATTGTTGGTGCAGCAATTACACAAATGGGATTCTTTGACCGTTCTACACATTCATATCTATATGTCGATCCTTACTATTTAGTTAAGAATTTTGGATATTCTGGTTCTAATAGAATTAATTTCCATGTTCCTGGAGTTGGTTTAAATTATCAAGATGCTAACAAATGAATGAAAGAAAATGTGTTAAAAGGAATAAATACTAGTACTCTTTTAAATGGTAAAGATATTGATGTTTTTCAACCGTTATTCAATTCTAAATACACAGAAATTGTGCCAATTAAATTAATGTACAGTATTTTAGCTTATGGAATTGGAGTTTTTGCTTTAATTCTATTATTCGTTGTTTTCTTCTTTATTGCAAATGAAGGAATTAAGCTACAAAAACAAACCCTTTGATTCTTAAAAGCAATCGGAGAAAAACCAATTGTTCTTGCTTTAATGACTACAATTAATATCATGGTTCCATATACTCTGGCAGCTATCTTTGCTATCTTTGGATCCGTCATTGTTGGGAATATCATGAAATCAGCCATAGGTTCTACTTATGCTTTCTATATTCCTGGTTGAAACTTTGGTTGATTAACATTTGCTGCTTGAGCAATTGCTCTGGTTATTTCATTATTTGTATTCCTTGGAATTGATGCCATTATTTTAAATGGGGACGCTTTAACAATGGAAGGGCAAAGAAAAGTTGGTTGAGTTACTCAACTTTATATGAAGACAGCTCATATTTACAGCTGAATGCCTTCACAAGTTCAAATTGGAATATCCTTTATTGTTCAGAATATCTTTAAAAATATCATTACAGCTATTCTATTATTACTATCGTTTGCAATTGTATTATTTGCAATTGAATTTAACTCTGCTTCTAAAACATCAGCTCAATCTTATGAAAAATTAAATAAACCATATAAATCGTTAATGTTAAATAAAATAAATACAAATGACACAATTACATTAAATCAAGGATTCTTTAACAATTATGGAGTTCCTATTAAAGGAAGAGAAACAGTTGTTGATGACGAAGGAGATTCTCCAAAAGACCAACCAAAACTACCAACAATTAACGAATTATTAGCAGCTGATTTTGCTATGTCTTCAAACTATGACACTATTGTTGTTAACTCAACTAAATTGAGTGAAATCTCTGATGAACTTGCAAATAGAAAAAATGGAATGAAACCTATCAAAGAAGCTACTGGAAAACCTGACAGTTTCCATGGGTTATTATTCAATCAACTTCTTGATATTGGAAAAAGATTTTATGAACTAAGTCAAGTTTATCCAAACGTTAATGAACTTGATGGAATGACTAAAGCAGGATTCTATGATACTTTAACTAACCCAATGACAGACCATTTCATGGATTATACTTTAGTAAAAAGTATTCTAACTGAAGATACCCCTTATTCTTGATCTTCAAAAATGGTTGGTTTAAATGAAGAAGAACAAAAAACTATCGTTAATGGAATTGAAAAAGGTAGTGATTATTTAGCAAAAATCATTGTTAAATTCCACTTTAATGATTGAAGCGAAGAAGACTGACAAAAAACTATTAACGGAAACGCTGCTAGATGATTAAAGACTTTAAATGAAGATAACATTAAATCTTTTGCAGACATTATTACTAATGTTCGTGAAGCTGCTATCCAAGTTAAAAATAACATTTCATCATTTGATAACAACATTAACCTTTACTTTAATAAAGCAGTTGTTACAAATGAAGAATTAAGTTCTTCTGTTTTTGCTAACAAATGATATCGTGAAGGAACTGAAATTAATGGATTTGGATTAGATGCAGAATCTTTAGATTCATATAACCCTTTATTAAAATTAAATAAAACATTATTAACTCCTGATAAACGCTTTAATCAAGCAACTGATTATAAAGATATGAAGGTATCAACATCAATTAAAAACGGAGATAAAGTTAACATTAGAGATGTTGATACAAGAGTTCATTATATTAACGCGAATGTTTCAGGACTTTACGCTCAACGTCATAAAGTTTCAAGAGGAGATATTATTAAATTAACAAACGGAACTTTTGCTTTATCAAATTCTCGTTTACCAGTCGTCTATGTTAAAGTTAATGACATTATCGAACAATCCTCTGCTTATAATGAAGTCTTCTTTGAAAAGAATGACTTATTAAATTATCTTTCAGCTTCAATTGAAAATGGATGAAATGGCAATGGATTAGATCCTAGTTCAACACCAGTTTTAAATAACAAAACTGAAACTCCTATTTCAATAGAACAAAGATTATTAAATATTAATACTCCAGAATATCGTTTATTAAACGGTGATATGACTTATGTTGATGAAACATCAAAAGCTAAAGTTAAAAAAGTAGTTTCAAGAAAAAGCTCTGATAAAGTTTCAAGTGCTTATAGTTGAAACTATTCTCCCATTCCTGGTGATCCAATTGATCCTAAATCATGCGAATATACTCCTGGGTTAATTCAAAAACTAGCAGGGTATTCACCAGATGATACCAAAATTAGTGGTGATTCAATTCAACAAGAAGTTAAACCAGAAGACAATTACATTCCCGATAATAAATACTTCTTAAATAACTCAACTTATGGTTTAAGTGAAGTTCCATTTACACTTCAAAACTTAACTTTAAATGCCAAAACTGGAGTTGGTTATTCAATGTTTGATTATCTAGGTTTACCAACATTTAATTATGCTAATACAAGTTATTCAAATTCTAATGGAGGATTTGACACTAATTCTTATGTATCTGGTATTTATTTATACAATGTTATTACCAACCAGTTAATGGCTGCAGTTTATCCCATTACAGTTACAATTAATCGCTTTATTGTTATCTTATTAACAATTACAGCCATGGTTGCTTTAATCTTAATTACTTTAATTATTTTAGAAAATAGAAATACAATTCTTCTATTTAAAGCAATGGGTTACAAGAAACGAGAAATTAATATTTACTTAACTGGTGGATATATTATTGCTGCCATCTTTGCTTTAATCTTTGGAGCATTAGTTTCCTATTTTATCTTAAAAGTTGCTGCAAAAATGATCTTACAACAAGTCCAACTTTCAGTTTACTTTGTTTGATCATGACAATTTATTGTCACTGGATTATCAATGACTGCTGTCTTTATAATTCTGGTTCTATCAACAGTTACTTTATATACAAACCGTTTGAAACCACGTGATGCTTTCAACGCTTTATAAAACCTAAATTAAAGTATCTCGATATGAGATACTTTTTCTTATCTCACTTTTTAGGGTTTAAAAAGATATAAAATAAAATAAAAAAAGGAGTTAATGGTTTGAGATTTCACTTAATTTTTAAACAAGCAATTAAAGATTTTAAATCTAAAGCGATGCTATATATTTCGTTTGCTCTTTTTACTTTTATAGTTCTCTCAATTGTTTTAGGATTATTTGCTTTTAACTATGCTTATAGTGGAAGTATTAATGCTATTTTTAAAGACATTGCTCAACCTAACTTTTTTCCAAGTCGTTTTAATTTTGTGAGAAAAGACACAAAAGAAGATAGTGGTTGAGACTATAGTAATAAGTATGTCATTGATGAAAATAATGTCCTTTTAAACTATAGCTATAGTCTTTTAACAGATGAATATTTAAAACTACCAAAATCTGAATTACAACCAACAACAATGGTTCAAGAATTTGAATCTTTACAAAAATATGAATTACCAAAATGAAGTTCTGATGATGTTAAAAGATTAGATGATAGCTTTGAAAGAATGAATCAAAATTTTTCTTCTTCATTTAGTTCATTTTTTAATTTCCTTGGTCATGCTAGTGGGGGTGTCACAAGTGAAAATTTAGATTGAATGAATCAAATGGCTGGACATGGTCATGATAACAATTGACTGTATACCACAAAAGATGATGTGAGAGTCATGAAATCACCATCCATTGACGGCACTAATTGAACTGATGGAGAATTAAATACTGCAGCTTTTGCAAAGGTTGCTAAAATATTAGCTTCCCCAAGTATTCATCCACAATTTGAAAGATATTTATATTACAAAAACTTTTTGTCTAAATATTGAACTGAAGAATGTCAAAAGCAGACTAATGTTTGAGGTTCAATTCCTTATGGAATCGGTGCAAAGATGCATGCGGATAATATTAATCCGAAAGCAACTTTTGATATTGGAGCTATGCCAACTCAAGAATGAATGATTCGTCCAGGCGATGAAAAGAAATTTTCAAATCAAAGTACTCCAAACGAAATGGTTAAAATTAACATTATTGACCAACTACCAAAAGAAGAAATTGGTGAAGATGTCTTAAACAATTATAATTATGGTTATGTTGCTCCTTCGTTTTTTAAATATAATAAATTAAAACTTGGGGATTATCTTGAAGGAACTTATAGTAATCATCATGTTAAAGTGAAAATCATTGGAACTGCGACTTCTCGTGGAGGTTATTGAAATAATAAATACAATACAATTATTTGAACTCCAGAAGCTTATATGAGAAGTCCGGCTATCCAATGATGAGGACCTGGCTGAATTGATGTTGACTATAAGCAAGCTGGGAAAAACTTCGATAAATCAAACGCTTTAGGTAGAGAAGATTTTTTTAAAGATATCGACACAACAAAATTATTAGGTGGTTATCCTGTTGATGTCTTCCCATATTTCAGTAAAGAAACAGATTGATCTGAAAAAGGGCAACAAAATAAAGAAATCATTTCTTTAATTTGTAACGCTTTAAGTATTATTGCTTTGATTTTATTCTTTGCTGTTTTCTTCTATATTGCTAAAGAAAGTATTGTTTTACAAAAACAAACGCTTTGATTCTTAAAAGCAATGGGAGAAAAAACTTCGACTTTAGCTTTAATGGTAACAATTAATATTATGGTTCCATTTTTAATTGGAGCTATATTAGCAATCTTTGGTTCTGTTGGGGTTTCTAACATGATGAGAGCTCCAATTGAATATAATTATTGTTTCTACATTTCATCATTTAACTTTACTTGATGATCATTAGCAATTTTAGGAGTAGTAATTGGTCTTTCAATCTTAATCTTTATGATTATGAATATTTGTATTTTAAATAGTTCAGCTTTAACCTTACACGGTCAAAGCAAGATTGGATGATTTACAAAACTATATATTAAATCTAAATGACTATACTCATGATGAAGTTCTCCTGCAAGAATAGGTTTATCCTTTGTTGTACAAAACATTGGTAAGAACGTCATTACCTTTATTTTACTAGCCTTATCTTTTACAGCAACTCTGTTTGGAGTTGAATTTAACAACACAACTCATTATGCAGCAAGTACTTTTGAAAGAGAAAATGCTCCTTATAAAACTGTTACATATAATGAAATGAATATTAATGATAACGTTTATTGAAATAAAGATTATTTTAAAAAGTTTCCATCACCAAATAATAAAACTGGAAATAGTGTTAATGATGCTTTAACAGATGATTTAAAAACATCAAAACCATATGATACTTTAGTTTTAGATAATGTTAAGGATAAAAATATTAAAAAAGAATTAGCTAATCAAGGTTTAACCAAAATTACTAATGCTAATGAATTTAAAACCTTATGAAAACAACAACTTGTTGAAGTTAATAAAGTTATTGGGGATGTTTGAACTAAGAATCCAAACTTATTAAATAATGGTTTAACAAAAGAAACTTTTACTAACTTATTAAATGAAAAACTTAATATGGACAATTATTATTTAGAAGATAATTTTGTTAAACAAGTTTTAACAACTAATACTTCTGATTATTGAGCTAATCAAATTGTTGGTTTAAATGATAGCGAACAAGAAACAATGGCTCAATTCTTAAAAGATAATTCAATGATGATTTCTAAACTACTTGCTCAATTACTAAACAAACCAAGTGCCCAAACAATAATTTATAGCTTATTAAAAGTTGGTGCTAATGGCATTGTTAAAGATTTAAATAAGCAAATGATTGATGGTTTAACTAAAACAATCAATCAAGCTAGAAATCAAACTGGTGAAATTAAAAAGAATATTAAGCAGTTTAATTACAAAATGAATATCTTCTTTAATAAAGCAATTGTTTCTAATAGCAAAACAGAAACTAGTGTTTTTGCTGGAAACTGAAGTTATCTTGGCAAACAAATTAATGCGATTGGTTTATCTGAAAAACAAATGAATTCTTATACTCAATTGCTAAAACAAAATGAAGATATCTTAACTAATAAAGATTTAAAATATGACAAGAATAAGAAAATTAATTTTTCAAATCAAGAACCAAGCGTGTCTTATTTAAATGTTAATGTTTCTCAAAAATTTGGTAAAACTTATCGTTTAAAAGAAGGAGATATGTTTGTACCACAAATCAATTCATTTGTCAGACCAAACCACATCCCATCAGAACCAGTTGAACTTTATTTAAAAATAAATAAAGTCATTGAAGATTCTGAAGTTTATAGTGAAATTTATTTTGATAAACAAGACTTCTTACAATTTACTTCTGATAGTGTTGCTAACGGTTGAAGAAGTAATGGTTATAGATCTTCACAATATGGAACTGATGCAACTAATGAACAAAAAGAAATGAACTATAATTCACCTTTATATCGTTTATTAAATGGTGATAAGGTTTATCAAGATAATGATGGTTTAACCAGAGTTGTTAAAAGAGATTCAAATGGTTTATTTGTTCAAGATGGAACGTATAAACCAGGATTAATTCAACAACTTGAAGATAATCCTTATGTTTTAAATAACTCTGTTTATTCTAAAAATAAGGTTCCATTTAACCTTTCAAACTTTAGTATGAATGCTAAAACCGGAATAGGTTATTCATTGTTTGATTATATTAACCTACCATTCTTTAACTATGGAAGTACAAATCAATCAAACCGTTTTAAAAACAGTACTTATATTTATCAAAAGATAACTGAACTTGGATTACAAAGTGCAAAACAAATTACAACAACAGTTAATTATTTAATTGTTCTATTATTACTAGTAACCTTTACAGTTTCTTTAATCTTAATTACTTTAATTATTTTAGAAAATAGAAATACAATTCTATTATTTAAAGCAATGGGATATCGTAAATGAGAAGTTAACTTTTACTTAACTTCTGGCTATATTGTAGCTGCAATTTTTGCTTGAGTTATTGGTTCAATCCTTTCATTTTTAGTCTTGAAACTTGGAGCTAAATTATGATTAGAAGCTACTAAATTAGAAGTAACCTTTATTTGATCATGACAATTCATCGTTATTGGTTTAGGAATGTTAATTGGTTTTATTTTCCTAGTTTTATTAACAACTTCTTTATATACAAATAAATTAAAACCAAAAGATGCATTCTCTAGTTTATAAAAACCCTTAAAACTACTAATAGCTTAGTAGTTTTTTCTTTATTCTAATAACCAATTGTTATAAAACGTGTGAGATAATTCATTTAAATATAATCTTTTAAAAAAATAGTTTATTAAAACACAACAATAATGGAGCAGGATCAGGATAAATGAGTTTTAAATTACTAGTTAAACAAGCTTTTAAAAACATTTCTAATAAATTTCGACTATATATTTCCTTAGTCCTTTTTTTAATCGTTTCTTTTTCTATTGTTAATGGCTTAACAACCTTTATGGCTAAGTTTGGAGTCAATATGTTAGATATTGTTAATAAATATAACCAAACAAATTCTCAATATTCTGCTTTTGCTTTTTTAGATAAAGACAGTGAAGATAATCCAGAATATTTATATAAATTAAGTGATTCTGGACAAGAAGAATTTGAAAATTATCTTGCTATGGGAATTAATGAAATGAATTCTAGCTATAGTGTTGATGATGCTAAAAAATTCTTAATCGATAATAAAGTAATTCAAAAACTTGGTGAAAACCAAGGTGATGTTTCTTTATTAAATACTTTTGAACCTTACTATAAAGAATTAAATGATTGATCTAGATATTATTCACATAACCTTTTATTACAATTCTTATCAGAAAAATATTTCCCAGAAAATATCAAAGGTTTTGAATCAGGATTTTTGGGAACTGAAATGATGACTGCAAATGACTATGATAATCCAGGGATTCAAGTTTCACTTGGTGTAAGTGAACAATTCGATGAATCTTTACCAAATCCTTTTAGAAAAGAAACTAATACTAAACGTTTTAATAACTTATATCATTTCAAGCAAAATGATATTTCTAAAAAGAAAGATATTAATAAATCATTACCGCAATTTTATGTAACATCAAACTATTTCCGTTTGGCTAAAAAACATATTGGGGATGAAATGGAAATTAATATCAACTCTAAAATTATTAAAGGCCAAATTGCTGGAGCTGCTACTAGTAATACGTCTGCAATTATGGCAAACGGAATAGTTGATGTTTATGTTCCGCAAACCGTTTTTTCAGATATTGTTGGTAGTCAATATATTAGTGATTTAACACTTAGTGCTTGAGTTCCAATTGAAGGTTCAACTGGAGTTTATAACAATCTTAATGAGTTAATAACTGCTTCAAATATTTTAAATAAGACTTTATTAGGGGAACAAAAATATGCGCTTGATAATGATGTTAAACAACCTTTATTCTTAAGAACAAGTGGAAATGGTCAGAACGGATTAGCAATTCAAAATCCAATTCGTGCGATTGATCAATCTACTTTTCCTTTTGCAAAATATCACACTCCATTAAAGATTTATAAATCAACAACTATTTTTATTGATATTGCTTTATTAGTATTAACTTTATTAGTAGCTGTCTTTATTATTCAAGAAGCAATTTCTTCTGAAAAGAAAACTCTTTGATTCTTAAAAGCAATGGGAGAAAACAATGCAATTCTTTCATTAGTGAATGCTTTTTCAGTTTTTGTTCCATTACTTGTAGCACTTGGTGCATCTGTAGCTGGAACGATGTTAATGATGTGGTTCTTAGAAGAAGCATTATTATCCCAATATGCTTTTACAATTAATTGATATCAATTAACGTGAGTAACTTTTGGAATTTTAATTTTATTCTTAGTTGGAACTCTATTTGTTTTCTTTTTAATTAACTTTGCGATAGTTTCTGGAAAAGGATTAAGTCTACAAAGTTCTGGAAATGAAATGTCTAAGTTCCAAATTTTCTTAGCAAAAGTTACTGACCCTTTAACAAAACATGCTTCACCACAATTTAGAATAGGGTTTGCTTTTGTTCGCCAGAACTTTGCAAAAAACGTTGTAACCTTTATTTTATTCACGATTCTATTTACCGTAACCTTGTTTGGGGTTCAATTTAACCACTCAATTTCAATGCAAAAAGATAGTTATGCAAAATGAATGGGAAGTTATCAATCTACCTCAACTATGTATCCTAAAAACGTCTTAAACATTGATAAGACAAGTACAAGCTATGAAACGATTGATGCTAATAAGTTTAAATCTAATCAAGATGAAGAAAAGAAACAAATTAATGATGAACATTCTAATGAATCAGTCTATGACTATGACTTGTTCTATTACTTTGTTGACACAATTATTGGGACAAATACTATTAAAGGAAGAACTAATCTCGACAATGATGGTTTCTTAATTGACCCAGTAACACATGAAGTTGTTAGTGTTCCAAAAACAAGACAAGAAATCCTAGCTATAGCCGGTAAGGTTGCTGTTTCTTTAGCTGGAAAATGATCTGAAGAAGATATTGTAAAATTCAATCAAGAAGTTATTGCTACAAATGGAATTATCAAACCTGTTAATTTAGACTTGATTCACAAAATCCATAATCAAAAATTAACAAGTGCTAACTTAGCACAATGATATTTCCGTGAACTTCATAATTTAAAAAACTGACAAATTTATGGAACTTATTTTTCAAGTTTATTTGAAAGAATTGATAAATCAGGGGAAGGAAATCTTCAAGCTTTATTTGATAATGCTGAAAAATACATTAATGAATTAAAGAAAAAAGATCCAAACAATGACTTTATTACTATTGCTTCAACAATCTTTAATTTATATCAAGCTCAACACCAAACTTTTGGAATTAAATATCCATCTCTTTCACTTTACTTTGGAAACATTGTCATTAATCCAAAAGAACAAATTAGTGCTTTACAAATTAATGGATTAGCTGATAGTGGCAAGATTTCAATGTATGGAGTTGATAAGAAATTTAATCAACAACCTTTTACTAATCCAATTAGTAATTTAGGTGAACATTTCTATTCAGATAAAATTGATGGTTTAGAATATCAAGTTCTTGATGCTTCTGTTTCTTCTTTAGCAAAAAACCAAATGCAAATTAAGACAGGCGATGTCATTAAGATTGATTTATCAACCTTTGGATTAAAAGGAAACTTCGGATTCAAGATTAAAGAATATGTTGATGATGATAGTGTTCTTAATGAAGGATTCTTCAATAAACAAGCTTTATATGACTTATTAACAGAATCTAAAAACCAAACAAACAAACTCTTTATTGATAAGAACTTAGATAATACAATTTATTCAAAAAGTGATATTCCATACTTTGTTCAAAACATTAATATTCCTCATAGAATAAATGATGGTGGATATGTTGATGATTATCTTTATAAAGCAGATTCATATAACTTTGAACAAAAAACTGTTGCTTTAGTTAGTGCTGTTTTTGCAAGAACTGTTAATGAATACAAAACCTTAGTAACAAGATTAATTTGATTATTAATTATTCTTTGCTTAGCTTTATCATTAATTATTATTACGTTAATCTTGTTTGAAAATAAAAAGACAATTCTTTTATTTAAAGCAATGGGATATCGTAAAAGAGATATTATTTGATATCTAATTTCTGGATATCTAATTGCAGCAATTATGGCTTTCTTAATTTCAATTGGATTAAGTGCTTTATTAATTCACCAATTAGCACCAGCAGCAGAAGAAAATATTTTCTTACAATTACATTTCTCTTCTTACTGGTTGTTCTACTTAATTGGTATTTTTGAAACCTTATTCTTTATGGCTATGGTAATTATTTCTGTTGTAACTTACACAAGATTCTTAAAACCAAAAGATGCCTTTGCTACGCTTTAAAAAAGAATGAATCAACAAGTTTGAAACTTGCTAGATTCATTCTTTTTTCATGAGATTATTGGTGCTATAATCTAAAACAAAAAGAAAAGGGGAAATTTAAAAATGATTAAATTAAACTCAAAAGATAAAAACGATTTTAAAGTTGTTTTTGCTTCAAACGACTTAGTTGAAACAAACAACTTTTTAAAAGATACTAAAGGAAATATTTTCTTAAGTACAAAAGACAATACCATTTATGTAAAATTAAATAGTAAAACTGATGATAAAAGAAGAGAATTCATTAAAGCTTTTACTAGTTTAGTAAAACAAAACATTAGTAATGTTGATATTGAATTTGATACTTTTGTGAAAGGATATGCTGATGTTGATTTCACAGAAGAATTAATGTTCAACGCTTTAGTTGAAACATTAAGTTATGTTTCACATCAACCATTTACTTTTAAAAAAGAAGAAGTTAAACCAACTGATTTTGAATACAACATTGTTACAAGTAATAAAAAATTAGATGATGAATTCATAAAAGAAGTTATTAAAACTGACTTTACAAACTATGCTAGAGATCTTCAAGATACTCCACCAAACATTGCAACAAGTGAATGAATTGCAAAAACAATTGAACAAGATGCTAAAAACTTTAAAAATGTTAAATTAAAAGTTTTAGGAATTCATGAAGCAGAAAAACTAGGAATGGGATTATTCTTAGCTGTTAATGCTGGTTCTGAAATTGAACCAAAAGTAGTTGTTGCTGAATATAATGGCGCACCTGAAAAACAAAAAACTGTTTTAGTTGGAAAAGGAATTACTTTCGATTCTGGAGGATATAACTTAAAACCTTCATCAGCAATGGTTGGAATGAAATTCGATATGAGTGGGGCTGCAATTATGCTTTCAACTGTTTTTGCTCTTGCAAAAGCAAATGCCAAAGTTAATGTTGCTGCTGTTGGAATGTTTACTGATAACAGAATTGGTGGACATGCAACTTTAACTGAATCAGTTGTTAAATCAATGAACGGATTAACTGTGCAAATTGATAACACTGATGCAGAAGGAAGATTAGTTTTAGCTGATGGTATGACTTATGCTGTTAGAGAATTACAAGCTGACAGAATTATTGAAGCTTCAACTTTAACTGGAGCTATGGTTGTTGCTTTAGGACACTTAGCAACTGGTGGATTTACTAAATCAGAAGAACTTTGAAAAGAAATGGATGCTGCTCAAGCATACACTGGTGAAAGAGTTTGAAGAATGCCAATCTACAATGAACACCTAGAATTAATGCAAGCAACTCCAATTGCCGATTTAACTAATACTGGAAGTAGAGCAGCTGGTGCTGGATCATCAACTGCAGCAGCTTTCTTAAATGAATTTGCTGAAGGAAAACCATTCATGCACTTAGATATCGCTGGAACTGCTGATAATGGTGAACGTGGAACTGGTGTTATGGTTAAAACACTATTTGAAATGCTAAATAAATAATAATTATTGAATGAACTTGTAACTTACAAGTTCATTTTTTATTTAAGTTAAAAAGTATGATACTTCAATCGCTTTCATAATTAATAACATTTAATATTGTTTATAATTTATAATTTATTTTATAAAAGGGATTGATAAAAATGTTTGAAATTGAGAATAGAAGATACACTGGTAATAAACAAAAATTAATGCCAAAAATATCTGAAATTATTAAAGACAATTGTGAAGGTGAAATCTTTTGTGACATATTTGCAGGAACTGGAGCAGTATCGAACTACCTTAAAAATGATTTTAAGAAAATTATTGTTAACGATTTTTTGTTTTCTAATAATATAGTTTTTGAAGGCTTTTGAGGAAAAGGAAATTACAATTTAGAAAAACTTAAAAAATATGAAGAAAAATTTAATATTATTAATTCTAATGATTTGGAAGAAAATTATTTTTCTAAAAATTTCGGTAATAAGTATTTTGAATATAATGATAGCAAAAAAATAGGTTATATTAGACAACTTATAGAAAACGAATACAATTCCAAAAAAATTAATTTAAGAGAGCGAAGTATATTAATTGCTTCGTTATTATATTCAGCAGATAAAGTTTCTAACACTGTTGGACATTATGAAGCATATCTTAAAAAAAATTCTAAAAAATTGAAATCTAGATTTCAATTCAATTTAATAAATGCTGAAATTAATAATAAAAAATTTGAAATTTATCAAGAAGATAGTAACGAACTAATTAGAAAAATTAAGTGTGATATTTTATTTGTTGATCCCCCTTATAACTCAAGACAATATTCTAGGTTCTATCATGTTTTAGAAACTCTTACTAAATGAGATTTTCCCGATTTGCATGGTGTAGCCATGAAACCTGAACCAGAAAACATGAGCAATTATTCTAGAGAAGGAGCTCTCAATAGTTTTAAAGATTTAATAGACAATGCAAATACTAATTATATAGTTGTAACTTATAACAATACTTTTGCTCCTAAAAGTAGTTCCTCAAAAAATAAAATAAGTTTTAAGGATTTAGAAAAGGTCCTAGAAACAAAAGGGGAAACAAAAGTTTTTCCATTAAAACATAAGCAATTTTCGGCTGGTAAAACTGATTTTGATAATCATTTAGAATATGTATTTGTAACAGAGGTTTATAATGGATAAAAAAAATGTCAGAAGCCCTTTGTTTTATGTTGGCGATAAATATAAGGTAATGAATCAAATACAAAAATTTATTCCTGATGATATATCAACTTGAATTGAACCATTCTTAGGAGGTGGAAGCCCAGCATTAAATGTAAAAGCAAATTTTTATATTTTGAATGATTTAGATCCCAATATTATTGGACTTCATAAATATCTAGCTAAAAATGCAAACAATAAAGAAAAATTTTTTAAAAGCCAAAAAAGAACAATTCAAAAATATAATTTATCATCTTCATACTGAAACATTAATATGCCAAGTGCAGAATTGAAATTAGAATTTAAAAAAACTTATTACTCCAAAAAGAATTGGACAGGATATAAAAAACTTAAGGATGATTTTAATAATAAGAAAAAAACAAATTTCAAAGATCTTTATTTATTATTGGTTTACGGATTTAACCATATGATAAGGTTTAATTCACATGGTGATTTTAACTTGCCGGTAGGAAATGTTGATTTTAATAACAATGTTGTAGTGGCTTTAAATAATTATTTCGATTGAATAATTGAGAACGATATATCATTTTATAACCTTGATTACAAAGAGTTTCTTAAAGTTGCTTTGAATAAAGCTCCAATTAAAGAAAAAATGTTTGTTTTTTTAGATCCTCCATATTTAGTATCTAATAGTGAATACAATAAACTTTGAAACAAAAAAATGGAAGAAGAACTTTATAAGATAATTGATATTTTGGATGAAAAAAATATTAATTTTGGAATTACTAATTTGGCGATTCACAAAGGTCGAGAAAATGAGATATTTAACAAGTGAAGAAAAAAATATTTGTCGTATGATTTAAATAGTAACTTTATTAGTTATCATGACAATAGTGTAAAAAAAAGTAGAGAGGTATATGTGACTAATTATGGCAAAACCAAAAAGTAAACCGCTTTCTTTTACAACAACTTTGAGAAACCCTCAAAGAATTGCTCAATTTTTAGAAATATTAAAGAAATATGAGGGACAAATTTTAACTAATGAGTTAATACAGGAAATTTGTAGAGATGTTGTTAAAAATAAAATTTATCAACCGTTATATATAAAAAGTATTCCTGAACTTAATAAGGTATTAAATAGTGAAGAGAATTTTACCGATGAACAAGCAAAAGAAATAATAAAAAATTCACCTCAAAATCATAAAGAAGCAGGTTTTACATCAGGTTGACCATCACGTTTTGATACATGATATAAAATCACAAAAGAATTTGCTTTTACAAATTATGCAATTGGAAAACCTATTCAAATATCACCACTGGGTGATCTTCTTATAAAGTCTGATTTAGAGCAAGATTCTATCTTATCATCTGCAGTTTTCACAATCTCAATGATGAGATATAAAACAAATAATCTTTATAGAAAAAACGCAAATGATAATCACCCATTAATTCTGCTATTGAACACAATAGTTTTTTTAAGAACAAAGCTGGAAAATAAATTTAAGGGGCTAAGTAAAAAAGAACTGGCATTGTTTTTATGTTGGCCAAATGATGACTATGAAAAATTAGGAAATCTAATAATTGATTGTAGAATAAAATTTAAAAATCATCAAACAAAAGAAAATTATTATGAAATTTGTTTATCTTTACTTGGAACAAATGTAAAAGAATCAGGAAAGTATATAAAACAAAGCAAAATTTTTGATGAATCGGTTGATGACTATATTAGAAAAATGCGTGAAACTGGATTAATCTCTTTAAGAGGAAACGGTTTATATATAGATGAAAACACATCAAATAAAATAATAGTTGACTACATCGTAAAAATGCCACTTATAAATAAGGACTTTTCTACCTCAGAAGAATATTTTGAAGAAAATGGAAAAGTTGACAAAAAAATCATTTCTCTATTTTTAAATAACGTGGGCGATTCTGTAATTGAAAATATTTCAGCAAAAAATGTATTTTTAGAAGATATATCAAATAGATATAGTTATGAAGAGATATCTAAGGAATTAAATAATTTAATAAAATCAAAGACCGGTACGAAAGATGAATTATTAAAAAATATTTCCGAACCTACAAGATTAGAATTTTTAACTGCGGCATTGTTTAAGAAAAAATTTCCAAATGAAACAATTATCCCGAATTATATAGCAGATGACCAAGGCGTACCATATACCCATGCTCCAGGGGGTAAACCTGACATTCTATTTAAATCTTCAGATTTAACATTTCCAATTGAAGTTACATTGTTACGTTCTAAAGATGATTTATTTAGTAAGGAAATTATCCCTATAAAAAGGCATTTACTAGACAATAAAGAAGAAAATGAAATGGGTGTCGTTATATTTGTTTCTCCTAGATTCCATGAAGATAATTACGATGAAATGGATTTTTTAGAAGAAAGATTTAAAATATCGTATAAACCAATCGTTATCAGCGAATTGGTTGATAAAATTACTAACTTAAATGATTATCATGAAGTAATAAACCTATAGAGGACTCGTTTTGAGTTCTTTTTTTAATTTTCGATTTTTTTAAATTCTGCACAAAATAATAAAATAGCGCAATTAACAATGGCCAAAGTGAATTTATACATTGATATTCTAAGGAAATAGTTTGAATTTAATTGTATGTAAGTTTTCCAGAGATCTACCTCAGCAAATTTGGATACATCTCCAGGGTTTCACAGCGAATTATATACAGTGCAAGAGGCTGTTAAATCTCACTTTTCTTTTGAAATTACTTCATTTTTTAAATCCAGAGCTCTCAAATTATCATCTAAAGAAATTTTGGTAAGGTCAACTTTTTCTTTAGTATTTCATTTCTCTGTGTCTATTACTTCGCAAATTTCCACAACATCATTTTTACTTAAATAAGTAAAAATATTACTTTTATCCATCTTTTCAAACAGATTTTCCTCTTCGATTTTTCATGCTTCATTAAATTCTGATACATCTTTAGCGATTTCTTTAGGTGTTCTCCTACTTACCTTATAGTGCGACATCAAATTTCTCATAAATTTAATGAATTTAATTTTCTTTTTTTGATTTTCATTATTAAAAGATATTTTATAGTCATAGTTTCTTTCATTTCATTTCGCTATGTCATATATAAGCCTTTCGATAAATTCTCAAGTTTGTTGACAAAATATTAAAAAATTATTTGTCTCTATTTCTTTCATTTCAGGAAAGAAACCTTGCGGTATATTCGCAGATAAATTCGCTAATATACGAGTCATATTTTCAAGGTGATGATTTTTCAATATCAAATTCAATACACCTTCATAAATTTCTATTGCACAAAACACATCTCTATTTATCAAGTCTTCATTAATGCCATTTGTTTTTAAAAAGAAATCTGCAAAATCATAAAATCCTCGAACATTACCCATCATTTTTAATACTAAAAACATTTCTCCTTCATCATTTTCTTTTAGTCATGGTCTTTTCTTCATTTTAGTTTCCCCTTTTTAATTTTTGTATTTTAATTCTAACTCTATCAAATCTAAAAATAGGGTTCTTTTCATTAAAATGCTATAATTTCTTTAATAAAAAGAAGGGAAATAAATTAATAATGATTACCTTAAATAATAAAGATAAAAATGAATATAAAGTTCAATATATTAATAATGATTTAGCAAATAATAATCCGTTAATTAAAGCTACAAAAACAAGTTATTTCTTAGATGATAAAGATAAAGTTATCTATATCAAAGTTAAAGAAAACAAAGATAGAAGATTAGAACTAAAAAGAGCAATTTCAGAATTTGTGAAAGCAAATATCATGAATGTTGATATTGATTTAGATTCTTTTATTAATGGTTATTGTGATGCTTACTATACATCAGAATTACTATTTAATGACATTGTAGAAACTATTGGTTACAACACTTATCAAGAATTAACTGATAAAAAAGAAAATAAACCAAGTGTAGAATACAATTACAATCTTTTAACTTCATTAAACGGATTTGATGATGAATTTAAAAAAGAAATGATTAAAATTGAATTTCAAAATTATGCAAGAACTTTACAAGATACTCCACCAAACATTGCAACCAGTGTTTGATTAGCACACCGTATTAAAGAAGATGCTAAAAAAATTCCTAACGTTAAAGTAACTGTTTTAGGAAAAAAAGAAGCAGAAAAACTAGGAATGGGATTATTCTTAGCTGTTAATGCTGGTTCAGAAATTGAACCACAAGTTGTCATTGTTGAATATAACAATGCTCCTGAAACTGATAAAACAGTTTTAGTTGGTAAAGGAATTACTTTTGATAGTGGTGGGTATAACTTAAAACCTGCTAGATATCTAGAAGGAATGAAATTTGATATGAGTGGGGCTGCAATCATGATTTCAACTGTTTTTGCCTTAGCAAAAGCTGAGGTTAAAACTAATGTTGCTGCCATTGGAATGTTTACTGATAACAGAATTGGTGGACATGCGATTTTAGCGGAATCAGTTGTTAAATCAATGAACGGATTAACTGTGCAAATTGATAACACTGATGCTGAAGGAAGAATGGTTTTAGCTGACGGTATGACTTATGCAATCAGAGAATTACATGCTGATAAAATCATTGAAGCTTCAACTTTAACTGGAGCTATTGTCGTTGCTCTTGGTCCTTGAATGAGTGCAGCATTTACTACAAGTGATGAAATGTGAGAACCATTAAAACAAGCACAAAGTTATTCAGATGAAAAAATCTGAAGAATGCCAATTATGCAAGAACATTTAGAAAAAATGCAAAAAACACCAATTGCAGATTTAACTAATGCTGAACCTGGATCTGATGCTGGTGCATCAACTGCAGCTGCTTTCTTAAATGAATTTGCAGAAGGAAAACCATACATTCACTTAGATATCGCTGGAACTGCTGATAACACAAAACGCGGAACTGGTGTCATGGTTAAAACCTTATTTGAATTGTTAAGTAAATAATTTAACATTTATATTATTAAAATTATAAAATTAAGACAATAGGTCTTAATTTTTATTTATACAAAAGAGGTGCTATATGCCTAAACAAACAATTTATATGTGAATTGACTTTACTTCACCATATTCATATTTAGCTTTCACTAATTTAAGAAAAGCAATTAGTGATTTAAAAAGAAAAGATTTTAGAATTGATCCTAAAACTTTTCAAGTCTATCCAGACTTTAACCCAGAAAAACCAGAACAAACAAAAGCTTTTAAAAAGATTTCAACTGAAGAAAAGAAAGTTTTTGATTCAAGTACAGTTCATAAAATGGTTAAACAAGCTGGATTACGTTACGAATTTAAAAACATTATTCCGTTAAATACTATTCATCCTCATAAGTTATTACAACTTGCAAAAACTTATGATGATAACTATGAAGTAGCCATTGATTTAGTAAAATTACTTTTCTTAAACTACTGAAGTAAGGGAAAAGATATTTCTAATCCAGATGAACTTTTAAAAATATCAAAAGCTGCTGGAATGACCGGAAATGATACTAGTCAAGTTTTTGAAGCAAGTAAATATCTAGAAATGGTTTTCTTAGATGAACAAGAAGGTTTAGATCACGATATTGAAGGAGTTCCTTTTATCATTTTCCCAAATGGAGAAATGGTTTCAGGAGTTGCTTCAATTGATCAATTTAAAAAAATAATTAAAGAAATTCCGGTTTTAGTAGAACCTGAAATTGAAATTATTGAAGAATAAGAAAGAAGAGAGAAATTATGAAAAGAACAGAAGCTACTAACCAATATAAATGAGATTTTTCTAATTTATATAAAAACGTTGATGAATGAAAAGCTGATTTAAATAAAATGGCTGAATTAGGGAAAAAAGAAGCCTCATTTAAAGGAAAACTAAAGAATAAGGATGATTTTAAAGCTTTCCAATTAAATGAAGAAGAAATGGCTAAAATTTCTACTAAACTAATTGTTTATATTCATTTAGGAGATACTGACCAAACTAATACTTTATATCAAGAATTAGAAGGTTTATTAATGAATGTTTATCAACAAATTAATATTGAAACTGCTTGAGAAGCACCAGAACTTAAAGAAGTTGGTGAAGAAACAATTATGGGTTGAATTAATGAAGATAAAGACTTACAACCTTTTGCTTTAGAATACAAAAACTTCTTTAAACAAGCAAAACACGTTCTATCAGCTCATGATGAAGAATTGCTTTCAAAAGTTGCTAGAAGTAGAGGAGCAATTTCTGGAATGTATGATTCATTAGCTTTTGCTGATAATCAAGAACAAAAGATTGACTATAATGGTGTTGAAACTCCAGTTACTAGTTCATTCCAACTAAAAATTATGCAAGATTCAGACCCAGTAAACGATCAACAATTAAGATTACAAGTTAACCAATTAGCAAATAAAGGAATTATTGATAAGAAATATTCTTTTGCAAACGTTTATGAAGGAATTATGCAATCATCAACTGAATCAATTAACCTAAGAGGTTATGATTCAGTTTTACAAGCATCATTAGATGGAGATAATGTTCCTGTTGATGTTTATTTAAAACTTCTTGAAGTTGGTAAAAAATACATTAAACCGTTTGAAGATTTTAGTTTAATTACTAAAAAACATTTTAAATTAGATAAATATTATGCAACTGACCGTCAATTAAAATTAGTTGATGAATATACTGAAACTTATGATGTTGAAGAAGCACAAAACTTAATTAAAAAAGCTTTAAGTGTTTTAGGACCGGATTATTTGACAAAATTAGATAAAGCTTGAGGTCCAAATAGAATTGATTTCTATGAAGACACTAATAAAACATCTGGTGCTTATTCAACTGGTGGAAATGGTGTTGAACCAATTATTTTAATGAACTGAGATGACAAATTAAACTCAGTTACAACCTTAGCTCATGAATCAGGTCACTCAGTTCATACTTTATTTGCTGATGAAGCACAACCATACCCATTAGCAGATTATCCAATTATTCTAGCTGAAGTTGCTTCAACAGTTAATGAACACTTGCTATATGATTATTTAATTAATACAACAAGAGATCGTGATGAAAAGATTTACTTACTACAACAAAGAATCTTTGATTTAGTATCAACCTTCTATCGTCAAATTCAATTTGCTGACTTTGAATATCGTGCTCATAATTTAGTGCAACAAAATGTTCCTCAAACTGCAGAATCATTAGCTAAATTATTTAATGATACTCAAGCAGATTATGGTTATGGTGTTTTTGATAAACCAGAAAATACTGATGGTCAATATTCATGACCAAGAGTATCTCATTTCTTTCATTCACCATTCTATGTTTATAAATATGCAATTGATGTAACTGCAAGTTACAAACTATATCAAGATGTTAAAAATGGACATCCTGAAATCTTAATTAATTTCTTAAAAGCAGGAGGTTCAAAAGATCCTTTAGACATTATGATGGATGCTGGAATTGACTTTAATAAAGAAGAAACTTATATGCCATTAATTAATGCAATTAGTGACATGACTAAACAATTAGAAGAATTATTAAATGATAAAAATCCTTACCCACAAGCAAAATAATAAAGCTCATGCTTATCTTGTTTCAAATGACGAAATCAAAGAAGCTGTTTTAATTGATGTAGCTAATGAAGAAGAAGCTATCTTAAAGTATTTAAAAGATAATGAATTAACATTAACTAATATTTTAATTACTCATGGTCATGCAACTCATATTAAAGGCTTAGATAAAGTAATTGATGCTAATCCTGATGTTAAAGTTTGAATCCATAGTGATGATCATGAATTAATTCATGATAGTAAAAAGAACTTATCAAATAAAACTGAACCATGAACAATGGAATTTAGAAAAAACATTAAGAACTTTACTAAAGAAAAATCTTTAACTATGAGTGGAATGCATGTCAAAATGAAGCCAAATCCAGGTCATAGCAGAGGTAGTTGCTTTTATGACTTTAGTGACATTAAAGCCTTATTTACAGGTGATTATGTCTATATCAATAACAATGAAATTTGCTATGGAAATCATAAAATGCTTCAACCAGGAACAAGTTATATAAAGTTTCGTAGAACCTTATTTAATATGGATGTTCGTTATATGGCTTATAAAATTTATCCAGGTCATTTTGATACACCAATCACAAATGAACGCTTAGATAAACTTGATAAAGATTGATTTAAAAAGACAAAACAAAAGAGAAACCGTTAAGGTTTCTCTTTTTGCATCCTATTAAATTTCTTTTCCAGCTAATAATTCTTCTAGGTAGTAGCCAACTCCACCTTCGTTATTAGTTTTTCAAGTAATTCCATCAGCAACGGTTTTTAAAGCATCAGCTCCATTTAACATAGCAATTCCATAACCAACAGAAGTTAGCATGTTGTAGTCATTCATTTGATCTCCAAAAGCGATTACATCACGAATATCTTTGTTATAATATTGTGCTAAAATTCCAGCTGCATTTCCTTTGTTTGCTAATTTATTAGTTAAAGAAATGATTGGTAACTCTTTGTTATCTCTTGTTACTCCATATAAAGTATCTGTTTGAATTTTAACAGTATCTTTATAGTCAGCTAAAGCACGAATCACATCGTTTTTAACTGAAGAATCTTTTAATTTTAAAACGATGTTATTTGCAGGTCCAACTCAATCAGTTTTAGGATCTGCACAAACAAAGGCACCTGGTGCCATTTCGTTTAGATGGAAAAATCCTTCTAAATCTTCATCACGGTTTCTTAACATTGATTTGTCATAGTATTCAGTCATAATGTTGACACATGATGCTTGAATAACATCATTATCAAGAATTTCTTTAATAATCTCATTTGAGATTGGGAAAAGAATTCTTTTAAATTCTCTAACTTTTGGATCATGAATATATGAACCATCGAAATTAGTAAGTAGGGTGTCTAGTCCTAATTCTTGGTATTGTTTTGCTGAGGCAATTCAAGGACGTCCTGTCACGATACATACTCTATGCCCATCTTTCATGGCTTGTTTTAAAACACTTAAGGTTTTTTCATGGATGGTTTCACCATCACTCATTAAAATAGTTCCGTCTAAATCAACTAAGATTAAACGTTTTTTATTAACGTTGTATAGTTTAATTTAATAATCCCCTTTTTTCAAATACTTTATAATTTTAACTTAAAAACACTTATTGATTTAGTTTTTATGGCTATAAACACCTATAAATATCTTCTCGCTATAGAATAAGATAAAAACTATTACTTTGTCCCAAATATATTTTAAAAATATAGTACTTACTTTTAGTTAGGATAAAGAATATAATAATTACATTACTAAAATAAAAGTAATCAAACTCAATTTATAGAATAGAGGAAAGATATTATGGATGTAAAACAAGCTATCCAAACTAGAGTAACAACTAAAGAATATTTAAAAGGTAATGAAATTAGTGACAAGGATTTACAACAAATCATTGAAGCTGCTTGATTAGCCCCAACTTCAAATAACCTACAAGATAGTAGTGTAGTTATTTTAAAAAGTGAAAAAGCAAAACAAGCTTATCGTAAAGCTTTTCAAGACTTCAATAAAAAGATTGTTGATGATGCATCAGCTATCGTTTTATTTGTAGGAACTCCTTGAAAAATGCAAATCATAAATGATGGTCAAAGAATTAAAGATGTTGATCTTCATTACTATTTAAAAGATCCTGAACAACAACAATCAATGATTAACTTCTTATTTGATTATTATGGAAGAAAATCAGTTTTTGCAGACACTTTAGATATTAGTGATACTGCCATTGCTTTTGCTTTTATGGCATTACAAGCAACAGAGTTAGGATGACAAACAACTCCAATGGGAGGATTTCATCAACCACTAATTCATCAAATTGCTTTAGAACAAGGTGATATGATTGAAGGACAAAGAATTAATATGTCTATGGCTATTGGAAAAGCAAACCCTGATAGTGAAAGAAACAAACATCATATTAGAATTCGTCAACCAAAAGAAAGCATGTTTAAAATTAAATAATAATTTCTATAAATAAGAACTTTAAGAAGTTCTTATTTTTTCTTTTTAAGCTTATTTTGTATAATAAAGTTATTGAAAATAAAAGGAAGTCTATTAAGGTAGAAAATGGAATATCAAGTTAAACCAAATCAAACTATTTACTATGAAGAATATGGAGAAGGTAAACCTTTATTTATTCTTCATGGATTATGCGTTGATCATCATTATATGGTTGATGAATTTGAACAAGTTTTAAAAAATAGTTGCTATAGAAGAATTTATCTTGATTTACCTGGAATGGGTAAATCATCTAGTTTTATAAGACCAACAAGTGATGAAATCTTAAATCAAGTTTTGCAAATGATTGATGATTTATCAAATCATGAAGAATTCTATTTAGCAGGTCATAGTTATGGTGCCTATCTTGGTTTAGCAATTGCTTATCAAAGAGAAAGATTATGCAAAGGTTTATTTGCAAATTCACCAGCAGTTTATGCTGATGAAAAGAAAAGATATCTTTCCCGCCATCATACAATTGGTGGAGATATTTCAACAATTAACTTTAATAACAATACTAAAGCTTTTAATGAATACTTTTCAACCAACGTTTTAATCGATCAAGAAACTTGAGATAAATATGAAAAAGAAGTTTTAATTGGGACTAATAATTGTAATTTTGACTTTATTCATGATTTACAACATGATGGGTTTAAAGATTATGAATTAAGTTGTGAACGTGACTTAAGAATGAAAAAAGTTTCAACCCCATTATTATTAGTTTCTGGAAAAGAAGATAATGTGGTTGGTTGAAAAGATCAAATGAGTTTAATGGATAATTGATTAAATGGTTCAATGATTCTATTAAGTAAAGCTGGCCACAATTTACAAATGGATCAACCAGAAGTTTATCAAGATATGATTAAAGATTTTTTCTTAAATAAATTGAATTAAAATAATTAATTTTATTTAATTGTTTTATTTTGATACAATTAAATAAATAAAAAAGGAGGTCAAATAATGGCTAAAGAAAAAGAAGTTATTAAACCTTTATTACAAGATTATCGTCAAGATAATCAACCATTAGAACAACAACCACTAGGTGATAGTGATTATGCTCAGAAAAAAGCACTAGATGGTGAACAAGTTCAATCAACAGATGATAGCAGTGATGCACTTGGAAACGATGATGCATTAGATTAATAAAAAAAGAAAAGGAATCAATTTAAATTAGATTGTTTCCTTTTCTTTTAGTTCGATTAATTGTTCAATTCTCTCAATTTCATTTGATTCATCCTTGAAACGTTGTAATTCTTTAATTAAAGCCATATAAGCTTTAATTGTTTTTAGTTTTTCTTTAGTGATTTCAACTCCAGAGAAATCTAATTTGTTTTCTTTAATTAGTTTAAAAATCAAAGCAACTAAGTCTTCACAATCGCGGTTTCAATAACGTTTATCTTCAAAGCCTTTTTTAGCATTATAAATTCATTGACGAATTTCTAAATACTTTGAATTATTTAACTTGTAAACGTATCTAATTTCTTTTTCTTTCATAAGTGTTTTATTCATAACTTTTAACAACCTTCTTTTTAGGAAATTATATATAAAAATTTTTAGAAAGGTTTAAAAAAAGCATAAAAAAATATGACCTAATCTCTCGGATGGGGTCATATTTGCCTTACTAATAACTAATAAAATTAATTACAGCTAGGACAGTTGTCGCAAGACTTGGCACATGCGGCACATTTGCTGCATTTACCGTCTTTTTTACATCCGTCATTTGCGGCGCATGTACAACGTTTTTCGCTCATGATAATCACTTCGCTTTCTTTGTGCTTAAAAAGAGTATAGCACTTTAAAATTATGTGCCAATAACTTTTTTAATTTCTAAAAAAAGAGGTTTTTTCTTAATTTGTAACTTTTCTAAATTAAGACTATTTCCGAGAAAAACCTTTATTTTAAGCCTTTTTAGAAGATATTATTTTTTTGCGTTAGCATCATCAATTTTTTGAGTGATGTGATCACAGAATAATAATTTTGGTTTTGTTTCGTTACATTTGTGGTGTACTGCAACTAAGTTAGATGGAGTGTCATCTCTTTGTTTTCCATTGATGTGTTCTACATCTCAACCCATTGGGTTTTTACCATTTTGACAATATTCATAACGGTGTAATTCTTGTCCACAAACTGGGCATTTACGAGTTTTATTAGGATCTTTTCCTTCGATTGTTGGAGCGTTATCTCAAGCTTCAGTGTAGTGTTCCATGTTCTTTGCCATAGTAATTACCTTCTTTTCTTTGTTTCTTTTATTACTAATATTTTAATACTAACTTTTAGAAAGTGTTAGAGAATTTGAATTATTTCTGGTATTAAAAACAAATCTATTTTAAATTCCGCCATAATTAAAATAAAAATCTAGACACCAGAAAGGTTTCCAAAGTTTTGGAAAATATTTCCGTTTTTAGAGTAAGTTTTTGGAGAGAAACTCCAAAACTATTGGAAAATATCAATGAAAAGAGGTAACAACTTATGAAAAATCAAAAATACGACATTATCATCATTGGTGGAGGAGTTATCGGGGCTGCAATTGCTAGAGAACTTGGACAATATGACAAAAAAGTCCTTGTATTAGAAGCAAACCCAAGAGTAGCTGACGAAACTTCATTTGCTAACTCAGGATTAGTTCACGGAGGATTTGACGCAACTCCAGGCAAACTAAACGCTAAATTAGGAGTTGAAGGAAAACACCGTTATGAAGATTGAATTAAAGAAATGGAATTCCCTTATAAACGTGTTCCATCAATCGTAGCAGCTTTTGATGAAGCTGATTTAGACCAAGTACAAGTTTTATACGACAGAGGTCTTAAAAATGGTTTAAAACCAGAAGAAATGAAAATTCTTTCAAAAGAAGAAGTTAAAAAATTAGAACCACACATTTCAGATGACGTAGTTGGTGCTTTATATTGTGATTCATCAATTGCTTTACAAACACCATCACTTACAAGAGTTTTATTTATGAACGCAATTAAAAATGGAGTTACTTTAAAAACAGGATGCAAAGTTACAAACATTACAAAACAAGATAAAACTTTTAAAGTTGATACAAACCAAGGTCAATTTGAATCAGACTTTATTATTAACGTTGCTGGACATTATGCTGATGAAATTTCAAAAATGGCTGGACATGATGAATTCAAACTAGTAGCAAGACGTGGACAATACAGAATTTTAGAAAAAACTGCTAGTTGAATTGTTAAAAATGTAGTATTCATGGTACCAACTATCCATGGTAAAGGAGTTGTTGTGGCTCCAATGCTTGATGGAAGAGTAATGGTTGGTCCTACTGCTACTGAAAACATTGCAAAAGACAAAACTAGAATCATTGATCCTAAAGTTTATGATGAAATTGGTGAAATTGGAACAAGAATGTTTCCTGAAATCCCAATGGATGAAACTATTACAACATATGCTGGTTCAAGACCAATTGAACCAGAAAATGATGATTTCTGAATTAAACCTACTAAAACAGATGATCACTTTATCAATGTTGCTGGAATGAAATCACCAGCAATCTCATCAGCACCAGCCATTGCTGATATGGTAATTGACTTATTACAAGATGCAAACAAAAAACCATTTGCTAAAAACAAAAACTATGACCCAATTCAAAAAACAAATTGAGGATTAGATTTATAAAAAAATAGATAAAGGATATTAAAGCTTATGAACGATAAATTTATAATGGCACTTGATGAAGGAACTACAAGTGCAAGAACTTTAATAATTGATAGTAAAGGTGATATTGTAGCATCTTCTCAAGAAGAGATTGCTATGAGTTATCCTGCTGCTGGTTGAGTTGAACAAGATGCTTTGGAAATCTGAAATACCCAACGTACTACCATTCAAAACGTAATGAACTATGGTGGTTTTAAAGGAGAGCAAATTGCAGGAATTGGAATCACAAACCAACGTGAAACTGTAGTTGTTTGAGATAAAGAATCTGGTCAACCAATTTATAACGCAATTGTTTGACAAGATAGAAGAACTGAAAACGACATTAAAAAAATTCCAGCAGCAATGAAAAAACAAATCATTGAAAAAACTGGATTAATTCCCGATGCTTATTTTTCAGCTACTAAATTAAAATGAATTTTAGATAACATTCCTGGTGCTAAAGAAAAAGCGAAGGCTGGAAAATTAGCCTTTGGAACTATTAATACTTGATTAATCTGACGTTTAACAAAAGGACAGGCTTTTGTAACCGATCCTACCAATGCATCAAGAACAATGTTATATAACCTACAAACTAAAACATGAGACAAAGACTTATTAAAATACTTTGATATTCCAGAACAAATGTTGCCAGAAATTAAATCAAATAGTGAAGTTTATGGAAAAACATTTGAAGGATTAATTTCTCACGCTGATAAAACTTCAATCCCAATTGCTTCATCAATTGGAGATCAACAAGCAGCTTTGGTTGGACAATTAGGATTAAAGAAAGGTGATACTAAAATCACTTATGGAACTGGTTGTTTTATTCTAATGAATATTGGAGAACAACCATTAATTTCAAAAAACGGATTATTAACAACTGTTGGATATCAAATTAATAATAAAACCACCTATGCTTTAGAAGGATCAGTGATGATTGCTGGAGCTGCTATTCAATGATTAAGAGATAATTTAAGAATTGTTTATAGTTCAGCTGAAACAGAATGATATGTTGAACAAGCTAGAAAAAATCCAAATGCACCACAAGTGTACTTCGTACCCTCATTTAGTGGATTAGGTTCTCCTTATTGAGATCCAAGTTCACGTGGAGCAATCTTTGGACTAGATAGAAGTGTTCGTCGTGAAGATATTGTTAAAGCAACTGTTGAATCATTGGCTTTCCAAGCAAATGATGTTTTAAATGCGATGAAAGAAGATTCTGGAATTATTAAGAAAATTAAAGTTGATGGTGGAGCTGCTAAAAATGACTATCTAATGCAATTTCAAGCCGATATTTCTCAATCAATGCTTGAACGACCAAAGAACGTTGAAACAACAGGTTTAGGAGCTGCTTATTTAGCAGGAATCGCTACTGGTGTTTGAAAAGATTTTGATGACATTAGAACAAAAAGAAAAATTGATAAAATCTTTAACTTTACTAGAACTGAAGATGATGTCAAACCTTTACTACACGGATGAGATATGGCTGTTGGAAGAACTAGAAACTGACTAACAGATCTTGAAAAAGACTAAAAGAAGATTGGAGTTTATAATATGTTAATGACAGGAACTTGATCTTTAGAGGGAGTCAGTGGCAATAGCTATATTGGTTGAATCTTTCTATCAGAAATGATTGGAAGCTTTCTTCTAATCTTAATTGGAAATGGTGTTGTTGCTTGTAGTAACTTAACAACAAGTAAAGGAAGAAGTGGAGGATGAACTGCTGTTATCTTTGGATGGATGATTGCAGTCTTTCTTGGAGCCTTAGCTTCACAATATTCAAATGCTCATATGAACTTTGCAGTTAGTTTAGCTGTTCTGATTCAATCAAGTGTGCAAGAAACTAATGTCTTTGCTCAAGGACATGAATGATTAATCATAATATATCTATTAGGACAATTTACTGGAATGTTTATTGCACAAATTATTGTTGATTTAGTTTATTGATTACAAATAGAAAAATCAGATCCATTAGATATTCTAGCAATGCACTGTACTTCTCCAGCACAAAGTGCTAGAACTAAGAAAACTTATTTCTTTAACTTCTTTGCTGAATTTGTAGGAACCTTTGTATTAGTGGTTGGGATAACTGCTGCTAGTTTCTACTTAAATAAAAATGGTGTTGCTGGTAAAACTCATATCGAAGTTAGTGCTTTAGCTAGCGTTGGTATTGCTGCTGTGGTTGTTGGAGCAGTTGGGTTTGGATTGGGAGGACCTACTGGATTTGCTATTAACCCGACAAGGGATTTAGCACCAAGAGTTGTTCACCAAATTATGCCTTTACCAAACAAGGGTACAAGTGATTGAGCGTATTCGTGAGTACCAATTGTTGGACCAATATTAGGAGCTTGTACAGCTGCCGCCTTGACTCTACCGTTAATTAATTAAAAAAATAAATCCTAAGGTGTATTCCTTAGGATTTTTGTTATTTTAAATACTTTTCTAATTCTTGAAAAACATCATTAGAAGTAAAATGCATGTATCTTGCGGTTGTTTCAATTCTAGAGTGTCCCATAACAAGGCTAACTATTTTAATGTTTGCACCATTTCTAATTAAATTAGTACAAAATGATCTTCTAAAAGTATGAGGTGTAACCCATTCTGGTCAGTATTTTTTTATCAAGCTATAAATTTTTTTCTTGCTATAAGTTTGGTATAAAGAAAAATCAATATCCTTTAGTTTTCCTACTAAAGGAATCTCTCTATACTTCATTCCTTTTCCATAGACGATAATTGAATTTTTAGACTTGTTATACTTAATTGTTTTTAATTCAGACATTCTTATTCCGCAATAATAGAATATTTTAAACAAATCTTTATTTTCCTTAATTCTTATTTTACTGATTATCTTCTTGAATAATTCTTCATCTATTGTTTGAAAGAATGTGTTTTGTGAAGAGGGGATTTTAATTTCTTCAACTTCTTTATATAGCTTCGAATTTGAGAATTTTAAATAACTTAATATAACATCCTTCTTAAATTGAACTGTTGAAGGCTTATATTTTTCTTGTTGCAATTTGAGATATTTAGATATTCTATAGAAGGTTAAACTTCTATCATCTAATTGATTAAAAAGATCTTTTAATACATATCTATAACAATAAATAGTATTCTTTGAATAATTATTGTTATCTAGATATTTTAAAAATTTTTCCATATTTTAATTTCTTTCTATGTAAAAAATAGTTATATAACTACTTTATAGAAAGATTTTATTGTTCTAAATAATGCTAAAATAATTAAAAAGAGAGGATTTATAATACATCTTATTGTTAAAATCCACATTTTTAAAATGTTTATCCGGTTTCCCATCTTTGTTTAAGATACTAATTATTCCCGCATTAGGATTACGATCTTGCTTTGTTGTTACAGTTCTTGATAATGTAGCATCTTTCTTATTTTTTTCTTTTTTATATTCAGTAAAAAGCATTGGGCTATGTTCATACATTTTATTTCTTGATGGGGTTCTATTTGCCAAAGCATCTTCGGCTTCGGCAAATAGTTCTTTATCATTGTAATTGACTCTTAGAACGTCCTTCAATTGTTGTTGAATATGTAGAGATTTCGAAACGTTTTCTAATCTTTCATTGCTTTCTACAACATCATCGCGACTAATGGAGTTTTTTTTCTTATTTTTTAAAGTATCTGAGAAAATTTCATCCGTCACATTAAGAACACTTAAAGCATAAACTCTTTTTCTTCTTTGAGCAGAACCGAATTCAGAAGAATCTATGACAAAAGTTTGTGTTGAGTAGCCTAAAGAATTTAATTTGTTTAGTCATAACAAATAATCATTAAGATGTTTGCTTGAAAGCATATTGGATACGTTTTCTAAAAGTAAATACTTAGGTTTTTCATTCATTTCATCCAATTCAGTAAGAATTCTATCAATTTCTCATAGTAAACCTGATCTTGTATTAGAACCCTTCTTCGTGCCTTTGTTACCACCATGTAAAAAACCACCGGTTGATAAATCTTGACAGGGGAAAGAATAAGTTAATAAGTCAACGTGTCCTGATTTATTAATTAATTCTTCTCCGGTAATTTCAGTAATACTTCCCAAATTGTTTGAATTAATAAAAGAATCATATAGTGAACCGATAAAATCAGGACCGTTCTTTTCTAATCTTTCAATAGAACTTGGAGTCTTAGAATTTAATGAATGTGTAAAATTTTTAAGGTAGTTAATTTTATCTTCATATTTGATTTTATTATCCTTATTTGTTTTGTTATGAATTGCATTATAAGCAATATTTGCATAAGAATCTCATTCGCTAGTAGCCACAATTTTATAGTCAAAATCTTTTATTTTATTTTTAAGAATCTCTAATGCTTTAGCTTGAGCTCCAATTCCTGCAAATGTTTCAAATACCTTAATTTTCATATAAATATCCCATTATTTTATTCTTTCTATGTAAATTTCCATACAATTTGGTTTTTTACCCAAACAAGTAATTAATTTTTCTAAATCCAAGTAACCAGATTCTTTTTCATGAACCGAAATTTCTTCTTTTGTGTAAGAACATGGTTCGCCTTTTACTGATAAAACTTTGTTAAAACAATCTCTATTATCTAAAAAATGACTTGCATAGCACACAAAAATAGAATATGTAATGTATCGCGCATACTTGTTTCCATTCTTGGCATTATCAAAAAGACATTCTTTTTTAAAATCTAACATATAGCTTCAAAATTCTTCGCTAGAATAGCTGAAAATATTTTGGTCTACTATGAAAGAATGATTATTTTCTCCAGTCTTAGTAATGAAGCCAAAAGAATTTAGAATATCCAAGTATTGCCTTTTTGTCGCCTTGTCTACACTAATTTCTTCTTTTGATAAATAAATATTAATATTAGGCATTGTATTAATATGAAAAAGGAATTTTTCAACTTCACCATCATTTTTGCTTTCAACATTAAATAAAACTTCACCATTATTAGGAGAAGTTTTATTATAAGTTACGAGTATGTTTTTAAAAAAACGTTTTAAGACATCATCTATATGAGTTCCTATTTTTCAAAAACCATATTTTTGTTTTTCTGGAAAGCTATTTAAGCATTCTATTGCTACTTCTAAATTATTTTTCATTTGGATAATATATCTTATCTATCAATATATCCGCTAGAGACTCGCTACGTTCTTCAATATCTTTAAAAGTTCAGTCTTTTTCAGTGTTGATTGTTTTTCCATCGCCAAATGGAAAGTCTAAAACCGTTGTTTTAACTAACTTTTTATTAAAGTATTGAGAGCGTTTAGTAGCAAAGGCGGAGTTTGAAACACTTTTATTAACTTTTTCTTCAAGTCAAATCAAATTACCCAATCTATTGATCATTTTATCTGCTTCAATTGTTATTAATTTTAAGACATTCTCATCTTTTGGATCTTTACCCTCGTCTTCTGCTTCAGCAATTGTATATGTCTTTTGGTTTCTAAATTCTTGTGGCCAAATATGCTCAATATTTCCTTTTTCAGTAGGCATAATTGGTGCTTTTCCAGTTATTCTCTTACTTCCGTTTAAAATAAAGAATTCAATTCTTTTGACGATAATTTCTTGATTTGAACCTTTGATTTCATTATTTTTAAGAGAATCTCTAAACAATTCTTTATTAGGCATGTATTGTCTTGTGCTTTCGGCTTGGGTATCAATTCAATCATCGATTATTGATGGTAACTGTTCTCTTTTTTCATTGATATTCATTTCTTTTGTATGTTCATCAATGTATCTTCTAAGAGCAATTCTAGCATTGTCCAATGTTTGTCCATCGCCACCTCGTTGCACTTTACCTATAATTCATTTTTCTATGTTCAAACATGCTTCACCAAATTTTGAATCATAATTATTGTCTTCGAAAAAATGAGATCTATTTCAATTGTAATTTTCTTGCGCAAAGTCGTGTGGTTCATATTTAAAATAAACATCAATTAAATAATAAAGTATCGGTAGAAGAGAATGTTTTTCTTGGAAAACTCAAAGGTGCGGTGAATAATAGTACAAGAAATTATTCATATCCTTTTCATAATCATGAGTAAGGATACTTGCATAAATATCTAAATATTTACTAATGTTAGCAATAAATTTTTCATATTCATCAAAAGTTAAATTGTTCTCATTTGCAAAAATTTTGTCAAAAGCAGACAATAATGCTCTTGGATTACCACCAATATTTTCTGGTTCGGGTGATTTATAGACAAGCAAACTTCTCATAAATTCACTTTCTTTATCTTCGTTTCCCTTTAAATTTTGTGTTGTAAAACGATTATTAAAATCGATTCTACTTCTAAAAATTAAATCGATGTCACTTTCTTTATCAATTAAAATAGAAGGCTTTATTTTTAAGAAAATGCTATTTTTAATTAAATCTAATAAACTTAATGGTTCACCTTTTGAGTTTAAATTTTGAAAAATTTGCATTTCTTCAATCATATCCAATGAAAATTCAACAAGGGCTACTTGATAGTATGAATTAAAGTTTAAAAACAATTTTTCAATAGCATTAACTTTTTCTTTTGAAGTTTCTTCTGTAAAAAAATTGCTTAAATAATTGTTTAAATTTTCAACAATTCTATGATAATTTTTTATAACATTTGTGTCAGCATAAGATGATTTGGTTTTTCCGTTAACATCTTTTTTATTAAGCATAGTTTCAATGTTGTCATCTTTGATGTCATCACTCAAAATAAAGCTTAGTGCCTTTTGTTCTAATTCAATCTTAGAACCGTTGATAAGCCTATCTTCTAATTTTATAGTTGGATTTATAAAAACTTTTTGTAGTGGAAGAGGAAGTTCTTTACCTTTAACTCCAAGTTCATTAGTTAAAACATCAAACACTGCTTTATATATTAATAGAATAGTAGTGATTCTTTGTTGTCCATCAATTAGTTTTATGACTTCTTGTCCATCAATATTTTGCCTTGCTATGGCAAATGAACCAAAATACTGATATGGATTATTATCATTTGAATTTTCAATTATTTCTCCAATTAGATCGTCTATATTGTTTTCCTTTCAAGAATAATTTCTTTGATAAATAGGAATAAAAAATGGTAATTTGTTTTGATTAATCAAATCGTTCACTGTATTAACATTAGTAACTATAGGGTTTTTTGTTTTGTTTTCCATAAGATGTATTATAGATTCTTAACCCCAAGAGAAACCTATTTATTAATGGGTTTTAGCGATGAAGATTTTAATAGAGTAAATGATACAAAATTAATTAAAAAAGAAATAGCTTATAGACAGGCGGGAAATTCAATTGTTGTTAATGTGTTAGTCTCCCTATTTTATTACATATATAAAATTGAAAAAGAAAGTCACTAGTTTATAGTGACTTTTTGCGTTTGAAATTAAAATTGATTTTTTTAGTGAATCCTGTAGAAATGAAACCATTTTTACAATAAAATTTTAAATAGTTAAGGAAGTAGAATAAGATGCCAAATAATTCAGAAAACGAAATAAAAAAGTTAGGGAAGGTATATACACCACCTTATATAATTGCTCGTATATTAGATGATTCTGGGTACAAAGGAAACAATGTTTTACAAAAACATGTTGTTGACAATAGTGCTGGTGATGGTGAATTTCTGCTTGAGTTCATTAGAAGATATAAAAAAGCTTTTTTTAAAGGAAAAGATAAAAACAATATTCAAATTCAAAAGGAATTTGCACTGGAGATTGAAACATATGTTCATGGTATTGAAATTAATCCTGATTCAATTGTAATAATCAAAGACCGAATCAAAAAAATGTTTATTAATGAATTTTATTTTGAAATAGTTCCAGAAATAGACATTAAGCAAAATGATACTTTATTTGAAAAATCATTGGATGAAAAAATGGACTATGTTTTTGGTAATCCTCCTTATGTAAGAAGAAAAAATCTTTCTGACGACGATGCTTATATTGCTAAAGAAAATAATATGTCTGGTATGGTCGACCTTTACCTTTTATTCTTCATAAAAGGTAAAAAAATGTTAAAACCCAACGGAGTATTAGGATATATTACCCCAAACTCTTATTTCTATACTCAAAGTGGAGAAAGATTAAGACAAATCATTTTAACAGAGACAACTCTTTTAGAAATAATTGACATGGGTCATAATAACCCTTTTAAAAACGCTGATACGTATACAGCAATTACTATTTTTAAAAATACTCCTATGGGTAAAAAAATTAAATTAAAATATTCTGACGATTTTGACAAAAAATCTGAGAAGATTTCGATTTCTCAAGAAGATATTGAAAAATTAACAAAATATTTTTATTTTTCAAATGATAATAATGACAATTTTCTAGATATTGTTACTTATGAAAACGAAGATAATTCAGAAGAAATTAAGGTAAAAAATGGTGCAGCTTCCAATGCAGACTGATTTTTTTATTTTGATGATGCCAAAGGGGTTTACACGCAAAGAGCATACAAAGCATCAACTGCTAAATTTACAAGAGCTTATTTTCCATATGATGACAATGGGGATGTAGTTAAACTAAATGACATTAAAGAATATAATCATGATTTTTTTGAAAAATTAAAAATAGATAGACCGAATCTTGAAAATAGATCTCTTCAAAAAAGAAACTGATATGAGTTTGCAAGATCGCAGGGAATAAAAGACTTCGTTGATACAAAAGTATTCACATTGGCGATAAATAATTTAATAAAAGATAAAAATGATTTAAAAATGAAAATTTTACCTAAAAAAACGGTTGTTTATTCAGGTTTTTATATACAAAATAAGTCAAAAACGTTTTTAAATAATATAATGAAATTGTTACAAACTGACGATTTTTCTGAATATGTTAAAAAATTAGGAAAACACAAAAGCGGAGGGTATTATACATATTCTTCTGTAGACGTAGCTAGATTTATAAATTACAAATTAAGAGAGGGAAAAAATGAGTAAGATTGATGGAGAAATGATTGTAGAAATCATTAATAGTTATGAAAGAGTTAATAATTTATATCAAGAAGGAAAAGATGGAAGCCGTTCAGCCTCTAAAATGGATGAACTACATGCAAAAATCGCTAGTGATCTTAATGACAAAATTAATGCAAGTCCTGAACTTAAAGGTAAATATCGAACTGATTCTAAAAAGAATAATAAAAACGAAATAAAAGCTGAAGGAGCTATATATTCTAAAAAATTAGATATAGCTATTCTTGATGTAAGAACTAAGCAACAAGATATAGTTGGTGCAATTGAAGTTAAAGCTCCCACTGCTTCTTTTGCTCAAAATAAAGTAAATTATTTTGAGCAAGGAATGGGAGAATGCGTTAACTTAAAGCTTAGCAAAAAGAAATATTATGATGTGTATATTTATTTAGACAAGATACCTAATTTTAAAGGTAGTCCTAAAATGTTGAAATCTGTCGAAGACCTTGATCAAAGTACTTTTGATTGATTAAGAAAAAGAAACAACATTGGAGTCATGAGTAAGGAAGACCTACCTTACGTACCTAATTCAACATTAATAATGTTATTAAAAAGTCCTAATTTGCCAAATGATATAACAAAAGAAGGGTATTATAGTTTTTTAACAGAAAATCTCAGCCCTAAAAAGAAGAATCCCAATTCTCTATATGCTGATGATGCTTTTGATAATCTTTTTAAGACACGAAACCTTTTCTTTAATGATTATGAGGAATTCTTAAATGAAATTATTGAAGATTTAAAAGAAAATGAGAGAAGATAAAAAATGGAAATTTATTTAGACAATTTATTAAATGAAGAAATCGAATTTTTAGATAAAGAACTTGATATAAATAAAAAAAAGGACTTTTTTGATTGTTTGGAAGCGCGCAAAATGATTTTTAATAATCTTTATAGTGATGATTCCTTAATCGGATTTGAATTAAGTTCTTATATTAAAAAAACATTTACCAAGAATGGCAATTATTTAAATTACTTTGATTTAGTAACCTTAGATCGTGATAACGAAACAGCACATTTAATTATTTTTTGTAATTCAGAAGATGATTTAAACCTAAAAAATCTAGGTTGAAAGATACAAAATGCTAATGACTTGATTAATAATTCATTATCTAAAAAAGACGAGTATACAGGAAATCAAAAAATTGCGCGTGTTGCTGAAGATAATGTAGAGTTAGCTAACATCTTACAAGAAATAAAACGATTTGAAGACATAAAAATCGATATCGTTTTATTTGATTTTGCAAAGAAAAATAATTCTAATAAAATTGAATCTTTTATTGAAAAAGAATCAAATAATTGTAGTACAGATCTTAATTTACTAACAAATAAAAGTTACAAAGTAAAAATGAGCGATTCATTTTTAAATGAAGGAAAACAAAATAAAAAGATGACTCTTTCTTATCTTGATGATAATAAAAATGCACAAGAAGATTATGCTATTAATGGTAACTTTATTAAAAATGGTAATAACTATGTGTTTTCTATCCAAGCCTATAGCTTATATAAAGCTTACAAAGAATATGGTGAAGAATTATTTGATAGAAACGTAAGATATTTTATAAAGAGCACCACAGGAATTAGTGGTCAAGTGAATAAATCTATCTTAAATACATTAGAAAATGAGCCACAAGATTTCTGAACTCTTAATAATGGGATTGTAATTATCGGAGATGTCGCCGAAGATGGAATTAATCAAATTAATAAAACTATTACTTTTAATAATTTAGATATAGTTAACGGAGCTCAAACCGTCACTAATATATATGAGTTTGCTAAAAAAAAAGTGAAAAGAAAGCAAACGAACTTAAATCCGTTTATATAATCGCCAAAGTAATTGACATAAAAGATTCTACTATTGAAGAAGAAAAAAACTTAGTCGACGAAATTGTAAAAGCTGCTAATAGTCAAAAACCTATAAAAGAACGCGATTTAGTCTCTAATAATCCTGAAATGAAAGAATTACAAGACGTTTTTGTTCAAAATAAAACTATACTTGAAATTAAAAGAGGGGAAAGAAGATCAGATATAGAAAATCGAATAAAAAAAGTTTATCCGGATTTCAAAGGCAAACCAAAAAATGTAAAAAATGATGCTTTAGGTCAAGATATATTATCCCTATTTTATTTAAAACCTTTTGAAGCACTTCAAAAACTAGGAAAATTATTCAACAAAGATTTATATGACAAAATATTCAACAATACATATTTAATTCCACAAGATTATTTTTATATCTGAGACTTTAATCAATGAATGAATGAAAAGATTAATGAGTTGAGAGAAGACTTAATAGTGGGTCAAGAACTTAATTTAGAAGATAATAAAAAAACTTCTAATTCAGCACTGTTTGATCAGACTAGACGTTGAGTAATTTCTACCTTATGATTGTTACTTTGATATAACAAAGATGTAAAAGATAAATTAGATGTCAAATTCCCTTCGGTTGTTGAAATTGAAGAGTTATTAGATAATAAAAATGACCAAACTTTTTTAATGAAAGAAACAGAAATGCTTCATCCTGTAAATCTAACATCTGATTTAAAAAAAGCTATTATAAGATTTATTGACCTTTGTCATAAAAATATTGTTACTGTTTATAATAAAGCCAAAAACAAAGACAATAAAAGTGCCGGATTGGCTGTAACTACTTTCTCATTCAGAAGAAGTGAATTCATGTCTTTCCTAAAAGAATTGCTATTTGATTCTGATCGTTTAACAGATCCTCTACAAGAAATCGTGGGCAGTTTTCTAGAAGACTAAGATAACTTACAAGACTAGTTTTTTATCATTCCTTATTGTTTGTTAAAAAAATAAACCCCTGAAGAGATTCAGGGGTTTTATGCATAACGATTTAGCATTTTTATGGACAAATTAAGTATATTAGAAATTTAATGATTTTGCTAGGTTTATTATAAAATTTATGTAATAAATAATGAAGAAATTTGGTGATCTTAATGAAGAGCAATTATAAAGAATACTATATTAATAATGTAGGGTATAACTCTAATAAAATAGAGAATAATAAACTATCTTTTCCTCTATATAAAGAATATTATAATTATTCATTATTAGAGTTAGATAATGCTTTAAATAAAGATAAACATAAGTATATTGATAAAGAAATAACAATGATTGAAATCTATAACTTTAAGAAGGCAGTTAATGTCCTATTTAAAGAAAATAAGATTGATGATTGAATGAATCAAATTAGTTTATACAATAAAACCTTATTAACCAGATTAAATTGTGAACCATATATGTCTCATAGTTTTAAAGCTTTAAAAGCAAATGGCTCACAAAACATTGGTTTAATAAGAACTACTAATCTAAGTAAAGGTTTTGTGAACTTTATGTCACCAGAACTTCTAAAAAAGAACTTAGATATTATTAATAAAAGAATTACTAAAGTTTTAAGTTCTAATAAACTATCATTAGAAGAAAAGATAAATGAAATTATTCTTTATCACTTAAATTTTGAGTTTATACATCCGTTTGTTGAAGGAAATGGAAGAACTGGAAGACTTATTATGGATCAACAACTATTTAGCCTTAATTTACCTTCTATTAACTATCAATGATTAGGTAATACTTACGTTCAATACTTAACAGTTATTTCTGATGTTTTAGACCAACACCAATACTTATATGGTGAAAATCTCTTTCAAAGTGTTCCTTCAACATTCTTACAATTTAGTTGGTGAGAACTTAAAAAAGAAAAAGAACGTTTGAATAAAGAAGGACTTAAATTTGAAGCTCTTAATAAATTAAATATTGATAAAATTGTTACCAAAGTCTTTGAAAACAATGACTTAATTGATAAAGAATATGAAGCTAAACAAAGAACTTTAAAAGATGAAGATTTAATCAAAACTTATTAATAAAATATATCTATAAAAATATGTTCCAACCCTATAAAACAGCCAGTTTCAGGGTATAATATTAAAGTATTAGAGAGAAAAAAAAGTGAGGCATACATACCTAAAATATTAGGTATGTATTTGCTTCACTTTTTCTCTTAATACATTAAACAAACTACGAATACATTGTGTGAACGGACTAACAATCTAAATAGTGGAAATTTAAAACCACGTAGAAAGGAATATCACATATGGATCCTCATATAATAGTTTTCATATTGAGTGTCATCACTCTATTTATGGAAATATTTGTAATTTAATATCGTAATAATGCTACAACTAAATTATAATATTAAATTATAAAAAAATCAGTTTTTGTCCGTGTATTTTTTTACAGACATAATTATTTTAAAAAACAAGAACTTAGTTCTTGTTTTTTTATTATTTACTCAATTCTTTTAAAGAACTAATAAGTCCAGGGTTTTGATTCATTCTTTTCACTCAATTATCAACCAAAGTTAAATCATATCAATCACTTTCAGTTAATTCTTTATCAGTTAAAGTATCAATACTTAATAGTTTAATTTGATCAATTAATGATTGAGTTAAGTATTGGATTTCACTATATTCAGTTGCAAAGAAGTTTTCTTCTCTTTGTGATAAGAAGTTATCAATAAAGGTTTTAAAATAATCTGTTTTATTGGTTATTAAATCATAACCAATAAAACTTAAAAAGAAATAAGAAGCTATTAAAGCATTAACATAGTTTTTATTAGTAATATAAACATACATAATGTCTGCTACCATTTCTAAGTTAAAGAGTTCTTGTTTATCAACTTCTTTTCTTCATACATCAACCAACATATCAGTAAGAATACTTGGTTCTAGAACGACTTCTTTTTTATATTGATTAGCATTTAGGTTAGCTAAAGCTAATAGGTTAGTTAAATAAGCTTTAAATTCATTTGTTTTATCTTCGTCAATAAAGATTTCAGATAAGTTTAAATAGTTTATCTTAAAGTCCTTAGATTTATCATTTACATCATAAGTAGCAATTAAGTTAGGTTCATCAACAAAATGAACCTCATCACTGTTATTAACGATTGTATTAAAGAGTTTTTCATCATCAGGATTAAAGATTTTAAGATTGTAGTTTTTCATTGTCATATATCTGTTTTCCTTTCTTATTTAAATTAGATTTACTAAAAACAATTAACCATATTAAAAAATATCAATTTGGTTAATTAGGTTTTACCACTTATTAAAAAGATAAGATATAAAATCCAAGGTTAAAAAAATAGTTCATTTTGAAACAATGAACTATTTGAGAGGATATAAGAAAAGAAGAAATTAGACCACATCCTCTGAACTTTATCTAATAAAGAATAAGAGAAAAATTGAAAAAAATCCCGAATTATTTTAAATTTCTTTTTTGTTTTTTCTTCATAAAACCGCGAGAAATAGGGGTTTTAATAGTATACAATGATTAATGGTAATTCGATCCGCTATGTAGAATTATCAATAAAGAAACATGACATTCCACACGTTTTGGATTCTTTATTTTACAAAAGAGAGATGGATGTGATATCCGTTGAAAATAATTAAAGGAGTCCAATGAAAACACTTCAAATAGTGATGATAACAATTATTATTGTTGTCATTATCCTTGGAAGATAGTTTTCTAATTTGCACACATGTCATAGCGGCACATGTGTGTTTTTAATATAAAAAAATGCTCTTCTTAAGAAAGAAAAAGCATTTTATTTGTATAACTACTATAAATGTAGTTTCACGACATTCCACAAGTCATTTATATTTTACAAAATTTCAGAGTTAATGCAATTAGTTAAATAAAAATATTTTATTCATCTGCCAACTTCTTTAAAGAGGTTAAAAAAGCGTTGTTTTCATGCAATCTTTTGTTTCACTCGTTAACTTGGTTAAGGTTAAACAAATCGTTTGAATTAGAGCTAAAATCATCACTTTGAAGCATAATATTTTGTTTGATGAAGTCTTTAATAAACTTAATTTCATCATCAAGATCTTCAAAGTCATGACTGACACGTTTTGTTAAGAAAGAAACGATAAACTTATATCAGTTTTCTTCATCTTGAGAATATTTAATATTTAAACCAACTCAGTTTAAAAAATAGAAACCTGTAATTAAAGAAGTACGTTTATTACCATCATTAAACTTATGTTTGCAAGCAATATCTCTGATTAATTCAGAACTCATACTAATCACATCTAATTCTTGACGATATTGTCAGTTATTGATTAGAGAGCCAATAACTGACTTAATAGCACCAGCTTCTTTTTCTCCATAAACTGATTTACCTTGTTTCATAATTTGAGCTTGTTTATGAGCATTTTCTACAACGTCACATAGAAATAAGTAAAACTCTTCTGTTTTATCATAATCAGCGAAGATATTATCTAAATTTGTTGGAGCAAAGGTTACTTCACTTTCAACATTAGAACTAATTTCTTTAGCAATTAATTTGTTTTCATTAATTCATTTAAAAATAGAGGATTCATCAAATGCATAATGAAATATATCTAAATCTTTGTTTGAAAAGATACGTCATTGATATAGTTTATTCATTGTTCTTTTCCTTTCATTTTATTGTTTTAATAATATTAATACAAAAATTATTTGTTGTTAGAAAAGAGGCTAAATTTAATCGTTTCCTCTGAACTTTATCTAATAAAGAATAAGAGAAAAATTGAAAAAAATCCCGAATTATTTTAAATTTCTTTTTTGTTTTTTCTT